>JAJXZT010000037.1 GCA_021779935.1 Acidobacteriota bacterium
CTGTTAACCGAAGGGTTGTAGGTTCGAGTCCTACCTGAGGAGCCAATAAATCAACAACTTACGAAGCAGCGATTCTCAAACAGGAGCCCATTGGAGCCCGTTGAGTTTCGAGGTTGTTCAGAACAGCTTCGCGGATCATCAAATCCTCTCCTTTCTTTGCAACATTTCCCTCCGCAATATGGCCTGAATCAGTCTGTGCATTGATTTCGACCACCATCGCCCTCCTTTTCTCCAGCACATTCCCGGATGCCTGTGCCTCACTTTGGAGCCCATTGGAGCCCGTTTCCGGGGTGCCTTGGCCGTCCACATTCTTGCGCGCGGCCAGTACAGCTCGTGTACGTGAGTTGATCGCCTTGATCGTGCTCTCGGCAATTTCCTGCACGTAAACGTCGCCGGTCGTCTTGATGCTGGCGTGGCGTAACACCATCTGCGTATCCTTCAGCGACCCGTGACCCTGCATGTCCGTGCCCAGCGTGCGGCGCATGACCTGAAATGTCACGAGTTTTCTGGGGATGCCCAGCTTCTCGGCAATCGGCGCGATCTTGCAACGCAGGAAGTTCTTGGAGTGAAACGGGACCTTCTTTCCCGTTCGCCGTCCCCGTCCGAAGGTTGGGAACATCAGGGCGTCGGGTGAGGTATCCTTGCAGACCTTCTTCCACGCCTCGATGACAGGACGAATGTCCTCCGGGAGCGGTACAGCCGTCTTGCTGCTCCTGGTCTTGACCTTCCCCTCGTAGAACTCGCCCTCGAATGCGGTAGCTTGCACCAGAAGACGGTCCCCAAGATAGCTCTTCCAGGTAAACCCGAAGGTCTCGCTGGCGCGGGTCGCGCAGAATATCCCGACACAGAGCAGGGCCTTGTCCCGAAGATTTTCAACCCCGCCGATGAGCGTGCAAATCTGCTCGGCGGAGATGATGGGGCGCACCACTTCACGGGTCTCCGGCATTTCCAAATCTTCTGCCGGATTCTCGGAGAGGAATTTCAGCTTCCGCGCCATCTTCAGAATTGCCCGAAGATTGACGTAGGCGTGCCGCACAACCGTGTCGGAGAATTTTTCCGCCAGCTTGTTCAGCCACATCTGGAGTTGGAAGGGGTCGAGTTCCCGCAGGGGAACAGTCCCGAACTTGCCCACCAGATACCGCTTGATTTCAAACTCCGTGCTTTTCTTTGTAGCTACCCGCCAGCGTCCCCGGCGCATGGGGAGATACCTTTCCTCCACGAACCAGCCGAAGGTCACGCTGTCGTCGGCCAGCAGAGCAAGCGATGTTTTGCCGCCACTGCCGTTCGCTATTGCGGTGATCTGCTCCAGCTTCTTTTCCGCTTCCCACTTTTTCATTTCCGACTTCGTGCCGAGGACTATCCGTTTCGTCTGGCACACCTCCTGTCCGCTCCGGTCCTTGTAATAGACCCGGAACTTGCCGTACCATTTCTTCGTTTTGACACCTTTGAGGTACAAATTGCCTCTCTGGTATTTCATTGGCATCTTGCTTCTCCTCTCGTTGAGCCGCGGAGGATTGATTTCATTTAACTCCTCTGGGGCGGCTTTTTGAACCTGGAAAAGTCAATACTTTGCGCTGCGACAAAGTACTCCACGTCGGCCCAGCGGAAGCGAAGAAGAGGGCCAAGTTTCACGGCACGGATACGGGGATTGCGCCGGGTGGCGTGGTCCCTTACCCAACGCTCTGACACACCGAGACGATCAGCGACTTCTTCCGGGGTATAAAGCCGTTCAGTGACGCTGAACGGAATGTGTTGGGATACCAGATCTTCCGCGAAGCCGCTGGCCGGCAAGCTGCTTTGAAGGTTTTTGTATTTCCGCATAGAACTCCCTGGAACGAACACCCTTTGCCGAAAGGTGTTCGCGATCCTAGAGTCAGTGGAACGATCTTTCACAACGCGGACGATTTGTCCGCGCCGTCTCCAAAACGTCCGAGATAAATTCAAAAGCAACAAAACGAAGCAAGGAGGCGCTACGCGCGACCTCTGTCCACTTCTGCGCAGCGGAAGGTGCCCTCCGCTTCGCTGCAGGCCGGGTCTTCGGGCAAGCGCGTCCCCCGCCAAACGATCAAGCGTGTTTGTCAGGTGCCACGCCCACCACTCGTCCCTACCTTCCGCCGCTTAGTCGTTCTGCTCTGTCCGCCTGTGGGTACGTTTTTTCCTTCGCTTCGCTCCAGGGTGAAAGAAAAAAACGCCCCCCAGGGCAGACAGAGGCAAAAACAATGGAATATCAGAGCAACAACAGCAGCACCGGCAACAGCGCATTCACCGTCAGCAATAGCGCAGCCAGCGGCATCGCCAGCAACACGGCTTCCGACAGTACAAATCGGAAGCCTGCAACCGCACAGCAGCTTGTGCGCGAAAACGTGCAATACCTCATCGAGCAATTAGAGGCCGGTAAGAGCGAAGCCTTGACCGCGTTTCTGGACGCGATGGCGCATTTCAGAAATTACAGTTTCGGCAATGTCTTGCTGATAGCGAGACAAAAGCCACAGGCCACGAACGTAGCGGGCATGTGGACATGGAACCAGCTTGGGCGCAGGGTGAAACGTGGCGAGAAAGGCATTGCCATTCTTGCGCCGCTGGTGGCGAAGGCCCGTAAGGACGAAGCAAAGAGCAACAGCGAAAACGACAACACTCCGTCACTGCTCGGTTTCCGCAGAGTGTATGTGTGGGATGAATCGCAGACCGAAGGCGCACGTTTGCCGGAACTGGACAAAGTGACAGGCGAGGCGAGCGTGTATCTGGACCGCTTGCGCGAGTACGTGAACGCTCAGGGCATCACGCTTGAATACAACGAGAGCATCGCGCCCGCTCTGGGCATGGCTTTCGGAAACACTATCCGTTTGTTACCGGGTCAGACGGATGCTGAAACCTTCACAACTTTGGTTCACGAGTTAAGCCATCTCATGCTCAAACATGCGGAACGCCGCACGGCGACAACCAAGACCGTGCGCGAGACGGAAGCCGAGGCGATAGCTTTCGTTGTCGGTAAGGCAATCGGGCTGACCACATCCACGGCCAGCGCGGACTATATCAGCCTGTATCACGGCAACGCGGCCCTGCTGACGGAAAGCCTTGAAGCGGTGCAGCAAACCTCAGCCGTCATCCTCGCCGCAATCACGGTAGAGAAATCCGTTTCGCAGGAAGTTGCGGCACCCGCAGCGGAAGCAGCGCCCGAACCCAAGCGGGTGCGACGTTCCCGTGCACAGACAGCCACCACGGAAGCGGCCTAACCGCCGCTTCCATCACCACCGCTCATTTACGCGGGCAGGTGAGGTGTGCCTCCACCCCAGCACGCCAAAAGCAGCGTGCCGTGGACCCCGGTGCCTGTCCGTATGACCTCCACGCACCAGCAAACCGAAATGGAGAATTGTCATGTCGAAAACCGTTGCAGTTACCAGTGAATACCGCAACCTGCCCATCGCGCAGTTGCAGGAATCCTCCACCAACCCGCGCCGCCGTTTTGACGAACACAGCCTGAACGAATTGGCCGCGAGCTTCAAATCGCAAGGCGTCTTGCAGCCGTTGCTTGTCCGCGCCATCGCCGATGACAAGTACGAAGTCATTGCCGGCGCCCGCAGACTTCGCGCCGCGAAACTGGCCGAACTCGCGGATGTTCCCGTCCGCGTAGTCGCGTTGTCGGATTCCGATTGCGTGATCGCGCAGTTGATTGAGAACATCCAGCGGGAAGGAGTGCATCCGATGGAAGAGGCATTGGCCTTCGATGCGCTGTTGCGGCTGGAATCGCCGCGTTACGACATTGCAGCCGTGGCGCAGAAAGCAGGCAAAAGCCCTGCGTTTGTGGCGCAGCGCCAGCGTTTGGTCGAACTGATTCCGTCCATCGCGGAAGCGTTTCTCGCGGACCAGATCGGCGTCGGCCATGCGCTCGAAATCGCCAAACTGCCACAAGCACAACAGGAGAAGGCATTCGATGCCGCATTCCGCACAGTGTGGAATGGCGGTAAAGACACCCGCGTGTTGCTTCCATTGCGCGACCTCATCGCATGGATTGAACAGAACATCTTGCTCTCGCTCGATTCCGTGCCGTTCGATAAGAACGATGCAATGCTTGTGTCCGAGGCGGGAAGTTGCGCAGAGTGCCCCAAGCGTACAGGTTTCAACACCCTGCTCTTCGGGGAACTGGGCAGCCAGCATGACCAGTGCTCGGACGCGGCCTGCTACAACAACAAGCTAACCAAGTTTGTTGAACAGCAGATTGCCGAGAAACCAAAACTGGTACAGATCGCTACCAACCACGGCACACACGGTGATAGTTCTGTACTACCACGCAACCGCTACGTTGCCCTGCAACTGGCAAAGACAGCGAAGGCCAAACGGCCGCTCTCGCCCTGCCAGAAGCCATGCAAACACATGGCTGAGGCAATCGTAGTGGATGGTGCGGAACGCGGGCATATCGCCAAGATATGTGCAGAACCGAGTTGCACGGTCCATTTCGCAGATCGTCGCGCCCCCGACCCAGCACAACAGGCAAAGGAGCGGGAACAACGCCGCAAAGAACTTGAGAAACAGAAACTCGAAACCACAGTGCGACACCGCACTTTGGCCGAAGTGCTCAAGAAGGTTAGCTCACCGCTTGAGCGTGCAGACCTTGCGCTGGTAGCGAATGCCATGCTCGACAGGGCGGAACCACTCCGCCGCGAAACGCTGGCACGGCGGCACAAGATGGTCGATGGCACGGCCAGCGAAGTGACTTACCCGCAGGTACAGAAGGGACTGGCCCGGCTCTTGCGGCAACTGGACGAGAGCAGCCTGTCCAAGTTGATTGTTGAGATTGCCTTGCTCGGCAATGTGGAGTCAGCCGCGCAGGGCGAGACGGACGCGCTCACGGCCGCAGCCAAACGGCATCGCGTGGATGTTGCCAAGGTACGTCAGGCCGTTACAGCCGAGTTTGCCGCCAGACAAGCGAAGGCTACAGCAAAGCAGAAACAGGCTGTCAAGAAAACCATTACGAAGGACCGCAAAGCAGCATAGGAGCACTGCATTTCATTCAGGCGTCTGGCACCCGCTGGACGCCTTTTTCTTGCTCCGCAAAACGCCCGTCGATTCCCACCCTTCATCAGTTCTCCTGCTGCGCAGGAGGTCGGCTTTATCCCACCCGCCGGGCTGACGCGGGTTGGGCCGCGCATTATGCCGCCGCACCCGGAAATCTGCTCGGACATTTAAGCGGCGGCTCGGATAAATCGTCCGCGCTGGGATGCCGGTTTCACCCTACTTTCACACCAGACATTGCAGCCGGGAGTGCCCACTCGCCGGAAAACTTGAAATGTGAGGAAACCATGCAGAACACACTTCCAATAAAACTGCCCCGCTTCCGGCGACTACGCCTGTATGCCCGGAAGCTCACGTTACCTTCCCTAATGTTCCTGGCGGCATTGCCCCTGTACGCGCAAAGCAGCGGCAGCGATCCGTGGGACAACGCGGTCAACGTCCTTAGAACCGCCTTTACTGGCACGATTGCGACCGGGCTGTCACTGGTCGCCATTGTCGTAGGTGGCCTCATGTTCGCCTATGGCGAAGGCCAATCGAAACGGATGCTTGCCGGGATCGTTTTCGGCGTCGGCATGGCGATTGGCGCGGTCAATTTCATGGCCTGGCTTTTCCCCGGCTAGTCGATCGCGGCAGGCCGCAACCACAACACAAAGCACGCTCACTAGGCAGAGAGGAGATGTGCATGGCAGAGGGCGGCTCCCGGCAGAACAGAGTTTATAAAGCAATGAACCGCCCGCTGACCATCCTGGGCGCAGAGCGCCGGCAGTTCTTCGTTGCGCTCATTACCGGCGGGGCGATCTTCTCGCTCATGCACTCGCTCGTGGGTGGAATCGGATTCTTCATCGTGGGTGTCATTATCGCTCGCGTCGCCACCAAACACGATGTAGAGATTTTGCGCGTGCTCATGAATTCCTCGAAATTTCGCAGACGCTATGACCCACTGAAGTGGGAACCCACGGAAATCAGGATCAGGAACACCAATGCACAGAATTGACACCATCACGAAAGACTGGAAGGAAGCAGGCTCGTTCCCCGCGCAGATCAACCTCTACGGGTTTTGGGATGAATACTGCTTTCTGACCAAATCGGGCGACCTCGGCGCAGTGCTGAAGATCGGCGGGGTCGATTACGAGAGTCTGGATCACGCCGGACGGGATTATACGGTGAAGCGACTGGAAGCGGCGTTCCGGTCGCTGGACGAAACGACCCGGCTTTATCAAATTTTGTTCAAGCGCAATCACCCGGCGATTCCCCATGCCGAGTATGGCAACCCTTTGGTCCGCGCCGCTGTTGGGCAACGTGCGGCATTTCTTCAATCGAAGTCTGACCGGCTTTATTCCATCGAGATTTATTGGGTAGTCATGATCGATGGCAGCTACGCCAAGACCGGACTGCTGCACGCCCTGGCGCAATTGCCGAAACAGCCGCGCTCGTCGCTCCGCGACTTGCACGCGCTGTTTTCCGCCAGTAAAGAGCGGACGCTGATCTATGAGCAGATTGAGCGTGACCGTTCGCGCATGCAGCAAAAAGTACAGAGTTTGAGTGGGCAGCTCAATGACCTCACCACGGTCGGGCTGCTAGGGGCGGAGAAGACCTTCCGGCTTGTCCGGCGTCTCGTCAATTTCCGCCCCTCCAAAATTCAGGACGCGCACCTATATAGTGCGCGTCATCTCGACTGGCAGGTCTGTGATTCGGAACTGGAGGCGCATCGCGGTTATCTGCGCATGGACGACGAAACCGTGCGCGTCTTGACGTTGAAAGAGTTGCCCAGCGAAACGCGCCCCTTATTGCTACAGGGCTTGTTTGATATTCCGGCTAACTTCCACGTCGTAACCGAATGGCATCCGCTCGATAACGCGAAAGCGCGTAAGGAAATCGCCTCGCGCCGCCGGCATTACCACAACTCGAAGACCAGCTTCGTCTCCAACTTGCAGGACCGTCAGGACACCGGGCTGCGCGACGAACTTGTGGACGATTCCAAGGAGGCCGCGGTTGCGGAACTTGGCAGCGCATTGACTGCGCTTGGCATAGAGGGCAAGAACTTCGGGGAATTCACGCTGTCTGTTGTCATCTATGACGAGGACCGCGCGAAGCTGGAGGCCGCGGTTGCGGAGTTTCAGAAGCTCTTCACTCAACATGACGGCCTGCTCTATGAGGAACGCTACAACCTACTCAATGCGTTTTTCGCCACGATTCCCGGCAATCGCCAATTTAACCTCCGCAAGCAGTGGGCGCTCAATTCCAATTACGCCGACCTGTCGTTTCTCTTCACTGTCGATACCGGCTCCACATGGAACCCGCATCTGGAACAGGAATACCTCGCCGTCCTCGAATCAACGCACGGAACGCCGTACTATCTCAACCTGCATGGTGGCGATGTCGCTCACACGCTGCTGCTCGGCGCTACTGGGGCAGGCAAATCCTTCACATTAGGGTCCATCATTCAGGAGCTGCAAAAATATGAACCGCTGACCTTCATCTTCGATGTTGGCGGCAGCTATGAGACCTTGACGCGCGTGTTCGGCGGCACTTATCTGAACGTCGGACTCAAGACTCCGGGCTTCAGTATCAACCCCTTTTCGCTTTCTCCCACTCACGAGAATCTCAATTTTCTCTATCTGTTCATGCGGGTTTTGATCGAGACCCAAGGAAAGTACACGTTGACGGGCGACGATGAGAAGGCGCTCTTTGCGGCGATCGAGCGGATCTATAAGCTGCCCGATGAGATACGGACGCTGACCAACTTTGCGTCCATCCTCGGGCCGCTGGGTGAGCGGTTACAACGATGGATAGGCAAAGGGCAGTTTGGTTATCTCTTCGATAATGTCGAGGACACTCTGACCTTTGCGCGTTTCCAGACGTTTAATTTCGATGGCTGGTCCGACTACCCGGCCATTCTGGAACCACTGCTCTTTTACGTCCTCCAGCGGGCATCCTCCGAGATCGAGAAACCCGCAAACACGGCCACTTTCAAGGTGTTTCTTGCCGACGAAGCCTCGATCTTTTTGAAGAACGCAATCATCCGTGACTGGATCGTGCGGGCAGAGCGGACGTGGCGGAAGAAGAACGCTGCCATGATTCTGGCTACGCAGTCGGTTGTGGAACTGGCCGATGCGGGTGTGCTCAACATCATCAATGAATCCTGCCCAACGAAGATTTTTCTGGCGAATCCCAACATCGACCGCAAGCTCTACGCCGACATCTTCCAGTTGAACGACACTCAGCTTGAGTTATTCGAGTCGCTTGTGCCCAAACGTGAGCTGCTGCTGATGCAGCCACGCGGGACGAAGAAATTGGTTCTCGAAGTCGATGCGTTGACTTACTGGATCGCCACCAACAATGCCCGCGACAACCAGCGCAAGCAGGATTACTTTGCCCGCTTCGGGCCGGAGCAAGGCTTGCTCCGGCTCGCCCAGGACTACCCCAACCCGCTTAACCGATAAGGAGCCTCATGCACCGTTCACCCATTCTTCTGCTCGTACTTGGCCTGGTCGCCACAGTAGCTCACGGCCAGCAGACCGCGCGCGTGGTTAAATACCACACCAACGACATCGTGAGCGTTCGCGCCAAGATGCGTTACACCACGCTCATTCAGCTTCCAAGCACGGAGAAGATTCTTGAGGTTGCCACTGGCGATAAGGATTTCTGGATCATCGACGCCATAGGCAACTATTGCTTTCTGCATCCGGCCAAGGAGGGCATCCACTCCAATCTCAACCTCATTACCGACAAGGGCAGCGTCTACACATTCACGCTGGACGATGTTGAATCTGCCGATCCCGACCTGAAGGTTGTTATCGAACCGTCCGATCCGTCGGCGCTTGCCGCCGCCAATGGCGTCACCAAACTTGTATCCGCTGGCGAAGTGGATGTGGCGCGTGCCCAGGCACAGCTTGCGCAGAGCCATGCCGCTGCCGCCGTTGAGCAGTTCCGTGCCGAGTATCCTACCGCGGCCCTGAAGTTCGATTACACCTTTCACAACGAATCGCCCTTCGATGTGTCGGCGATCTACCACGACGACAAGTTCACTTACATCAAATCGTCCGCAGCCGAGAAGTTCGCCGTCTACGAGGAGAAGGATAAGAAGCCCGATCTCATTACTTTCCAGTTGAAGGACGGGACGTACATCCTCCCCAAAATCGTTGACAAGGGTTATCTCGAAATCGGCAAACATCGGCTTGAGTTTCAGCGGAAAGGGCAATAAACAATGGCAGACGAAAAATCAACCAATGCAGTGCCGACCTCAGAAACGCAATCGCCTGCATCGGCCCCGGCAGTCCGCGACAAGCGCATTCTGCCGGAAGGCGTTGTCCCCAAACAGGCACAGGGCTATGTTGTCGCTGGACTCGCCGTGCTCATCCTGCTGGCCGTGATGTTCTCAAAGAACCACGCCAAGCCCGCTCCGAAAGAAACCGCCTCATCGCCGGTGGGCATGTCCACGGACGCCAACCAGCGCAAAATTCAGGAACTTGAGCAGGACTTGAGTGCGGACCAGCGACAGAGCCAGCAGCAGGCCCAGGCGCAAAAAGCCGGCTCAGCGGCGCAACCTGCAGCGAATGCCGCGCAGACTGGCGGCGCGGCTCCTGCTGCGCAGTTGCCGCCCGCCACCGAACCGCCCCGCGATCCGGTGGCGGATGCGGAAAAGGCGCTGGCCTTCAAAGCGCGCTTTGCCTCGAATCTCGTCTCCGTCGGTGACGGAGGTTCGCGCCTAGCGGCACCCCCAACGGACTCCGCGAATGCGGATGCCGGCTCGCTTGCGGCGCGTACAACGACGCTGCCGCAGCAGGCTCCTGCTCCGCAGGCCGCCGCTGCGAACGGGCAGAAGCGTGCGCCGGAGGTGAACGTCAACTCTGCGCACGGCCAGCCCTTCGTGCTGTTCGAGGGCACCACTATTGACACCGCTCTGGTGAATCGTCTGGACGGTGAGTTTCCCGGGCCGGTCAAGGTCTTGGTGACCAATCCGGTCTACAGCCAGGACCGCCAGCATGTGCTTATCCCGGAGGGTACGTTCATCCTGGGCGATACGCAGAAAGTCTCCGGCTTCGGCCAGAAACGCCTTGCCGTTGCCTTCCATCGCCTGCTCATGCCGGACGGGTACTCTGTCGATCTCGACCAGTTTCACGGTCTCGATCAGGTGGGCGAGACGGGCCTGAAAGATAAGGTCAACGACCATTACCTGCAAATCTTCGGCGCGTCGATTGCGCTGGGGGTTATCTCCGGCGCGGCGGAAGCCACGACCAACGGCGGCTATTCCGAGAGCGGTTCGGATATGTACAGGCAGGGCATGGCGTCGAGCCTGGCCGCGTCCGGCGCAAACGTGCTCGATAAGTTCATCAACATCCCTCCGACCATCACCATTCGCGAGGGCCACCGGATCAAGGTCTACATCACCCAAGACATGCTCCTCCCGGCATACGAAAACCACGAAATGCCAGGCGTGATGTGATGCGTGTTTTTATTCTTACTTTCTTCGGATTCGCGCTCGTGGTTGGCTGCGCCTCCCCCTCGCGCCCGCCGAAGAAGCCCTCACCCTGCCACTACCCACAACCCGCGCCGGTCAAAGCCCGGCGCTGAACAAGGAGCCTTATGAAGTCGAGATTGCCGTATTTGCTCATCGTCCTTACCGCCCTGGTCGTGCCTGCGGCACATGCGCAGTTCGGCTCCGGCATTGTCTTCGATCCCACGCAATCCGCCCATGCCATCCAGCAGATCGAGCAAGGTATTCAAGGACTTCAAACCGCAGAACAGATTTACACCACCGCGTATCAGACCATGAACCAGGTCATCGCGGCCTACAACCTCGCTTATCAGATGTCACGGATGCCGCAGAACCTCGCCGCCCGCTACCAGTCCGACTTTTCCAAGTGGGCCAGCTTCTCTTCTGCGTCTGCGCCCGATACCTATGGCAACACAACGGCATGGATCAATGCGCTTGACCTCGGAAACCCGACACGCGCCGCGTCCGCGTACAGCGGTGCGGTGGTCCAGGTAAAGAGCTATCCGTCGAGCAGCCTATCCGCGCAGGACTCCACAACTCAGGCCACCATCCAGAACCAGTACGCCAGTTCCGAAATCGGCCAGTCTAACGTGACTAACCTGCTTTCGACGCTTGGTACCATCCGCTCCGATTCGCAGACCTTTCAACAGAAGCTCGCCAACCTCGAATCCGATACTTACTCGACCGATCCCAGCCAGCAGACTGAAGTCGGCGTCCTGGCTAAGATCAACTCGGCTACGATGCTTCAAGTTCACTCGCAGCAGGACGCCAACCAGATACTCGCCGCCGCTGCTGCGCAACAGGCGCTCGACGCCAAGGAAAAGCTGGACGAGCGCAATCGGCTCATCAACCAGGCCATTGATTTCCAGCAGAACTTTACCAATGTGATGCAGCAGACGACGAGTGGCATCAGCAACGCCCTCCAATCCATTTCGCTCAGCCCCAGCGGAAGGTAGGCCATGTCCCAAAACTATCTGAGTTTTCTATCGCAGGCCATCAATGACCTGCTGACCACCAGGAGCACGGCAATTCAGGCCACGGGACTCGACATCTTCCGTGGCCTGGCCGTGATCCTCATTGTCTGGTTCGGTGTGAAATCCGCCCTGTCCGCCGCGCAGGGGCACGGCGGCGGGTTTCACTTCGCCAAGTTCGCCGACCTGATTCTGATGATTGCTTTCGGTCTGGGGATGTTGACCTATTACTCATTCCCTATTCCGGGTGTCGGGATGAGCTTCAGTGATCTCATCACCAAAGAGGCGATTCAACTCTCGGCCCAGATTCAAGCGGACAACACGCAGCAGATCGTCGATTCGATCACGTCCGCTGAAGAGCAGTTGGGTGCGCCTCCGGGTATCTTCAGCTTCTCCGAAGACCTCACCTGGATGATCGCAAGTCTCGCGCTGATGGTCATGCAGGCGTTTGTCTTTGCCGTCATCGCCTATGGTTATGTCGCCACGGCTGTCTGCGTCTTGATCGGCCCCATCTTCATCCCCTGGTTCATCGTTCCCAAGATGGACTGGCTGTTCTGGGGCTGGCTCAAGGCGTTCATTGGCTTCAGCTTTTACCAAGTCGTAGCCGCAGCCTTCGTCTTCATCTTCTCGAAGGTCGTCGTCGGGATGTTCGGCGTGATCGGAACGCTCTCGCTCTCGAACATCGTCACGCTGCTGCCCGCGCTGCTCACGCTGGCCTTCGTCTGCATCTACGGCCTCCACAAGATACCGGAACTGACTGGCGCGATCCTCAGCGGACGCGCCGGCACTTGGGTCAATCTATCGGGGAAATAACACCATGACAAATACAAACTTTGCAACCACCGATGCTGGCCACAAGTTCCTTGAGTTGTATGCGGAACCGGTTGTCGCCAATACCTATCTCAAAGTTGCGCTCCTTGTGCTCTCCGTCGTCGCGCTCGCGTTGCTTGCGCTCCTCTACCGCGCCCAGACCGCTGCCTTGCGGATGAAGCCGCTCGTCATTGCGGTCTCGGACATCGGACGCGGCCAGGTTGTGAACTATACCGACTTCTCGAAGGTTCCCGTCGAGCGTGTCAGCAAATACTACCTTGCCCGATGGGTTGCGCTCCACTACGGACGTAACCACGCCACGTTGCACCGCGACTTCGCCGAATCGTTGAATTTCTTCTCCAATGATTTGCAGAGTGCCACGCTTGCGCGGGTCAACAAAGCGAAGACGCTGGAAACATTTCTCCTCGATCCGAGTGCCCCCAACGTAGACATTGAGATCAAAGCTGTGGTCCTCGACGATACGCGGCAGGCCCCGTATCGCGCACACATCGAGTTTGAAAAAGTCTTCCGTTCCCCCGGCGATCAGGATGAACAGCGGCGTGAGCGTTGGACCGCCAATGTGGTTTACGGCTTCCGCGACGAAGTGCCCAACGAAATGCTCCTCACCAACCCACTCGGCCTCGTCATCAGCTATGTCCACGAAGACCAGGCATTCGGGAACTGACGCCTATGCTCGCCAACGCCATCTTCGTCGCCACTCTCATCTTTCTTGCGCTCGGTTTTGGATTAATGCACGAGCTGCATTTTCTCACTCCCTGGCGCAGCCTCATCCTGCATAGCTACCTCCAGAGCATCGCACTTTACTGCGCTCTGCTCTTCGCCAATCTTCTCGGTCTCACCATCTGGATCGAGCGCAAGTTCTTTCTACGCGATACCGGCCGCAAACTTAAACATCTCGATCAGGAGATTCACAGTGGACACTCGGAACTCTCAGAAGAAATCACCGCGCAGTTCGGCGAAGAGTGAAAGGGGCCATCTCAGCATGAGCCAGGAACACCAGCCGCAGCCGCCCATCGACGACTTCGATCTTGAAGAACACATGGATCGTTCCATCGATCACGTCGCGCGTGTCCGTGCGGCAAAGGAAGCCGCCCAGCACGAGATGGAATCCTTTGGCAATGTCTCCGAGTATGAAGTCACCACCATTCAGGGGCAATTGAAGGAAGAACCCAATACTGTCGCTCAGGCTTCGCTCGATTTCCAGAGCGAGATCCATTCTGAGCAGCGGGAGAAAGACTGATGCGGCTTGATCTGCCGGAGGAACTTCCTCGCAGACGCGCGCCGGAGGCCCGGCGTCCCGCGCCACCGCTGGAACCCTCCCCCGTAGAACGCCGGCGAGAGGACCTCGCGGCACGCGCTGAAGAACATCGCGGACCCAAAGTCTCATCGCCAGGCCGAGAACACACTGTCTCCCACCAGCGGCCACGTGAACAGAAGCAACGCCCGGTTTCCCATGAACCCTCTGTGGAACGGCGGCCCCGGCGCAATGACCTGCCGCACCAGATGATCGGCATTTCTCTCCGCGAGGAAGAGCAAAAAGTCCTCGCAGAGGTTGGACGTTTTCGCGTCATCAGCACCCGCGATCTTGCCGAGACAGTTTATGGCAACAGCCATTCTCAGATGAAACGCGACCTGTCCTTTCTACGGGAGAAGGGTCTTGTGCAGGTCGATGCCGTGAACGCCCGGCGCGACGGTCGCGGTGGAAAAGTGGAACGCATCGAGGTTGTGACATTGACCAAAGCGGGCCGGGATGCAGCCCGGCAGACCTCCGGGCTGCCACAGGACCAAAGACTTTATGCTGGCCTAGTAAAGCCACGCGAGGTTGAACACGACACGCAAATCTATCGTGCGTTCCGCAAAGAGGCGGAACGCATCGAGCGGAAGGGCGGCAGCAATCTCCGTGTGAAGCTCGACTTTGAATTGAAATCCGACGTGCAGAAGGCAATCCATGCGGCGCGCAAAGCCGAACCGGAACGCGACATGGGAGAGGTCAAGCAGCAGGTCGCCCGGCAGTTTGATTTGCCTTACGTCAACGATGGCATTCAGATTCCAGACGCGCGGATTGAATACGACCTCGACCGTAAGGGCGATCAAGACATGGACCAAGGCTCACGTAGCAGCCACGAGGATATTGAAGTTCTCACCGCCGCGTATCGCCCCGGCCACCTTCGCGCCAAGGCGCAGGCCGGGTTTCATGCCTATGCGTCGTCTTCCGACCGTGCGACCTTGACCGCGAAGATCGAGGGCGATCACTACCTGATGGAAAACATTCTGGAGCTTTAGCCATGACCGTCGATCTTGTCTCCGCTCTTGAATCGCTTGGCTACACCGAACGCGAAGCTGCGTTCCTGTACCTGGTTGCGGCCCACTCCGGATATTTTCTGCGCCGCCAGTTTAACTATTTTATCGACCGGCACAAGGGCTTTCTCGCCGCTCGCTTTCTCGAAAAGGCTCAAGACGCCGGGCATGTTGAAACCATCGACTACGGCCAGGGATTCCATGTCTATCATCTCTTTGCCAAACCGATCTACCGGCTTCTCGGCAATGCCGACTCGCAGAACCGGAGGCGAAAGGGCGACGGCATGATCCGTGCGCGGCTGATGGCCCTCGACTATGTTCTCGAAAATGAAGACGAGCATTACCTCGTATCCGAGCAAGAACGTCTGCGATTCTTCACTGAAGTGCGCAACATTCACGCGGAGTATCTGCCCAGGAATTCTTCATTCTCCGCAACCTTTCCGGCTGCGATTGCCGACAGAACACAACCGGCAACATCCCTGGTGCGCTTTGTTTATATCGACGAGGGGTTGCTGTCGATGCGTAAGTTCTCCCGTTTCCTCGCCGACATGGCTCCACTCCTGCATGAGCTTGGGACATTCGAGTTGATCTATGTCGCCTGCGCTGACTACAACTTCCCGGCAGCGGAGCATGAGTTCAGGCGGCAGTTTCAGCCCCTTGTCCCTCCACATCAAAGGCTTCTGCGTCCAGATTGGCGGACGGATGCTCACATGGTTTCGCAGCAGCGTCGTGCACCGCGTAATGCGCAGTTCACCACGCTGCTCTTCCACTACAGCTATCCTTTGCTCCAACGCAATGAACCTCGGGGGTCTGTACATGGGTCTGAGGGTGGGTCTGTTGAACCGCTCGTAAACGATGGAGTGGCATAAGAATGCGCCTGGTACAGGGTCACCACGGGGGTAGTACGTGGGCGGGAGCGACCCGCCCTTGCGGGCTGCCGCGTCGGCCAACGCCGCGCTCGTCGCTTCCGCCCACGTACTACCAGAGGCCAGAGCCGGGACCGAAGTTGGACCGGCACTAGTACAAGCTTCGGTCCAGAGCAAGTACTTGAGTAGTTCTGAAATTGGTACTCAGTGTGGTCCATATCAAGTACCAACTCTGAACGGCAAGCGGGCCGTGATTGCGGCCAGAAAGGAAACCACAGATGAGCAAACTGAAGATAGAGCATGGAGCGAGCAAGATCAATCTTGTGCTGCTCAAGACGAATATCGAGGATGGCATCTCGCAAGACATTGACCTGATGTGCCAGTGGTCGAACAACGACCGCAAGTACATCGTCAACGAGCTACTGCGATTCGCTCTTGCCCAGAACGAGGACTTCCTGAAGTACAAGGCGGGACTCTCGGCAGGCGCAGTCCGCTTCCCCAGTAACGCAAAGCCGGTACAAGGTACATGCAAGGTCGTGCCGGATGTGCCGGCGAAACCAGATCCAGCTTCGGCAAGCCATGTGTAACTGAAGATTCCCAAGTATGCGTCTCGCTTCGCATTTTCAAAACCTGTCGCGTCCGCTGATCGAGTATCGGCTTCTGCTCTCGTTGGGGCTGAGCACCGCCTGCGGCATCGTTCTTCAGAGTCTCTATCCGGTCCATGACGCCGACCCGTTGCTGCGCTTGCTGGAGTTGGAGCAGCCCGCAATCTTTCATGGACTGGTGTGGAGCTACAGCCTGTTTCTGTTCAGCACGCCGTTCCTTGTTTTCTCCATCCTGTTCTCGCTCGCGTATGTCCACTTCTACGCACCGAAACCGAATGAAGTCTCGGGACCGTTGCCGCCGTATCCCGATCCGTTGCTGCGCGACGAATTGGAACTGATCGTCGGGGAGCTTCACCACCAATTGAAACCAAAGCCGTCACCGGCACCGCACTGGCTGTCGATACCGGAGCGCGGTCTGTACACAGGCATCTGCGTCGTCGGGGCTATCGGCTCCGGTAAAACCAAGGCCGTCATCCTGCCGGCTATGCGGCAGCTCTTCGCATATCGCGCCGGCGATCCACTGCGCAGGTTATCCGGCGTGGTGCTTGAATTGAAAGGCGACCTTTGCCGTCAGGTGCAGAGGATACTGGAAGGCTGTGGACGGGGCCAGGATTATGTCGATGTCTCGCTCGACGGCGACATTCGCTACAACCCGCTCAACAGCGATGCCGATGCTTACGCACAGGCGTTCAACATCGCTTCTGTCATCGTCGCTATCTGGGGTAAAGGCAAAGAGCCTTTCTGGCAACAGTCCTACACCGACCTAGTCCGGTACGTGATTATGCTGCATCGCGTCCGCGACGGGTACGTGACTATGCTGGACATCTTCCGCACCGTCATCAGCTCCGGGACCTTGGAACGGATGCTGATTGAAACGGGCCGCCGCTATACGCAGGTCTCGTTTGTCGGGGTTGGAACGACGGAGTATCTGAAGTACGAATCTACGCTCGTACCATTCCGGTTCGCGTGGAGTGAAAAATTGGGTCAGTACGTTGCCCGCTGGACCGAGGAACTGGAAACGGTTCTGATTCGGCGAACCTCCATTGCTGCATCCTTATATAGTCGCAAGGCCAGCGATCCAGGGATACGCGGCAGTTGGGAGAGCGTCCACTACTGGTACTGGGAGCATTGGAAGTTCTTTCGCTCTGAGACCAAGACTTCGATTGTCCAGGGTGTTGCCATCTTTCTTTCGCTGTTCGAGACCGATGCAAAGGTTCGCAAGGTCTTCTGCCCGCCGAAGGAACTGTACGAGGGCAAGCCTTCCTCCGCAGACCCGCACGCCAGCGTATTGCCGCCGTTCGAGGAATTGATCGAGTCGGGCAAGGTCGTGGGCCTGAACTTCCCAACGGCATTGAACCCGGCGCTCGCCAAGATCATCGGCACCATGATGAAGGTTGATTACCAGCGGGCCGTGCTGCTGCGTATTCCACGGATGGAAGATGGGACACAACGCTACTTCCGGCCCACCGTCTTCATCTGCGATGAGTACCAGAGCTTCGCGACCGTGGGCGGCGACAATCCCACCGGCGATGAGAGGTTCCTGTCCCTTTCCAGGCAGCCAAAGTGTATTCCTTTGGTTGCCACCCAGAGCATTTCCAGTTTGAAAGATGCCCTGCCCAATGAAGGCGTGAAGACCTTGCTCCAGGCGTTTCGCACGAAAGTCTTTCTTTCTACTTCAGACCCGGATACGGCGCGGTATGGCGTCGAGCTATGCGGCAAGGCAGACAAGACAAAGGTCAGTTATACCGTCTCCGAGTCCAGCAGCAATGCCAACGTCGGATGGCTCAGTGGCCGCACTTCGTCCAGCAAAGGTTCTGTCTCGGCGTCCAAGCAGTACCAGAAACACAAGGAGCCGCTGTTCGATGAGAACGTCTTTTTTGAATTGAAGAATGCCCAGGCCATTGTGGTTGCTTTCGACGGCATCAACCCGTTGCCTCCAACTTATTGCTACCTGAAGCTGGATTTCCTGCCCATCACAATGACGTGGTTTGACCAGGAACGGATTGAGTTCGACCCGGAAAGGATACGTGCGTGAGTTTTGAGGTCATCATTCCATTTCTGAAACCCATCAAGCATCTGCTCGAATCCGAGACCGTCTCCGAGATCATGGTGAACCCTGATTCGTCCGTGTGGATCGAAGAGGACGGACAGATTCAGTTGTTGCCCGGCATCCACTTTGACGACGGCGCGCTCCAGACCGGCCTTGAGGTCATCGCCAATCGCTTTGGCAAGAAACTCGATGCCGACTCGCCCATCATGAATCTGCGCCTGCCCGATGGCAGCCGCATGGCGGCCATGATTCCGCCCCTGGTCAATCCCCGGCCCCTGATGACCATTCGGCGATTCACCTCGCGGAACTTTGCCCTAGCCGACCTTATCCGGACGGGGATGTTGACGGATATACAGGCTGCCACTCTGACTCAGGCCGTGCGTGATGAACGGAATATCCTCATTGCGGGTGGAACCGGCACGGGAAAAACGACGCTCCTGAACGTCTTGGCCGACGCAATCCCGGAGCAAGAACGTATCCTTATTATCGAGGACACCGCGGAACTGCATATCCGCAAGCCGCATCTCGTCTCCGCCGAGTCCCAGACGGATACGCATCGCAGTCAGATCACGTTCGATGACTTGCTCAAGGCAATCCTCCGGCATCGACCTGACCGGATTATCGTCGGTGAAGTGCGCGGGCCGGAAGCACGTACGCTGCTGGACGCAATGAACACCGGGCATCGCGGTTCGCTTGCCACTATCCATGCCAGCAGTGCGGAGGAAGCTATTCACCGGCTTGCTACTTTGGTGATGCGAGGGAGTATTGGACTGAGCCTTGATGCCATCAAAGAGGACATTCGGCGAGGTATTGATCTCATCGTATACATCCAGCGACAACATGGACGCCGCCGAATTCACCAGGTACTCGATATGCGCGCATAATGCCTCGACGCTGAACGCAGAATCAACGTCTCCGATTGCGAAGCGCATCTGTCCGCTGGCGGACTATATCAAGAAAGTCTTCCACCGTGGCATCGTCTTGGTCCTGTCGTACAAAGACGCCATATTTATGAGTGAACATGCGATCCGACAATGATCTCACTACAACTCCGTCTCCCGAACGGGCCAGCGAAGCTGGCAAGATGCAGATCCCGGTGCCTTGCGCCACGGAGTACAGCGCTTCATTCGAAGAAAAACATTCCTCCACAAACTTCAATTCAAGTCCGAGAGAGCGGAAGTAGTTCTCTGTTTCTTCGTACATCAGAGGGAGAGGGCGACGGCCCACGGCAATCATCGGCAATCCTTCCAGCGCTTCCGGGCGGATGGCATGTTTCACTGAAAGCGGGTGATCGCTGGGCAGACAAACGACCAGTGGCTCCTCAAATACCTCATGCACCAAAAGCTCCGGGTTTTTGACCGGGAGGAATCCGAATCCTGCATGGAGGTCTCCCTGCAGCACTCCGTTTGCGATTCCCTCGGTGAGCCAGCTCTCGAACGCGATTCGTACATCGTTGCGCCGCTCCAGTCGAATATGCTTGATGACGTCGATGAGACGTGGATGTAGGAACGTGGAGTAGCCCACAAAGAGGCGATTCGTTTGTAGCTTGACATGAGACTGCACGAGGTCTAGGCCCATGCGGGCGTACAAAATGGATTGAGAAGCTTTCGGCGCAAACAGCCTGCCTTCCTCATTCAATATCCACCTGCCGGCATGGCGATCAAAGAGTGATGCCCCGACCTCTTTTTCGACGATCCCTACGTGCTTACCTACCGCTGACCTCCCCAAACCCAAGACCTTTCCGGCTCGCTCAAGGCTTCCTTCCTGAGCGACAGTAACGACCGCGATGAGCCCTTCCATCGATAAGTTAAGTTGGCGCATAAGGCACCTGATCAAACATATTCACAAACAACCCACCAAGTTCGATAACCCCTTTCAACCGAGATCGTTCATTTGAGGAACGCGACGGTTCGCCATCCGAGTCTTTCTTGTGCACTGTTGATTTTGGCAAGCATGCATAGGAGACCGCGGCGAGGGCTCGCTCTTGGAAGTGGGCAGTGTTCGCCTTCAAATGTTATCTCTCGATGGCCTATTCAAGTCGCGCACTCGGCTGGCGAAGGGAACTCCGATTTGCCAACACGGCCGCAAATTACCCGCGGCGGCGCACAGAAGAGGGTCGCCGTCGCGTATGCGAGGTAAGTGCGGAAGCGAAATCGAGCACGAAGAACAAACCAATGGGCAAGCGACGAAGGATCTACGGCTTGTACTCCCACAGGTCATTGAACTTACCGCCAGGCGCGATGGACAGATAATCACCACCGCCAAAAAGCCAGAGATTCCCTGCTTGGTCGATCCACCCGACGGCGCTGTCACGCGAGCCTGGTACATTGCCGGGAGCAGGAACACCTTGTGTTCCATATGTACCCAACTGTGCAGGTTGGTTTGATCCACTCACCCAAGTCCATTCACCATCACTGTACTTCCACAAATCATTGAAATCTTCTCCCGGTCCGGCGTCGCCTCCGAAGAGCCAAACGCTCCCGGCCGTATCGATCCAAACAACCGCGCAACAACGAGCCCCCGGTATATTGCCGGGAGCAGGAATTCCTCGTGTTCCATACGTGCCAGGCTGGTTGGCGATATTCGATCCACCCATCCAGGTCCATACACCGTTACCGTAGCTCCATAGGTCGTTGAGGTTACAGTTGCCGTCTGGGCAAGCCAAGCCGTTCGAGTCGTTACCTTGACCTCCGAAGAGCCAAAGCTTGCCAGCCGAATCAATCCAGGTCACGGAATTAGCACGTGCTCCCGGCACATTTCCGGGGGAAGCCATGCCCATGGTTCCGTATACGCCATATTGACCGACGCTGTTCGATCCACTCATCCACGCCCATTCGCCATTACTAAATTTCCACAGGTCATTGAGGAGGCCAAGAGCGCCTGTCGAGTCCCGACCAAACCCGCCGAAAAGCCAGAGATCTCCCGATGCATCGGCCCATGAGCTTGCATCGACACGCGCCCCTGGAGTATTGCCCGCAGCGGGTACACCCTCGCTCCCGTACACACCGGCCTGACCGGTAACGGCCACAGTATTCAATCCACTCATCCACGCCCATTGGCCATTGTTGAATCTCCACAGGTCGTTCAAGTCCCCACGATTTCCAGCGGAATCGATGCCGAGTCCGCCGAAGAGCCAGAAGTTGCCTGAAGCATCGGTCCAACTCACAGCCTGATATCGCGCGCCGGGATAATTATTGGGGGATGGGACTCCCTTGGTTCCGTAAACACCAGGCTGCTCGGTTAGATTCGAGCCGCTGACCCATGTCCATTCGCCGTTTGTGTACTCCCAAAGATCGTTCAGGTCTCCCTGCATTCCCGCCGATGCAGCACCGTACCCGCCGAAGAGCCAAAAGTTTCCGGCTGAGTCGGTCCAGGTGATTGCATAAGACCGGGCTCCAGGACTGTTCCCCGCAGCGGCCACTCCTTTGCGTCCGTAGACTCCCAACTGGTTTACCGAATTCGTACCGGCCATCCATGTCCATTCGTTATGAACGGCTGGA
>JAJXZT010000070.1 GCA_021779935.1 Acidobacteriota bacterium
CGATGCGTGCCCTGCAGGAGGACTCGTTTGCCGTTGAGCTTGAAGGGGCCATGCTCTACGAATTCGATGTGCCGGATGCCAAAGCGCTCCTCCATGGAGGAAGTTTCGGTTGGCGTCGAGAGGGTCACGCGGCAGCGGTAGAGGGCGGGAGTTTCGGGCGACCAGAGCTGTGCGCTGGAGAGGGTTGCGGTGACCGGATCGCTGTAGCCGCTCCACGTGGGCAGGGAACCGGACCACTGGTGAATGGAGTGGCCTTGAGGATCGAGGATGTCGATCGAGAGCTTGAAGGTGGAAGCGATGGTGCGCGGGTTATACAGCTTGCAACGGATGGAAAGAGTGGCCGAACCATTCGGATGGATGGTTGGAAGGATGTGAACCGAGTCGAGCGCGACGGCCGGCAGGTAGACCAGATTCAGGTGACGGTAGAGGCCGCCATAGAGGCAGAAGTCGCTGAGCTCGGACGGAACACGGTCGGGGTCCGGACTGTTGTCGCAGAGAACGGCGACTGGAATGGGAGCTGTCGCTCCATGGGTCCGGTGCAGGACTGCGACGGCGTCGGTGATGTCGAAGACAAACTCGTCGTACCCGCCTTTGTGCGTTCCGATGAAGGTCGATCCGACCCAGAGGCTGGAGGTCTGGCCGGCACCCTGGAAATGGAGGATGGTGCGGCCGGCGTTGAAGGTATTGGCAACGGCGATCCTGGTCCGGTACCAGCCTTGACCTCGGAAGTAAGGTCGATCAGGATCGCAGGCGTCGGCATGATTGAAGCAGTGGGGAAGGGTTACCGATTGCCAGAGGTCGTCCTCTTCTTCGCGCCAGACCTGCCAGATGCCGATTAGTTGGCCCTGCCGATATTGCCAGTTCGCGTCCAGCCGCCGGGCAGACTGGACGGGATCGGCGTCGGACGAGGAGGCGCGAGTAACGGCTCGCAGCGACGGTGCAAGCAGGGCCGCACCTCCGGCCGACATGGCATTCAGCAAAAATTGCCGGCGGCTGCTCTCAAACATCGTGGCCTGTCTTCTTCTGGCGCTCAAGCAAGTTTTCTCCAGTGTAAGCAAAGCCACCTTCAGGCATAGAACGGAACGGTGACAAGTGACTCACCGTTTGGTTCATGACGAGGGGTATAACCCTTTTGGGAATGTTGAAGTTGGCGACGCACAACGGAT
Source organism: Acidobacteriota bacterium (assembly GCA_021779935.1). Lineage (GTDB taxonomy): Bacteria > Acidobacteriota > Terriglobia > Terriglobales > Acidobacteriaceae > JAJXZT01. The sequence continues at coordinate 1,167 of JAJXZT010000070.1, forward strand.
TGTGTCAAACGTACGTTGCCCGTCTCGCCAAGCGCTAGTATCATCGCAAAACGCGATGAACCCCGTGAAATCAAGTTGGAAGACATGGCACGCCAGATCCCGGCAGGACGAGGAAGAGATCCTGCGGGAGATGGAAGAAGTGCTGGCCAGCCCTCAATTCTGCAATAGCAAGCGCTATCCAGCATTGCTCCGCTATGTCGTCCAAAACGCGCTTTCGGGGCATGGCGACCTGTTGAAGGAACGCACGCTTGGCGTCGAGATTTTTCATCGGCCAGCGGACTATGACACCAATGCGGACACGGTGGTCCGGTATACGGCTGGCGAGGTGCGGAAGCGGCTCTCGCTGTATTACCACGAGCACGAGTCGCGCCTGCAGATTTCACTTCCATCCGGGTCCTATATTCCGGAGTTCCTTTGCAGGGAGGAGGATAGTCCATCAAAGACGGCTGCGCGGCATGCAGGCGATGGGGGAGCGGATGTGCTTCCGGCGGCAAGTGAAGTCTCTGAGAACTCCGTTCCTGCAGGCACAGGGACCGCGGTGGCTCAAGGGCAGACTTTTGCGCATCCCAGTGCGGCAACGGCGATGCGCAAATGGATCGAGCGGCCGAAGGCGTGGATTGCGAGCTCTTTTGCGGTGCTTATCCTTATAGCCGGCACAGTCGGCTGGCAGCATGGGCATGCGCATAAGCAGACGGCGCTGGGAGAATTCTGGGCTCCGGTTTTGAGTGAGTCCGGCACCGCAATCATCTGCTCGGGCGGCGTGGTGTTCGCACCGGAAAGATTCTCTGGCGTGAAAACCGCAGGGCGCGACATCGAATATCCATTCGTGTCGATGCAGATGGCGACCTCGATCTCGCACATTAGCGGGCAGCTCGAGCGTGTTGGGGAGGCGGTACAAACGAGTTCGTCGGCGTCGACGGCGCTGACCGACCTGCGCGAACGCCCCGTGGTTCTGCTGGGCGGCTATAACAACGAATGGACGATGCGGCTGCTTGAGCCATTGCGCTTTCGGTTCGCGCCGGGCCCGGCGGAGGCCATCGTCGATCGCGATCACCCGGCTGCGAAGTGGGAGAGAGACCCGGCGCAACCCTATTCAAGCGCCGACGACTACGCGATTGTCGCCCGCTTTCGCGATGCAACCACTGGCGGCGTTCTCGTTGTCGTCGCCGGTATTGGCCGGAACGGAACGGAGGCAGCCGCTCAATTCGTGACGAGTTCTTATTACATGGAAGAGCTGCGCCGCCGCGTGGGATCAAGCCTGGCGGACAAGAATATTGAAGCGGTGCTGAAGATCAACGTCATCGATGGCAAGACCGGCGCCCCATCGATTGAAGCCGTCGACCTCTGGTAGTGGCAGTTGACTTTGTGCAGGGTGAAGGGTCATTTCAGCCCGGATCATTGAGGGAGATGACGGATCTACTGGCCATTTGGCAGCCGCCGAGTATGTTTGTCACAAGCCCACCGCAGCCCATAACTATCTCAGCTACAGTCAGATAGGTTCCAGCCAAGGAACCAAACCGTTAGTCACTTGCCAGTGGTGTGTGGCAGGGTTGACGGTGTGCGTGCCTCTCAAAAGGATGAACGCTGTGTCCGGATGAAGACCTCGCAAACGGAAACGTGCGAGGGTTGCAACACTTTAGGAGAATGACCATGACGTCGCAGAAGCAAGCTAGCAGGAAGTGGAATGTGTTCTCCAGGCGACAAGCGCCTACCCTGCCGCGAACTGAAGGAGGAAATCGATACCGTCAGGGAGTCGCAGGTTTACTCCTGGCGGCTGTGTTTCTTCTGATGGGCTCAGCCTATTCGGTAGCACAGCTTTCTACCGCGACTGCGTTTGGCAATGTTACGGATTCGACCGGAGCCGCCGTCCCTGGGGCTACGATCGTTCTGATCCAGACGCTGACCAACTTTAGCCGTACCGTCACCACTGACAGCCAGGGAGAATACCGCGCGGAGTTTCTGCCATTGGGGCCCTACACCGTCAAGGTGAGCGCGCCCGGATTTACCCAAGTGATTCGGAACGGTGTGATACTGACCGGGAGTCAGGAGGCTGCGCTAAATTATGCGCTACAGGTGGGCAGTCAGAATACGGTGGTCACAGTTACCGAGACGGTATCGCTTGTGAACACCGCCAACTCAGTACTTGGCCGAACGATCTCCAATCACGAGGTCGATAACCTGCCGCTGGTGAGTCGCGATGCTTACCAGCTACTGTCGCTTACGGCCGGCGTGCAGAGCGTGCAGAACGAAAACTCAATCGGGCTGCCCATGGAACATGTGATCATCAATGGTTCTTCAGACAATCTGGTGGGGCAGGTAACGTACTACCTGGACGGTGGTCTGAACATGACCGGCATCCGCGACACGGGAAATTTTATTCCGAACCCGGACGCGATCGACCAGTTTGATGTGCAGACCAGCAACTTCAGTGCAGAGTATGGCCGCACCGGAGCGGGTGTGGTTTCGGTTCTGACCAAGTCCGGAACAAACCAGGTTCATGGATCTGTGTTCGAGTTCCACCAGGAGACGAATTTCAATTCCGACAGCTATCTGCAAACGACGAGAACCCCGCAACATATTAATCGATTCGGAGCTACGGTGGGTGGGCCCGTTGTGAGGAACAAATTGTTCTTCTTCGGCAGCTATGGCGGACTGCGGGAGATCACACCGCACAACTTCAATACGGTCGTACCCGACGCCTTGCAACGGCTCGGCAATTTTTCTGAAAATCTTCCCACCGCGACGACGCTCGCGTTGGGCCTGAAGGCCTGCTCGACCACCCTCTCCGCCACGGACAAGTCAAATACGACCTATGGGGGACGGTTCATTGTGTGCGATCCGGTGACCCATCAGCCAGTGCCTGGAAACCGCCTGGATCTGGATCCAAACTACAACCCCGATCCGGTCGCGGCAGCCGTACTGGCGAAGAATGTTCCGTTGCCATCTCCCAACCGGCCCACACCGGATAATCGCTTTGTGGGAAACGAGGGGCTTCCCCAGTCGAACAATGAGTTTCTTATCAAAGGCGACTTACAGGCCTTCACAAACCATCGTGTAACGCTGTCCTACTTTCAAGCCAACGGGTCGCAAATTGAGCTGCCACCGGGAGGCTCGCTGCCCGGATGGGCGCTTTCGGACTATGCTTTCCGCCAGCAGAACGGCAACGCCAGCGATGTCTGGACCGTGACGCCACGGACGGTGAATCAGGTATGGATTAATTTCTCGCGCATGCTGGCCGGACGCATCAGCAATCCTGCGGAGACACTATCCGCCTATGGTTCTGACATTAATGTGCAGGGAACGCCGTCCCTGCCCAGTATAAGCGTCGCTAATTTCTTCACGCTGGCAAACGCGATTAGCGGGCCGCTGGCGGGCGATAACATCTACGGATTGCGCGACGTATTAAGCACGACCAGAGGGCGGCATACGATCAATATCGGCGGAGAGGTCTATCTGGAAAAGGATCGGCTTGAAACTCTTCTGAACAATTACGGAGTCTTTTCGTTTACCAGCCAGACGGTTCCAAGCACGGCGTCGGGACAAGCGACCTACACGAGGACTGGCGTTGCGATGGCGGACTTTCTCATCGGCCATCCGAACACCATGAGTCAGGATTCGCCAGACGATGCCAACGAAAATTATTGGAACTACGGGTTCTTCGCACAAGACGATTGGCGCGTATTTCCCCAGTTGACACTGAATCTTGGACTGCGCTACGACGTGCAGACGGCGCCTACCGATACCCAGCGCCGCATTGCCATCTTTGAGCCTGGCGTGCAGTCGACAGTCTCACCCAACGCCATGCTGGGACAGCTTTTTCCGGGGGATCCGGGCGTTCCTGCCGGTGGCGTCGACACGAACTATAACCACTTCTCGCCGCGCGTAGGCTTTGCGTTCGACCCATATAACAATGGCCGAACTGTCTTCCACGGAGGTGCTGGATTATTCTTCGACACCATCTCCGGGAATGAGTGGATGCTGTCTCAGAATAATCAGCCATTCGCTCTCCGCGAGACCAACGCATTCACGCACGTCGTGAGCCTGCAGCATATTTACTCGACCGATTGCCAGGACTTCGCGGGTTGCACTTCGCCGTTTCCCTATATCTACGATAAGGCGAATCCGCGTTATGTTTCGCCGGCCTCGCTGGTGTTTGT
>JAJXZT010000051.1 GCA_021779935.1 Acidobacteriota bacterium
TGGGACGCTCGCCGCTGGCGCTGCCGAACATGATGACCCTGCCGAGGAATCCGCAGCAGCGCAGGCTGCGCGCCGTGTGTTCTCCCGCCAGGCTGTCGAAGACGGCATCGACGCCTTCGCCGTTGGTCAGTTCCGCGATGCGTTTCTCGTAGTCCTCATGCGTGTAATTGATGGGGTGGTTGAGTCCGAGGGCGACGCAGCGCGCCAACTTGTCGTCGGACGAAGACGTGCCGAAGGTCTCAATGCCCATGATCTTGCCGAGCTGTACGGCAGCCGTGCCAACGCCGCCAGCCGCGGCGTGGATGAGCACGCGCTTGCGCGCCGAATTCGACGTGGGAGAAGGATCGGGAGACGATATTCCCGGCACCAGTCCGGCCTTCCAGTAGGCAAGCCAGGCGGTGAAGTAGTTCACCGGAAACGCGGCGGACTGTATGGACGTCCACGGCGTCGGCTGCGGCCAGATCATGTTGCGCGACGCGGCGATGTACTCAGCGCAGGCGCCCGCCTGTGCGTATCCCATGACGCGTTCGCCGGTGCCGACCACTCTGCCGGCAAACTCGCGTCCGGAAATAAACGGCGGATGAGGACCGCCCGGGTACTTTCCCTGGGCCGCGATCGCATCAGCAAAGTTCACGCCGACGGCTTCAACCTTAACCAGCACGTCGTCTTTGGTGGGGACAGGCTCGGGGACTTCGCGGAACTGCAATCCCTCTGGGCCGCTGATGTCCGTAACTATGATGGCTTTCATGCGCGCGATTGTACCCCCAAAACGCAAATTTGCCAGAGCAACGGATACGACGGGAATGCAGTCAGAGGATATGAGGGGCCGAATCGGAACTGCGGGAGGTTTGCGGTTTGCAGGGTCCAGAAACGAAAAACCGGCGCTAATCTCCCCCGAGAATGTGCGCCGGTTCCCAGTCTCCCGAACTCCTGGGAGAACTTGGCCGCTCATCTACCCCTTGCGGGGCGGCCAAAATCGATCTTTCGTCGCAGAGTATTGGTAAATGTCACTCTATCTCCCTGCGACAGTACCAAAGGTGCCGTGGATCGCGGTTTCGGTCAATGAGAAACGCTCACAGGTTGATTACTTGTGTGATAACCGGCAGGGTAATTTCCCCTTTGAAATCATTGGGCAGTCAGAAGTTGAGTGGCTGGTATATACTTCCGCATACTTTTAGCTGTAAAGCGGTACCGCTTGGGGTGCCGCAACGCGGGGCGTTTTTTCATTTGTTCTTTGCTCCGCGATACGTCAGTTCGTCCGCCAAACTCGGACGGTGTCACGGGGCCGTACTTGTAGCGATCTCATACCACGGAGATACCGGGGATCTTACAGGCATGGGCCCTCGCAGGAGGTCCCTTGGATTTGGGCATCATACGGACAATATTCGTTCTGATCGTCGGACTCGCATGCTACTTCCTGGAGCCATTCGGGTTCGGGCACGGAGTAGATGCAGGAATCGGCGTGCTGCTTGGGGCGGCCGTCATTCTCTTCGAGACGCGGCTGCGACACGTCAGCCTGAAACGGCTGATCGGAGCGGCAATCGGCAGCGTTCTCGGCATCCTTGGCGCATACCTGTTCAGCCAAGTGATCCGCACCAGCGTACATGAGAGCAACCTGCAGAGCTTCCTGCAACTGTTCGTCATGCTGCTGATGGCCTATGTCGGCCTGGCGGTGGGCGCGGCCAAGGGAGACCTGCTGAACCTTTCGGCGCTCGGCGGCATCTTTGGCGGCGAAAAGCAAACCAAGAAGAGCTACAAGATCCTCGATACCTCGGTGATCATCGACGGTCGCATTGCCGACGTGGCGGAAACCGGATTCCTCGACGGCATCCTGACCATCCCTTCGTTTGTCCTGCGCGAGTTGCAATTGGTGGCCGACTCTGCCGACTCGCTGAAACGCAATCGCGGCAGGCGCGGACTCGACATTCTGCAACGCATACAGAAGATCACCGCCCTGCAGGTGCAGATCGTGGAAGATGACTTCCCGGCCGTGCGCGAAGTGGACATGAAGCTGATTGAACTGGCCAAGCTCTACGAGGGAAAGATCGTCACCAACGATTTCAACCTGAACAAGGTAGCGCAACTGCACGGCGTCGACGTGCTGAACATCAACGAACTGGCGAACTCACTGAAGCCGATCGTGCTGCCGGGCGAGACCATGAAGGTCTTCATCCTGAAGGACGGCAAGGAGTACAACCAGGGCGTGGCGTACCTCGACGATGGCACCATGGTCGTGGTGGACAACGCGCGCAAGATGATCGGCAAAACCGTCGACATCTCCGTGACCAGCGTGCTGCAAACCACGGCCGGCAAGATGATCTTCGGCAAATTCGACGAGCGCGGCATGAGCGGCATGGCCCGTCCCGAACCGCGTCCGACCGATCAGCGCAAGAGCAACCCGCAGCCGACCATGCTGCCGGATCAGGGGGGAGCGCCCACTGGCCACGGTAGCTCGAACTCATCCGCCTCGGGAGCGACCACTACCAACGGCGGCACCACTAACGAGGGCTAGCCGGAAAGCCTGCTCGGAGCCCGGCGCATATGCCGGGCTTTCGTGTCGGAAGACGGCAGCCGATTTGAATTCCGCCGAGTGCGGCCTATATACTGCAAACCCTTTATGAAGGTATTCGTCATTATTCCCGCCGCAGGTCTCGGAACCCGCATGGGTTCCGTCTCCGCCACCGCGCAGGGCAAACTGCGCTCCAAGCAATTCGTTGAACTGGGTGGCGTGCCCATCCTTATCCATACCCTCCGCAAGTTCGCCTCCTGCGTGGCCAAGGAAGCCATCTGGGTCGCCATGCGCAAGAGTGAAGCCGAAGCGTTCACGGCAGAACTACAACAAGCCGGACTCACCGGGGTGAACCTTGTGGAAGGCGGCGAACATCGCCAGCAGTCAGTGGCAAGCGCGCTGAATGCGCTGCCCGCCGCCCCGGACGACATCGTCCTGATTCACGACGCCGTGCGCCCGTTCGTCGACAAGGAAACCATACAGGGCGTGATCGAAGCCACGCAGAAATACGGTGCGGCCATCGCCGGTGTGCCCGCCATCGACACCATCAAGCAGGTGGAGCGAACCTCGGACGGCGCACGCATCATGTCAACAATTCCGCGCGAACACATTGTGCAGGCGCAAACACCGCAAGGCTTCCGCTATGCCATCCTGAAGAAAGCTTTCGACGAGGCAACAGCCGAGGGCTTCCTCGGAACCGACGAATCTTCCCTGCTGGAACGCGCCGGACAGGATGTGCACGTGGTGATGGGTTCGCCGCGCAATATGAAAATCACTACGCCCGCTGACCTGGAACTGGCAGAGTTCTTCGCGGCGCAAGAGAAAAGATAAAGAATTGCCACGGATTGCCACGGATCTACACGGATTAAAACAAGCAAGATGTCGGACCGTGAAATTCCGTGCCAATCCGTGGCAGAGGTATTAGGGGTATGAGAATTGGGTACGGGTACGACTCGCATGAATTCTTTCCCGGCGTGCCGCTAAAGATTGGCGGTGTCGAACTGCATCATGACAAGGGGCTGGCGGGACACTCCGATGGCGACGTTCTGCTGCACGCGTTGACCGATGCGTTGCTCGGCGCCGTGGGCTCGGGCGATATCGGCTCCCTGTTTCCTCCCTCCGATCCGAAGTGGAAGGGCGCGAACTCCGTCATCTTTCTGGAAGAGGCGATGCGGCACATCGAAAAGGCTGGCTATCGCGTGGTGAATGCCGACACGACGCTGGTTCTTTCGTCGCCCAAGATTGGTCCGCACGCCAAGCAGTTGCAGGCGAGCGTGGCGAAGCTGCTCAAGGTGGAGCCATCCTGCGTCGGCATCAAGGCGAAAACTCCCGAGGGCACAGGCACCGAAAACGCCTGCATCGCGCACGCCGTGGTGCTGCTGGAGAAGATCTGATTTAGCCGGTAACCGTGCTCTGCGCTATTCGTGCGCCGCTCTTGCCGGACTCGCCCCGCGCACATGTTCCACCAGCATGGCGAGTAGCGCGGGATCGAATTGTGTTCCGCTCTCGTTTTCCATTTCGCTCAATGCCTGCATGGAACTCTTCGCTGGCGAATAGCTGTCGTCCGAGGTCAGCTTGACGTAGTTATCGGCGATGGTCAGGATGCGTGCGCCGAGCGGAATCTGACTACCGCTCAACTCGTCGGGATACCCCGTCCCGTCGAAGTTCTCGTGGTGATGAAGCACCCAGTCTCGTACCTGTTCCCAGCCGGGCACGATTTCCAGGATGGCGGCTCCCGCCATGGGGTGCATGGAAAGCAGGCGGAAATCTTCGGCCGAAAGCATCCCGGACTTATTAAAGACGCGCGCCGGCAGCAGCACCTTTCCAACATCGTGCACTCGGGCGGCATGCTTCAGGTCTTCCAGGTCGGAGGCAGAGAGGCCGGCCTTCCTGCCGATAATCTCCGCATAGACGGCGACCTGTTCGCCGTGCGATCCGTTGCGCGAGTCACGCAGTTCGGTGGAGTGATTCAAGCTGCGCACGGCTTCCAGCAGGAGTTCGCGCGCTGCCGACTCGTCGAGCGATGTGCTGAACTTTTGCAGCGTCGACACCAGTTCACCGGCGCTCTCCGGAGTGAGATTATCGCGGTGCAGGAACCCATCGATAAACGCAAGCATGTGTTGACGATGCGTCACCAGCATATCGTCTTCGTTGACGGCTTCGGCGGTGGAGACGCGGTTTCCGCCGGCGTGCTTACTGACGTACATGCCCGCATCGGCGACGCGGATGATGTCGTTCACCGTTGCGCCGTGCAACGGGAAGCTTGCCACTCCAAAGCTGCCTGTGATGTGCCGCTCGCTGAGCATCGGGTCGGTGGCGATCCACACCCGTAAACGCTCGGAGAGGATCAGCGATTGCTCCACGCCCGTCTCCGGCATCAGGACGACAAACTCATCGCCGCCGTAGCGCGCCACCACGTTTGACTGCCGGCATTTCTGCTCCAACAGGCGCCCCACGCGCGCAATCACCAGGTCTCCTTCCAGGTGACCCAGGGTATCGTTTACTTCCTTGAACTTGTCGAGGTCAAGCAGCACCACGGAGAACGGACGTCCCGAACGCGAAGCGCGCTTCCATTCCGACTGCAACGCTTCCAGGAAAAATCGCCGCGTCTTGATTCCGGTCAGGCTGTCCGTAATCGACTGCTGCTGCATTTTCTGGAAGACCAGGGCGTTGTGCAGCGCGGTGGCCAGCAGGTCGGCCAGTGTGTTCAGCAGCAGGACGTCCTGCGGTTCGAACGCGCCTTCCTTGCGGCTCTCCACGTTGAGCAGGCCAAGCAACGTGTCGCCGTACTTCAGCGGAATGCACACTACCGAGCGCGAGTCTTGCAGTAATCCAAAGAGCCGTTCGTCGCTCGTGTTCTGGACGAGCACGGTATCTTCCGTGCGCGCCGCGCGTCCCATGATGCCGACGCCAAGCGGGATGCGCTTGCCCAGCAGTTGCGCCGTCGTTCCCGCCTCAGCCCTGATTTCCACATCTTTCGCCGAGTAATCGATCACGCCGATGCCGATGTGATCGAACTCGAAGTTGCGCTGAATCTCCCGGACGATCTGCTCCAGCATCTCGTCGGAACCCTGGCTGGAGATGGCGATGCTCGCAATATTGTTGAGAAACGTGAGGTAATGCGCCCGTCGGCTCGCCTCTGAATAGAGCAGCGCGTTTTCCAGTGCAACCGCCAGTTGTCCTGCCGCCGTCTGCAGCATGACCAGGTCGCGCTGTTCGTAAACGAATTCGCGCTCGAAGTTCTGCGCGCAGATAACACCGGCAGTCCGGTCGCCCATCTTGATGGGAACGCCGACGAACGACTTCACGCGATTGTCTTCGTCGCTCAACTCAAGATCTTTCTTTACCTGCTGAATCTCCGAACGCAGCAGCATGGGGTCGCCAGTGCGAAGGATGTACTCGGCCAGTCCACTTGCCGACGGACGCGACCGCTTCGGTTGCACCGCGCCATCCACGGTTTCGAACTCGTATCGAATATCGTTACCGTCGGCGAAGGCGACGTAGAAGCTGCTGGTGTCGAACAGGCGTGCCAGTTCCTTGTGGATTGCTTTCAGGACTTCGTCAGGATCGAGCCGCGAGCTCACAACCTGGCCGATTTGCGTCAGCATCTCGTGCTCGCGCGTGCGCCGCTGCGTCTCGTGCATCAGCACGTAGTTATCGAGCGTCGCGCTGATCTGCTTTGCCTGTCCGAGCAGTACGCGAAGTTCGCCCGCGCCAAAGGTGCGTGTTTGCGGATGCGGCAGAAGCACGAATCCAATCTGCCGCTGGCGGCCTTCCATGCTGATGGCCGTGAAGGCCCTTACATCCTCGCGCAGTAGAGCGCTTTTCAGCTCTTCCAATCCCTGTTCGCTTTGTTGCCCCACCAGGCGCTCCATGGCGACCACTGAACGAATGGTGGCAATGCCGCCGCGGCGATAGCAGGCCTTGGAGATGGCGTCCCCCAGTTCCGGCCTCTGCAAATGCAGCGGCAGATATCCGGAGAAGCCGCGATGGACCGCAGGCAGAATGCTGCGCAGCGGATCGTCAATCCAGATCAGCGCGCTTTGCACCTTGGCCGCAGGCATCACTCGTTCCAGCAGCTTCCCCACGGCCGGTGCGATTTCTTCCGCGGTAAGCGCCCGTGTCGTGTCCGCATCCAGCGTGGAGAGTGCCAGGGCGTTTTCCTGGATCATCCCGCGCTCGTACTCCACAATCGCCATGACCATCGAGAGCCCAAGCAGGATCTCGGGAATCACGCTGAACACGCCCGCCAACTCCGCCAGCGAACTCTCAATGCTGTGGAATTGGCGCGTACTGAGCAGGGCGGCCCAGAGGCACAACGAGAATGAGAAGAGCCGGAATCCCACGGAGTCGCGCACGCGTCCCAGGCGGTAGAAACGCCACGCAACGAACAACAACAGCGCCGCAAAGCCAATCTCCGGTACGACGACCAGCGCGTCAACTGTCCGGGCGGTCCATGGAGCCACTCCTGCCACCGCCCACAGCGAACCCACTACCGCCATACCCAATTCCATCATGCGCGGCGTTACGCGCACCGCTCCTTGCAGGACGCGACTCGACACCAGCAACAGCGTAGCCATCGCGACAATCAGTATTCTGCCCAGGGCTAACCAACCCCACCACGGGCTTATGTTATCGATGGAGATAAACAGGAAGTAACCTAGGTATGCACCCCATACAAATTGCCACAGCCGGAACTGCATCTCCCGCGCCTGGCGATATAGATAGCTAACCACCAGCAGGAAGACCAGTGCCGCACTGCCGGGAACGAGAACGCTACCTGGAACTGGGATGCTCATGTTTTCGATGACGACAAGGGGAGATAAATCCGTAACACAGTGGCCAAAATATATTGTTTTCGCGCACTTACGTCAATTATTAGTCTGGTGACAACGCGATTTTACTGTTAGAGCCTGCACCTTTTCGGGTCAGGACGACCCGCCGCCTCCCTTGCCGCCCTGCCGCTGAAACGCGTAACATCATCTTTTTGCACAACTTGGAAACGTCCCCTATGTCAGATTTCAGCCAGAATTCTTCGTCCAACCCCTCCCCAACCCCGCTTTCGTCCACCACCGGAGGCGTGCGTGTCCGGTTTGCGCCCTCGCCCACCGGATACCTCCACGTCGGGGGAGCCCGTACCGCACTCTTCAATTGGCTCTATGCCCGGCATGTCGGCGGAACACTCATCCTTCGCATTGAAGACACGGACTTTGAGCGCTCCACCTCTGAAATGGTCGACGGCATCCTGCAAGGGCTGAGCTGGCTTGGCATCACCTGGGACGAAGGCCCGTTCTACCAGTCGCAGCGCATGGACCTCTATGCCCGCGCGGCTGAAAAACTGGTCGCCAACGGCCATGCCTATTACTGCTTCTGCACCAAGGAGCAGATGGACGACTATCGCGCCAAGGCATCCAACGAAGGCCGCACCCCCATGTATCCGGAAACCTGCCGCAAGATCGATCCGGCCGAGGCTGCCCGTCGCAAGCAGGCCGGTGAGCCTGCGGCCGTCCGCTTCAAGGTGCCGGAACACGGATCGACCGTCTTCGATGACGCCGTCTTCGGCAAGGTTGAGTTCCAGAACGAGGAGATCGAGGACTTCGTGCTGCTCCGCTCGGACGGCGTGCCGACGTATCACCTCTCCGTCGTGGCCGACGACATCGACATGCGCATGACCCACATCCTGCGCGGAGCCGATCACCTCTCCAACACGCCCAAGCAGAAGATGCTTTACGAGGCGCTCGGCGTGCCCTGCCCCATCTTCGCGCATGTGCCGCTCATTCTCGGGCCGGACAAGACGCGTCTTTCCAAGCGTCACGGCGCCACCAGCGTCATGGCTTATCGCGACGAAGGCATTGTGCCGGAAGCCTTCCGCAACTTCCTCGCCTTGCTTGGCTGGACACCCAAGGACTCCAGCAAGGAAGTGCTCGGCGACCGCGAACTCATCGAACTCTTTTCGCTTGATGGCATCGCGCACTCCAACGCCGTCTTTGATCGCGCCAAGCTCGACTGGTTCAACACCGAATACATCCGCGCCTACCCATCGGAAAAACTGCTGCCGTTGGTGGAAGAAGAGTGGAAGAAAGCCGGACTGGTGCCTGGGACTGCCGACGCCGCACAACTCGTCGCCACCATCGAACTGGTGAAATCGCGCGCCCGCAGCCTGAAAGATTTTGCTGGATCGTTCCGTGCGTTCTTCAGTGACACTTATGAAAACGACCCCGCCGCGGTCGAGAAGTTTCTCAAGGACCCGGCGGTGCGCGAGATGCTGGTCGAACTGGCGTCGCGCTACGAGACGACTGCCGAGTTCACCGAGCAGAGCACCGAACAGGTGCTGCGCGATTTCGCATCGGAAAAAGGCGTGAAGGCCGGAGCGCTTATCAACGGCTCGCGCGTCGCGTTGACCGGACAGGCCGTGGCTCCGTCACTCTTCGCCGTCATGGTCAACCTCGGACGCGAACGCACGGTAGCACGGCTGAAGCGGGCGAAAGAGTTGTAAGAGAATCTGTCATCAAGCAAATAAGCCCGGCATCCACCGGGCTTATTTCTTGGACCACTTTCTTTCTTCGGGCTACTTCTTTACTTCCGGCGCCGCCTCGATCTTCTCCGGGTGTCGCAGGTTCCAGTCCGTTGCGTCCTGGTACGCCTTGGCCACGGCTGCAACCTGATCTTCGCGGAAGAGGTTGCCGAGGAACGTCAGGCTCGTGGGCGTTCCGTCCGGACGGAACGCGTCCGGCAGAATCACCGCCGGGTGTCCCGTCAGGTTGGTGATGATCAACTGCGGGCTGCCGTTCGTCGGAGCCACGATTACATCGACTTGTTTGAATATATCCGCCATCTTCTCCATGCCGAGCGTGCGCGCACGGTTGGCGTTGATGTATTCCACGGCGGGAATGAAGCGTGCGGCGCGGAAGGTATTCGGCCAGTCGTTCTTGCCTTGCGCGGTCAGCAACTTGTCGCGACCGCTGCGTGTCAGTTCATCGAATGCCGCCGCCGCTTCGGCGCTGAGGATCGGCAACAGGTTCTGATAGGGAAACTCCGGCAGTTTCACTTCAATCAGCTTCAGCCCGAGTTTATTCCGCAGAACGTCGAGCGCGGCGTTGTCGTATTTCATCTGCTCCACGCGCATCTCGCGGAACTGTTTTCTCTGCGGAGTGTCTTCCGCCGCCGATGGGGCCTTCGGAACTTCCTCAAACGCGTCCTTGAGATAGCCGATGCGCAGCGAATGAATGTCCAGCCCGGCGTCCCACGTGAATGGAATATCGTGCACCGTGCCATCGTGTCCATCGGGACCGTGAATCACTTGCAGCACCACAGCGCAGTCTTCCACCGCGCGACAGATCGGCCCAATCTTGTCCATGCTCCAACTGAGCGCCATGGCCCCGGTGCGCGGCACGCGGCCAAACGTCGGACGCAGTCCCGTATCACCGCAGCGCGTCGAGGGCGACGAGATCGAACCTAGTGTCTCCGTGCCAATCGAAAAGGCAACGCATCCTGCCGCCGTCGCCGAGGCCGGACCGGCCGACGATCCGCTCGAGCCCTGATCGGTCTTCCACGGATTTTTCGTTGTACCGCCGAACCACACATCGCCCATGGCCAGCGCACCCATCGTCAGCTTGGCGATCAGCACCGCTCCGGCGCGATCCAGCCGTTGCACCACGGTTGCGTCTTCGTCGATCACTTGGTGCTCGAATCCGCCCGCCCCCCACGTCGTTGGATAGCCCTTCACGGCCAGCAGATCCTTCGCGCCCCATGGCAGTCCATGCAGCGCCCCGCGATATTTTCCGGCGGCGATGTCGCGATCGGCTTCCTTCGCCTGCGCCATCGCACGATCCTCTGTCAGCGTGATGACGAACTTCAGGATCGGGTCATAGCGCTTCAACCGCTGTAGATACATCTCGGTCAGCGCCACCGAAGACACCCTCTTCGTGCGCACCAGTTCTCCCAATTGCCGCACGTTGTAGAAAGCGACGTCCTCAATATTTTTCGGCGCAGCCGGCACGGCCACGCGCGACAGTCGTGGCGGCCGCCTCGGGAAGTCGATCTTCATTCCCGGCAGCACGGGGTTGAAAAGGATGGCAGGCTCGACGCCATTGGCCAGATGCAGCGCGTGGACGGCGTCGTAATCCTTCACCGCTTCATTCAGCGCCTCCAGCATCATGTCTTTATCTGCGTCGGGAATATCCACATCGGCGATCTCAGCCGCCTGGCCGATCATCTCCTTGGTGATCTTCTTGTGCTCTTCGGCCATCGCCCACAGCACGCCCGGGAGCAGCGTGGTGGCAAGGCCCATGCGGGTGGTGACGGCAAGGAAGTTGCGGCGATCCAGCGAGGACTTTGATTTGGGCATAGGTGGCCCGGATTATAACGCGAGCGTCAAGAGCGACGCGGTTCCGGCGCGGGCCGTGCCCCTCGCTTTACCCACAGGCGCACGGCGACAATCACCAGCGCGAAGCCAAGAAAAGCGTACTGAGGCGCAATCGCCGCAAAGCCCAGCGCGGCCACGCACCCCACGGGCACGGCGTATACCCGGGCTTTCAGCCTTTGCAACCGATGCGGGTCCATTTCCGCGATCAGCTTCTGGTGCAAGCCGTAGAGCATCTGCGCGCCCACGCCGCCGCTGATGGCAAGCTGGTTGACCAGATAGATCGCGATTGCCACCGGCGAGCTGACGAAGTGTCCCAACATCGCCGTCGAGAAGGGCAGCAGCGAAACGAACATCAGCAGGAACAAATTCATCACCAGCAGCGGCGCCGTCAGATGCGCCAACGCGTTCAGCATCATGTGCTGCGACGACCAGAAGACTGCGGCGAGCACGAACGTCATCACGAAGGCGAAGATCACCGCCCACTGCGATCCCAATCCCTGCCAGATCGCAGAGCTCGGCGCGTGGCGCGGCAGGTCCGGCACTTTGATCTCCAGCACCAGCAGCGTCATGGCGATGGCGAACACGCCATCACTAAGGGCCTCGATGCGGTGCTTCGAGAGCAGCGGGTGAGCGGGCGCTTGCGTCATGGTGGCCGACATCATGCCAAGACTTGAGCGGCGCTTCAATACCTATTTGTGAATTACAAGCCAGCAATCGTGCCCATGCGGACCCCATGGAACCATACTTGTCGATTCACATTGCGCGCGCCACAATCCGCCGTGCGGCTCCCGGAAAGTTGTTACGATAGCCGCATGGCTTCGCTGCTTGACGTCCAGCATCTGACGGTCGAATTCCCTGCCAATGGCGGCCCCCTGGTCGCCGTGCGCGATGTCAGTTTTTCGATCGCCGCCGGAGAGGTGCTCGGGTTGGTTGGAGAATCAGGCTCCGGCAAATCGGTTACGTCGCTGGCGATGATGCGCCTGCTGCCTCCACAGGCGCGCGCCAGCGGCAGCATTGTTTTCGAAGGCCGCAATGTACTGGCGGCCAGCCCGCGCGAGATGCAGCAGTTGCGCGGTGCGCGCGCGTCCATGATTTTCCAGGAGCCGATGACGGCGCTGAATCCCGTCATGCGCGTCGGGGAACAGGTTGCCGAGGCCGCCACGGCTCACGGCGGAGTTTCCAAACGTGAGGCGTGGGAGCGGGCCGTGCAGGCCTTGCACGATGTTGCCATCCCCGACGCCGAACAGCGCGCGCGCAACTACCCGCATCAACTCTCCGGCGGACAGCGCCAGCGCGTGATGATTGCCATGGCCATCGTCAACCGCCCCGCGCTGCTCATTGCCGACGAACCCACCACGGCGCTCGACGTCACCGTGCAGGCGCAGATCCTCGAACTACTCGCCGAGCTTCGCAAGCGCTTTGGATTGGCGATGCTATTCATCTCGCACGACCTGGCGGTCGTGTCGCAGGTCAGCGACCGGATTGCCGTGATGTACGCAGGTTCCATCGTCGAGACAGGTCCGTCCCGCGAAGTATTTCTTCACCCCGCGCATCCCTACACGCGTGGACTGCTCACTTCCGTACCCACGCTGGCCACCGACCGGCACTCTGCTTTGCGCACCATCGAGGGCACGGTGCCATCCATCGCCAGCCTTCCGCCCGGATGCGCCTTCGAGCCGCGTTGCGGCATCAGGATCACCGAGTGTACGCGCGCCCTGCCGTCGCTCGACCCCGTGGGCCCGGCGCACCATGCGCGCTGCATTCGCGCCAACGTGGACACCGCGCGCTGATCCTCTTCGCCGTTACTTCTTTGTTGGTAGCGTTCGCTTCTTCGACGGCGGAGCCGGTTTTGCTGTCGGCGCATCGCCGTTGAATCCCGGGTGATAGTGGAAGTCGGAGTCGATTGAGAGCAGTTGTGGAATTGGCTTGTCGTCCAGGTTCGCCGGCTCAAATCGCCAGTTCATCAGCGTCGAGATCACCTTCTGATCCAGGCCATGTCCAAGCGGTTTGAAGACGATGATCTGCCGCGGAATTCCGTCCGCCCCGAGGAACATCCACGAGCTCACCGTTCCGCTGATCCGGGCCTTGCGCGCCTCTTCCGTGTACGGCGCGTCCGGAGTGGAAATTGGAACCGGATCCTGGCACACGCACGGATCGTTGGTCTGTGGCGGCGGAACATCCTGGAAGCCGATATTCAGCACCGGATATTTCTGCCAGTCCTTATATTCGAAGTGCCACCACCTCGTCGGACTTACCGTGAAGCCATATTTCTGCATGGTCGTGATCAACAGACTGCGGTTCAGTCGCGCCTGCTGGTCGCCGCCCTGGTAGCTTGGTGATGCCTTCTCGCTCAGTTCGTCATAGGCGCTCGGCATCGGCTCCGGAAGTCCCGTCTTCACATCGTAGAGTGTCAGGTCCACTGCGCAGGCGCGGTTCTGGATGGTTCCCCCCGTGGGGTCACCGAGGAACTGACGATATTGCGGAGACATCGCGCTCCACAGCAGCTTCGTTACCCACCATGGCTGGTAGGCGTCGTAAATCATCAAACCGTATCCCAGTTTGCGCAACTCCTGGCTGGCTTTCACCAGGGCCTCTGCCGCGGGCCGCTCCAGGTATGCCTTGGGACTGTGATAAATCGGCGTGTGCAGGAAGTTGTTCGCTGTGGCGAGCGGGAAATTCACCTTGATCGAGGGATCGATCGAATTCACCTGCACCAGGTCCGGCCGCTTCATCTGCGCGATTCTTTCGAACGGAGGAAGCGCCTGCTGCGCGTCCGCAACCAACTGGTCAAACGACGGCGGAGGTGTGGCGTGCGCCGGTGCGGATGGTTGTTGCGCGGCGACGGTGGTGGCCAACAGCAGGAAGAGGAGGGCACGGCGGTACATGCCGTGAAGCATACATCGAAACCCCGGGGGGAAGGAACAGCCGTCTCGCGTTTGACTCCGAGCCGCGCTATCCTTCTCGCGCACAGTTCGCTTCTTTGCGAACGTCCCGTTGTCGTGTTAGCGGACGACCATCGACTAGCGACCGACGACCTATTTTCGCGTCGTGCGAACCTTGTTCTTGGCGCCGGCGGAGAAATGTTCCCAGCCCTTCGGTTCGAGTTCGGTGGTGTAGCCGTTCTCGTGTTCAATCGCCAACTCGCCGCTCTCGTCGATGTAACCAATCAGCGTGACCGGCACACCCGCAATCACGTTTGGCACGCGACGCTTCAGCGGAGCCGTAAACAGCAGTTGATACTCATCGCCGCCGTGCAGCGCGTGGCGCAAATCCACTTCATGCCTTCCCAGCGATGCCACCGGAACGGCGTTGGCGCTGATCACGGCGCCCACTCCGCTCTCCTCGCAAATGCGTGCCAGGTCCGTGGAAAGTCCGTCGCTGATGTCGATCATCGCGCTCGGAATTCCCTTCTCGCGGAGATAACGTCCCACCTCCACTTGCGGCTGCGGATAGAAGTGTGCCGGGTATGATGCCGGACGGAACTTTCGCTTGGGTGCGGCAAACATCTCTTCCAGCAACGCAATCGGAGCGCCCAGTTCTCCGGTAACAAAAATTCGGTCGCTCGGTCGAGCACCGGAACGCAGAATCGCCTTACCCGCCGGCACCGAGCCAACCACGGAGATATCCGCCAGCACGCCATTGGGAGACTGCGCTATGTCTCCACCGGCCAGCGTGACGCCGAAACGCTTGGCCAGGCGCAACATGCCCACAATGAACTGATCGATCCAGCGCTGTGAGGTCTCCGCCGGCACGGCCAGCGAGAGAAATGCCGCCACCGGTTCGCCGCCCATCGCCGCGATGTCGCTCAAACCGCGCGTCAGGCACCGGTGTCCAATGGTGTCCGCCGAATGCCACTCGCGCCGGAAGTGAATTCCCTCCAGGCTGAAGTCGGTCGTCACCAGAGTCTCGTATCCGCTGGGAATATTCAGCACGGCGCAGTCGTCGCCAATGCCAACCAGCACACTGCCCGCGCCCGAGCGCCGCTTCGGCAGGCTCGCCAATGACTGACTGCGAATGCGGTCCACAAGATGATGTTCAGTGATAGACAAGGTAGCTCTACTATAAACGATTGTGCCTTACCATTTTTGCGTGCAGTGCGCGAAAGGGTGGGGAGGTTCAGCGGGTGGCTCGGGCCACGCATATCCCTTTGACACGATTATCGAGTGAGCCAAAACACCGCAAGGCCGACCGCGATGCAGGCTCCAACGATACCCCACAGGAGCGCTGATCTGGAAGACGCCGAGTACACCTGAATCACCTGCCTCCTCTCGTGGGGATTGAACAGGAATATTCTGTCGAAGACCTTGGGTTCACGTTTGAGAGCTTTTCTCACCTTCGCAGCCAGATGTGGAAACCCAAAGTCGATTCCGTGGAACGGTGTGTTGTGCAGCAAGGCTTCATCGCAATAGAAGCACACCAAATCGAATTCTTGCAGCGCGTGGTCTGCGCGAAGGTTCAGGCGCTGGTACTTTTTGATCTTGTCACGAATCCGCTCGATAGCTGCCTGCACCATCCAATCAGGAGTGAACGCCCCACCACTCAACTCGAACATCACCCAAGGTTCCCCTGAGTACTTAAATCGCTCTCGCGGGAAAATCCACACATCGTTTAGGTACTGTGCGAGCGTCGGGTAGTCTGTAAAGTCTCTTATTGGAGCGCCTGATGGTGTGTTCCATGACGGCACCGCTGTTGGCGGTCCTTGCCAGTCATCGGGCAGGTCCGGCGTAGCATTCTCTTTCACAAGGAGCGCGAACAGTTCGCTCCGAAACTGTGCCTGATGTTCTGGTTTTATGCGCTTCGATTTATCGTGCAGGCATACCTTGCCTATGCCATCAGGTCTGGTTTCTTTTTCGATCTTGATGATCTTGAGATAGCTATCCTCTAAGCGTTTCCGTCCCGTGTTCTTGGTGATCTGGTCATGTTCAACCCACTTCGTGAGTTCTACGCCTACTCTCTTGCCCGACACACTGATGCACAGAACGTCTGGCGGATCTGGGCCATCGCAATCGCTGGCAAGCAATTCTTCCGTGAAGCGTGGCGCAACGGCACGGAAACCACTCCACGCGGTCCGCTCATCCGGTCTCAACATAGTCAGATTGTAATCTTGAAGGATAGTGCTTCCGCTATCGTCTGTGAGCTAGTACAGAAGTACAGACCACTTGCCAAGACGACCAGAAGGCAGTGGGATTGGTTCACCAGTTGAGAAATTGCCTTTCACGAACGTCTTAAGGAAGGGCGGTCAAATGGACGCCTTGTGCTTTTCGGATGAGTGGGCCGTATGTGTGCCGTACGCTCCGGAACAGTGTGCGATAAAGTACGCATTGTCAATGCCGCATCAAAAGTGCTTCCGTGCAGGCTTGGTTGGGGTAAATCATTAAAAGAGTGGCGAGTGCGGAAGGAATCGAATCTTCAGCCTACTGATTAAAAGTTCCGCATGAATTCAGAATCAATAACTTCGAGCACTTTGTATAGAGCGAGATACATCAGTATTCATGCTGGTTTGCCACGCATCACTATTGTCGGAGGCAAGCCAGTGCACGCCGTCACTGGGTACAAAACTGGGCACGCCGAAATGCACTACCCATCCTTCGCCAGAGCTAGTTCGCTCCATCACCTTCGCAACCAAGCTCCAAAGAAAAACCGAGTAAAGATACCTTGCTTTGATTCCGCCTCTTGACGCTCCAGTATTAGCGTTCGCTTCAAAGCAATGGCAGCGTCACTGTCAAGGCGGCGAGACTTAAACTCTACTTCCACAGCATCTCGCGCTAGTGGCTCCATTTCGTTCCGTTCCACATAGGCGATCATCAATTCCTCGTCGTGCATTTCTCGAAACCGAGCGGCAAAGTCATTCATGTCCCCTCCCGGCTGGGTTTATCGCGGAGAGTATAGCAGTTTTGCTTCCTAATTCTCAGGTCGGGTGGCACGGGCTAAGACTTTTCAATCAGCAAAGCCCTTGTGGGTGCCCCGTCCTAGCCCCGTCGGGGCGGAGTCGGCGCTTTCGCTGATGACTCTATTATAGCTTGTAGCTATCATACGACTCTCCGTGCCCTATCCCTCTCGCCCAGCAAGAGGACGAGTCCGTTCGCTTTCCTTTCATCCGTGACAATCCGTACCCATCCGTGGCGCTTCTGTCTTTAGTTTTTGACTTCACGCCAATCCGCGATGATCCGCGGCTGCCTTTGGACTTTGGTCCCATCTCGATCCGCGACCTCCAGATATTTTTTCACGCACAGAAAAGGAGTTCTCCCTCCAGATTAGAGACCCTGTTTACTGGTAACTTACTGAGGTACGATGGCTTGGGCCAGAATATGTACTAAGTGATTACTGGCCAGTAACGGGAAATATAACAGGGATGATACCTTCGGGATGATTGACACCTCCATTACCCCTCTGTTACGGTTTGGCGTCGAACCCTTTGTAGTTGGGCTGAGTCAGGCGGCTTAGCAAGACCGTCGCTCATTCGGTTCCTCCCCGCTGTGGACCGATAAGTCCGTAGTAAGGCCTCCGAATTCCAATTGACGAGTGCAAATCTATTCGCGCACTTGTCCGGCAGGCCGCAGAAACCACTGGAGTGAGCATTGCGGAAGCGGTTCTATATTCTTTTTGTCGCGCGTGATGCGGAGGGACAACTCCGCAAGATCCCTATTCCCGTTCACTATCTCTACGTCTTCATGGCCGGCGCACTGATCGGCATGTTCACCATCACGGGGATGGCGGGTTCCTATACGCGCATGCTGCTGAAAGTCTCGCGCTTCAACGAGCTTCGCAGTGAAAAAGAACAGCTTCGCACGCGCTACTCGCAGCTTGAAAAAGTTTCGCGGGAAAAAGATGTGCAGGTCGCCTCGCTCGGCTCCATCGCCGGCGAAGTCTCCGCCATTTACGGGCTGAAGACGAACTCCAAGCTGACGCCTGACGCGGATGGCGTGAAGACGGACCAGTACAAGAACTCTCTGACTGAGTTATATGCCCTGCGGACATCGGCAATGAGCGGAGTTGCCGCCGCCGGCATTGGCATGGGTTTCAAGCACACCGTCTCGCTTGCGGACTGGGTGCGGGCATCTGCCGCTCCAACGCTATGGCCGGTTACCGGACGCATCACCAGTTCGTTTGGCGAACGCATTGATCCGTTCAACGGCGAGGGTGCTTACCACAGCGGCATAGACATCGCCACCGGGTATGGAACACCCGTGATTGCGCCAGCCGATGGAATCGTGACTTTTGCTGATTTCGAAAACGGCTACGGTCGGACTGTGAAGATCGACCACGGCAGCGGAATATCGACTCTCTACGGCCATCTATCGGCGTATGCGGTAGCTCCCGGCCAGCACGTCAAGCGTGGCGAGATCATCGGATATGTTGGGGAAAGCGGACGCACAACCGGCGCTCACCTGCACTACGAAGTTCGCATCAACGATGTGCCGGTAAATCCGCACCGCTATCTGCGCACCACTCTAGCCAGCGCAGCCAAGATCGATAACTAATCAGGGCTTGTAAACAGTCCAGTCGCCGGAGCTACTCGCTCCGGCGTTCGTGTCTCTGGGCCAATGACGCTGCGGCGACTCAACGCTTTTTCGTTTTTGCCGGCGGTTTCGGTTTTGCTTTCTGGGCCGGAGCAGGTGTTGCCGGCTCGCTTTGCGGCGCCAGCGAGGTCGGAGGCTCGGAGAAAAGTTTCTTCAAGAAGCCCAGGGGAATTGTGGCGCTGAGTACGGACTTGTTTTTGTCCTGTTCGACCTTCAACGAATCGAAGACGGCCTTCACGTCGGGATCGGAGCCTGAAAGTTGCGCACTCGCCTCGATACTGCGGAAGAGCACAAGGAACGTTCCCGCCTGATTGGTAAATTGCTTGGCGTCCGCCTCCGACTGGGTAATGAACTCGGCGCGGGCATGGATGGCGCCAAGGAAACGCATCGAGGCGACCATGACACTTTCGGAAGGGACAAAGATGTCGATTCCGCCCGGCAGAGTCATTGAGCGCGCCTGCCTTGGATCTTTGGGAGAAGCGGGAATACGCGCAATACCCCAGACCAGGCTGCCGAATGGAACGCGGCGATAGTACTCCCGTACCAGCGAAGGCCCGCCAAATGGCAGCGCCAGCTTCAGGTAGCGGTCAATCATGCCATGGATTACCGCGGGGTCATCCATGTTGGAAACGGCAGCTTCGTCGATACCAAGCAGGGCGACTCGCACTGTGCGGTTTTCGACCGGGATGTCGTAGATGTCGAACTGGCGATAGCGCTCGACTGATTTCGCCAGCTTGTGCAGGTAGGCCGACATGCGCGCGCCGTCGTAGCGTCCGATGAAAATTTCCGAATAGCGTTTTTCGTTGTTGGGACCGGTGAAGTGCACGGTGAACGCGGCGACATCGAGGTCGCGCTCAAACTCGAACCCGGTCTCATTGATGAACTGCTGATAGTCGGGATCGTGTTGCGGTTCGGGTTCGTTGGTGAACGCAGTCAGTCTTCGGATGTTCTTGAGGTTGACGTAAATTACGGCGTCGCCATCGGGCAGAAGGCGAGCCGCCTCGGGCGCTCCGCGGCTTCGCAGAAATACCGCCACACCGAAGGCGAGTAAAACGGCGAGTACCGAGAGGGCAACAATCAGGCGTCGTGTGCGGGTCTTCATCGCGAGGTAATGCCGGGCTCAGCCGCCGGCGTGGACGATGAACTCCTGGGATTTAGGCCGGCCTTTACACTACGGCCAAGACCAGTATCGGAACGGTGCCGGCTGGAATAGCCAGCAAATGGGTTTTCAGGTAAAATCATTCTCGATGCTGAATCATAGCATCCGCGCTGTCGGGACAGCCTGTGAGGATTTTTGAAAGCGCAGGAACCCGCGATAGTACCCGTGTGCGAGGGAGGTTTGGTTGCACGCCCGACGAACGGTGTGCTAACCTTTGACCTTTGTCCCGGACGCCGGGAAGGTTTTGGAACGCCTTGCACTTGAATGCGGTAGGGGAGTTCCAGCATTGCTGGCGTAGCTCAGCTGGTAGAGCATCTGATTTGTAATCAGAGGGTCGGGGGTTCAAATCCCTTCGCCAGCTCCAGTTTGACTTCCGGGTACGCAAGCGGAGGCGTACCAGGGACGGATCCCATGTCTTCCCGGACTTTTCTGCGTGCAAGCGTGAGACGCGGTGAGCGCTGGGAACTAGAGCGGCAACTCTTCTAGAGAACGCACTCCTAACGGATCTACCGGTAACCCCGAGCAGCCGCCTGCCGGGGACTCCACGGAACGCAAACGTAGTGGCGCGTGAGTCTGGCTGCGCAATTACCTCGCGACTCCGTCAAGGCTTCGGTCGAAAACGTGCCGGGCTGGATCTTTGAAACCAATGTTGGGTCCGGGGCGTGCAATTGCTGCCGCACCGGGTTTCCCGATCGACTAGGGTAAGCGGTGGCGATGATTGTTGAGCGCCGTTTGGCGCACCGATTCATGGCATAGCCCTTCCCGAGACGTGCACAGGTGGGTGAGCGGTTAAAGCCAACAGACTGTAAATCTGTCCTCCCTTGCGGAGTTCGGTGGTTCGAATCCACCCCTGTGCACCAGGATTTTTCATGAGCCGTCTGTATCGAGCATTGGCGCTGTTTGCGCTGATCGGTGTAGTCGAGTGGAAGACGCTCGATGGGAAGCAGCAGCTTCCGCTGGGGCCGTACTTCACGGCCACATTGCGTGAGTTTTCGCTGGCTGTTCTGGGCGTACTGGTTGTGCTGACGCTGCTGGCCCAGTGGAAACAGCATCAGCGGGAGCGATTGGAAGCGCGTGCGGCGGACTCGCAACGGGATGACGCGCCGGAGCGATAGCGCTCGGGCGAAGTGAGCGGGAGTAACTCAGTGGTAGAGTCACAGCCTTCCAAGCTGTTGGTCGCGGGTTCGATTCCCGTCTCCCGCTCCAGAGTTTGATGAGACATGCAGGGCCGATGTAGCTCAGTTGGTAGAGCACTCCCTTGGTAAGGGAGAGGTCACCAGTTCAATCCTGGTCATCGGCTCCAGAACTTTGAAGAGAGCAATCGGTTGACCATGGTCGGGCCGGTTGCCTGTAGTTGTTTGATATCGCAGTTGGGGTAAGCAGAATGTCGCAGGCTGGTTTTGAGCAGGCAGGCATTGAGGTTCAGCAGAAAGCAGTGTTTGATCTGCTCCGCGGCGCGATAGAACGCGTGTTCGCGCCTGACCGTGTGGAGCAGTTCCTGCAGAAGCTGGACCGGAAAAATCTTTCGATCCGGCAGTTTGAGGAAGTTCTCGGCAAGAGCGTTTTTGAGCAGTTGGATGAGCAGTTGGCCCGTTCGGGAAAGACGGCCAGGCAGTTGTACGCGGGGCTATCGGTTTCCGACCAGGGCCAGATGCGCGAGTTGTACTTGACCGCGCTTGAGGCAGTCGATCAGGGCCTGCGTGAGAAGTACGCAAAAATCTACCGTTATTACTAAGGCACAAGGTTATGGCGAAAGAGAAATTTGACCGCAGCAAGCCGCACGTAAACGTTGGGACGATTGGGCACATTGACCACGGGAAGACGACGTTGACGGCGGCGATCACGAAGGTGCTCGGCAAGCACAATCCGAACA
>JAJXZT010000049.1 GCA_021779935.1 Acidobacteriota bacterium
ACTGAAATAGCCCCAGTTCCGCTCGTTTCTTGCGAACGAACATTCGCCACCAAGCCTGCTCAGGAAAACCAAGAACCGCCCCGATCACACCCGCACACGCAGTCGGTTACTCAGACAGGCTCCTAGCGATTTCGCGAAGATTATCCCAAAAGGTAGATATCTGTTTTGGCAAGAACGCGTCCGACTGTTCACCTTTTAGAATTGCATCGACTGGAAAGTTCAGCTCGTAGCGTTCCTGTTCGCCTTTACCGAAGTATTCGGTCCGTCTAATAACCTCGCACTTGATGAGTTGAGGCAAGATTTTTGTCCGAAACAAGTGGTGTCGCGGCCCCAGCTTCATTTTGATCACACTTTCAGTAGCTCCTGAGTTCCGACTGAAAATGCGCAGGAACGCCTCAATTGCGTGGTGCCATTCCTGAGGTACGGAGTCCACTGTAGCAGGGATGGCCACGGTTTCTATTGCGAAGGCGGCTCCGAGTTGTTCCAACATCTCCTGACACTGGGCAGGAACGTAGTTCCTCATGCCAGTGTTATTGCCTGACGCGCGGAGGACTCCGAGAACTTGTGATCCTGCATCGAAACTAGTGCCCGTTAACTTCGTTTCGGAATCAAAGGTAAGACCGTCAATCCGACACTCTGTGAACGAGCAACGGGTCAGATGAGCTTTGGAGAAATTGGCATTGATGAAGGTACAGCGGACAAAGTTGGCCCCATCAAGATGCGAATCTTGGAGGTCTTCACCTTCAAAGTACATCGACTCGAATGTAAATGGAGTGTCAAGAACGCGGCCGTGCAAGTTAGCGAGCTTTGAGGACAGTAGGCCAGCATTCCGCTTGAGATAACTCGAGCGTACTTCGGACTTTGTCATCGAATTGAAATTATCGATAATGATCTTGACCTGCTTCGCAGACCACTGTTCGGTGTGAGCCGTCCAAAGGCCAACAATGAAGGGCAAGGCGTGCAACTCGCAGAATCTCTGCAGCCCGAAGCGGTCGTTCATCCGAAGAAACTGGACAAGGCGGGTGGCTAAGAAAAAGTTCAAAAACTCTTCGTGGTCAAATCCAAGCTCTGATCCACTCGTGGCACTCGGCGGCAGTAGAGCATGAGCTTTCACCCGCTGCACAATCTGTACTCGCTGACTCGGTGGAACGTTCAGCATTTCGATGACAGTTTCGCAGACTAACTGAACTACGTCGGCCGGAAGGGAGTTCTTGCCTTGATTCCACATTTCTTCCGCAATCGCCGAAAGTAAAATGACGTGTTGCTCAAGCGTGAGGTATGGTTGGCCAGCGGGGTCTCTCCACTTTTCTTCTACCTCGCGCTTTAACATCGCCTGGATAACGTTTGGTACTACCTCAAGCGGAGAACTGCCGAGTTCGCGGGCGAGTTGTCCGGCGCCTACCTTGCTATCAGCCAGAAGCACTGCAAGTCTGTGTACGAGAAATGGGCGATGGAGAACGGGGTGCTCAGCTCCGAGCGATTCGCTAAGTTCCGAATAGACCTTCTCGGGGTGATCTATCGTTTGTCCGGACTCGGACTTGTACGAACGAAAGTATGCGATAGCCTGCTCGCGTACCCACTTCTCCAGACGTACAAGCTCCATGCTGACGTGCGTATCTGGCAGTGATGTAAGTAGTCGTGTTTGTGCTGCATAATTCTCAAGCTCGAAGTAGGCACTTCGCGCGGACGCGATAACTACACCATTACCACCAAGCTGCTTAAGAAAAGCGCCGAGACCGCTGTACGCTTCCCCAAAACCAATTTCTGCAAGCAATTCGTCAAATCCATCTATTGCAATTGTGAGCAAGCCCCGCCGGATCAATCGGATGACGCCGGAGTAATACAGACCGGCAATTCTTAGCTGGCCAAGGTCTCCTGCTACCGCTTCTTCGAGCCTAACGAAGCTTCGGCCTTGAGTATCGATGTGAAATAGCAACTGATCGCAGCTGTGCGCGAGATACTCGGCCGCGTACTTTTGAGTCAATCTCCGAAGAAGAGCCGTTTTCCCGTGGCCAGCGTCGGCCGTGAGGAATATCAACTTGGTCTCGCCAAGCGGTCTTGACTGACATTCGTTCCATAGAAGATCCAGGGCTGACTCTGGAGGGAATGAGTTATCTAACGAATCAGTTCTTCGAGCTTGGGTATCGATGTACGGCAAGACGTCGCGCCGTTTCTGTTTAATGGCTTCAGCCAAAATCGGGAGTCGTCCGAGTTCCTCGGCGAGAAATTTCCGATAAGGAAGCCTAGTGCCATCGATCTGGACTTCAACACCAGATGTAGTTTCTACGAGTTTGCACTCGTAGGTTATTCGATTTCGCTGATACACCAACAGACCCTTTTCAAGTATGACGTCGTTTTCGTTATCTGCAAATGCCGCGACATCCGCGTAGATCTCGTTGAAGTCCATCGTTTTCCTTTATAGCGCCGCAACTTGCACATTGTGCTGCTGCATGGCCATGGCGTATGGACGAGAGTTCATCCGCCTCATTTGAAGTTGCCACACATGTCCGCTTGCAAGTCCAGCCATGAGAAATGCTGGAACCATATCGTCATCATCTGAAATGACAAATGTCGCCACCGTCGGTGATTGATTTGCCAATGCGATCAAATCACAACACAGAAGCGTATCTACTAACTTTTGTTCATAGTAAGCGAATACTTCCTTTGCCGTTACCTGACAGCCTTGTTCGGGACATCTTCCGTTCGACCAGTGGACGACGTGTGCCGCAGTGCACAGCGCAGAGTTCACACAGCTCTTGTGTGGGATGAGCCTGAGTTTGCCGCGTATGCCCGGCCGCTCTCTGAATGTATTCGGAAGGACAAATCCTCTTGACGCAACTAGTGAGGACGCTATTTCGCAATGGATGCGCCTGATCTGACTGCCAGCCACGGGCATAAGAAGCGGAAATGTCAGGCGAATTTCCTGAGCGAGTCTCGTTCCTTTATTTGTTAGTCCCGCCGGACCGTACCATCCTCCGTATAGGCGAATAAAGATGTCATTTAGAGTAGAACACTGTTGATCCGCTGTAGCCTGAATGCGAAGCGCTAACGTCCGAAGGCTCATCCGTTGAAACAGCGCGGTTAAATTGTCGTAGTCAATGAGTACGTGGGCGTCCACTCGCACACTCCGAAGAGCTTGAATGAGGCTAAATTGTCTTTCCGATTCCCCAAGAAGGCAACTAATTCTAAGTGCCCAGCGTTGAGCACACAACGTTGTCCTGATGAGAGACGCTGTTTTTCTAAACCCAGAGTTTTGGCACTACCCAGGGGTCGATTTGAGTCGTCTGTTTTCATGAACTTGCGAGAGGGCGGGGCACCCGAGGAAAAGCTGCTGAATCAAAGTCGCAAGTCGATAGTCACGAGTCGCGAGCAAAAGCAAAGTAAAAGCAAAGTCAACTACCCCGCCCTAACAAGTTAGGACGGGGCACCCGGCGACAATCACACTCAAGCCAACAGATGGCTTGAATGGGCCACCCGAGTAAACGGAAAAACGGGAAATCGGAGAATCGGAAAAACGAAGACGGCTGCGGGCGAATGCTATCCCACCCTTCGCGAGGCTCATGGTGGGACGCCCGGCGGCGCGAACGTGGGGAATCCGTACAACGCGGGGGGCGGAGGGTGCCTCTGAATAGAAGACGGACAGGGGCGAAAGATTCCTGCTGCGGGGTGAGCGGCGAGAGTTAGAGTTAAACGAAGAAAACTGACGTAAAGTGCTGAAGAAGATTCAGCTTCAGAGATTCGTGGCGACGGAATAACTGAGGGGGCGAGTATGCGCAAAGTGCTGATTTGGGTAGGAGTGGGAGTGGCGGCGCTGGTGGTGCTGGCGCTGGTGATACCGCCGTTGATGAACGTCAACCGGTATCACGACCGGATTGTGGCGGAACTGGAAGCGAACCTGAACCGGAAGGTGTCGCTGGGAAAGATGCGTCTCAGCCTGTTTCCTCCGGAGTTCGTGGTGCAAGACGCCAAGATTGGCGAGGACAAGGGGTTTGCAACGGGGCGTCCGTTTGCACAGGCGCAAGAACTGAAAGTAAGAGTGGAGCTGATGCCGCTGCTGCGCGGGAACGTGGTGATCGACAGCCTGCAACTGACGCAGCCGCAGATTGAACTGGTGAAGAACGCCGGAGGGACGTGGAACTTCGCGTCTTTAGGGACTCAGGCGGGAACCCAGGCGAAAGGCGCGGCGCCAACAAAGGGGCAGACGCAGGGCTTTACGCTGGGCGAAGTGGCGATCACGGACGGGCAGGTGGCGGTCACGGACTTGCAGCAGCATCAGCCGCGCGCGGTGTACGACCACATCGACCTGACGCTGACGAACTTCGCGGCGGGACAACCGTTCACGCTGAAAGTGGCGGCGCATTTGCCAGGACAGGGGAATCAACTGGCGGAGCTGGATGGAAAGGGCGGGCCGGTGGACGATGCGAATCCGGCGAACACGCCGTTTGACGGAACGCTGAAGCTGGACCAGGTGTCGCTGGCAGGAGCGCAACAGTTCCTGAACTCGAGCGCGCTGCGGGGAACGGACGCGACGATTACGGGGACGGCGTCGGTGAAGAACCGCGGAGGGAAGCTGGCGTCGACGGGCGAGCTGAAGCTGGCGAATACCAAGGTGCATGGAGTGGCGCTGGGATATCCGGTGACGCTGGACTACAACCTGGTGGACGATCTGAAGAACGACTTGATCACGATTTCGCAGGGAAAGCTGATGCTGGGCACGACGCCGATGTCGGTGGCGGGCACGATCCAGACACGGAGCACTCCGGCGGTGGCGAACCTGCAACTGACGGCGAACGATGTTTCGGTGGCGGAAGTGGCGAAACTGGGGCAGGCGTTTGGCGTGGCGATGCAACCGGGGACGCAGGTGGCAGGGAAGATGACGGCCAATATTCACGCGCAGGGAGCGGTGACGAGTCCGGCGCTGGACGGCACGGTGGCGATGAGCGACCTGACGATGGATGGACAGCCGCTGGCGTCGAAGGCGAACGCGAAGTTTTCGTCAACAGCGTCAGGAGAGAACTTTATCAAGACGCTGAACGGGAAGATGTCGGTGAACATGCTGGACGGCAGGCTGGCAAACGTCAACCTGATGAAGGAGCTGGGATCGATCGGGCAGTTCCAGTCGGCGGCGAAGACGGCAGATGCGTTTACAAAGATCATCCAGATGACGGGCGATCTGAACGTGACGAATGGCGTGGCTTCGACGAACAACCTGCTGGCGACGATTGACGGCGGAACACTGGCAGGGGTTGGAACGCTGAACCTGGCGGATAACAGCGTGAATATGCACGTGACGGCAGTGCTCACAAAGGCGCTGAGCCAACAGGTGGGCGGGACATCGATTGGCGGCCTGATGCAGACGGCACTGGCAAACCAGAATGGCGAACTGGTGCTGCCCGTGCTGGTGAGCGGCACGCTGGACCATATGCGGTTCGCGCCGGATGTGGCGGCAATCGCGCAGATGAAAATGAAGAATATGCTGCCGAGTCTTACCAATCCGGGCACGTCTACCTCAGGACTGCTGAATTCGTTGCTGGGAAAACAGGCGCCGACAACAGGGACAACGACACAACAGCCAAATACAAAACCAACAGTGAAAGGACTGCTGGATTCACTGTTTGGGGGGAAGAAGAAGACGAAGTAGGTGTTAGGTGTTAGCTACTAGGTATTAGGAAAAGCAAAGGCAAGAACAAGAGCAAAGGCAAGAGCAAAGACCCCGCCCTGTCGCGAACTGCGCGCGACAAGGGTTGGGCGCGGCCATGGCGTGCGGTTGCAAGGGTGGGCCACCACCCTGCCGCCAGGTGAGCGATCTTGCTCAGACAAACAAATCCGAACCTGTCATTCTTCATT
Source organism: Acidobacteriota bacterium (assembly GCA_021779935.1). Taxonomy (GTDB): domain Bacteria; phylum Acidobacteriota; class Terriglobia; order Terriglobales; family Acidobacteriaceae; genus JAJXZT01. The sequence continues at coordinate 5,848 of JAJXZT010000049.1, forward strand.
CTCCCAGGGTGTATGGAGAGAACGGAGAGCGACGGCCGCGAATACGCAGCCTTCCTCACTTAGCCGCGGCGAGCCAGGTTCCAGCTAATTCTCCCGAAGCGATTACATCCAGCTAACTGGCACTCTTAGCCCGTGAACGCGGGAAACTCCACGGTAACGCGATTCGACTCTAAGCACTCTCGAACGCTAAGGATTGGGTCAACACTTCGGTGAAGCGAGGCGTTGGTTCGCGACAAACGAAAGGTAAAGGATCATGCCTCTCATTCAACTCTTTGAAGTTCTGATCGTGGTGGGTGTTCTCCTGTGGCTGGTAAATCGGTTCATTCCGATGCAGGGATCCATCAAATCGATACTAAACAGCGTCGTGGTGATCGTGGTGGTTGTGTGGCTGCTGAACGTTTTCGGGCTATTTCATGCCTTTTCGAATGTCCACGTTGGAAGAGGATGAGCTGATAAGAGACGCGTGGTAATAGCGGTCGACAAACCAAGGATCGAGAAGCAGGACAGCAGACATCTGCCAGAAGGAGACACTTTGAAGATAAGACTGTTGTTTACATTCGTAATCGTACTGAGCATGGCAGCACTGGCTCAAACCAATTCACAAAACACAATGGCCGTGGAACCCATGGCCCAGACGCCCACGTTCCGGGTTACCGTAATCAGCCGCACGGTTGAAGCGGTCAACTATCAACATCGCGACGGGGCAACGAAGCTGGATTTCGCGGGTACGGACCTGATGCCCCGAGCCAACGGCGAGGCCAAAGTAGAAAGCAAGAAAGGTTACATTGAAATCGAAGTGGAATTTGCCAATCTCGAAAAACCCACGACATTCGGCAATGAGTACCTGACTTATATCCTGTGGGCGATTTCACCGGAAGGCCGGGCGGTGAACCTGGGCGAAGTGCTGGTGGGCGACAACCACCGCAGCAAGCTGGATGTCACCACGGATCTTCAGGCATTTGCCCTGGTCGTGACCGCGGAACCTTATTATGCGGTGCGACAGCCGAGCAACGTGGTAGTGATGGAGAACGTTATTCGCGAGGACACGAAGGGAACCACGCAGGCCGTACACGCGAAGTATGAACTCCTGGAACGCGGTGGATATATTCCCACTGGCTATAAATTCGACCCCGTGGTCCTGAATGCCAAGTTGCCGCTGGAATTCTTTGAAGCACGCAATGCCCTGCGCATCGCGCAATCCGAAGGAGCCGAGACGTACGCGGCCGACAGCTATCAGCGCGCTGTCCAGTTAATGAACCAGGCGAACGGGTATGCGACACGGAAAGACATTCCGAAGAAGCAACTGATCGCAGTTGCCCGCGAGGCAGTGCAAACCGCGGAAGATTCACGCGAGATCGCAGTCAAGAAGATGGACGAGGCACGGCTCAACAACGAACGCCAGGCCTCCGCGGACGCACAGGCCCAATCACAAGCGCAAGCCGACGAAGCGAACCTGCAGAAAGAACAAGCCCAGGCTGACGCGGCAAAGGCCGAATCCGAAACGGCGAAGGCCAAATCAGAGATGGCTGCAAACCAGGCAGCTTCAGACACGGCACTGGCGGGAGCCCAGGCGGATGCCGAACAATCCCGCTTAGCCGCACAGCAGGCCCAGAATAGCGCGCAGCAAGCGCAGAACGAGCAAGTGGCGATGCGCACGCGATTGACGGAGCAATTGAATTCGATTCTCCAGACTCGCGACAGCGCACGTGGACTTATCGTCAACATGTCCGATGTCCTGTTTGACACCGGGAAGTACTCGTTGAAACCGGGGGCAAGGGAGAAGCTTGCGAAAGTTGCCGGCATCCTGCTTGCTTATCCTGGACTCAACATCGCAGTCGGCGGCTATACGGATAACGTCGGCGGCGATGAAATGAATCAAACACTGTCCGAGAATCGTGCAGCTTCGGTACGCGATTACCTTGTGCAACAAGGAGTCTCGGCGGATTCGGTAACGGCGAGCGGTTTTGGCAACACCCAGCCAGTAGCCTCTAACGATAGCCCCGAGGGACGACAGCAGAACCGAAGGGTTGAGCTGGTTGTATCCGGCGAAGTAATTGGCAGCCCGGCCAATGCGACGACGGGAGATTTGCGTTAGGCGCATCACAACTAACGTATGGAAGACGCGGGCCCACCCCATGGGCTCGCGTCGCTTTTTGCCCGGCTGCAAATGACCCGAACCGATGTCACTCCTTCCTGCGGAAATCCAGCTATTCAAAGACTTCTTGAACTCTGAGCAGTTTTGACCATTAAGGCCATGCCGGAACACCTATAAAGAAGGCAGACACTTCCTCTGCCCGCACAGTAGAGATCAGCAAACCTGGAAGAACGACAGAGGCGCGTGGATTCTCCTGTGCGAGTACAGGAGAGAAGGAGCGAAACATGCTTGGAACTATATTAATCGTGATTTTGGTCCTGGCGCTCTTGGGTGTGCTGCCACGGTGGCCGCACAGCAAAGACTGGGGTTATTACCCGAGCGGAGGATTGGGGCTGATTATTGTCATCGTTCTTATCCTCCTGCTGCTTGGCCGTATTTGAACCATGGGAGGCCCAAGTCCATGGAGAGGCGGCATCGTCGAGAGTTGGCGCCTGCTTGCCAGACGCGCAGGGATACTACTGCTCATCGTGCTGATGAGCGGCAGTGCCTCGTTTGCATACTCCGTTCTGACGCACGAAGAAATCGTCGACCTGCTCTGGGGTGACGAGATCCGGCCCCTGCTGTTGCTGCGATATCCGGGACTTACGGAAGACCAGCTCAGGGAGGCGCATGCCTATGCCTATGGAGGCGCGGTCATACAGGATCTCGGCTACTACCCGTTTGGAAGCAGGAAGTTCAGTGACATGGTGCATTACGTACGGAGTGGCGACTTTGTCCGCGAGATGCTGCTCGAAAGCCAGAACGCCAATGAGTATGCCTTTGCGCTGGGCGCGCTGTCTCACTACGCGGCGGACATCTCCGGCCACCCGGCGGTCAACGAGGCGGTGGCAATCGAATATCCTAAACTGCGGGCGAAGTACGGCAAGTCAGTGCGGTATGCACAGGACAAGACGGCGCATTTGAAAACCGAGTTCGGGTTCGACATGGTGCAGGTTGCGAAGAACCGCTATTCCTCACAGAAATATCATGATTTCATCGGGTTCGAGGTGTCGCAGTCGCTGCTGGAGCGGGTTTTCCCCGTCGTCTACGGACTTCAGTTGAAGGACGTGCTTCCGCACGAGGACCTTGCGATCGGTTCGTACCGTTTCGCAATCAGCCAGTTGATTCCACAGATGACGCAGGTTGCGTTGCGAATCCACAAAAAAGACATGATGCGCGAGACGCCGAACTTCGCGAAAAAGAAGTTCCTGTACCGGCTTTCGCGAACCGCGTATGAGAAAGAGTGGGGAAAGGACTACCATAAGCCGGGACTTGGCGTCCGTTTCCTGGCGTTCCTGTTGCGATTCATGCCGAAAATAGGGCCCTTCAAGGCGCTGGCGTTCAATAACCCGACCGCGCAAACGGAAGACCTGTATTTCAAGAGCATCAACAAGACGGTGGATCAATACCGGGCTCTTCTGGAAGAAGTGCGCACGAATACGCTGGTGCTTCCCAACTATGATTTCGATAGCGGGAACCCGACGAAAGCAGCGGAATACACGCTCGCGGATGACTCCTATGCAACGTTGCTGAACCAGCTCTTCGAGGACAAGTTCGACCGGACGATGCCGGATTTGCGCAGCAACATCCTGAGTTTTTATTCCGACCTGTCAGCGCCAATCGACACGAAGAAGGACCCAGCCGACTGGCAGAGTGTACTGACGTCGCTTGCCCGGTTGGAGACGGTGGACCTGGATGTGACGGTTGCGCGCATCCAGGCGCAGCAGTCACTGTTGAGGCCGTTGCCGAAGGACGTGCGGACGATGCCGGAGGTAATCGTAGTCGGTTTCGTCGGAGGGTTCATCAAGCACGATAATCTCGTCCACAGCGAAGTACAGCTTGCGGCGCGCCTGCGCAAGGCATATCCGGAGGGCGTGGACGTGGAGGTGTTTGAGAGTTATCGCGGAAAGAGAGCGCGGAAGGAAGTGCTGGCGCTGCTGGACACAAACCTCGATGGGACTTTGACGCACGACGAAAAACAAGATGCCCGCATCATCATTTATGGGCATAGCTGGGGAGGGTCCCAGGCGATTGCACTAGCGCGTGAATTGGGGGAAAGAGGTATCCCGGTACTGCTCACGATACAAGTGGATAGTATCGCGAAGTTTCACCAGAACGATTCGGTGATTCCCGCGAACGTAGCGCGAGCCGCCAATTTCTATCAGACGAAAGGGTTTCTCCACGGCGTGGCCGATATTCGCGCCGCCGATCCGAAACGCACGACCATCATCGGGAATTTTCGATTCGACTACAAGGCAAATGCTTACAACTGCAACCTGTATCCCTGGTACGACCGGCTGCTGGTGAAGGCTCATACCCAAATTGAATGCGATCCGAAGGTGTGGAAAGAAGTGGAGTCGCTGATACGGACGTACCTTCCACCGACAAAAGGGAGCGGACCGGAACAGTGATCATGTGGATGGATTCTCGGTGTCCGGAGATTCGTTGTCCGAAGCCCAAGTGGGCTACGAAGAGAGAACGTGGAAGTTCAATCATGAAATCCGTCTCGCATTCGAATCTCGTTCGCGCTCGCAGGCTGCGTGCCTGGCTGGGTGCTTCGGCGAGAAAACTTTTTGGGATGGAAGCGCACGGCAGGGACTTCGGTTCACAGCGGATGTGTCCATACTGCGGATTGATTACGCCACGCCACGAAACATGCTGCATTGAGTGCGGCAAAGTGCTCAAGAGAGCGTAAACAACTGGCGAAAGAAGCTGCTGAGCTACTGAGCTACTGAACAAAAGCAACGACCCCACCCTGTAGCGAAGGGCGCGCGACAGGGGTAGGGCACGGGAAAAGAGTTTCGAGTATCAAGTGAAAACCAACTGCGAAGATCCCACCCTTCGCGGTGTTCAGGGTGGGGCACTTGGCTATTCGTCGCTCTTTTCTTCCAGCCTTTTCATCGCCAGCGTACATCCCGTGTAACTTCTCTGTCCCGTGTTGGTGACGTTAGTTGCAAGAAGAAAAAGAGGGCGCTCTCACCGTGGACCTCCGAGCACGGCTGAGTCAGCAATCGCCACCATGACCTTTTGCTGATTCTGCGCGGTCAGGGAAGAGGAAAGTGATATTTGGATTTGATACAAAACGCCGCGCTCCATCCACCAGAGGTTTGCCGGCGCACACGATCCCCCGCAACTGACTGGTCTGAAAAAACCACGGACTCCATGAGCCAACCTCACCTCATGAACTCCCGGTAATTCACGCGGGTTGTAGCCGGGCTTCGATTGTGCGGAAAGGTAACCTGCGAAACCAGCGTCCCCGATCCCTAATTGATAAAACAGGGATATTGCGTAGTTGTTGGCTGACACGGTCTCGAGCACCGCGTCTTTGATCGATCGTGGCAGTTTGCTGGGCAACAGGACCGGTATCCGTGATTTCGCTTTGATTTTCGGAAGAATGGCGACGAAAGGCTTCGGCAGGGATCTGTCCGGCGCGACGCGGCTCGCGGCCTCGTGCGACAGGAGGGGAGCTGACGTTTGTGCTGCGCAGGCGACGGCGTAACAGATCAACACTACGGCCAGAGTCGCTGTGGGCATCGCTCGATGAAGGGTACGTTCCATGTGCGCTCCCCTAAGAAAATCCAACAGGTATTCAAAGATCGAGAAGGGTGCCGGGCGCGTTTCATAGGACAACTGCCAGCACGGCCGCTATGCCTAATGCTGCAGACCCGCACACAGCACACCAATACAGAAGCCTATCTTCGGATCGCTTCACACTGCGGTAGAAAAGTATCGTACTCCCAGTAATCAAGCCCCAAATGGCGTTAACAAGAAGGAATATGGCCATCAATATGGTGATCCAATCACCGCCAATTTCAGTATTCGCCACCACAGGCTCCCCTCCTCACCCATAAGTGTCTCATCCCACCTTACGCAATGCTCAGGATGGAGCACCAGGCGAAAGAAGCTACTGAGCTACTGAACAAAAGCAAAAGCAACGACCCCACCCTGTCGCGAAGGGCACGGGAAAAGGGTAGAGCACAAAGCTGCGACTCCATAAGCTGGGTGATGGGGTGAACGGCAGGGGTGTGAGCGAAGTCACATCGGGGATGTACGTGGGCAGGTACCATCGCAACAGATCCGAAGAAAGCGGAAACGCAGCGAGCCGGCGGACGCGCGGCTTGTTTGGAGAAGACGATGGGAGACACGAAGTCAACGACATGGACGAGCACGCAGGCCTACGTGCTGGCGGCGATCTGCCTGGTGGCGGGTATCGCGGTTGGATATCTTTTGCGCGGGTCGGCGAGCACGGCGACTCCGGCGGCGACGGCGGTGCAGCAGCAGGACGACAGCTCGGCAATGATGGGCGGCGGCGGACAGCCGACACCGGACCAGATGCGGCATATGGCGGAAAAGCAGGCTGAGCCACTGTTGGCGCAGTTGAAGAGCACGCCGAACGATCCGAAGCTGCTGGCGCAGGTGGGCAACGTTTACTACGACACGCAGCTCTACCAGGATGCAGTGAACTATTACCAGCAGTCGCTGAAGGCCGATCCGAAAAACGCAGGCGTAAGGACGGACATGGGCACGGCGTACTGGTATATGGGGAACATTGACCAGGCACTGGCGAGTTTCGACGAGGCGCTGAAGTACGAGCCGAACAAGCCGACGACACTGTTCAATCGCGGCATTGTGAAGTGGCAAGGCAAGATGGACGTGAAGGGCGCGATGGCAGACTGGCAGCAACTGCTGAAGACGAATCCGGATTACCCGGATCGCGCGAAAGTCGAAGAGTATATGAAGCAGGCCGAGAAGCACATGAACATCAAGCCTGGAACAAAGACGGACATACCCGTGAAGTAAGAAACAACGGCAAGTTACAGATGAGCCCGCGGCGCGACCGCGGGCTTTTCTATTTGGGGCGAAGAAAGGCGTGTGGCACGAAGGTGGTTTGTTTGGAGTAAGGGCGCGTGGGGGATTTCGCTCTCCAGTGTGGGAGAAAACCCAAGACAGAAGCGGAGAAGCGCGGGAGACAGCGATGGACGCGGCTGACGGCGGAGAGGCAACTCATTGATATAGGACGCATTAAGGGCAATTCAAGGAGAAACAAGTGAGGGAAATTGCAACGGCAGTCATCGTGCACTCTGAGGGCTGGAGTTTTACGAAGCCGAAGCCGGTGCTCCAGCAAGCACGGAGCAGAGAAGAAGACGAAGGCCGCGTAAGACCGAGGGTTTGCGATGGCGGTCATGAAAAGAGCAGCGCAATTCGTCCTGATCCTGGTAGCTGTCAGTTCCGTTGCGTTGGCATCGGTGCACCCCGTTCCGTTGAAAAAGGACACGGACTCGGCGACGTGCGTGCAATGCCATACGGACAAGACGAAGGGCAAGGTTGTGCATCCGGCGGTAACGATGGGTTGCATGACATGTCACGAAGTTCGCGAGGGGCGCGACGTGACGCGGGTCCTGCTGAAGGATGGCACGGCACAGAAACTCTGCACGACCTGCCACCAGGACAAGGACGCGTCAAAGATACAGGGACGAGTGCATCCGCCGAATGTGCGGGACTGCCTGAAGTGCCACGATCCGCACACATCCGAGAACGACAACCTGCTGCTGAAGCCGGCGATGGGCGGACAGGGAGATAACCTCTGCCTGCAATGCCACAACACGGGCGTGGATGTGCCGAAGGGCGGCAGCCGCCACGCGGCGCTGGATATGGGCTGCACGACCTGCCACACGATTCACAAGAGCGGCGACACGTCGAACATTGAATTTGCAGATCACCTGACGAAGGCGCCTCCGGCGCTGTGCCTCGATTGTCACGACGCGAGCGATCCGAGCTTGCAGAAGGCGCACCACGGACAGCCGTTTGCGACGGCGAACTGCGTGCAGTGTCACGATCCTCACCAGTCGAAGTCGCCACACCTGTTGCAGTCGAACCTGCACTTCCCGTTTGAAAACCAGATGTGCGACACCTGCCACCAGCCGGCGAAGGACGGCAAGGTTGTGCTGACGGAGCCGGACACGAGAAAGCTGTGCGGCACGTGTCACGCCGACGAGGTGAAGCAGATCGATACGGCGAAGGTGCAGCATCCGGGAGCGCAAGGCGAGTGCACGACGTGCCATAACCCGCACGCGGGCACGAACCAATACTTCCTGCAACCAGACCCGGTGAACGCGTGCACGCAATGCCATACGGACCAGGCGGCGGATGGGAAGAAGGCGTATCCGCACCAGCCGGCGTTTGGACAGGGTTGCGCAACGTGTCACGACGCGCACGGAAACAGCAATGAACACCTGCTGCGGGCGAGCGATCCGAACAAGCTCTGCCTGGAGTGCCACGGGCCGGACAGGAACCCGGTGAGATCGGACGACGGCAAGACGCTGACGATCTTCGGCGGAAAAGTGACGCTGCCGGCGAATTACTTCCAGGCACAGATGGCGCCGGTGCTTCCGCTGCAAGACGGACTTGGGCACCCGGTGGCGAACCACCCAGTGTCGGACTACATGGACCCGAATACGAAAAAGCTGACGAAGATGAACTGTTTGACCTGTCACCAACCGCATGCCTCGTCGCAACCGGACCTGCTGATCCATGACGGGACGGCGAATATGCAGTTCTGCGACAAGTGCCACAAGCAGGGGACGGTGCAGTAGGCGTGGATGGGAGAAGTGGAAATGACGACGTATCGCTCAAATAAGGTTTGCGGATGGAAGTACACGGCGGCGGCACTGGCCATGGTGGCGTTCGTCTTGGCGATGCCGAATGCGGCTGCGGCGCGCGAGAAGAAGCAAGCGAAGGCGCCACAGACGGAACAGCAGAAATGGCTGGTGTTCGACAACGAAAAGATCGTGTGGCCGGAGCCTCCGGCAATCGCACGGCTGCGCTTCGTGACGTGGTACACGGGCGAAAAGATCGACTACAAGGCGTTCCAGCAGAAGAAGGTCAAGAAGACGTGGATGGACCGGCTGGCGGGAATGACTCCAGCCGAGCAGAACAACGAGAAGATTCCGTACCAGTTGATCCGTCCGTATGGCGTGGCGGTGGATTCGAAGGGAAACATCTACACGGCAGACCAGGGCGTGGACGCGATCTTCATCTTCAACGCGGAAACGAAGGGCGTGCAGTTGATCCGCAACGGACACGAGGCGCACTTCGGGCTGATCGACGGGCTGGCGGTGGACGACAACGACTGGCTGTTCGTGACCGACAGCCAGCTCCACAGAGTGCTGGTGTTCAACGCGCTGCACAAACTGGTGACGTCGTTCGGCGACAACGTGCTGGGCCGTCCAGGCGGAATCGCAATTGATACGAACAACCGCTTGATTTACGTGGTGGACACGGGCAACGACGTGGTGGACGTGTTCGACGCGGACAGCTACAAGCTGCTGCGGCACATCGGAGTCGCGGGCAAAAAGCACACGCTGACCGCGCCGGGAACGTTCTCACTGCCGACACAGGTGGCGGTGGACAGCGACGGCAACGTGTACGTGACCGATACGCTGAACGACCGGGTGGAGATCTTCGACGCGGATGGAAATTTCCTGAGCACATTCGGACAGGCGGGAGACAGCCCGGGATACTTCACGCGGCCTAAAGGGATCGCGGTGGATTGCGACGGGCACATCTGGGTTACGGACGAGACGCAGTCGCTGGTGCAGGTCTTCAACCGCAAAGGGCAACTGCTGATGTACCTGGGCGGAGAGGGAATGTATCCGGGACAGTTCAAGGCGCTGTACGGAATCGCGATCGACAAGAACAACCGGGTGATTACGTCAGAGCAGTGGCCGGGGCGGCTACAGGTGTTCCGCTACGTGACGGATGCCGAGGCGAAAGTTGAAAAGGAAAACCGCGCGCTTGCGCTGAAGAAGGAAGAAGCAGCATCGCGGGAGAAAAAGGTTACGCCGGCAGTGCCGGTAACAGCGGCGAAATAGCGGCGCAAAGTTTGGCCGTCCGCGGACGGCTGAAACGGAGAACGGAAATGTCCGACTCCGGGCAGTAAGGCTAGAAGTGAGTGTTGCAACACAACCTGGAGGTCTTCAAACTTAATATGAAGAAGCTACTACTAGTACTGTTTGTAATCCTGATGGCTGTTGGATTGTCGATGGCGCAGGATGTCCTGGGCGCGCACCTGGTCTACGGCCGTGGTTGCGTTGCCTGCCACGCACCGCACAGCGGTGCAGCCGGCAACGGAATCAACAGCTCCGGCGCCAGCACCGGTAACTCTGCACTGTGGGGCGAGGATATGTCGCCACTGTACGGCAAGACGCTGAGCTTTGGCGATGCCGGCACGTACGCGATCACGCTTCCCGCAGATGCAGCAACTGTTCAGAGCCTGGGCGCGCACGACGGCAACTTTGCCGTGATCGCCTGCTTGAGCTGCCACGACGGCAACCTTGCAAAACCGGCGATGATGACCGGCACGACGGTTGAGCCACTGCCCGCAACGGCAGCCGGCGCAACGCATCCGCCGACGTTCCTCGGAAACGACGGCACGGGCGCGGGCAACTACCTGAACGATCACCCAGTGGGACCGACCGCGGTGGTGAGTTGCGGCGGCAAGTACAACTGGGACTGCACGTACAACGCTACGACGGGCGCGATCACGTTCGCCAGCGCGGCGGGTACTGCCTTCCTGACGAACTACTTCGACGTGACGGCTGCCGGCCCGATCGCCAGCCTGGTGAAGGTACCGGGCACGAACACCTCGTGGGTTACCTGCACGACGTGTCACGACCAGCACAGCATGACGGACTTCAAAGACGCGGCGGGCGTTCATCACCCGACGATGTTCTTCGTGAAGGGCTGGTACAACCCGGCGTCCGGCAACTCGGCAGCGCAGTTCTGCCGCAGCTGCCACGGCGGCGAGGCGAACGAAATGCACGGAGTCCTGAACGTTCCGACGACATAGTCGTTTTGTGTAATCGGGGGAGGGAGTGTTTTCTCTCCCCCACTTTTCCATGAGTAGAAGTGAGGCAAGTGATGAAGTTGTACTTAGCAGTCGCCGCAGTGGTTCTCGTAGGACTTTCGCCGGTATCCGGCCAACTGGTTGCCGCGCACGCACCGAGCAAGGCCGCGCAAGCGCAGGCCGTGGCAGCACAACAACAACTGGAAAAACCAGTGGCCAAGGTGAACGGCACGGTACTGACGCAGCGCGATCTGCTGCGCGAGATGTACCTTCTGTTCCCGTATGCGCGGCAGCATAACGGCGGCTTCCCGAAGGAGATGGAAGGGGACATCCGGGCGGGCGCGCTGAAGATGATCGAGTTCGAGGAGCTGGTATACCAGGATGCGCTGCGGCGGAAGATGACGATTGCGCCGGCACAGATGGCGAAAGCGGAGCGCGAGTTCAAGGCGCAATTCCGCAGCCCGGAGCAGTACGACGCATTCCTGAAGAGCGAGATGAATGGTTCGGAAAAAGTCCTGCAGGAAAAGATCCGGCGTTCGCTGCTGATCGAAAAAATGTTGAAACTCGACGTGACCGATAAGGCCACGGTGAGCCTGGCAGAGACCAAGGCGTTCTACGACAAGAACCCGGACAAATTCAAGCAGCCGGAGTCGTTCTCGATCCAGACGATTTCGTTCATGGCACCGGAGAAAGCGACACCGGAGCAGGCGAAGCAGGTTCGGGAGAGAGCGGAGAACGCGCTGAAACAGGCGAAGGCCACGAAGACCTATAAGGATTTCGGCCTGCTGGCGGAGAAGGTATCGGAAGACGACTTCCGCGTGGTGATGGGAGATCACAAAGCAGTGACGCTGGCGCAACTGCCGCCGCAAGTGGTGCAGGTGCTGGAACACATGAAGGCGGGAGACGTCAGCGACCTGATCCAGCTTGGACAGGATTACACGATCGTCCGGCTGAACTCGCACAATCCGCCGGGAATGGCGAAGTTCGACGACATAAAGGTAAAGCTGCAGGACTACCTCGAAAAGCAAAAGACGGAGCAGCTTCGCTCGAACCTGAACAAGCGGCTTCGGCAGACGGCCAAGATTCAGGAAATGTAGAGCAGAGGAGCCGGCCGTATGCGTGGACTGAAATGGATAACGGCGATTCTGGCGGCGGGACTGCTGATGGCGGCGGCGCCGGCGCTTGCCCAGTTGCAGGTGGGCAACGAGACGAGCCTCAGCCTGAATGGGACGGTCTCGGCCGGATATTCAGGATCGTACGGCGATGGACTGGGCTCGGCACATGGAATCGGTTGGGGTGGAACGGGCGAGCTGAGCGGCTACTATTTCTCTCCCTCGTTCCTGTCCTTCAACCTGACGCCGTATTTCAACCAGTCGAGAGAGAATTCAAACTTCCAGTCGATCTCGAATACGAGCGGGTTGAACGGCAGCGCAACGATCTTCAGCGGGAGTAAGTTTCCGGGATGGATCAACTACTCAGATACGTACAACAGCCAGGGAAACTATGCGGTGCCTGGGCTGGCGGATTACACGACACACGGCAACGGCAGGACGTTCGGAATCGGCTGGAGCGAGAACGTCGCGGACCTGCCATCGCTCTCGGTGGGTTTCCAGAAGGGCAGCAATCACTACTCGCTCTATGGCGCGAACACGGATAGCACCGGAGATTTCCGTTCGTTCAACCTGAGCAGCGCTTATTCGGTTCTCGGTTTCCATTTGCACGGCGGCTACCAGAACACGAACACACAGACGGAACTGCCGCAGTTGTTTGCGACGCAGACGCCGGAAAAATCGAATACAGGCACGAACACGTATTCGTTCAGCATTTCGCACTCGCTGCCGTTTACCGGAAGCGTATGGGCGAGCGCTTCAAAGACATCGAGCAACTACGGGACGCTGACCTCGAACGGGACGAATAACTTTGACTTAGTGAACAGCGGCGTGGCGTTCAACCCGACGAAGAAGTGGAACGTGGAGATGACGTCGGACTACACGAACAACCTGATCGGAGAGCTGAACCAGAGCATCCTGGAGGCGGGAGGGACGTACCAGGAGACGACACCATCGCAGAAGTCAGAGTCGCTGATGGTGGAGGGAACGACGACCTACTCGGTGAGCCCGAACCTGCGATTCAGCGCCGGCGGCAGCCATCGCGTGCAGACGATATTCGGAGAGTCCTACGGAGCGAACACATACTCGGGATCGGCGGCGTACACGCACATGCTGATGGGCGGAACGTTTTCGGCATCGACAGGATTGTTCCGGACGACGCTGGATTACATAGACCAACCGGCGCTGGGCGTGATGACGTCGGTTGGATACTCGCACAGAATACAAGCGTGGACGGTGAACGGATCCTTTAACTACGCGCAGAACCAGCAGAGGCTGCTGGTGACCTACATGAGCACGAGCTACACGTACACGGGATCGGTGGGACGGCAATTCAGCAAAGTGTATGTAACACTGAATGCGAACGGGTCGGAAAACCACTTGACGTCGCAGAACGGATCGTCGACGTTTGGGCAGGGGTACTCGGCGAATCTTTCGAGCCGGTGGCTGAGCGCCAGCGGCTCGTATAACCGGTCGAGCGGAAACGCGATCCAAACGGGCGCGGGGTTGACGCCGGTGTTGGGCCCGGGAACGATTTATCCAATTATTACGCCAACGCAATTGATCCTGTACGGGGGGACGTCATACTCTTTCGGCGTGGGGAGCACTCCGAAAAAGGGCCTGACGGCGAATGCGAGCTATACGCATGCGCGGAGCAATACGTTGTCGAGTTCGCTGACTTCGAACAACACGACCGAGATGCTCAACGTGTACACGCAATACCAGTTGCGGAAGGTGTACCTGACGGCGGGTTACAGTTCGCTGACGCAGGACTTCACGGTGGCGGGTCCAAACACGAATCACATTAAGTCGTATTACATCGGAATTTCGAGATGGTTCAACTTCTTCTAAAGCGGGAACCGGGCAGGGGAGCGTGGAAGGCGGCAGCACTGGCGTGCATGACGCTTCTGCTGCTGGCGCCGGCAATGGCGGCGAGCCGGTCGAAGACAGCGGCGCCGATACGCATTCCGGTATTGCTGCTGGATGGAGGAAGAAAGCTGACGTACGAGCGCAGCTTCGACTCGCAACGCGCGGTGAACCCGAAGCCGGGATTCTGGACGAAGCTGGTGAACGTGGCGATCGGCGAGCCGGACTACCACACGCTGGTGAGGCCCTACAGCGTGGTGACGGATTCGAAGGGACGGATCATCGTGACGGACCCGGGCGCGGGCGGTGTGCACATCTTCGACTTCGCGCACAAGAAGTACAAGTTCCTCTCGCACGCGCAAGGGAAAGACGCAATGCTCTCGCCGCAATGCGTGGCGGTGGATGCCAAGGACAACATCTACGTCACGGATTCGAACGCGGGAAAAATTTTCGTTTTTGGCGCGAATGGGAAGTTCGAACGGGTGATCGGAAGCCTGAAGGGCGGCGAAGGATACTTCAAGCGGCCCACGGGAATCGCGGTGGACTCGGAGGCGGACCGCATCTACGTGACGGATACGCTGCGCAACCAGGTATTCGTGCTCGACCTGAAGGGCGACATTCTGCAGACGATCGGCAAGCCAGGCGCGGGGCCGGGTGAATTCAACTTCCCGACCGAGTTGCGGCTGGTAGGAAAAGACCTGCTGGTGGTGGACGCAATGAACTTCCGGGTGCAGGTGCTGAACCGTGCGGGCGTCTTCCAGTACGCGATTGGGCATGTTGGCGATGGAACGGGTGCGATGTTCCGGCCAAAAGGAATCGGCGAGGATTCGGAGGGGCATCTGTACATCGTGGATGGACTGTATGCGGTGGTGCAGGTGTTCGATCGCGAGGGACAACTGCTTTATTACTTCGGGCAGAAGGGCACGGGGTTTGGCGATTTCCAACTGCCGACCGGGCTGTTCATCGATGGGACCGATCACGTGTTCGTCGTGGATTCCTACAACCGCAGAGTCCAGGAGTTTCATTACTTTGGACTGCACGGGCAGAACAATGGGGGCACGCAGTGAAGCTCAAGGCACAAATCTGCATTCTGATCCTGGCATTGAGCGGCATGGTATTTGCGCAGGATACGCTGGGGGCTCATGACCTGACGCCGATCGGGACTTCGCCGATCAAGGGCGGGTACTCGTCGGCATGCCAGTACTGCCACGCCCCGCACTCAGCGAAGGGCAACCTGACGCCGCTGTGGAACCAGACGCTTTCGACGCAGACCTATACGCCCTATAAGAGTTCGACCTACGTGGAGACAGGCATGACGCAGCCGACCGTGGGCGGTCCGAGCAGCCTCTGCCTGAGCTGCCACGACGGCACGGTGGCGCCGGGCGTGACGCTGGCGTACGGCACGATCACGATGACGGGCTCGATGAACGCGACGGACAAGTTCGGCACGAACCTGCAAGGATCGCATCCGTTCAGCCTGGTATTGCCACTGAAGGATTCGCCGGACCTGGTGTCGACGCTGGCGACGACGGGACAAACGGCGGACGCGACGGGCGCGGTAAAACTGATCAGCGGGAACGTGGAGTGCACGAGCTGCCATCAGCCGCACGACCAGGCGCTGGACCCGGTGTCGCAGAACTTTCTTGTGTTGAACGGTGCGAATGGGGCGCTCTGCCTGGCGTGCCATGATCCCAACCGCGTGGTGACGGGGAAGACAAACCCGCTGGCAGGATGGCCGACGAGTGTTCACGCGACGGCATCGAACACGGTTTCAAACCAGCCGCTGCTGGGCAGCTACCAGACGGTGGCGCAGAACGCGTGCCTGTCGTGCCACACTCCGCACAACGCGGGAAGCACGGAAGAACTGCTGCGCGGGCCGAACGAGCAGGATTGCATCTCCTGCCACAACGGCGGGACAACGGTTTCGCCGGCGGTTCCGAAGAATGTATTCGCGGAGTATGCGAAGACGTACGTGCATCCGTTCCCCTCGGGGACGAATCTGCACACGGCGGGAGAGCCGGCAGTGTTGAACAACAATCGCCACGCGACGTGCGCGGACTGCCACGATGCACACGCGGCACAGCCGGTGGGAAGTTTCCCGGCGCCACCACTGATCCGCGCGACGCAGAACGGCGTGGAGGGTGTGAGCGCGACGGACGGAACCACGGTGCTGACGCCGGCAGTGAACCAGTACGAAAACTGCCTGCGGTGCCACGGCACGAGCACGGGCAAGGTACAGAATCCGGCCTATGGCTACATGCCGGCAAGACTGGTGTCGGCAGCCGATGCGCAGAACGTGATACCGGAGTTCAGCTTGACGGCCACGTCGAGCCATCCGGTGACGCATGACAGCAACAGCGCATTGCCGCAGACGAGCCTGCGGACGAATATGCTGGAACTGGACGGTTCCACGGCCGGACGGGCGATGGGAACGCGCATCCTGTGCACGGATTGCCATAACGCCGACGACAACGACGAGTTCGGCGGCGCGGGAGCCAACGGACCGCATGGCTCAAAGTATCCGCACATCCTGGAGCGGGATTATGAGATGAGCCAGACAACCACGCCGGGAGCAGCGATCACGAACCTGCAACTGGCAAACCAGACGTCGACGACGGGACCGTATGCACTGTGCGCGAAGTGCCACGACCTGACGAAGGTGATGACGGACGGCTGGGTGGACGCCTCGGCAAATAACCTCCACAATTCGCACGTGATGACGGACGGCGTTTCGTGCTCGGTGTGCCACACGGCCCACGGCATTGGGGCGACGTCGGCAAATCTCTCCGGCAACTCGCTGGTGGACTTCGACGTAAACGTGGTGGGGCAGAACGGATCGAACCCGATCTCGTATAACAGCACGACGAATACGTGCACGCTGACGTGCCATGGGCATGTGCACTAAAAGAAGGTACTGGGCGCTAGGTATTAGGTATTAGCGAAGGCAAAAGCTACAAGCGGCAAGCAACAAGCCGCAAGCAAAGATCAGCCCGGTCACGATGACCGGGCTGAGTTGCGTGTGGGGAAATGTTGGCCAAGGTATCCTTTGCGCGGGGTCGGACAGATCAACTACCCCAGCCTAACAAGTTAGGCCGGGGCACCCTCAAGAGTGTTTCTGAACGAGAACGGCAGGCAGCGCGTTCCGGCGACTTCCCCACCCTATCGCGAACGACGCGCGACAAGGGTACGACAGCACATAAATCCCAGGTAAACGATGGAGGCAACACTCCGGGGGGCACTCTACTTGACCTGTGGAAGGTCTTTGCGCACCCAGTCGGGTACGAATTCGGGCACAGACATGCTCGAAACCCTTCTCAGGGTGAAGCGGCCAGAACCATCCAAGTCATAGAACATCGCCATTGAGACCGCGCCAACATCCACCCGCGTGCCGTTCTCAAATCGTTCTCTGACGAACTCGATGTAATACGCGAATACGCGCCCGTCGACGTCGAAAGAGAACAAGCGATAGACCCCTATCGGAAACTCCATGATCTCGAGCCTTCCACTGTGACCAGGAGAACAGAAATAATAAGCGAACATGGATGGTGAGTTGCCCGGCTTCAGAGGCGTAATAAACACATAGGGTATGTTGACGAGCACGCGTCGGGGGCCCAATGGCTTTGCACCTTGCAGCCCCGGGATAGTCCAACCGTCCGCCCGGTAGATCTCCGTGATATTGCAAGCGGGGGTTGCCGCGGCATTTGCCGATTTCTGGGCGAGCAGACTTCCACAGGCAAGAAAGACCAACGCAACTGCCAGACTGATCCGGTGCATTAGCTGTTCTCCTCGGTTGTGGTTACCACATCAAACGCAAAACCAAAAGCGGGACGTTCGCAAAAAGGCGAACGTCCGCCCAGTCGGGGGCGGCTGGGCCTACAGAACCAGCGGTGCCGTTACTTGGAAGCGGTGTTGTACTTCATGTGCTGGCTAGCTTCGGAGATTAACTGCTCGACCATGGCGCGATTCTGATAGTTGGGGACGACGGAAAGAAGTTTCTTCCAATCGGCAATGGCGGCGCGTGCGTCGCCCTTGATGCGCCACTCGACGAGTCCCAGGTTGTACATCGCCTGCGTGTGTTTTGGATCGTACTTCAAGACAGTTTGGAATTCACTGATGGCATGATCGGCGTCGCCGAGGTAGGCATAGGCCGTGCCGAGATCGGTGCGCGCGTTGGGATTGTTGGGCGCGAGTTGCAGCGAGTGCTGATAGTACTCGACGGCCTGCTTGAACTGCTGGGCGTCGTAGTAGAAGTTTCCGGCCTGCTCCCAGAGCGAGGCGTTGTTGGGATCCTTCTTTAATTTTGCAAGTACGGGCGCTGCCTGCTGGTCGGCCATCTGCTTGAGTTGGGCGGCGGAAGGAGCCTGTTGCTGGACAGGCTGCTGGGCCGGCGCCGAGACGGGCGCGGCGGTGGCCTGCGTGACGGCAGTGGCCGGCGCGACGACTGGACGCGGCGCGGCAGATCCGCGAACAAAATAGCCCGAGGCAATGCCGACGATGAGGCAGGCGATGGCGAGAGTGTAGACGTGGGCGGAGGTCCACCCGCTGACAGATTGTTTCTGATCCGACATGACGACCTTCCGCAGACGTCATGAGTAACGGACGTCTGGAAAAACGGGGCTGCCGTGGAACGCAAGAGCGAGGATGAAGGAAAACTGTGCCGTACGCCTCAAGGCAGCCACCAAAAGAGTTTCCGCAGAGGCTTATTGCACGGTGGTGGCCGAAGTAGCGGCGGCAAAAGGAAATCCGGGAAAGCGGGTAAACCATTGGAAAGGCGGAAGATTGGTGCGTGGCCAGAGGCGGTGGGCGGAGAATGCGCGGCGGGCACGGTCTGGCGATGAGGCATCTTCCGCAGCGGACGTGGTGAAAAGACCCACGGCGGAAATGCGGCGCTGGGCGAAAACTGGCATGTGGCGGCACTTTTCGGCTATTACATGGCGCACAGAAGGACGTGATGTAACTCACAGCCCAGGTTGCTCTTGACCGTGCACTCTTGATTGCAGCGGGGTTCTCGAACTGCAAAACAGGCAGGATTTGAGGTGGTTCCGCGGGAGTTTCCGGCCCAAAGGCCAAAGGCGATGCGCGGATGCCATCACTGGCGTGGGTGATATGGCCCACAGGATGGCGGGCAAGCCGGGAAACATGGATGTAAATGCCTGATTCTCAGCGGGTTGACGGGGAGATGGAATCTGGCCGTTGACGTGCACATGAGAGAGAGCAGACAGAAGGAGCCCGGTATGGGTGTTAAGGCAGTATGGGACAAGATTTATAAAACGCTCGCGACGGTGCGAACGGGAATCATCCTCCTCATAACAGTTGTGATTGTTTCAGCGTTAGGGACCCTGGTGTTGCAGCGGCCGACGAGCGATGTGGATGTCATTCGGCGCACGTATTCCCCGACAACCCTGTTGTGGCTGGACCGGCTTGGTCTAACGGACGTTTACCACTCGTGGTGGTTCGTTGGGCTGCTGGCGCTGGTGAGCCTGAGCATCATCTTTGTATCGATTGAGCGCTGGCCGAATGCGTGGCGGTTTTACGCGCGGCCCTATCGCCGTCCGGAAGCACACTTCCGCGCGGTGCTGCCGAATCGAGAAGAGTTCTCGGTAAAAGATGCGAAGGAAGGCATCGACGCGGCAACGCGGGCGTTTGCGAAGGCGGGACTGAAGGCCGAGAAGATCGTGGACAACAGCGAAATATCGCTGTACGCGGAGAAACACCGGTTCTCGGTGTTCGCGGTCTACATTGTGCATGCAAGCCTGCTGCTGATTTTTGCGGGCGGCATTGTGGACGCGTTGTATGGATATCGCGGCTTCGTGGCGATCCCGGTGGGCGACACGGTGAACGCGATCGAGATGCACGACGCGAAGGGGAACGACTTCAAGAAGCCGATGCCGTTTGCACTGCGCTGCGATGGCGCGGGGCAGGAGAACTATCCGGACGGCACGCCGAAGAAATGGTGGTCGAACCTGGTGGTGCTGAAAGACGGCCAGGTGGTGAAGCAGAAACAGATCATCGTGAACGATCCGCTGATCTATCACGGCATCCGGGTTTACCAGGCGAGCTATGGGCAGACGGGGAAACTGGACCACGCGGAACTGCGGGCAGCACCGACGAGCGGGACGGCATCTCCACAGCTGATTACGGTGGCGATGAACAAGCCGGTGGAACTGGACGCGGACACGACGGTGACACTGACAAGGTTCGAGCCCGACTTCTACGTGCAGGACAACCAGGTATTCACGAAGTCGGAGAGCCCGGACAACCCGGCGTTCGAACTGAAAGTAAACACGAAGAGCACGGGCAAGGACGTAACGCTGTGGCTCTTCCCGCGCTTCAACAACATCTCACAAGGGCCGGCCTCTCCTTATACATTCGCATACGCCGATATGAAGATGGCGAACTTCACGGGACTGGAAGTTTCGTTCCAGCCGGGACAGTGGGGCGTGTGGGCGGGAGTGCTGCTGATGGCTTTCGGGCTGACGGTGGCGTTCTTTATGGCGCACCTGCGGTTCTGGGCGATGGTGGTGGACGATCCGAAGAAGGGCCTGGTGCTGTGGGTGGGCGGAGCATGCAACAAGAACAAGGAAAGATTCGAGACGCGGTTCAAGGAATTGACGAGCGCGATTCGAGAAGAGCTGCGGGCATCCGGCAACGGTGACGGCGCGCAGACGAAGACGAACGGCTAAACAGAAGAGTAGACGCCGACCTTCAGGTAAGGCGGCGTGAGAGATCGCGGCGGAAAAAGCCGGCGATCCTGGAGGGAAATTCAATGTCTCGTGCAAGAGCAGAAGAGCGGCCGGGCACAGCGGGAACGACACTGCTGGTGCTGGTTGGACTGAGCATGGCGGTGCTGCTGCTGACCGCGCTGCTGGGAATGGCAAAAGCCAAGACCGGACCGATTTATTCCGAGAGCAACATGCTGTACGCGGCGCTGGTGTTCTACGCCGGAGCAGGGGCGCTGTACATGGCTTACGGTGTCGCTGGCATCGAGCGCTACGTGAAGTACGCATCGATTTCGACGGCCATCGGATTCCTGGCAACCACGATTGCAGCCGGCCATCGCTGGTACCTCGCCGGACGTCCACCATTTTCGAACTTATATGAAATGTTACTAAGCTTCGTCTGGACGCTGGCGCTGATGACACTGGTGGCGGAGAAATACTACAAGGTGAAGATCATCGGGAGCATCACGATGCCGCTGGCAGTGGTGAGCGTGATCCTGATGCAACTGCTGCCTTCGGAAGTAAGGCCGCTGGTTCCGGCGCTGCAATCGACATGGCTGCAAGTCCACGTCTCGCTGGCGATGCTGTCGTACGCGGCGTGCGCGGTGAGCTTTGCGCTGGCGATTATGTTCCTGATCCAGGACGACATGAAGACCGAGAGCTTCCAGGCGCTGACGGCACTGGGCATGGTGGCCATCTACGCGAGCATGATGCTGCGGTTCCGCAGCGGTGGATTTGCCGTGGCGGGCTGGGACCCGCAGCAACAGTCGGAGATCTTTATCGCGCGCGGACAGAGTTTGTTCGTGACGATTCCGGACCTGGGCTGGCTGTTTGTGCTGGTGCTGATTTCAACGCTGGCGCCGCTGGCGCTTTATGGCGTGGCGCGGCTGCGGAAGAGCGAAGAGTTCTACGGCTATGCGAACCAGGCGATGTTCGTGACGATTCTGCTGCAGGTGGTGGGAGCGCTGGCGTTCGTGATGCGCGCGAAAGGCGGAGCGTATCCCTCGCCCGACGCCGATGGACTGGTTCCGACGGCGCTGGCGGCGAGTCCGTTCATCCTGGCGGGAATCGTCGGGGCGATATTCGCGGGGCTGCTCTACCTGCTGCTGATGTGGCGTCGCGAGGGCCTGCAGAAGATGTTGCCGAGCGCGGATGACCTGGACCGGATCACGTACAAGACGATCTGCATCGCGTTCCCGCTGCTGACGCTGATGATCGCGGTGGGCGCGTACTGGGCGAACGAGACGTGGGGTTCGTACTGGAGCTGGGACCCGAAGGAAACGTGGGCGGCCATTACATGGCTGGTCTACGCGGGCTACCTGCATATGCGGATCACGCGCGGGTGGAAGGGACGTCGCGCGGCGTATTTTGCGATCCTGGGATTTGCGGTGGTGATCTTCACGTTCTTTGGCGTGACCTACCTGCTGCCGGGAATGCACGCGTACGCATAGGAACAAAAGACGCGGACACCGGACGAGGAACTAAAGTGGCGGCCGGTGTCCGGCAAGTTTGCGGTGACGGATGCCCAAGCAAGCGGGCATTCGAGGCAGGTACCAAGGCGACACAGCTTTCTACCTGCTTGCAGTAAGGTGCGGGGAACGGCATATGCACCACGGCCTCATACCATTCCCTCCCCTGGGTTCCGGAAGCAGGATGTTCCGGGAAGCCGGTTTCCCGCACCACTTCCAACGTGTTCGGAAATTTGTTTGATTCATGGCAGAGACATATAACTCGGCTTGTGATGCGAAACCCCGGGAGCCCATAATGGACCGGGGTTTTGACATGTCCAAGGAACGGCGCGGGATACGACGAGTTCGCATGAACTGGCAGATCAAGGTGCTGCTGCCGATTGCGGCGGTTCTGCTGGATGGACTGCTGCTGTTCGTGCTGATCTCACTCTCGCTGCGGAACAGCGACCGCGACCTGGTGCTGGTGATCGCCACGGGCGGAGCAGTGGCAATCTGCTCGGTGGTGGTGATGGTGCTGGCGGTGGAAGTGCGGCGGCCGATGATGGAACTGCAAAAGAAAATTGCAGAAGTTCGCGAGGGAGACCTGCAAGTGCGGGTGGAATTCGCGGAACGCAACGACGAAATCGGCGACCTGGGACGCGACTTCAACGACATGGTTCGGCAACTGAGGGAGAGCCGGGAAGAGATTCAACGGCTGCACAGAACACAGATGTCGCGGGCGGAACACCTGGCAACGCTGGGAGAGATGGCGGCAGGGCTGGCGCACGAGATTCGCAACCCGCTGGCGGGAATTGCGGGCGTGATGGAGATCATTGGACGCGACCTGCCACACGATAATCCGGCACGGGCGGTGCTGGGAGACGTTCGGAACGAAGTGCTGCACATCAACCGGATCGTCTCGGACCTGCTGGAAATCGCAAGGCCGAAGGCGGCGGACTATCGCGACGCGGACCTGGTGGCGACAGCGGAACACGCGGCGATGTTCGCGCGAGAGAACGCACGACATGTGCCGGTGGAAGTGGTGAAGCCGGCGGAGGCACTGCCGCCGATCCGGCACGATCCTGGACAGATTCACCAGGTGGTGCTGAACCTGCTGCTGAATGCCGTGCAGGCGTGCCACGAAAACGGCGGCACGGTGCGGATGGAGTTTGAGCAGGACGACGAGACCGTATCGGTGGCGGTGAACGACAGCGGAAAAGGGATTCCACCGGAGGTTCTGCAAAACATCTTCCGTCCGTTCTTCACGACCAAAGGAAACGGCACAGGGTTGGGGCTGTCGCTGGCGCGGAGGATCGTGGAAGACCACGGAGGCAAGATCGACGTGACAAGCTGGCTGGGCAAGGGAAGCCGGTTTGTGATTACGCTGCCGAAGAAAGTCGAGAGTCACGAGTCGCGAGACACGAGCAATTAGCAATTAGCGGCAAGCGAGAGAACTGCAACCACAACAACTGCAACAGCAACTGCAAAAAGCAACGACAACAGCAACAGAGAAGCAGGCGGTGGTATGGCCCAAAAGTGGCGACTGATGCGGCAAAAGGGGAATTTGTGCGAGCGCGGATGCTCACGGCGGGGAAGGATGGCGTAGTAGAGTAATAAGTAGAAATGCCGATTGAAAAAGTACTGATCGTAGACGACGAAAAGCTGGTTCGCTGGTCGCTGCGACAGAAATGCGAAGAGTGGGGTTATCACGTCGTCGAGGCAGAGAGCGGCACGGCTGCGCTGAAAATGGCGCATCACGAATCGCCCGATCTTGTGCTGCTCGACGTACGCCTTCCGGACATGAACGGAATCCAGGTGCTGGAGCAGATGAAGCACGCGGGAGACGTGCGCGCGGTCATCATGATTACGGCCGATCCGCAACTGGAAGACGTGAAGCAGGCGCTGAAGCTGGGGGCGTTCGACTTCATCGGCAAGCCGCTGAATTTCGACGAACTGGCGGTGACGGCAAAGAACGCGCTGGAGACGACGCGGTTGCGGACGGAAGTAGAGTCGCTGCGCGGCGAGGTCAGGCGGCACACGGGATATCACGACGTAATCGGCGTGTCGCAGAAGATGACGGGCCTGTTGCAGTTCGTCAGGAAAGTGGCTTCGAGCGAGGCGACGACCATCCTGATCCAGGGCGAGAGCGGCACGGGCAAGGACCTGATCGCCAAGGCAATTCACTACGAGAGCCATCGGCAGGACAAAGCGTTCGTCGCCATCAACTGCTCGGCAATTCCCGAGACGCTGATGGAGGCGGAACTGTTCGGACACGAGCGCGGAGCCTTTACGGACGCGAAGGCGATGAAGAAGGGCCTGTTCGAAATGGCCGATGGCGGCACGCTCTTCCTGGACGAGATTGGAGAACTGTCTCCGCTGTTGCAGGCGAAATTGCTGCGCGTGCTGGAAGACCAGTTGATCCGGCGCGTGGGCGGAGTGCGCGATATACAGGTGGAGGTGCGGGTGATTGCGGCATCGAACCGCGACCTGGAACGCGCCGTGAGGGAAGGACAGTTCCGGCAAGACCTCTACTACAGGCTGGCGATCATCTCGATTTTTTTGCCGCCGCTGCGCGAACGGAAAGAAGACATTATTCCGCTGGTGGAGTTC
The DNA here is from genome assembly GCA_021779935.1 of Acidobacteriota bacterium. Lineage (GTDB taxonomy): Bacteria > Acidobacteriota > Terriglobia > Terriglobales > Acidobacteriaceae > JAJXZT01. Next base: position 30,579 of record JAJXZT010000049.1, read on the forward strand.
TTCGTCGATCACTACAACCGGAAGTTCCGGAAGTCGATCAAGGGGATCACGGACGAGACGAAGCAGTTGATGATGAAACACGACTGGCCGGGAAACGTGCGCGAGCTGAAAAATGCAATCGAGCGCGCGATGATCCTGGAGGACGAGGACTATCTGCGGACGGAGTACCTGCCGTTCTCGGTGGGGCAGCGGATGAACGACATGACGGCGTTTGAGATGACGTCGAGCGGGGCGTTGACGGCGACGCAGAGCACAAAGCTCTCAAACGGCCGCAGCCTGCCGCGGTTGGCGATTCCGGAGGGCGGGACTTCGCTGGAAGAAGTGGAGAGAGCACTGGTGGAGATGTCGCTGCAACAGTCGAACGGAAACCAGACACAGGCGGCGCGGTTACTCGACATCAGCCGCGATGCGTTGCGCTATAAGCTGAAGAAATTCGGGCTGGGGCACGGCGAGGAAGAAGACGTGATGTAGCACGACGCTGAACCAGGACAGAGTATGAAAGAAGCCTCGGAGATTCCGGGGCTTTTCGTTTGCGCGAAAGACGGATTCGAGGAGGGAAGAATGGGTGTGAAAAACAAAAAAGTAGGGTTGCGACTGGAGTCGCAACCCAACACACGTCATCGAAGGTTTTGTGTCACGTTTTGGGGTTGAATGGAGATTACGGCATAGGGGGAAGTCTGTATCACAAAGATTTTTTTGTTTTGTGATTGGAACACTGTCCGACAAGAAAACGGAGTGACGATGAGGCTGGTGAGGGGTGAAATGCAGGCGAAATTATGTCCAACCAGTTTAATAACAAACACTTACAAAGAATGCAGTTCAGCCTGTCCATATATGTGACAGAAGTATCTATATGGGACGAGAGGGGCGATAACTCCATAATTATAGGGTGCTTACGACGGTAACATGGAGGCCGGCACCGGCTTGGGATGAAAGTTGAATATGCGCGGAGTAGAGGCGGGCTCCGTGACCGTTTGTTCTGATTTCAGGAACAGGGCCTAAAACACGGCAAATAGGGATGAAAAAGCGGCTCGCTGGAGGCGTGATAGCGCGGGACGGCAGGAGAGTGCACTTACTTGCGTTGACGAGGCTACTTGCGGGGCTCCACGCACGACGGGGTACTAAGGTCACGATCCAACTGGAAGAGATGTTCGATGACATCCGCTAAAGCGATTTGTTGGGCATGGCCGGGGAGTTCTTTCAGTTGGCGTCCCAGGGAGGAGGCGAGACGGTGAGCGACATGACTGGAGAGTGTGTCGAGGAGCTGGCGCTGATCTTCCGTGAAGGGGCCGATGTCTTCGCCGAGTTTCTCGAGTTCATCGTGACATGTCTGTTCAAGGCGGTCGCGCAAGGCGGAGACGAGGGGGAGCGATACCTGCGCGAGGAGTTTGTTGTGAAAACCGTCGACCTCTTCATGGATGACGCGTTCGCCTTCGGCGAGCCACTCGGTGCGGGGCGATACGTCGCGTGCGGCAGCCGTCAGATCGTCGACATTGAAGAGCGTGACGCCGGGCAATTCGCAAACGGAGCTTTCGACATTGCGCGGGACTGCAAGATCGACGACGACCATCGGACGGCCGGGGCGATGCTGCATGACGAGTTCGAGATCGGCGCGTGTGGCGATGGGATGCGGCGCCGAGGTTGCGGCGACGAGGATATCCATCTGGCGGGCAACCTGCCAACGGTCTGGGTAAGAGACGGCAAGCCCACCGACGCGATCGGCGAGCGTTTGGGAGTGCTCGCGTGTGCGGCTGGCGATGGTGACGGAAGTACCGGCATCGATCAGGGAACGCGCCGCAGACTCGGCGGATTCACCCGCCCCGAAAATGAGGGCGGAGCGGTCACGAATCGCACCCAACTGGCGGCGGCAGACCTCGACGGTGGCAAAACAACTGGGAACGACGGTGGCGGCAAGCCAGGCTTCGCGACGAATGCGCATAGCTATGGCGAGCGCCTTGGCGACGAGGGCATCCAGAAAAGGACCGGTGGCGCCGGCCTGCCGGGCCTGGTCCCACGCGGCGGAGAGATGGACACCAACTTCGGGATCGCACGCGACCAGGGTGTCAAGACCGGAGCCGACACGGAAGACATGGGCGATGGCGGCGTCATCGACGAGACGATAGAAGTTAGACCAGTCGGAAAGCTTGAGATCGTAGGCGCGGGTGAGGAAGCGGAGAACAGAATTGGCAGCCTCGGAGGCGTTGCTGGTCCAAACGTAGAACTCGGTGCGGTTGGAGGTCGAGAGAACGATGGCTTCGTCGACGGCGTCGGAACGAATGAGCTGGGTCAGCGCACAGAGACGATGCGGCGCGTCCATCCAGAACCTCTCGCGGATGGCAAGCGGTGCGGTTCGATAACTGACGCCGATGACGACCAGGGCCGGTTCCAATGGCTGACTCCTTACCTCTATGTAGTGTAGGCAGTTGGAGTGCCAGAGATGCGAGGGAGGGGGAACGGAGAATGGTGCGTATTTTCATGGAGTTAGAGAAATATGGAGCCATCCCACAGGAAGTGGATTGGGGGGAAATACGCGGAAGCGGGGCTTTTCCCCCGAAAGAGTGATGCGGGCGAGGGCAAGAAACGGCCATGGCACCGGGCGGCAGGGTGGGGATATAGTCGTGAACCACAAAAGGGGGAGACAGAATGCAACAACGCACATGGATGGCGGCACTGGTTGCGGTGATGCTGTGCGGGATGGCGTCCGCAGCACAAAAGATCAGCGATCCGAGAGCGCAGTGGGTGGGGACGTGGACGAGCACGGCAGACATGAATGGCGGACCGGACGGAAAGCCAATGCACGTCACCAGCAACTTGAAGTGCGACTGGACGCCGGAGCACGGTGCGGTGATCTGCGAGCAGGAAATTCATGCTGGAGACCAAGTGCAGCACCAGATCACGGTGTATACGCGGGACGAGAAAAGCGGAGCGTATTACTTCACGTCGATGGACTACAGCGGTGATCCGGCGCACGTGGGAGGGCTGGAAATTACGGGAAACACGTGGACGTACAAGTCCCTAAAGGAAGATGCGAACGGGCCGGAGTACGAGACGGTGAACGTTTTCAAGAGCGCGAATGAAGTGGACTTCAAAGTGATGCGCTCGACGGATCACAAGACATGGGAGACATTGGGATCGGGAAAGACGATCCGGACGCGGTAAGCGCGAGGAATTTGCAAACGATTTCAATTTCTGAAATTACGGGAAAATTCGCGGTGATTCAGCTTGTGTTCAGTGGCGCTGAACTATACGGAGCGGTATACTCGCGCCACGCGCAAAACCGTTACATGTGCGGTTGCAGGAGCGCGAGTGCAAGACAATCCGTTCGAAACGACAATCCGCGCAACCCGTAATTCACCGGCGAGGAAAGTGGATGGGGCTTAGCGCTAACCGCAGTGCCTGAGACAAGAACAAAATGGTCATTCCCGCCGTGCAAGCGACGGGGCCGCAACGGCATTCCACTGGATGCCTGAGGAGTGGCGATGAACGAGGAAGATCGTAAGAAGCCGGAAGGGTCCGGTCTCTCCCGACGCGATTTCATGAAGATCGGCGGCATGACGCTGGCGGTGCCAATGGTGGCGTCGCCGAAAGTGCTACGCGTGGGCGGAGAGGACGTAGAAGTCTACGGGCCGGAAAAAACAATGGTGACGCTAAACGTGAACGGCAAGCTGATGCGGGCGGAGTTGGAACCGCGAGTGACGCTGCTGGACGCGCTGCGCGAAAGCTTTGACCTGACGGGTTCGAAGCGCGTTTGTGACCGAGCGACCTGCGGAGCATGCACAGTATGGCTGGACGAGAAGCCGGTATACGCGTGCGGGATGCTGGCGATTGACGCGCAGGGACACAAGATCACGACGATCGAGGGAATCTCGACGCCGGAGAACATGGACGCGGTGCAGAAGGCGTTCTGGGAGAACGACGCGCAACAGTGCGGCTTCTGCACGCCGGGATTCGTGATGGCGACGAAGGCATTCGTCGAAAAGAATCCGCACGCGACGCTGGAAGACGCGCGCAAGGGGTTGAGCGGGAACCTCTGCCGCTGCGGAACGTACGTGGGAATCCACTCGGCGCTACGGCAGTTGACCGGGATGAAGGAGGCTTAGGCAATGGCGGACTATAAATGGCCAGATCAACAGCACCGCAGTTACCTGGGCAAGAAAATCGACCGTCTGGACGGCCCGGTGAAACTGACGGGACGCGCGAAATATACCTACGACTACAACCCGAAAGGATTGCTCTACGGAGCGCTGGTGACGTGTCCTTATGCGAGGGCGAAGGTGTTGAGCGTGGACACGAGCGCGGCGGAAAAGATGCCGGGAGTAAAGGCGCTGAAAGTCGTGAAGACGCCGGGGACGGAAACACACTGGGCGGGCGACGAGATTGTGGCGCTGGCGGCGGTGGACGAACGCATTGCGGAAGACGCAGCGCGCGCCGTGGTGGTGAAGTACGAAGTGTTGCCGCACTTTGTGCAGGATGAAATCGAACCGCCAAAGGATATTCCGTTGGCGAGCGGCCCGCTGTCGCAGGAAGACCTGGAAGACATGTTCAGCAACCAGGTGCCGGAGGGAAAGATTGCCGACGCAATCAAGACGCGCGGCATCAACTGGAAGCCGGACGAAGGATTCTTCAAGGACCTGAAGGGCTACGGAGTCGATCAGGTTGTAATTGACGCTCTGCGCGGTGCACAGGTGAAGCCGGGAACGGCGGGGCCGAAGAGTCCCTATAAGCGCACGGCGGTGCAGACGGAAGGCGATCCGGACAAGGCGTTTGCGGAAGCGGCGTATGTGGTGGAGGGCGTCTACGGGATGCCGGTGATTACGCACTGCTGCCTGGAGACGCATGGACTGGTGGCGGAGTGGCCGGACCAGAAAAGCATGAATGTGCATGTCTCGACGCAGAACGTGTCAGGCATGGCGGCGCAGATGGCGCCGATGCTGAACCTGAGCGCCTCGGACATTCACGTGGAGCAGCAGAACATCGGCGGAGGATTCGGCAGCAAGTTCGGGCCGGATTCGTGGGGCATGCATGCGGCGGAACTTTCAAAGATGGCCGGCGGCGCGCCCGTAAAGATGATGCTGGACCGCAAGGTGGAACAGGAGATGGCCGGAGCACGGCCATCGGCCTATGGACGCGTGAAGGTAGGGGCCGACAAGGACGGCAACCTGATCGCCTGGGAGTCGAACTCGTGGGGAACGGGCGGCGTAACCGGCGGAGGTTCGCCACCACTGCCGTACCTGTTCAGAATTCCCAACCAGAAGAAACAGCATACGGCGGTGAGCTGCAATATCGGCAGCGCACGGGCGTGGCGTGCGCCGAATCATCCACAGGCGTCGCTGCTGACGGAGTGCGCACTCGACGACCTGGCGGCAAAGATGGGCATGGACCCGATGGACTTCTTCCTGAAGAACATCGAGATGACCGGACCGCGGGCAAAGACCTACGCCGAGGAATTCAAGATCGCGGCGGAGATGATCGGATGGAAAGAGAAGTGGCATCCGCGGGGAGATAAAACTCCGGGGCCGCTGAAGCGCGGGTTGGGGCTGGGTCTGCACACATGGGGCGGACGCGGCCACGAGAGCCACTGCGACCTGACGGTGCATCCGGACGGCGGGGTGGAAGTGAGAATCGGCTCGCAGGACCTGGGTACGGGGACGCGAACGGTCATCGCCATTGTGATCGCGGATGCGATGGGCATTCCGATCGAACACGTGAAGGTGTTCCTCGGCGACAACAAGTATCCGATGTCGGGCGCATCGGGCGGCTCAACGACGTCGGGCGGCGTGAGTTCATCGACCCATCGTGCGGCGGTGGATGCGCGAGATGCGCTGCTGGCAAAAGTAGCATCATCCCTGAAGGCGCAGCCGGAAGAACTGGAAGTGGTGAAAGGCACGGTGCGGGTAAAGAGCGATCACAGCCGCGCCATGACCTGGAAGCAGGCGTGCGCGAAAGTTGGACCGGTGGGAATCACGGTGCGGGGAAATAATCCCGACCGTACGAAACCGCCGGACCTGACGAACAGCGGCATCGGCGGCGTGCAGATGGCGGAAGTGAGCGTGGATATCGAAACCGGCGTGGTGCGAGTGGAGAAGCTGATGGCGGTGCAGGACGCAGGGCTGATCGTGAGCAAGAAAACCTGCGAGACACAGATGCTCGGCGGCATGATCATGGCGGTGAGCTACTCGCTCTACGAAGAAAAAGTGATGGACCCGACGACCGGACGGATGCTGAATCCGAATATCGAGTTCTACCGGCTGGCGGGATTGCCGGACATCAAGGACCTGCGGATCCATCTTCATAACACGCAGGAACAGGAGAACCGGGGCGTGATCGGAATTGCCGAGGGCGCGGTGACGGCGCCGGGCACGGCAATCTCAAACGCCATCGCAAACGCAATCGGCGTGCGCGTGCCGTTCATGCCATTTACGCCGGGTAGAGTGCTGGCGGCACTGGAAGAACACGGCCAGAACGCCATGGCGGGAGGTGCGATGTGAAGCCTTTTGAATACGCATCGCCGAAGACAGAGAAGCAGGCGGTTGGGCTGCTGGGCAAAAGCTGGAGCGAGGCCGAAGTGCTGGCGGGCGGAACCGACCTGCTGGCGCTGATGAAGGACGACGTGGTCGCGCCGAAGCGCCTGGTGAACGTGAAGCACATCGAGAACCTGGGCGAAGTGCATTTCGACGGAAAAGAAATGCGCATTGGCGCGCTGGTGACGATGGGCGAAGCGGCGGACAACGCGCTCATCAAGCAACACTTTCCCATCCTGCACGAAGCACTATGGGAGGCGGCGAGTCCGCAGATCCGCAACATGGCGACGATGGGCGGGAACCTCTGCCAGCGTCCGCGGTGCTGGTACTTCCGCAATGGAATGGGACTGCTGCCGGTGGACGAGAAGGGCGAGTCGCTGGTGCTGAAAGGCGACAACCGCTACCACGCGGTGCTGGGGAACCACGGGCCGTCGTACTTCGTGAGTCCGTCGACGATTGCGCCGGTGCTGATTGCATACGGCGCGCGGATACGGCTCTATGGGCCGGAAGGCGCGCGTCAACTGGAGCTGGAGAAGTTCTATCGCGCTCCGATGCATGAAGGCGAACGGGAACACGCACTGAAACCGAACGAGATGATCACCGATATCTTCCTGCCCGCGGCATCCACGCGCGCGGGATACGCGGAGATCCGGCAGAAAGAGGCCTTCGACTGGCCAATGGCGAGCTGCGCGGCGGTGCTGGAGATGAACGGCTCCACGGTGAAGAGCGCACGGATCGTGCTGGGACAGGTGGCGCCGGTTCCATGGTTCTCGCCGGAAGCCGCATTGCACCTGACGGGCAAGGCGGTGACGGAAGAGACGGCGATGGCGGCGGCACACGCAGCGCTGGAGAACGCAAGAAACCTGGGCAAGAACAAATACAAGATCACGGTGGCAAAAGTGGCCGTGAAGCGGGCAATCCTGAACGCCGCGAAGGAAGGAGCATAGCCATGCGAATGCCGGATGCAGAACGCTTTGATGTGAGCAGCGAGTCGCTATGCACGGGACTTCGCTGGAAGGGACAGTTTGTGTTGTCGGAGCGGGACCAGTCGGTTCCGCCGACGAACGATGGGCTGTTCTGGTGCCTGTACACGCAAACATGCATTGGGCCGGATGGGAAGATCGCAGAGCCGAGCGTGTGTTCGCAACCGGGACGGAAGTGTCACGGTTCGGGACGAGGCGTGTAAGAAATACCGAAAGATGAAACGAGGCGCGGCGAAAGCTGCGCCTTGTTGCGTTGGAGATGGTTTTTGCCGCATGGCTGCTGGATTTCGCGCTAGAATCTCACCAATGGGTGAGGTGTGGTATGCGTAGAATCCTTCTCTGGCTGGCATTCGCCGGCACTCTCGCAATTTCCCTGGCAAGCATGGCGCAAGTGCGCGGAACCTACATGGAGACGCGGACGGCGGACGTGTACACAGGCATGTGCTTCGCCAATGGCGAAGTGAACCTGACAGGCAACGAAGCCGTGATGGCGTGGCACATCAACAAAGGCACGTGGCACGGCGTGAAGCTGGACGGACTGACGATTGCAGCGGCACTGCACGCGCAGGCGACACTGGGCGATCCGTATGCGAACCCGTATCCGGTGAAGTCGGTGCTGATGGTGGACGACCAGGCGACACCGGCACAGCAAAAAGCGCTCGTCGATTTTGCAAAACACCAGGCGGGCAAGCTGCTGTCCGAGGTGGTGGCGGTGCATCGCGAGCCGGTCATCATGGAAGTGGCTGAAGGCAGGATGGAAGGCTATGCGCGGATGCAGGCCGGAATGATGGCTGCGATTGGGACGCGTCCGATCGACGCCATGGACCGCATCTGCGGAAATGAGTACGACTTCTATCCTCCGCTGGCAAAGAACATTCATCACGCGGAGACGGCCGTGGCGCTGACAGATAGCTACAGCGGGCCGGGACTGAGCGACCGCTGGTCGGTGAGCGGAAAACGCTCGGCATATATCGGGACGTTTAACACGGGAACGTCGATGATGGCGGCGAAAGAATGATCGGGAAAACGGGAAACTGAAAAACGAAGACAAGAACAGAATATTCGAAACAAAGACGGGGGCCTGCGCAGGGAGCGCGGGCCTTTTGTCTTGCCGCGAACCTAGAAAGTCTGCTGGCAGCCGTGGGCGGCAGCGGCTTCGGCGAGATCGGCCGCGAGTTTACGGTAGATGCGACAGGGAATCTGCTCCTGCGAGCCAAGCGTGAGGACGGTGACCTCTCCGAAGAAGCCATGCTCCGTGCGATAGGTGATTTCGTGCCAGGGAATGAGCAGCGGCGGATGGCAATAGCTGACGATCCATATTGGCTTGAGATACAGGCCGTGCTCGCCCGCGCCTACGTTGAGGCAACCGTTGTAATTCGTAAACGCGGGAAAGCGAGCGGAGCGGAACTTCCAGAGATGGCCGTTCCATGGGCCGTCATAGCGGAAGCGCTGTGCGAGAGCGTTCCATCCGCTGACGCGGCTGATGACGGGGAAGATGATGAAGATTTCCGCGAACGCAACGAGCGGAATAAGGATCAATACCGGGAGTGGTATCGCGCTGGGGCCAGAGTGCATGTTCAGGCGGACTCCATGTTCGTGGATGAACATTAAACGATGAACGGTGTGCAGTGCGCAAATGTTGCAAGTGGCGGCGGGTAGGGACTATGTTCGTGTGTCGGAATCTACTTGCGGGAGTTTTAAGGTGCGAAATACAGGTCGAATTGCAGTCATGGTATTGATGATGGCGGCGTTTGCAGTGGCCGCGACAAAGGTGGACAAGATCGGCGCGCTGGACAAGGGGCCGGCGGCAGTGAAAGCGGCGGTGGCGGCGCAGGGCTACAGCGTCCAGGGAAGCGATGGAAAGGTGCTGGCAGAGGTGTGGCCGGCGAAGGACGTGACGGCCGGCAAGAATCCGTCGGACGCGGCGCTATACGGCACGCTGACGCCCGGGACGTTTGCCGGAGTGCTCTCGTTCCCCAACGGCGGGCAGGATTATCGCGGGCAGAAGATTCCGGCGGGCGTCTACACGATGCGCTATGAACTGCTGCCGAGCGATGGCAACCACATGGGCGTGGCGCCGAACCCGGATTTTTTCCTGCTGGTGCCGATTGACGAAGACACAAACCCGGCACAGACGATCGGAGTTGCGGCCCTGGTGAAGTTGAGCGCCAAGGCTTCGAAGACGACCCATGCGGCGGTGTTCGAGTTGAACGCGCCAGGAAATGCAGATCCGGGAGCTGAAGTGGACGACAACGGATTCACGGTCTTTACCTTCGACCTGACAATCGGCGGAAAGAAGACGCCGGTGGGGATGGTGGTGAACGGATCAGCGGAATAAAGAAAAGTAGAAAGTAAAAAGGGGAAAGTAGAAAGTAAAGGCAAAGACATTAAGGATGGCCTCGCGGAGACGCGGGGCCTTTGCTATTTGGAGAGGGCGAATGGGATTGACAGGAAAAACGAGAAATTTATTGTCGGGGCATGCGGTGAGGACTGTGGAAAAAGGTGGAGTGGTGTTGTGTTGTGCAACACCCGTAGAGAATCACAACAGTGGGGGGAGTTCACGCGTAAGTTACTGATTTCAGGTGACGGAGGTGGTCTTGAGTCGGAAGAAGGCGCGGAGCGGTGTTGTAAGTCGCAACAGATTTCCGTTGCAGTGGTTTTCATCGCCGGTGAGTCAAGCAGGAAGGGTGATCCGCGTAATGCTGTGAGAAATATCGACTTACGTCGATGCCTGGAATGCGTGAAGGGGTGAAATCGGGTTTGGCTGTCGAGTTGCCTTATAGCAGGGTGGTTAAGGTCCTCGGTAGCAGGCCCGGAAGAGAGTAAGGGCGAACGGAGAGGGCCACCGAAATCAAAAACCGCCAGGAAGCGGATGGAGGTAAGTTATGACAGTTCTTCTCGTACTCTTCACGTTCGTTACTTTTCTCGTGATCGATTACTTCATGAGCCGCGGCAAGGCTCCGGTGTTTGCATCGCAGCGTGTGGCGCAACGTGCACCGGTGACGATGCCCCGTATGGCGGCCAACGTGGTCAACGGCTTCCAGGTTCCGGAGAACCTGCGGTATCACCAGGGACACACCTGGGCGCTTAGCGAGAGCCCGAACCTGGTGCGGGTTGGACTCGACGATTTTGCTTCGAAGCTGCTGGGCAAGGTGGAAGAAGTGCAACTGCCGCAGCGCGGACAGTGGATCCGGCAGGGACAGAAGATTTGGAGCTTCAAGCGCAATGGCGCGACGGTGAACATGGTTTCTCCGATTGAAGGCAGCGTGGCCGACGTGAACGACGCGGTAGCGGAGAATCCGGAACTGGCGCACAAGGATCCCTACGGCGAAGGTTGGATGGTGACGGTGCAGTCGCCGGATGCGAAGACGAACTTCCGCAACCTGATGGGCGGACAACTGGCGCGGTGGTGGATGGAAGAGGCCGCGGGCCGGTTGATGAAGCGGATTCCGACGCTGAGCGCCGCCATGGCGACGGCACAGGATGGCGGCGTGGCCGCCGAGAACCTGGCCAACCAGCTGCCGCAGGAGAAATATGCGGAGATCACGAAAGAATTCTTCCTGGCGTAAGCCATCGCAATGGCCCGGGTGATGCCCGGGCCAGTAATTCCCAATTCCTGACTTTCAGGGTAAGCGCCACCTTGAGCGAGACAATCGCGGGAGGTGGCGCATTTTTGTGGGAGCGGAAAAGTTGATGATGGCGGGGAAAGGGGATGGGATGCGGGGTTCGGCGGAGAGACGTGCGGGGCCTGAATTTCGTTAATTAGGAAACGTGAATTGATTAGAAAAACTTATGAGCGCATTAGTCATGGAGTGATTATGGTCACAAAAACGGGTGATTCGAGTCACGGCCCGGTGCCCGGTGGACGGTGAGACTGTAGGCAGATGAGGGCCCCATCGCCGATTCCACCAAGGTGGTGCTGGTGGGATCCAAACGCCTCGGTCTAACGGGTTTAGGGAGTCAGCCACGCTTCCCAGAGGGGGATTCAAGGGAGGCGCTGGCAAAAGGAGGCGGCCATGTTGCTTGCGTATCGGTTAGTGAAGCTGATGGAAGCTCACTCGGAGGGACTGGCGCGCGCGCTGCAGGCGAAGGTGGAGAAGTGCGACCGCTGCGGCGGGTATCGCAACGTCCCGCAAGAAGAGTTACGCCGATTGATCAGCGAAGTGTACGGCCACCTGGGAGAGTGGCTGCTGGGCAAGACGGAAGACGATATCAAGTGGCGCTACATGGGGATTGGGGCGCGACGGGCGGCACAGGGAGTCCCGTTGAGCCAGGTGTTGTGGGTGATCTCCATGGTGAAAGAAAACCTGTGGGATTACCTGCAGGAGAACGAAGTGCTGGAGCGTCCGGCGGAAGTGTTTGGCGAGTTGGAAGTTCTGGCATTGCTGGACCAGTTCTTCGACCGCGCGATGTATTACGCGGCACGAGGATATGAAAGCCCGCAGGATGCGCATACCGCGGAAGTTCTGGCGGGGAGAGTCGAGAGATAGACATGTCCTGGCAAGATGAATACCGGAACAAAGTAACGACAGCCCACGAAGCGATGAAGGCAGTGCAATCGGGTATGCGGGTGGCCATCCACCCCGGTTGCGCGGAACCGGAGGCGCTGGCGGCGGCTCTGATGGCGCGTGGTCCGGAAGTGCGCGACGTGGAGATTGTGCACCTGCTGACCCTGGGACGCGCCGATTACGTGGCGCCGGAGATGGAAGGACATTTCCGTCATAACGCATTTTTTATTGGCGGCAACGTGCGCGACGCGGTGAACAGCGGACGCGCGGACTACATGCCGATTTTCCTGAGCGAGATCGAGGCACTGTTCGAGAGCGGCGCAATGCCAATCGACGTGTGCCTGATCCAGGTGACGCCTCCGGACGATCACGGCTTCTGCAGCTTCGGCGTGGGCGTGGATATTACGCTGACGGCGGCGAAGAAGGCGAAGCACGTGATTGCGCAAGTGAACGCGATGATGCCGCGCACCTATGGCGACAGCTTCATCCACGTCAGCCAGATCGACACGATTGTGGAAGCGACGCAGCCGCTGTGCGAGCTGAAGAAGCATCCGGCGGGCGAAGTGGAGCAGGCAATTGGACATCACATCGCCGGATTGATCGACGACGGCTCATGCCTGCAATTGGGCATCGGGGGAATTCCGGATGCTGTGCTGGACAACCTGAGAGACCGCAAGGACCTCGGAATCCACACCGAGATGGTGTCGGACAACGTGGTGCCGCTGATTGAGGCGGGCGTCATTACCGGCCTGAGAAAGAACTTCAAGCCGCGCAAGATCATCCTGTCCTTCGTGCTGGGAACGAAGACACTGTTCGAGTACATCCACGATAATCCGCTGTTTGAGTTCCACCCGAATGCATACACGAACGATCCCTTCCAGGTGTCGAGAAACGACAACATGGTGGCGATCAACTCGGCGTTGCAGGTGAGCGTGACCGGGCAGGTTTGCTCGGACTCGGTGGGACAGATGTTCTACAGCGGCTTCGGCGGACAGGTGGACTTTATTCGCGGAGCGGCGCGCAGCAAGGGCGGAAAGCCGATCATCGCGCTGGCGTCGACGGCGAAGAACGGAACGATTTCGCGCATTGTGCCGATGCTGGCGCCGGGCGCGGGAGTGGTCACAACGCGGGCCGACGTGCACTACGTGGTGACGGAGTATGGAGTGGCATATCTGCACGGCAAGAATGTGCGGCAACGAGCGGAAGCGCTCATCCAGATTGCTCATCCGAAATTCAGGGATGCGCTTTATGAACATTGCGAACAGGCCCACTGGCTGCAGCGGGCACATGAGATCGCACCATCGAGGTGAAAATGGCAAACCAGGCTCGCGGTAACGTAACGATCAATACCGATGAGTGCAAGGGATGCGGGCTTTGTGTGGAATCCTGCCCGCCGAAGGTCCTGCACCTGCGTCCGGAACTGAATCAGTATGGGATTCATCCGGCGCAGTACACGGGAGAGAGCTGCACAGGATGCGGCATTTGCTTCTATTGCTGTCCGGAGCCGGGAGCGATCACGGTGTATCGGCTGGACACGAAGAACGTGGCTCGGGAGGTGGCGAATGCGGCAGCTGTGTAAAGGAAATGTGGCGATCGTAAAAGCCGCGATTACGGCGGGGTGCCGATCCTACTACGGATACCCGATTACGCCGGCAAGCGAAATCGCGGAATACGCGGCGCTGCTGATCCCGCAGGTGGGCGGAACGTTCCTGCAGGCGGAAAGCGAAGTGGCGGCGATCAACATGGTCTACGGCGCCTCGTCGGCCGGCCAGCGAGTGATGACGGGGTCGTCCGGCCCGGGCTTGAGCCTGATGCAGGAAGGCATCTCGTACCTTGCGGGCGCGGAACTTCCGGCGGTCGTGGTGGACGTGGTTCGCGGCGGCCCGGGATTGGGCAACATCGCGCCGGAGCAGAGCGACTACTTCGCCGTGGTAAAGGGCGGAGGTCACGGCAACTACCGGAACATCGTGCTGGCGCCGGCCTCGGTGCAGGATATGTATGAGCTGACGATCCTGGCGTTCGAGCTGGCGGACAAGTATCGCAACCCGGCAGTAATCCTGACGGATGGATTTGTCGGGCAGATGATGGAGCCGCTGGAGATCGAAGAGCGCGAGGTGAAGCAACCGGAGAAGCCGTGGGCCGTGAAGGGCACGGCGGAGACGCGCAAGAACCTGATCACGTCGATCCAACTCTCGGCTGATCAACTGGAACTCCACGTCCGTCACCTGGAAGCGAAGTATAAGGAATGCGAGAAGAACGAGGCCCGGTACGAAACCTACATGGCGGACGATGCGGAGATCCTGCTGGTGGGTTACGGCATCGTGTCGCGCGTGCTGCGTTCGACGGTGGACATTGCGCGGCAGCACGGCATGAAGCTGGGACTGTTCCGCCCGATCAGCTTGTGGCCGTATCCCTCGAAGGCGCTGGCCGATACGGCGAAGAAGTGCAGCAAGGTGATGGTGGTGGAATTGAGCACCGGTCAGATGCTGGAAGACGTAAAGCTGGCGCTGAACGGGACTAAGCCGGTGGATTTCTACAGCCGAGTGGGCGGCAATGTGCCCTCGGCGGAAGAAGTCCATGCCGAAATTTTTGCGCGCATGGAAGCGCTGGTGTAGGCGGGGAGGATTACTGTGAGCGAGTACCAGGTGGCACAACAGAAATCGCCGGTGTTCTATGACCGGTATTTTCGCAAGGACGAACTGCAGCACCAGACACACTACTGCCCCGGATGCGGCCACGGAGTGGCGCACAAACTGATCGGCGAGGCTCTGGCGGAACTGGGATTGCAAGACCGCGCGATCATCGTGAGCCCGGTGGGCTGCTCGGTGTTTGCGTACTACTACTTTGACACGGGCAACGTGCAGGCGGCGCATGGGCGCGCACCGGCGGTGGCGACGGCGCTGCGGCGGTCAAACCCGGAGAGCATCGTCGTCAGCTACCAGGGCGATGGCGACCTGGCGGCGATCGGCACGGCGGAGATTATCCACGCGGCCAACCGCGGCGAGAACATCACCGTCATCTTTATTAACAACTCGATCTACGGAATGACCGGCGGACAGATGGCGCCGACAACGCTGATCGGACAGACGAGCACGACGAGTCCATGGGGACGGCGCGCGAACAACGAAGGCTTCCCGATTCACATGGCCGAGCTGTTGTCGGCCCTGGAAGCGCCGGTGTATATCGAGCGCGTCTCGCTGGGCGACAACAAGAACATCCTCAAGGCTCGCAAGGCCGTGCGGAAAGCCCTGGAATTGCAGAAGCAAGGCGCGGGATTCTCGATGGTGGAGATACTGTCGCCGTGTCCGACGATTCTGAAGATGGACCCGGTAGTGGCGCGGAAGTTCGTCAACGAGACGCTGACGAAACAGTTCCCGCTGGGTGTCTTCCGCGATCGCAAGCCGGAGATCACCGTGGTGAATCCGCCGCAGAGGTCCGTGGCGGAGGTGCTGGGGATCAAGAAAGAAACGGCGACGGCGGAAGAGAAGGCCGCACGCAAGGCGTTCACGCACGATGTCACGATGAAGATCGCGGGCTTCGGCGGACAGGGCGTGTTGCTGATGGGCCAACTCATCGCCGAGATGGGCATGCGCGAGCACATGGAAGTGAGCTGGCTGCCGTCGTACGGGCCGGAGATGCGGTCGGGTTCGGCGCACTGCCACGTTACGCTGTCGCATGAGCGCATCGGTTCTCCGCTGATCACGAAGCCGCAAGTGCTGGTGGCGATGAACGAAATCTCGCTGCGGAAGTTTGCACCGCAGATGGCACAGGGCGGGTTGATCCTCTACAACCGCGACAAGGTGCCGGAAGATTTCACGTTGGAAGGCGCGCGCGTGGTATGCGTGCCGGCATCGGAAATCGCCGACCAGATCGGCTCAGCCAAGGTGGCCAACGTGGTGATGCTGGGAGCACTGCTGGAAGAGACAGAGTGCCTGCCGGTGGAAACCGCGTGGGGCGTGATCAAGTCGTTCGTCAAAAACGAAAAGCTGCTTGCGTTTAACAAGGAAGCGCTCGAAGCCGGACGGAAGTATGTCGACGAAAAAGTGCTGGTAGGCGCTTGCTGCCAGCCGGACGGCTGCGGTTACTGATAACCACTGCGTAGGGAAACGAAGCGGCGGAGCGATCCGCCGCTTTTGTATGTGAAGAAGCTGTTAGCGGTTGGCTATTAGCTTTTAGCGAAGACAAAAGCAGCGAGCAGCAAGCCAAGAGCTAACGACCAACAGCTAACCGCTCAAGCATTAACCGGATTTAATGCGGCGGCGTATTGGATGCGCGCGGATGGTGCGGTATGCTCTCGGCGATGAAAAAACACGGCCTTCAGGTACGAATAGTTTTTGTTGCGATGCTGCTTGCCGGTGCTCCACTGCTGGCGCAACAGGCGGCATTGCCAGAGTCGCTGGCGAACAGAATCGACGGTATCGTTCGCGAGCAGATGGAGATGCACCACATTCCGGGGCTGTCGATTGCGATTGCGGAGCACGGACAGATTGTCTTCTCGCGGGGCTACGGATTTGCCGATCTGGAGAACCAGGTGAAGGCGACACCGGAGACGGAATTCCGCACGGGTTCGATTGCCAAGCCGATGACCGCGACGGTCGCGATGAAGCTGTGGCAGGAAGGCAAGCTCGACCTGGACGCTCCGGTGCAGAAGTATTGCCCGGCGTTTCCGCGGAAACCATGGCCGGTCACGACGCGAGAGTTGCTGGGACACCTCGGCGGCATTCGGCATTACGTGGACAAGCCGGGGGCGGAGCCGGAGATTCTGAGCGTGGTGCACTACGCGCACATCGTGGACAGCTTTCCGGTTTTTGCCAACGATCCGCTGGTGGCTGAGCCGGGGACAAAGTTCGAGTACTCGACGTATGGATACAACGTGGTGGGATGCGTGATCGAAGGTGCGTCGGGGGAGCCATTCATGGAAGCTCTGCAACAGGATGTGCTGGGGCCGGCGCAGATGACAGAGACGAAGCGCGACGATGTCTTCGCCATCATTCCCCACAGGAGCCGATGGTATTCGCCAAAGCCGGGAGGCGGGATCGAGAACGCGCACATGGTTGACACGAGCAACAAGGTTCCGGGCGGAGGACTGCTTTCGACATCGGATGACCTGGCGCGCTTCGCAATTGCAACGATGTCCGGCGAACTGGTGAATGACAAGACGCGCGGCCTGATGTGGACGGAACAGAAGACGCTGGATGGCAAGGAAACCGGCTACGGCCTGGGATGGTCGATCCGCAACGATAACGGCGAGCGCGAAATTGTCCACACCGGGGGACAGCCCGGAGCGAGCACGATCCTATATATGGTGCCGGGACGCGGAATCGCGCTGGCGGTGATGACGAACGTGGACGCCTCTGGACTTTTTCCGCTGACGCATGAAGTGATTCCACTGCTGGAAGCGGCGGAGAAGAAGTAGTGCAATCCCACCCTTCGCGATGCTCAGGGTGGGGCACCTTCAAATTCGTTCTCTAGAAAAACAAGATTGTCTTCAGGCGGCTGTTGTGGGTGTGGCAGCCTCGGCGTCGAGCACGACTGCGATGCCGTGAACGATAGATGCGAGGCGAACGGCCTGGAGAATTACTTCCTCGGTGATTCCCTTCTGGCGTAGCACATGCTCGTGCGAATCGACGCAACTGCCGCAGCCGTTGACGGCCGATACGGCGGTGCACCAGAGTTCGAAATCGAGCTGATCACCACCATGAGCGCGGATGATGTTCATGCGCAGGCGCGCCGGCAGGGTCGCATATTTCTCGTTGGACGAGAGATGGTGGAAACGATAGTAGATGTTGTTCATGCCCATGATGGCCGCGGCCCCCTTGGCGGCGTTGATCACCTCGGGCGTGACGTGCTGCGCAGCTTCTTCGAGCACTGCGGCATAGAGCCGCGGATTACGCGCGGCATGCGCGGTGGCGACCAGCGTGCCCCACTTCTGATTCTCGGTGAGCTCGGTATTCTGGCCGACAAGGCTCGACCAGTTGAGACGAAAATCCTTGGCGTACTCCGGGAGAGATTCAATCAGTGCATCAAGCGACATAGTAAGTCCTAGCGTAAAAAGTTGCGGCACGAGGGGCGGAGTGTGCCGGCGTTTCCATCAACATCCTACCGGATGCCGAACCCCGCCCCACGCGCGAATTGCAATTACGGGTGCAGAGTGTCCTGGCCCTTCTGCCAGTTGCACGGGCAGAGTTCGTCGGTCTGCAGAGCGTCTAGCACGCGCAGGACTTCCTGCGGGTTGCGGCCGACGGAGAGATCGGTGACGTAGACGAAGCGGATGACGTTTTCCGGGTCGACGACGAAAGTGGCGCGCTGTGCGACACCGGCGTTGTGGTCGAGGATGCCGAGCGCGGAGCAGAGTTCACGCTTAATGTCGGCGAGCATCGGGAAGGGAAGATCCTTCAGGTCGGGATGGTTGTTGCGCCATGCCAGATGAACGAACTCGGAGTCGATGCTGCCGCCAAGAATCTGCGTGTCACGGTCGGCGAATTCCTTGTTGACCTTGCCGAAGCCCGCGATTTCCGTGGGACAAACGAAGGTGAAGTCCTTGGGCCAGAAGAAGTAGAGCTTCCACTTCCCGGCGTAATCCAGGTCGGTGATGGTCTTGAAGGCATTGTTTTTGTCGGTGCTGACCGTGGCGGTCAACGAATAAGAGGGAAATTTGTCTCCTACACCCAGCATGTAACTATCTCCTTTTGTGAGTCAGTTTCGCGAAACAAAAAAATTGGCGGTTTCCGCCGGGCAAAACCAGGCGGCCAAGATCACTTCAGTGCGTGGGCGCATGTCGCGAGCCGGCTCCCGAAGAATGCCTGCCGCGGCGTGGTGCGCTGGCCGCTGCTCCGCCGGTTTGGGCGGCGCAACGTTCACACAATCCATGAATTTCGAGCGCATAACGTTCGACGCGGAATCCCCTGGGCAACCGGCCACACAGCGCGATTGGCCTGACGGCGTCATCATCGATATCAGTGATGGAACGGCAGTTGGTGCATACCAGGTGATGATGCGTGTTGAGATTGTGATCGATGCGCAACGATCCGTGGTGAGGGCTCACCTCCTGCACGATTCCCGCATGCAGGAACGAGTGCAGGGTTTTGTAGACCGTGGCCAGCGACATGGAGGGGACTTCCCGGCGAACCCGCGCGAAAATTTCCTCGGGGCTGGGATGTCCGGGCATCTCCATGAGCGCCCGGTAAATGACCGAACGCTGATGCGTGACCGCGAGCTGGTTGCGATGACAGAGCTCGCGGAACGAGGCCTCCAGGGCTTCGCGGCTGGCACTGTGCATTCGCATGGTTGTGGCGGGAGCCTTCACGCTACTTTGGATGAGCCTGGTTGGAAAAAGATTCGTGTTGGAGAAAGATTATTAAACATGAAAGTCGATTTCAAAAGGGTGTCCGGCTGCGAATGGCTACAATAATAAGGATGGCGGGCGTTCCAGGGGATGAAGGCAGATGACAAAGGCGAAGAAGAAAACATTCAGCAAGGTGACGGCCGTGAAGGCAGCGGCTCGCGCCACGGTGGGCGAACCCCCGCCGGCGAAGGTTCTGCCCGACACGAAGAAAGAGCAAAAACGCCGCAAGGAAAAACATAAAGCCACGCTCGGCGAATTGCTGGTCCCGGACGAGTGATGCCGAATTGCACAAAGGCGGGTGAGGAATATAGAAGGCGCTATGATGTCATCGACAGGAGGCGGAATGGTTCGCTACGGGATCGTGGGATTTGGGGCACATGCGGTGAAGCGATTGATGCCGGGTTTTGCACTGGCGAAGAACTCGACGGTGGTGGCGCTCTCGCGCCGCGACCAGGCGAAGGCGCGAGAGTTTGGCGAGAAATATGGAATTCGGCAGGTCTTTGCGAGTACGGAAGAGTTGTGCAAGTCGCCGGAAGTGGACGCAGTGTTTGTCGCGACTCCGAACTCGGTTCACATCGATGATGTGCTCACTGCCGTGCGGCATGGCAAGGCCGTGCTGTGCGAGAAACCGATGGCGGTGAATGCCGAGGAAGCGAAGGCAATGGTGGAGGCCGCGAAAAGCGCGGGCGTGGTGTTGGGCATCGCGCAGTGTTTCCGCTTTGAAGAGAGCGTGAACCGGATCAGGGAGCGCGTGCAGAGGGGCGACATTGGAAAAGTAATTTTCGCGCGGTCGGAATTCGCGTTTTCCACGAAGGGGCACCACCGGGTGTGGCTGACGGACGCAAGGATTTCCGGCGGCGGGCCGGTGCCGGACGTAGGCGTTCACTGTATCGATACTCTTCGATATATCCTCGGCGAAGACCCGGTCACCGTGAGCGCGCAAATGGTGCATGACGCGGATTCGGGCGAGGTGGAGGCCTCGGCCGTGTTGCAGATGAAGTTCCGCGGAGATGCGCTCGGAGTGGTGGTGGTGTCAAACCGGACGACATACCGCACGCCGTTGGAGATTGTGGGCAGTGAGGGAGTTCTGCGGGCTCAAGATGCGCTGAACGTGGAATGGCCGATCACGATTGAACTGCTGCGCGACGGAGAAGTCGCGGAGAGCGAGCAGGTCAGCAACGGACAGACCTACGCGCGGCAGGTGGATGAATTTTCAGCGGCTGTGGAGGGGCGAGCTGCGTTTGCAGTTCCCGGCGAAGAGGGATGGAAGAACCAGATGGTGCTGGATGCGGCGTATCGCAGCGCAAAAGCAGGAAGCACGGAGCCAACAGGACTATAGCGACAGCAAAAGCTCAAGTGGTTACGAAGAAGAAGCGAAGAGAAAGCGATTTGGCGGAAGCGTGTGCGAGTCGAACGCACCCAAGACAGGGCAAACCTGCCTTGCGCCGGTTTTGAAGACCGGGAGGATCACCGGACCCCCTTCGCTTCCGCAACCTGACATCGATTAGAACCGAAGCTTCGGGTGGCGTCAATCCGGGCAAGATTCCAACTTTTTCCAGTTCTCCACAGACATTCACAGCTACGCACAGGCTGCATCGGATGTAGGCTTAAGCTCCCGTACAAAGCAACAGATCTTCGCAGGAAGAGGCAATGGCAGAACTCCGTCGCTATCCCTTCAACACGTACGATGTTTTCAGTGCGCGACCGCTGGAAGGGAACCAACTGGCCGTGTTTACGGACGCGCGCGGTTTGAGCGGCGAGCAGATGCAGGCGCTGGCCCGCGAGACAAATCTCTCGGAGACGACCTTCGTCATTCCGCGAGAGGAGAGCGTGGAGCGGGAACGCGGCGTGCAGGTGCGGATCTTTACCGTGGAAGAAGAGTTGCCGTTCGCGGGGCATCCAACGCTGGGCACGGCGTATTACCTGCATCGCAAGACGGGCGCACCATTGATCGAGTTGGACCTGAAGGTGGGGAAGATTCCAGTGCGCTTCGGCAAGGACGAGAACGGATTGATTCGGGGCGAAATGCGGCAGCGTGATCCGGAATTCGGGCAGGTGTACGCAATGGATGACGTGGCGCGGGCGCTTGGAATGCCGCCGGAAATTTTTGACCGCACGCTTCCCATCCAGACGGTCTCGACCGGCATGGCATTTGTGATGGTGCCACTGCGGAAACTGGAGCACTTACAGAATCTTCATCTTCAGTTCCAGTGGAAGGCCGCGGCCGAATATTTGAAGGACAAGGATGGCAAGTTCTTCTACTTTGTCACTCGCGAGACGGTGAATTCTTCCGCCAAGCTGCACGCTCGCATGATTTTTTACAACGGAGAAGATCCGGCGACCGGTTCGGCAGCGGGATGCTGCACGGCTTGGGCGGTGGAACACGGCGTTTTTGCGAGCGAAGAACAAGCGGTGATCGAACAGGGTTTGGAGATGAAACGTCCAAGCAGGATCGTGGTTCGCGCGACGAAAGACGAACGCGGCGTGACCAATGTACGCGTGGGCGGCAACGTGGTGCAGGTGATGAACGGGGAAGTTCAACTCGAGTAGGCGGCGTGCAATGCGTACGACTGTGCCGGAAAGTTGAATGCGGACAGCGGCTGAACGGCCAATGTTTTTCCGGCAAGCTGGAACTACGTGAAAGATTGCTTCGATGATGCTTTACAACCTGAGCATGCGGACTTAGGATTCGAAACACTGTGTTTGCGCTGAGTGATGGTAGGCACCGGCGTTACCTCCAGTATCCGAAAACAGACCCCCGCAAGTGGACTATCGGAATGAAACCGAAAAGAACAATTCTTTGCGTTGACGACAACGAGCAGGCGTTATCAATCCGGAAGGTAATGCTGGAGACTCGCGGGTACCGGGTGATGACGTGCACGAGTGGCGAGGATGCCCTGGCGAAGTTCCAGCATGGCGGGGTTGATCTTGTACTGAGCGACGTAATCATGCCGGGGATGGATGGAGCAGAATTGGTGGCGCGGATCAAGGCGTCATCTCCGCAGACGCCGGCGATACTGCTCTCCGGAAAAATCAAGATCTACGAGAAGGACACGCAGGCAGATCTCTTCTTGCCCAAGGGGATGTATGCTCCGGCGGAGCTGCTGGAGCGGATTCGGGTTCTGCTGGTCCGCAAGCGCGGACCGAAGCGCGCGCTGGCGCCAGCGGTGGAACTGCCCAGGATCGCCGCTTCGTAAACAGCGTTGCTTCGTGGCCATTGTAAACGTGCAACCCCGCTCGGCACGGCAAGCGGCGGCCGGATTCGTGTAATATCGATAGGTCGCCATGGCTGCAATTATCCAAGTAGAAAACGTGACCAAGACCTACCGCATCGGCAAGGTGGACGTGCCGGCGGTGCAGGGAGTGTCGTTCGAAGTCGAGCGCGGAGAGTTTGTCAGCGTGGTCGGTCCCTCCGGCAGCGGAAAATCAACCCTGTTCTACATGCTGGGCGGATTGACCAGGGCGGACTCAGGCCGCGTCGTGATCGACGGCGAAGACTTCGCGCGTCTCACGGACGCGGAGCGCACGAAGCTGCGCAAAAAGAAGATCGGCTTCGTCTTCCAGAAGTTCAACCTGCTGCCCACGCTGGACGCGCGATCGAACATCCAGATTGCGCGCGACATCGCGGGCGAACACGCGGATCGCGATCCGGAATATTTCAAGCATGTAACGTCGCTGCTGGGCATCGACAAGCGGCTCGATCACCGGCCATCGGAGATGAGCGGCGGCGAGCAGCAGCGCGTGGCGCTGGCGCGGGCATTGATCAACAAGCCGGCAATTGTGCTGGCCGACGAGCCAACGGGCAATCTTGATACGAAGAATTCGCAGATCGTGCTCTCCATGCTGCGTCGGTCGAACAAGGAACTGGGGCAGACGGTGCTGATGATCACGCATAACCCCGAGGCTGCCTCGTTCGGCGACCGTATCCTCCACATCCGCGACGGGCAACTGGTTACTCCGGACGAAGACCCGCAGTGGAGCCCTCACGTTGCCCGCTAAAACCGGGCATGCGATGCGAGTGGTGCGGTTTGACCGTCCGCGAATGGTACGGGTATAATTTGACTTGCAGCGCGGGAGTAACTCAGCGGTAGAGTGCGACCTTGCCAAGGTCGAAGTCGCGGGTTCAAATCCCGTCTCCCGCTCCAGGAATTGAAAGCCCTCGCGAAATCGAGGGCTTTACTGTTTCCGCTGCATAGCCATCCTGAAAGTTGTGCTGGTGCAGGGTTGGCGAGTAAGATTTTGATGCTGGCGATGCGGCGCATACAGCTGCCGGTCACCTGCAAGTCTCCCGTGCTCCCAGCACGGAAAGTTTCATCCCGCAGTCGGCGCGGTAGCCAAGTGGTAAGGCAGAGGTCTGCAAAACCTTTATTCGGCGGTTCGATTCCGCCCCGCGCCTCCAACCTTTTCAAGCACTTACATAATCCAGCGACGATTACTGGCTGCCGTTTGGCTGCCAATTGAAGGCGAACTCTTACGTTTTTGACCGTTTTTCGCCTTCGATTCCGCTTTTTTGGGGCTCAATTGCGAGCTCAGCGTCTCGGCAGCGAACTCCGCCGACTCGTCGAGGACGTGTGCATAGTTGACCTGACCGGCGATTTTTGTACCAGCGGATATGAGAGAGAATCTGGTACAGGAGGAGCTGGAAGGTGGCTGGACGGAAGCATACAGCGGAGCAAATCATTGCGATTCTGCGGCAGATTGAAGTCTCGATTGGCAACGGAAAGACGAACCCGCAAGCCTGCCGGGAGGCGGGCATCACCGACCAAACCTCTATCGATGGCGCGTAGAGTACAACACGAAGCGTCCGCACTCGTCGCTGGGCTACCGGCCACCGGCGCCAGAAGCAATCCTGGCAAACACAAAGCAAGGGCATGGAGAGGTGGAAAACGCAAACGAGGCGTTACACTAACAAACCATCTGGTACAAAATATAGGGCAGGCCATTTGTGTATTCTGCTCGTATGGATCGATAAAGTGTCCCCCAGTCCAAGCTAGCGGCCAGTGTTGTTAACTTTTCGTGTAGAAAACTAAATTGTGCCATCCAGAACGCGAAATGCTCCGAAATGAATCCCGTGAGCGCATTGGCGAAAGACACTATTAATCGAAAATAGCATCCTTTTCCTTGTGCACCGGCTCTACAAACAAGTGCTCCCGCACACCTCGCGAATATTCCTGAACAACGGTCGCCGCCTCGCGTTTGTGATGGAAGTTGTAAGCTTCATCTTTATCATCCGCTCATTGTGAGGGATATTCGGGACGAAGCAGATAACCGCAAGCGTCGCAGTGAACGATCCAACGAGTCACCAACATAAGCCCTCCTCGATCGGGATTCACGCTCGGTGCCCAAGTGCTGATCCCTGAATGAAAGCGTCGTCAATTTGGGCGATGATCTGATCGCGTACTTCCCTGAAAGCCTGGAGTTTCTTGTCGCGGCTACCTTGAACTGCGGCGGGATCTTCGAAACTCCAGTGCAGAAACTTCCATGTCCCCGGAAAAATTGGGCAGCGCTCTTTGGCGTTGTCACACACCGTTACAACGTAAGGGATGTGCTGACCCAAAAGACTAGCCACGTCTTTCGAGTGCTGCTTCGAGATGTCAATACCGATTTCTTTCATGACTTCGACGGCAAGCGGATTCAGCCTCTTCAGCTCAATGCCAGCACTCATCGCGGTGAACTTGTCGGACGCAATGTGGCGCAGGTAACCTTCTGCCATTTGGCTGCGAGCCGAATTCCCAGTGCAGAGAAACAGGACCTTGGGTTTCATTGGGGAGCCTTCCATAAATCACATCGCAATGTGTTTTTCGTCACAGTAATGATTCGATCATACACGTATAAGTGTATACGTATATATTGAATTCTGGTAGGGTTAAGCCGTGGAGGCACCGCATGAGGGAGTTGGAACAGTTGTTTAAGGGACTTGCCGATCAGACCCGGCTTCGCATCCTCAATCTGCTGCTGCACGGAGAGTTATGTGTCTGCGACATCCAGTATGTTTTGGAATCCTCGCAGCCCAACATTTCCCGCCACCTGACCTATTTGAAGAACTCCAGACTGGTTCTTGATCGTCGCGAAGGAGCGCGGATCTACTACCGGCTTGCGCAGCCGAAAGAGGGAGTACACAAACCGCTCTTTGTGTTTCTTCGGGAAGCGTTCCAATCGTCCGAAGCCATGGACGAGGATTCGCGCAAACTGAAGAGTGCCGTTGAAACCGGCACCTGCACCGTCAGCGAGTGGAAGCCGTTCTCCGCTCTGGTTCCGTCACGCGCCGTGAGTGGCCGAAGAGGGTAAAGGAAATCGAATGACGAGCAAGGTTACATCACGCCTTGGCATTTTGGACCGTTATCTGACGGTCTGGATATTTGCTGCAATGATTCTGGGTGTCGTTACCGGTTGGCTCCTCCCGGGCACCGTTCCTTTTCTCGACAGGTTCAGCGTGGGGACCACGTCGATCCCGATTGCGGTCGGCCTGATCGTCATGATGTATCCGCCGTTTACCAAGGTACGCTATGAGGAATTGCACGAGGTCTTCCGCAACAAGAAGATCCTTACGCTGTCGCTGATCCAGAACTGGATTATCGGACCTGCTCTGATGTTCGTTCTGGCCATCGTCTTTCTGCGCGGCTATCCGGAGTACATGGCCGGGCTCATCATGATTGGACTCGCGCGCTGCATCGCCATGGTGATTGTGTGGAATGAACTGGCCAAGGGCGACACCGAGTATGCCGCGGGCCTGGTGGCATTCAATTCCATATTCCAGGTTTTGTTCTATTCCGTTTACGCATGGGTGTTCATCACCGTGCTGCCGCCGCTGTTTGGATTGCACGGAACGGTGGTCAACATTTCGATTGGTGAAATTGCCGAGAGCGTATTTATCTATCTCGGTATTCCATTCCTGGCGGGCTTCCTGACGCGCACCGTTCTGGTTCGAGCGAAAGGACGCGACTGGTACGAGAGCAAGTTCGTTCCGCGTGTTAGCCCTTTGACCTTGATTGCATTGTTGTTCACGATCGTCATCATGTTTTCGCTGAAGGGCGAATACATCGTTCGCCTTCCGCTGGATGTTGTGCGAATCGCCATTCCGCTGTTGATCTACTTTGTCCTGATGTTCCTGGTGTCGTTCTACATGGGGCACAAGCTGGGAGCCGACTACTCGAAGACCGCGACGCTGTCCTTCACGGCGGCTTCGAACAACTTCGAGCTGGCGATCGCGGTTGCGGTCGCGGTATTTGGAATCAACTCGGGCGCGGCGTTCGCGGCGGTGATTGGCCCGCTGGTTGAGGTGCCAGTCATGATTGCGCTGGTAAACGTGTCGTTGTATTTCCAGCGGCGCTATTACGGTGCCGCAGTGAATGGCGAACCTGTTGTGGCTGCTGCTTCGGCGAGGAAAAACGGGCGATGAACAAGATACATGTATTGATTCTCTGCACCGGTAATTCTGCCCGAAGCCAGATGGCGGAAGGATTGTTGCGCCACCTCGCGGGCGACCAGTTCGACGTGTTCAGCGCTGGCACCAAGCCGGCCGGGCTCAATCCAAATGCGGTGAAGGCGATGTCAGAAATCGGCATCGACATCGCGGGCCATCGTTCGAAGTCCGTAGACGAGTTCGCCGGACAGGAGTTCGACTACGTCATCACTGTTTGCGATAACGCGCGGGAAGCGTGCCCATATTTTCCCGGCGGTGGAAAACGGATTCATCACAGCTTCGAAGACCCCGCGGCCGCACCTGAGGACAAGCAGACAGATGTCTTCCGGCGCGTACGCGACGAGATCAAAGACTGGCTCGAAGAATTCATTCGTAATGGAAGCTAATTGACCAATCGTTGCAAAACGGGAATGGGCTGTCGAAAACACTTGGCGACTTGGCCATATAGCCAATAGAGTGCAAAGTATGACGCGTCGTGACATTTTCGCAAAACAGGCACGGGTGCTCAAAGCACTCGCAAATGAATCCCGGCTGATGATCGTCGATCGTCTCAATCGCGGCGAGTGCACGGTAGGAGAACTTACCGAGCTTGTCGGGAGCGACGCTTCCACCGTGTCGAAGCATCTGGCGCTGCTCCGGGCGCACGGCATTGTCGAGGACCGGCGCCAGGGAAATCTTGTGTATTACCGGCTGCTGACGCCATGCGTCTGCAACTTCTTCACCTGCGCCACGCAGGTACTTAAGGAAAGATCGAGGTAATCATGAAAATTCAGATATTAGGTACAGGCTGTTCTCGCTGCAATGTTCTCACGGCCAACGCAGAAAAGGCCGTTCAGGCTCTCGGGCTTCAGGCGGAAGTCGAAAAGGTGACCGAGATCAGAGACATCATGAAATTCCAGATCCTGATGACCCCCGGCCTGGTGATTGACGGGAAGGTCAAGGCTGCGGGCCGCGTACCCTCGCCTGAAGAGATCAAGCAAATGCTGGTGGAAGCTGGAGGCAACTAAATGGCCGAGCAACGTCCTGGCTTGGTGATGTGTGTGTGCACCGGCAAGTGCCCTGGATTTTCCCAGATGGACATTTGGGATTTCATCAACCGGGCGCGCGTGGAATTGCCGGTGGAGTTTGGCGTGATCCATCCGCAACTGTGCGAGCAGGACGGTGATCGTTTTCTGGCTGACTTCCTCGAAGCGAAGCGGCCGCTGGTGATCGCGGCCTGTGCGCCGAACATGCAATACAAGATGTTCCGCGATGCTTTCGCCGAAAAAGGGATGGACGTGAAGCGGGACATGACTCCGCTGGACATTCGCGACATGTCGACCGACGCGGCTGTTGAGAAGGTTGCTTCTGCCCTCCGGCAGATGGGAGTCAAGGAAGATGTCTGACACGACTTTTATGGGAGTTCCGCGAGACAAAATCCCATGGTTCCCGACGATCGATTACGACAAGTGCAACTTCTGCATGGAGTGCGATACGTTCTGCCCACATTGTGTTTTTGAGCGGCGCGACGGCGACCGCAAGCTGGTGGTCGCTAACCCCAACAATTGCGTCGTCTTTTGCCGTGCATGTTCGAAGACCTGCGGCCCGGATGCGCTCTCGTTTCCTGACAAGCCGGAGATCATTGCACTCATCAAGCAAGTCCGCGAGCAGGAGAGTGCGAAATGAAGCACGCGATCCTCTCCTGCAATGGCCTGGATAAACCCGAGGGATCAGTGGCTCGCGAGGTGGCGATACGGGCGTCCGGTGCTGCCGGGAGCGAAATCATCTGTCCCGTGCTGCTGAACCGGGCGCCCGCGCGCTACAAGAAGGTGCTCGGTGAAAGCTCGTTGATTGTCGTCGATGGCTGTTCGACGCGGTGTGCCACAAGGCTTGCCGCCAGTGTGGGCGCGAGAGTGGAACGCAAGCTCCTGGTTTCCGATGCCATCAAGGCCTCTGGCCATCCATTGGAATCCACGCTTACTCTTAGCGCGGACGGGATTGCCCTGGCCCAGACGATTGTCGACGGACTATTACGCGACCTGAACGCGCCTGCGCCAGCGGCCCAACCGATGGATACGTTTGAAGCGCCAACCGAGTACCTGGTGGTCATTCATGACAAGTTTGAATTCCGCATTCCCGTCGTGGACTACCTGTTCAATGAGAACGATGTCTGGGTGCGCGCGTCGGACGGCGTGGCCCGCGTTGGCATCTCCGACTACATGCAGCAGAAGCTTACGGACATTAGTTTTTTCGACCAGCCCAAGATAGGCGGGACGGTTGAGCAGTTTGGGGAGCTCGGCAGTCTGGAGTCCACCAAAGCCGTGTTCGAGATTATTTCGCCGGTGAGCGGCACGATTACCGCCGTCAATCCCGCGGCAATCGCGAACCCCGGATTCATTAATGAAGACCCGTATGGCGGCGGATGGCTGGTCGAGATGCGGTTAACCAATTGGCAGGAAGATCTGGAATTGCTGATCGATCCAGCGGCGTATGCAGAGACCGTGAAGCGCAAAGCTGCGGAGGAGTGAGAGTCGGATGAGAAGCGAACGCAAAGAGAATCCAGTTCTGGTCGTCCCGTGCAGCGGGATGGGCAAGGTGCATGGCCTGATCAGCCGGGAAGCTGCATATCTGGTGACGGATGAACTGGCCCCGGGAAAGACGGACACCCTGTGTTTAGCGCTCCTGGTGATGGGCGACGCAGAGGCGGTCGACGCCGTAAGAAGCCATGACTGCATCACCATCGATGGCTGCGCCAAGTCGTGCGCGCAGAAAAACGTGGAGATGGCTGGCGGGCGCGTGGCCAAGGCCCTCCAGGTGGCGGATGCGTTCCGTAATTACCGCGGAGCGAAACCCGGCAACGCAACCACTTTAACGGACGAAGGCTGGGCTATCACGCGTGACATTGCTCAAGATGTGGCGCGCGAATCGGAACGCTTGTGCGCCAGCGAGGAGGTGGCCCGATGAGCGCGGAAATCACGAAGGTCGGCATTATCTCGTGCAGCGGCGAAGCGATCGCGGAAGGAACGATCTCGCGGCTGGCAACCCGCCGGGTGCTGGAGCTGCTTCGCCCGGATGTGACCGTAACGCTTTGTCTGCCGTTGTTCCTGGCGGGCAATGACGCGGAGAGGAATTTCGCGCGGACCCATCCGACCATCACGATTGATGGCTGCCCGAAGCAGTGCGCCAAGTGGGGAACGGAGCAACACAGCGGCCCGGTCAATGCCGCGCTGGTCGTGTCGGACATTCTGGGAACCGAGGGCGCTGCCTGTCATCGTTCCGCCCGCGATGCTTCACAGGTAGATAAAGAAGCTGTCTGGGCTGTCGCCGAGAGCATTGCCGCCGAAGTGAATAACGTTCTCGCTGAAGCGACTCCCGTCGATGCTGCAGAAGCCGGCGCAGGGCACTGTGCCTGTTCGAGTCCGTTGCCTGGCGGAAAACTCAATATCAAGGGAAAGTCGATCAACATTCCTGGTCTGCCACTGATCCTCGAACAGTGTGCAGAGCGTGGCATCTCATCCGATGGCACGGCATTGCTTGACGTTGTGAAGATCTATCACGCGGTTGATCCCGAGGATGAGGCGGAATACAAAATCGCGCTGATGCAAGCCTATCAAGCATTCAGGAGCGGCCTTAGGCCGGCGAAATAATGGAAGTCACCTTTTGTACGGCTCCGACGGTCGCCGAAAACCTGGCGATAGATGAAACGGTGGCCAAGTCTGCGTGGAGTACGGGACAGCGTCAACTCCGCTTCTGGTGGGGTGGGCCTCCCACTGTGGTAATGGGGGCCAACGAGCGTGCCGAACAGGTGGTGGATATCGATGCTTGCATTCGGCATGGCGTGAACATACTCAAGCGATGCACCGGAGGCGGGACGGTGCTCCAGACCAGCGGCGTACTGAACTACTCGCTGGTGATGCCGGCTCCTGATCGTCTCGATTTGAAGGCGGGGTTTCGCCTGGGTGCGGATATCGTCTGCGCGATTCTAGCGGCATTTGGCTTGGAAGGAAGGCCCGAGGGAGTTTCCGACGTGGCCGTCGACAACAGGAAAATTTCCGGTAACGCGCAAGCCCGGCGGTGGAAGGCGCTGCTTGTCCACGGGACGCTGCTGGTAGATTTCGACTTCGATCTGGCCGGAGAAGTTCTATGCCATCCGTTGCACGAACCTGAATACCGCCGTGGTCGTCTTCATCGCGATTTCCTGGTCACGCTGAGCGCGCTTGGCGTTCATCAGGATCGCCGGTCGATCGAGAAGACCGCCGTGGAGACTGCTCAAACGCTATTTGTCCATGGTCCAAGCTGTTGCATGAACGCTGTACGAAATATTTCTGTTCATCCCGTGTCACAAAGGTGAAACGCATGAAACCGAAAACAGTGATTCAAGTTGCACTATTAGCATTCGTTGCTCTGAGCATTATCTTTTTCGTCAACCAGCAGTCTCGACGTTCCGCAGTAGAGGCTTCGACTTCCTCCGGTTCACAACCTTCGTTGAACAGCAATACCCAATCCGCAAAAGTGATCGTTTATTACTTTCACGGAAACTTCCGTTGTGTCTCCTGTCGCAAGCTGGAGGCCGTTTCTCGGCAGGCCGTGACATCGGGCTTTTCCGGGGATCTGAAACACGGAGATCTTCAGTGGCAAACGGTAAACGTTGAACAGGCTGGGAACGAACACTTCGCGTCCGACTACCATCTCTTCTCTCGCTCGCTGGTGATCGTCAGATTCAAGGACGGAAAGCAGGTTGAGTACAAGACTCTTGAGAAAGCATGGGAGCTGCTCAATGACGACGAAGCACTGACGAAGTATGTTCAATCGGAAGTGCGCGACTATCTCCAGAAGAGCTAATGGAAAGAATGCTGCAACGGGAATGAAAGCCCCCACCATGTCGAAGAAATCATTGGTACGAACCGTTCTGCTGCTGTTCGTTGCCATAAGTATCGCCGTGCTCGTCGTGCAGGAATTTCATGCTCGCCATGTGGAGCAGGTGACGGCGGCTCAACCGCCAACCAAGTTTCCTCGGAATACCCGCGTGGTGGCTTATTTTTTCCATGCCAATCGGCGCTGTGCCCCTTGTGTTCAATACGAGGACACGGCGCGAGAGGCCATCGAGGAGGCCTTCCCGAACGAACTACGCCAGGGCGTCGTGGAGTGGAAGTCGATCAACCTCGCTTCTCCAGAAAACCGCCACTTTGCCACCGAATACCAGCTCTACTCGCGCACTCTTGTACTGGTAAAAGTCCGGAACGGTCAGCAGGTTGCCTACAACAATCTGATGGCCGGTTGGGAATTGATCGAAAATCGCGCCGCGCTGAAGAAGTTTATACAAGCCGCCGTCAGCGACTATCTCTCGGAGAAACAACATGGGTGACACCTACTGGGTTGCCGCAACGACGGCCTTCTGGCTCGGTATTCTCACGGCCATCAGTCCTTGCCCACTGGCGACGAACATCGCCGCGATTTCATACATAGGAAAGCGCGCCGGCCGGCCACGCTATGTGCTCGCTACGGGCTCGCTCTACACGCTGGGCCGGTCCCTTGCCTATGTAATCCTCGGCGCGCTGTTGGTGGCAAGCCTGCTGTCAATCCCCCGGCTTTCGAACTTTCTCCAAATCTACATGAACAAGGTGTTGGGGCCGGTGCTGATCATCGCCGGCATGTTCCTGGTTGATCTGCTGAAAGCTCCCAATGTGGGCGGAGCGGTAAGCGGAAAAATACAGGAACGGGTTGGACAGTCTGGCATGTGGGGCGCCGCCCTGCTCGGCTTGTTGTTTGCGCTGTCCTTTTGTCCGATCTCTGCTGCGCTTTTCTTTGGCAGCCTGATTCCGCTTTCCCTGAAATGGCAATCGAGTTTCCTGTTGCCGTTGATCTACGGCATTGGGACGGCCATTCCCGTGTTTGGTTTTGCTGTCCTCATGGCCCTGGGAACGCAGTGGATTGGAAGTGCGTTCCACCGCTTGACCGCAATTGAGGTTTGGGCACGCCGCGTGACCGGCATCGTATTCATCGCTGTCGGCGTATATCTCTCGCTGACGTTCATCTTTGGTATCAGCGTCGGTTAGCGAAGCATGCAGTCAGAAATTTTACGAATCATGGAAAGAGGTGCAATCAATATGAACTCCGAACAAAGACCCACTGTCGAACAAGTATTCAGCATGATGCTCAAAAGCATGGGTTCCATTCCCTCGGCGATTGAAAAAGCCACGCAAGTGGATGAAGAAGTGCTGTACGAGCACTTGCGATCGAAGGGATACGCGATGCCTGCCGAGGGCGCGCTCGACGAGGAAACGCGAACGCTGATCTACCTCGCCTCGGCGCTGGCGGCCAGCAGCAAGGCGTGCATTCAGGCCATGGCTAACAAAGCAAGAATGCAACGGATCGCCCCCGAAAAGATATTGGAGACGGTTCGTATCGTGCGATTCGCCCTGGCGACCAAGGTGCTCGGCGACGCCGAACCAGTATTTGAAGAAGTACAGAAATTCTAGAAAAGCGTATGAATCGCCAGGTTGCCCGTCGCCTGCGATGCGGCAACCAGTCCGGGCCGCAGATGGCATTCGGACCGCAATGTGGTGACGCGCAAAGAGGACGCCTATGAAGAAGCTTGACAGCAGTTATCTGAGATGGGGATTACCAGTTCTGATCATTATCGTCATGATGCTCTGGTTAGGCGGTAGCTTCCGCCGAGGGGCCATTCAACCCGGCAAGGTAAAGGCCGCCGAGGTTCCCTCCATTGGCTTGCCTTTGTACACGGTGACGATGGTCACCGGTCCGCAGATTGTGGAGGCGGTGGGCACGGTCCAACCGCAGTTAAAGACAACGGTGTCTGCGCGTGTAACCGCTAATGTCATCGATCTGCCGGTCAACGCCGGGCAACATGTTCGCAAGGGCGAGCTGCTGGTCCGACTGGATGATCGCGACTTGCAGGCAAAGGTACAGCAGGCGCGCGAGGCCCTGCGGCGGGCGGAGGCCACAAGAGACCTGGCGCAGGCCGATTACGAGCGCGACAAGGAGCTGTACGAAAAGGCCGTTATCCCGAAATCCGAGTTCGATATCACGACCATGCGGTTGAAAACTTCGACCGCTGACGTTGCCGCTCTGCAACAGGCCTTGCACGATGCAGAAGTCACTCTCGGATATACCGTGATCCGCAGTCCCTACAACGCCACCATTGTCGATAAAGTCTCCGACGTGGGCGACCTCGCAGCACCCGGAAAGCCTCTACTGACGATGTATGGGAGCGGACGTCTGTGGTTGGAAGCGGCCGTGCCGGAAGAACAAGCGGGCGATATTCACATCGGCAAGCCCTACCAGGTGCGTATCGATTCGCTGGACAAGGAGATGGAAGGGCACCTGGTAGAAATTGTCCCCTCATCCGATCCTTCCAGCCGCACCCTCACCGCTCGCGTCACCATTCCCCATAGCGAGAACGTGTTCCCCGGACTTTTCGGTCGGATGCTGATTCCCGCGGGTGAGCGTCAACGCGTGATGATTCCGCAATCGGCTGTCTTGCAC
Organism: Acidobacteriota bacterium; assembly: GCA_021779935.1. GTDB lineage: Bacteria > Acidobacteriota > Terriglobia > Terriglobales > Acidobacteriaceae > JAJXZT01. The sequence goes on from JAJXZT010000049.1 coordinate 64,844, forward strand.
GTGGGCCAACTCACCATGGTGGATGTCGATGAATCCGGCATGCTGCGCCGCCGCTCGGTGCAGGTCGGACGCCAGATCGGCGACCAGGTGGAGATTCTCAGCGGGCTCGTTCCCGGCGAGAAGGTTTCACTGGTTCCGCGAAAGGATCTGAACCAGTGAAACACGATGGCGAAAGCTTGACGATACGCATCGTCCGTATTTTTCTGGAATCGCATCTTTCGATTGTGCTGATCCTGCTGGCGCTGGTCGCTGGCGGCATCGCGCTGCTGGTTACGCCACGCGAAGAAGAGCCGCAGATTGTCGTTCCGAACGCAGACATCTTTATTTCTTATCCGGGACACTCGGCCGAGGAAGTTGAAAAACTCATCTCCTCGCCAATCGAGCGCTATCTCTACCAGATTGACGGCGTGGAGTACGTCTATTCGCGTTCGATGCCGGGACAGAGCATCATCACCGTTCGCTTCTATGTCGGACAGGATCGCGAACGGAGCTTGGTGAAGCTCAATAAATGGCTCTCGCAGAACGCGGACAAGATGCCGGCCGGTGTCACCGGTTATGTGGTCAAGCCGCGTGAAACTGACGATGTACCGATTGTCACATTTACCCTTACCAGTCCTAAGCGCGACGACTACGAACTACGACGCATTGCGGAAGAAGTCCAGAACCGGCTGCAAGCCGTGCCGGACACGGGCATCAGCTTCATCACCGGCGGACGTCCGCGTCAAGTACTCGTGCGTCTGGATCCAGAGCGAATGGCGGGCTTCCACATTGCACCGCTGGATGTCTACCGCGCCTTGGCCGGGGCGGACAGCAACTTGCAAGCCGGTTCGTATGCCCGGGACGATCGCGATATCCGTGTTGAGACGGGAAGGTTTTTCGCCAGCAAACACGACGTCGAATCCTGCGTGGTGGGCGTCGCCGGAGACCGACCGGTTTATTTGCGCGACGTGGCCGACGTGACCGATGGTCCCGGCGAAGTAACCGACTATGTACGCTTCAGCCAGGGAGCCGCCTGGAACCTGAACAAGCATGCTGGTTCGGCAGGCACCTGGATTGGAAGTGCCAACCATCCGAAGCAGCCGTTGCTGTTCGAACAACCGGCCGTCACGATTGCCATTGCCAAACAGAAGAGCACGAATAACGTTACTGTCGCCCGCGCCGTCCTCGCCCGCATGGAGCAGATCAAGCGCGAGGTGATTCCGGACGACGTAACGGTAGCGGTCACCCGCAACTACGGCGTTACTGCGAATGACAAAGTCAACGAGTTGGTTGAGGGTCTTGTGGTCGGCATCATAGTAGTGATTGCGTTGCTGACCATCGGCCTCGGTTTTGCGGACGCAATGGTCGTCGCCGTGGCTGTTCCATGCGTCTTTGGATTCACGCTGGCCGCCAACTACTTGTTTGGCTTTTCCATCAACCGGGTCACCTTGTTCGCGTTGACGGTGGCGCTGGGTCTGCTGGTCGATGATCCAATCGTGGATGTTGAGAACATTCACCGCCACTTCAAGATGGCTGGCAAGGCCACGCGGGAGATTGTGCTGGAAGCCGTCAATGAAGTGCGGCCTCCGCTCATCGCCGCGACCATCGCGGTGATGATTTCTTTCTCCCCGCTGTTCTTTGTCACCGAGGAGATGCACGACTACCTGCGTCCCATGGCCGTCAATGTCCCGATGACCATGCTGATGTCGATGCTGGTCTCCTTCACCATCACGCCATGGCTCGCGTATTGGGTGATGCGCCGCCGCTACTTGCCTGGCAAGGACGGCAGGGTTCCCATTCAAGAAACGGCGGAAACCGACGTCAAGCAAATGTGGACCTATCGTTTCTTCCGTCCTCTGATGGAGCCTTTGCTTACGCGACGCAGGAACGCCTATATCTTTTTTGGCGTAATCGCTCTCGCATTCATCGGCAGCCTGATGCTCGTGGGCACCCGGCGCGTCAAGCCCAAGCAGTTACCCTTCGATAATAAGGACGAGTTGCTGCTGGTGCTGGACATGCCCAGTGGTACGAGCCTGGAACGTACGGACGCCGCTGCACGCGATTTTGAAAACTATCTCCGATCGGTTCCGGAAGTGACCGATTTCGAGTCGTACGTCGGAACGTCCTCGCCGTTCGATTTCAACGGAATGTCGCGACGCTATTTCCTGCGGCAGTCACCCAATAAGGGCGACATTCGCATCAATCTGATTCACAAAACAGATCGCACTGCCGGTAGTCACGAAATTGCGTTGCGTCTGCGAAACGATCTGACTGCCATTGCCCAGCGAGATGGAGTGAAGCTGAAGATCGTCGAACTACCCGCCGGTCCGCCGGTCATGTCCACCGTGGTGGCTGCGGTTTACGGCCAACCCGGTGATCGCTACGAGGACCTGATCCACGCGGCACAAATCGTGAAGCATAGGATGCGGCAGGAACCCGGCATCGTGGACCTGGACGACACCGTCGAGGAAAACCAGGGAAAGTACGTATTCACCGTGGATAAGGCCAAAGCCGCGTTGAATGGCATTGCCACCGACGACATCAACCGCACGGTTCGGTTGGCTCTCTCTGGTGCGGATGCCGGAACGGTCGCCATCCCAACCGAGCGAAATCCGCTCCCGATCGTGCTTTGGCCGGAGCGCGTGGACCGCTCCAGTACCGCGGATCTGTCGCGCATTTACGTGCGCGGGCAGAAGGGAAATTTGGTCCCGATCTCCCAGTTGGGAAGCTGGCATCAGGAGATTGAGAACAAGACCATTTATCACCGCGATTTGGAGCGCGTGGTGTACGTTACTGCGGAGATGGCTGGGCGGCCTCCGGTCGAAACCATTCTGGACATCCGGGCCGACCAACGTACGCCCGAGCAACTCGCGGCCGAGGGACACCCCGAGCGCGGCGCCAAACCGCGTCCTCTTTCTGGTCGCACCCTCTTTCACAAGGGTGGCGGGCTGCCTTGGGCTGTCGCCGATGGCATCACGGTCAAGTGGTGGGACGAGGGAGAGATGCGCCTCACCATGCACATCTTCCGCGACCTCGGAATCGGTTTCCTGGGCGCGTTGCTGGCAATCTACATTCTGCTCAGCCAGCAGACCGGATCGTTCCGTCTTCCCATCGTCATCATGATGGCCATTCCGCTGATGGTGATTGGCGTCATGCCGGGATTCTGGCTGCTCAATCACCTTGGAACCCAGCAGGTCGGCGGCTATGCGGATCCGATGTTCTTCAGTTCGCCTGCCATGATTGGCATGATTGCGCTGGCCGGAATCGTCACAAGGAATTCCATCATCATCGTGGACTTCGTGCACATTGCACTGGCACGCGGCCGCACGTTGATTCAGGCGCTGATCGAAAGCTGTTCGGTCCGTCTGCGTCCGATCCTGCTTACCTCTGGCGCGGCCATGCTGGGCGCCTGGCCAATCACGAAAGACTCGGTCTTCGCGGGCCTTGCCTGGTCGCTGATATTTGGTCTATTCGCGTCCACCATTTTCAGTTTATTTGTCATTCCCGTCGCTTACCACCTCATGTATGAAAAGCAACCGGGACACGGCCTGCCCGAAAACTTTCACTTGAGAGAACTCGGCACGTCATCTGTCGCGACGGAAGGTGCGAGAGAGTCATGAAATCAGCAAGTCTATGCGTTCTGATTACCGTTATTACCGCCGGTTCGCTGCTGGCACAGCAGCAACCGGCGCAAAACCAACTCACGCTGAAGCAGGCGGTGGTGTATGCCTTGCAGCATAGCCCCGACTTGAAGATAGCAATTGTTGAAACCACAAAACGTCAGGGAAATGTAACCACGGTGCGGTCTGCGCTGTTACCGGAATTGGATGTCGCCGGTGACGTTGGCCGCAGCCGCCTCGAACATGGTTATCCCGCTGGGGCGCCGCCATCCCTCTCGCGCTTTGCCCGGACGACCTATTCCGCCAGCGCCGACCTGCACATGCTGGCCTGGGATTTCCAGAAGACTTCGCTGGAACTGGGTGCGACGCGGGAACGGCTCTCGGCCTCGCAGGTTCTTGTCGACCGCAAGAAACAGGAACTCATCTTTCAGATTGCGCAGTTGTACTTACGGGCGCTCACGTATCAGGATCTGTTGCATGCGGCGGACCTCACCCGCAAGAGCCTGACCTCCCTGCTCGACCGGACGAACGAACTGGTGAAGGCTGGCCGTGCCGTTCCGGTCGATGCCTTCAAAATCCAGACGCAGATCGCACAGATTGACAGCGATTCCGCCACCTTGGAAGCTGGCCGCCAGGCCACGCTCAGTTCCCTCGCAGCCACGATGGGTTATGTAGGACAACTCCCAGCCCTCGCATACTCTCCTGCAAACACGGCCACACCGCCGGCAACCACCGATCGGCAACAACTGGTGCAAAACGCTTTGCAGCAGAGACTGGACTTGAAGGCTGCCATGTTCGATACAAAATCGGCAACCGATCTCGAGCGTGCCGCCCGTCGTTCCTACTGGCCGCGGATTGATTTCCGTGCAGCCGCCATCCAGTACGGCGGAGACAATCCAGTGGGGTTCCCGACACTCATTGGCCGGCTCTTGCCAGGGCTGTCCGTACCGAGTCTCGGTACTCCCAGTGGCGTGAATGACTGGACAGTGGGACTGCACATCGGCGTGCCGCTGTTTGACAGCGGTCGTCGTAGCGGCCAGATCAAGGCAGCCGCAGCCCAGGCGGAGCAGGCTCGGCTTGCACAGCAGAAACTCAGCCTGAACGTCGCCCGTGAAGTGCAGACGTCCTATGCCGAACTTCAAAGCGCGCAGACGCGGGTGAAAGCCATGCAGGAAACCGTTATTCAGGCGCAGGAGATTCTGAAAAACGAACAAACGAAATATGCGGTCGGCCGCACCGTAATTAACTTTGTCCTGGAGGCCGAGTCTGGCGTGCTGAATAGCCAGTCTTTGCTCTCGCAGGCGCAGCGGTCGGAAGCAATCGCACAACTTGCGCTCGAACTCAGCACGGGGACCATTCAGCCGGATTCATTGCCGTAAGTAGTGCACGGCTTGACGTTTTGAAAACGGAGTGGCCGGCGCATACCGTTATTGGCAACGCAATACCAAAGGGGTGATTAGAGTCGTATTGCTTCGGACAAAACCTGATCAAATGAAAATGCCACATACGCACCATCACATAGAAGACAACGACAGTCTCGACCTCCGCTTATGGGGCAGCATGGGACTGAACCTTGCGGTGACCGTTGTCGAGATCATCGGCGGCGTTCTCTCGGGAAGCCTGGGCCTGCTCGCAGATGCCGTGCACAACCTCAGCGATATTGCGGCTTTAGGCCTGGCCATCGTGGCGCGCGACTTAGGACGGCGACCAGCCACGCACCGCTTCACCTATGGCCTGAAGCGGACTGAGATTCTCGCGGCACTTCTCAATGCTGTGATTCTGGGTGTGATCACCGTCTTCATTGTGCACGAGGCGATCACACGCCTGTTGAATCCTGTTCTGTTGTCGTCCAGAGTCATGCTGCCGGTGGCGCTGGCGGCACTCCTCGCCAACCTCGGTTCCGTCTTTCTCCTGCGCAAACACGACGGAGACGATCTCAACGTCCGAAGCGCATTCCTGCACTTGGCGCAGGATGCTCTTTCTTCCCTCGTCGTGGTGGTGGCGGCGTTATTTGCGAAATCGCGCGTTGGCCCCTATCTGGACCCGATCGCCGCCTTGGTCATTGGGCTCGGGGTAGCCTGGAGCGCAGTTTCTATTATTCGGCAAGCTGTTGGAACATTGGTCGAAGCGACTCCAGCCGGCTTCCAGTTGGAGCAAATGGTCCAGGAAGTAGGGCTACAATTCGATCCCGTGCAGATGCATCACGTACACGTCTGGGAGATCGGCTCGGGACAAACTGCGCTTACGGCTCACCTCTCGGTGCCGGAGATGAGCGTCACAAAAGCAGAGTCCCTTACAAACGAAATTCGCACTTTCCTTCAAGAACATTGGCACATACAACATGCCACTCTGGAACCGGAAGTAAACGGTTGTGGAAAGAGCGATATGTTGGGGGAATGGAAACCGATTTCGCTTTGAGAGGGTTTTGAGGCTTGACCTTGTTCCTGGAATCCGTATCCCATAGCTGAAGGTACTTCGTATTGTTCGAACAGCGTCTCGCTGCAGGCGTTGTCCCAGCAGTTGCCTTTGCGACTCATCGAGGGCGTAATGCCACACTCCTTGAGCAGCTTGCTGAACTCGTAACTGGCGTACTGGCTGCCTCGGTCGCTATGGAAAATCAGTTCTGACTTCCTGTCTGGGCAGCGTAGAAACCAAGCCATCCGTAGAGCATCGACCACGATCTCGCTGGTGATTTGCTCGCGCAACGACCAACCTATGATGCGGCGGCTGAACAGGTCCATGACCACAGCCAGAAACAGCCATCCTTCCTCGGTTGCGATGTAGGTCACGTCGCCGACCCACACCCGATTCGGCGCCGCCGTGGTGAAGTTGCGATCCAGGAGGTTGGGCGCAATCGGCAGGCCGTGCCGGCTGTCCGTAGTCGTGATCCGGAAACGGCGCTTGCCGCGTGCTCGGATGCCATTCCGCTGCATGAACCGTTGTACTCACAGCCGACGGACAAAGTGTTCATGGTAGCCGGCAACGCTCACCCGTAGAACCCGGCACTGCACGCTGATCGGCCACACACACCGGTTCCGATAAATAAAGGCGTACTTCATTTCTGGCCCTTCGCGAAGTACGCCGTCGCTTTTCCCAGGATGTCGCGCTCCATCTTGACCCGCGCCAACTCAGCCCTCAAACGACTGGTCTCCATCTGCTCGGCGCTCACCTTGAAAGGACTGTCAGCATCCGTGAGGCTTTTACCCAGTTGAACAGCGTCTGATCCGATCCACCACGCCCAGGCTGCGCGCTGCTGCTATGCTCTGGCGCGACTCGACTAGCCGAACCGCCTCCTGCTTGTACTCGAGCGTGTATCGCGCCCTCTTCGTTTTCATTTTCTTCATCTCCCTTAACGGATGCTCAACCACTCACCTAAGGGATACGTTTTTCGCGGGCAAGATCGTTCAGTTGTCCGCCAAGGTTAGTTTCTAGTTGGCGAAAGTAGTACCGCACGAGCATCGCACAGTGGATGGACAGTGTGCGATGCTCGGCGTCATCTTCCACAAGGTGCACGCGGACGTGCCGGAAACGTCGCGCAAGGCTATCACGCGCCTTCTTCAATTTAGAAAACGTTGCGCTCGCAAAGGAAAACAGATCCCGTAACTTTCCGAGAATTGCCTCCGTGGCGATCACCTACTACTTCGGTGGATGACTTCAACGACAGGGACAGGAATAGAACGCGCAATGATAATCACTTCGGTGTGTGAGCTAAATCACATCCTCGGGGCAATCAATGAGTACAGACTACCGCACAATTCGAAGGTTCAGAAGCAACAGAAAAACCGGAATAACCGGAACCTTTGAGACATGCAGGATGGCACTTACGGGGTGACCGAAAAGTTTGTGGTTTAGTGAAGAGAAATGAGAAGCAAGTGCGGCGTCAACCAGACGGTTGCCGACATCCACGTTCTCTTTTAGTTGTGTCACTAGCCATTGAATTCAGAATCTTGCCAAGCTGACGACAAAAATAGGGGAGCTTATCGGATAGAAATTCGAAGCCTACTCCCCTGGACTTTTCGCTATTAGTTTTCAGTGCAGTCCAGCTAGCAGGATGCAGCAACAGGGAACGGAGATTGCCAGGTCCACATCCGTGGGCATTACATTTCGATACGAACAAGGGATAAGTCTGATTCTCATGTTACCTTCCAGGGGCTGGATTACACTCGTAGTAGGGTTCGCTGCTGTCGTTGTTGTTGCGACTCTTGTCTCGTGCTCGGCTGGCAAACAGGTGCAGCCTCAAGCTCCCTCCTATGTAACTTCGGGAAAATTTACTAGTGCTCACCCGAACCTGCTGGCTGCGGCGAAGGATTACATCGATACGTATCCGACCCATGTGCAGCAGCCCATCGCCTTCACTCACAAAGTGCACTTACAAAATGGAATGCAATGCACGGACTGCCATAAGGGGGTAGCCGAGGGGCCCGACGCTACCATCCCCAACGTGCAACTGTGCATGGCGTGCCACCAGGTGATTGCAACCGATAAACCGGAGATCAAGAAGGTAGCTGCATACCAGGACAAGGGTGAGCAGATTCCCTGGCATCGCGTCTACTGGTTCTATCAGTCTGCACACGTCAAATTTTGGCATGGGCCCCATATCCGCGCCGGTGTCGATTGCGCAACGTGCCATGGCGACATGAAGCAGCAGACCGTAGCCGTACGCAAGGAGGGATTGGATATGAAGTTTTGCGTAGATTGTCACCGGCTGCACAAGGCGCCGACGGACTGCACGGCTTGTCATTATTAAATGATGCGGGTTCGCTCGAGGACGGGCAGGACTCGGTGTGAGACCGGTAGGAGACCGTAGTAAAGAAGCTTATGGATCGTCGCAACTTTCTAAAAATCGCGGCAGTAAGCAGCGCGGCGGCGGCACTCGATGGGTGCGGCAAGCCAGAGAATCATCTCATCCGCTTTATTCCGGAAGAAGAACTGATTCCCGGTGTTGCCCAGCGGAAACCGGGAGTTTGTACTCAATGCCCGGCCGGGTGCGGCATCCAGGTGCGGGTGATGGAAGGCGAGGCGGAAGTAACTCGCCACGGGCAGGTGGGACTCCTCAGCATGGGGCTGGCCAAGAAACTGGAAGGCAACCCCGACCATCCCGTCAACCGGGGCAAGCTGTGCGCGTGGGGACAGGCAGGTCTGCAAGTGACTTACCATCCCGACCGCATCCGTTTCCCCCTCCGGCGCTCCGGGCCACGCGGTTCCGGGGAATACCAGGAAATCAGTTGGGACGAGGCGATCAAGGATTTGTCCTCGCACCTCTCGTCGCTGAAGTCGCCGGGCAAGGCGTCACCGGTCGCGTTTCTGACGAAGCCGCTTCACGACCACTGCGGCGTATTGATCGAGCAATTCCTCGCTGCACTCGGAGCACCGCCCGCAGTGAAGTTTGAATTCTTTGAGCAAACGGTTCTGCGCAGGGCCAACGAGCTGAGTTTCGGTCATCATCAGTTGCCGACCTTTGACTTGGCTAATTCCAATTATGTGATGTCTTTCGGAGCGGATTTCCTTGGAACGTGGAACTCACCGGTCTCGCAGAATCTGGGTTACGGGACAATGCGGCAGGGGAGGCCTGGCCTGCGCGGCAAGTTTGTGCAGGTTGAGGCTCGAATGTCGCAGACCGGCGCGAACGCCGATGAGTGGATTAACGCAAAGCCGGGAACGGAAGGTCTGCTGGCTCTGGGCCTTGCCCACGTGATCCTGAGTGAAAAGTTGCGTCCGGCGGAAGCGGCCGGAGAGGCCGGAGCGCGGATCGAAGACTGGTCGAAGGGGCTTCCGGATTACGCGCCGGAAGCGGTATCGAAATTGACCGGCGTGGAGGCGTCGAGGATTCAGCGTCTTGCTCGCGAGATGGCTGCGCACGCACCCGCCGTGGCCATCATCGGCGGAGCGTCACTGGCCCAGACTAACGGCCTTGCGAATGCGCTGGCGGCCAACGCGCTCAATGCCCTGCTGGGAAGTGTTGAGAAGCCGGGTGGAGTTTTCTTCACACCGCAGCCGCCGATCCCAGGCCTTGCTGCTCGAAAGGAAGGCGCCTCCGTCCGCGAACTCTGCGGGGGCATTCTGGCAAAATCAACTCCGGTTGAAGCCCTGCTGATCTATAACGCGAATCCGGTGTTTGCCAGCCCGTCGGAGTGGCGAGTGCGGGAAGCGCTCGAAAAAGTTCCGTTTATCGCAAGCTTCGGAAGTTTTGTCGATGAGACCAGCATCCTGTCGGACCTTATCCTGCCGGATCATTCCTATCTCGAATCCTGGGTCGACAACATTCCGGAATCGGGGACGACGCAGGCTGTGGCAAGCCTTGCGCCACCGGCAATGAATCCGCTTCACCATACGCGAGCCATGCCTGACGTTCTGCTGGATGTGGCGCATCAACTGGGCGGCGATGTGGGCAAGGCGCTGCCGTGGAAAACATACGGCGACATGCTTCAGGCAGCCTTTGATCCGCTACGCAGCCACCCGGGCTCGACTTCCGCAAAGACGGCCGATGATTTTTGGAGCGAAGTGCAGGACAAGGGCGGCTGGTGGAGCGCCGGGATAACGAAGTCCCCTGCAATGCGTGCGGCGAACCCATCGATTGCTCCTGTCAAGGTTTCGGCGCCGCAGTTCGACGGCGCTGCACAGGAGTATCCGTTTAACTTCCTCCCCTATGCCTCCCAGCAATTCTTGGACGGATCACTCGCCCATCTGCCGTGGCTTCAGGAGATGCCCGATGTCGTTTCCACGGCGATGTGGGGAACCTGGATAGAGATCAACCCGCAGACGGCAGAGCGGCTGGGCATCCAGCAGGGCGATCTGGTGGAAGTTGCCTCCCAACATGGCAAGCTCCAGGCGCCGGCGCTGCTGTCGCCCGGCATTGCTCCGGAAGTCATCGCCATGCCGGTCGGACAGGGGCACGAACATTACGGACGCTACGCGAGCGAGCGAGGCGCCAATCCGATCAAAATTCTAGCCGCACAAGTCGAGCCCCAGACGGGCGCGCTGGCTTGGTCGGCCACGCGGGTCAAAGTCAAGCCCACAGGTCAGAAGGGCAAGCTGATATTGCTCGGCGGAGGTTTGCGCGAGTCGCCGCGTGAATTCCATCACCGGTAGCGGAAAGAATCCGCCTGAAGGATAAAGGTAACGGAGGGTCCGTAATGAAGCGCCAATGGGGTATGGTCATTGACCTCGACCGCTGTACAGGCTGTGAAGCTTGTGTGGCGGCCTGCCATGCAGAGAACAACATCGCGACCGTCGGAGACGATCAAGCGGCCAAAGGCCGGACTATGCACTGGATTCGAGTGGAGCGTTACTGGGAGGGTGAGTTCCCGGATGTGCGCCTCAGGTACCAGCCCGTGTTCTGCCAGCAGTGCGCCGATGCTCCTTGTGAATCCGTTTGCCCCGTTTACGCTACTTACCACAACCCCGAAGGACTGAACGCCCAGGTTTACAACCGCTGCGTCGGAACGCGATATTGTGGCAACGCATGTCCTTATAACGTCCGCTTCTTCAACTTTTTCAATCCGGTCTGGGACAAACCGCTCAACCTCCAGTTCAACCCCGATGTTTCTGTCCGCTCGGTTGGGATCATGGAGAAGTGCACGTTCTGTATCCAGCGCATAAAAACAGCCGAAATCAAAGCTCTGGCGGAAAAGCGGGAACTGAAAGACGGCGAGTTTAATCCTGCTTGCGTCCAGTCGTGCCCAGCAAACGCCATGGTCTTTGGCGACTTGGACGATCCCCAAAGCGAAGTGGCACGGCTGGCCCAATCGAATCGGGCAACGAAGCTGCTCGAAGGAGTAGGAACGGAGCCCAATGTGATCTGCCTGAGGAGTGTTTCTTAGATGCCGGTCCCATCAGTCGAACAACTGAACGAAGATATTCTCCGCCCGCTCGTCCGCACTTCCTGGCGCTATTACCTGGCAGTAGGGATCCTTGGCAGCATTGTCCTCGCTGCTGTTGCGGCTTTCCTCCATCAGGTTTATTCGGGAATCGGCGTCTCCGGGCTAAACGAGCCCGTCTTTTGGGGATTTTACATCACCAATTTCGTGTTCTGGATCGGCATCAGCCACGCCGGCACGTTGATCTCCGCCATTTTGCGCCTCACCCATGCGGAATGGCGTCGCCCAGTGACTCGCTGCGCCGAAGCCATTACGGTCTTCGCATTGATGATTGGCGCCGCGTTCCCCATCATTCACCTGGGCAGGCCTTACTTATTCTTCTGGCTGCTTCCTTATCCGAGCGAGCGCGGCATTTGGCCAAATTTCCATTCGCCTCTCATCTGGGACGCCTTCGCGATCACCACTTATCTGACTGGGAGCACCATCTTTCTGTATTTGCCGACGATTCCGGACTTCGCCCTGCTTCGCGATAAAGCCAAGGGTTGGCGTAGAAGGCTCTATCGCCCGCTGTCCCTGGGCTGGACAGGAACGCCCAGGCAATGGCATCGGCTGGAAATGGCCATGCGCATTATGGCTGTTGTCATTCTTCCGGTCGCAGTTTCCGTGCATACCATCGTCTCCTGGGACTTCGCTATGCCTCCCGTCCCGATGTGGCATTCCACAGCCTTTGGCCCGTACTTTGTTGCCGGCGCCATCTTCAGCGGCATCGCTGCCCTGATCATTGCGATGGCCTTTCTCCGCAAAGCTTTCCACCTGGAAGAGTATCTGACTCCGTTTCATTTCGATAAGCTCGGCAAGCTTCTGCTCCTCATGAGCTTGATCTGGGCATACTTTATCGTCGCCGAGCGGCTGACCATTTGGTACGGCAATGATTCGCCCGAGATGGCGGTGTATTGGTCGTCTTCGCAGGGACGATTCACTCACTTGTTCTGGTTCATGGTCTTTTGTAACCTTCTGGTGCCTTTCTCCATTCTCTCCATCAAGCGTTTCCGCACGATTACCGGTACCGTTATTGCATCCACCACTGTGGTCATTGGCATGTGGATCGAACGGTTCCTGATCATCGTCCCGTCGCTCGAGCGGAAGTATCTGCCTTATACGTGGGGTTCCTACCGGCCATCGTGGGTTGAAATTACGATTACGGCCGGCACGTTTGCCGCCATGGCCTTGCTGTATATGCTCTTCTCGAAATTCGTCCCGATTATTTCGATCTGGGAAATGAAATTAGGCATGAGGCAGGAAGCCAATTCTCCGCAGCCGATCCCGGTCGAGACCAGGCTGCCGCAGATCGTTGCGGAGACGAATTTTCCGGCTTCAGGAAGCTGAGAGAGGGTTTAAAAATATGAAGGCAATTTATGGTCTCTATCCCGATCCGGCTTCTGCCCAACGCGCCATGAACCGGCTCCGGTCCAGCACGTCCGAGTTGGGCGTGGAGCCCGCCAACATCTATTTATCGTCGGGAGAGCCTCTCGACGAATACGACCTTGGCTGGCGGGAACAGAGAACTTTCATGCCGTGGCTCGCTGCCTTGGGCGGATTGATCGGCGGTACCGCCGGTTACCTCCTGGTTTCTTTCACGCAACGGGCCTATCCCCAGCCAACTGGCAATATGCCTATCGTTGCTCTGTGGCCGACTGGCGTTATCGTTTACGAACTGACCATGCTGGCCGCTATCTTGACAACTCTCATTACCTTGCTTCTGACGGCGCGCATTCCTGACTTGCGCGGAAGCAAGCTTTACGACCCAGCCATCAACGACGGAAAAATCCTGATTGGTGTAATCAACCCCCCGGAAAGCGCATGGGACGAGCTTGAAAAGAGACTGCGCGCAGCGGGCGCGGAAGTTGTGAAAACATTTATTAAGTAACCATGAGGAGGCACGATGCAACGACGTTCATTGAAGATCATTAAATGGCTGTTCATTCTGGCAGTGGCCGCGGTACTTCCCTCGGCGACCATCAGTTGGGCTCAAGGCAAGACCGCTCTTTCCCCGGCGGCCAAGGGGGGCCAAAAGGTATTCGAGCAAAACTGTGCATTGTGTCACTTCGCGGACCAGGCAAACGCCAAGATCGGACCTGGCCTCAAGGGGGTTTTGAAGAACAAGGAGCTTCCTTATTCTCACAAACCGGCAACGGTTGCCAATGCCCGTGAGCAGGTCGAAAAGGGCAACCCGCAGGGCAAGCCGATGGCGATGCCTCCGTTTGGGAATAAGCTTTCAAAGACGCAGCTAGACAATCTGCTCGATTACCTAAAGACGCTTTGAACCGGCCATTGATTCGAATTGCTTTCACAGCTTCGAAGTGAGGCAAGGTCGTTTGAGTGGAACGGCGCCGTCTTTAAGGTATCAAGACCACGCCGGGCTGCTCTGCCGGGGGATAGAGAGGTAGGCCGGGGAGAAGTGGAATGCGCCTCGCCGTTCTGGCGAGGCGTTCGTGCGTTTGAAGCAAGAAGACGCGCGGAACAATCTGGCGAAGTTCCGGCAGCACGACAATCATCCACGTCCGCACAGCGCGTTGGCTTCGTAGTGACGGGGAACAGGCCATTCGGAATGTGCTACCAGTCTCGAAATCTACTCGAAGACTTGGTGGGACGAACGGGCGGCTGCAGTGTCGGCTGTCGTTGATCTCGTTATGAAGTCGGACGAGAAAAAAGATGGCGACAAGGAACAGCAGAAGGAGGAAAACCCGCGCCAGATGCTGTTTAAGCCGGAGCCAAGTAGCGCCCCAGTTAGCGCCCCAGCACCAATTCGGGTGCAACAGGAGCCTGATATATGTTTGGAAGTTGTTGAGAAGATTGGTCGGGGAGAGAGGATTTGAACCTCCGACCCCCTGGTCCCGAACCGGTTGGCAAGATCAAAAGAAGAGAAAAGGGGGAAATTCGGTTTGAAAACAATGAGTTGCAAATATCGGCTTCAGCGAAGCTGAAGCCGGAAATAGGCACCGCCCTCAAAATCCCCTCAGCATGTCGCTGATTCTGGAGGCCACTTGTATACTCATCGTCTCCGGATCAACAAAAACAGCCCGTTCCGCTCCCCGGGGCATTTCTAAATGCGCATTACGGGGTTGCTTCTAAGTGAGTGTTGACAAAACCCGCACGCAGTGCGTGCCCAGCCCATCGGAGGCGTGGAAGTGGACACCGAGACTGCCATAGGTAGCGAGCAGCTTGCCGCCCAGATAGACGTTCGAATGTGTCAAGCCGCCCGTGCCGTTGAACTCCGAAACATCCTCGCTGGCGTAGGTTGCGTCTGTTGCCGGACTTGTCATGGCTGTGATGGTTCCATTCGCAGCGAATGGGGGACACTATGGCTGCAAGGGATGCCAGCGTCACGAGCCCCAGACAGCTGGGTGCAATTGAAGAGCACCCGGCAACTATCATACTCCGCCAAAAGACGGCTGAATGGAGCATCTCTGCAGCTTCGTAGAGGTTGCGACCACCGACCGCGTACATTTATCGAAGTAGCTTCTTCTTGAGGGTTGGACCTCCCGGAATGGGGGCAAGGGTCAGAGAAGGGAACAATCCGAGCGTTTTGTCGAACTGACCGTGAGCTTCGCCGTCCGCATTGAGTTCTTCCCCCGTAACCGTCAGGAAACTACTTGAGAATGACACATGAGCCTCACCGTAACGGTACCAAGTTCCTGTTGTCGTTTGTGAGAGCCCGGCACGAGTCAGTTCCTCTGTGAAGGTTCGGTCAGCCCTGAGATGTAGCACGCAGGTCTCTCCGTTCTGCTTCAGAACGTACACCCCAGCTAGAGCACCATATCCGTAGTCGGCTGCCAGAACGTACCAACCCCATGCAACACCAATCACTAGCAAGATCACCAAAACCCTTTGTACGGTCTTAGCTGTTTTCATCGTTCACCTATCGTCGACAACGTTTTCTCTGAAACTTCTTCAGGTTTACTTTGAACATGGATGATCAGTACTTCCGCCGCAAGGCACCGCAGGGCCCTGTTCGGTTGTTACGGTCCCTTTTATATTTTCCCCCTGTATGGTCAGCCACATCAGGTTGTACATGTCGAAGCGGGGATTGCCGTAATCTTGGCCCTGCTTCGGTTTCGTCATATGGCCCCACACAGCTTGACTCGGATTGTAGCGACCCATAAGCGAGTACCAGAGGTTTTTCGGAGTCATTCCAGGCCAGAACCATCCGGTGTTGGCAAGTTTGAACTGCTTCAGGATTTTCTGCCCGGTGCCCCATATCTGGCCGCCTCTGTTGGCGGACAGATGTGGGAAGAAACAAAGCCGCGCGCAGCGCGTCCGAGATTCTAGCAATGAGGGAACGATCGCGAAAGGATGGAGTGAAAGCTCGATTTTGATTGGTCGGGGAGAGAGGATTTGAACCTCCGACCCCCTGGTCCCGAACCAGGTGCTCTACCAGGCTGAGCCACTCCCCGACGCTTGTGCAGGCGCGGCGATTGCCGCGTGACATTCATTATTATAACAGACCAACATCTTCATGTGGCGGCTCCGGCCGTTGTGGGTTCGAAATAGGATTTTCGCGGTTTTGGCCCGGAACACCGTGTTGAATCCCATGCCTGCCTGCCGCAGTCGCCAGTTTGCGTCGCGTCTCAAGCCATCGCGTATCGGGTCTTGTCATGTATCCTCCAGACACTCGGCTCCCGGTCAACTTCCGGCACCCAGCGTTGAAGGAATTCCTCTTGCCTCCACGCACTACCCATGGCAGGAAAGTACCTATAGCTCGCGGAAATGTCACATTGGTGCCACATCTCGCATTGTTGTTTTCATTGTTGACGTCACTCTCCGTTACGGCTAAAGTTTCGCCATCAGGTGTTGTGGGGTTCAAGCTTACAAACCATTAGGTTCCGGCAGCGCAGCTTAGCTGTGCCTTGCGGTTGGGCGTGTTCCCCGGCGTTTCGCAGTTGAGTGCTTTGGTTCTGTGCGTGTCATTGTGTCGGGCTGGGCGGGCAATATCTCGCCATCGGCCTGCTTGATCTGACCCAGGAGTTTCTCTCAACTTTTTCGCTCGCCGTTGTCGCCGTCTTGTGAGCGGATGACAGGAACCGTTCCTTCGGGACGAAATCGCGAAGCCCCACTTCGTTTTGGATTACGCCATGTCCGCAAATCTTCTTGCCACTGCTTCTGCCATTCGCAGCAAGGTCGTTTCCGTTTGTCTCCTGTCAGCCCTGCTTCTTCTGGCTGCGCCCACGCTCTCCGCGCAGACGGCGCATTTCAGTTACGCACAGCAGACGATAGGGAGCGGATTGAGCTTTCCCGCCAGCGTGGCGGAGGACAGTAGCGGGAATGTTTTTATCGCCGATTACAGTAACGGCCGTGTGCTGAAAGAGACGCCCTCGGGGAGCGGCTACACGCAAACCACGATTGGAAGCGGCTTTTCGATTCCCGTTGGAGTCGCCGTGGACAGCAGTGGAAATGTTTATGTCTCCGATAACGGTCTAAACGAGGTGGTCAAGGAGACGCTTTCCGGAGGCACATACACGCAGAGCACGATTGCCAGTGGCTTTGCGGGATCCCTGGGCGTGGCGGTGGACAGCAGCGGGAATGTATATACCTCCGACAGGTCCGGGAAGGTGTTCAAGGAGACACCGTCGGGCGGCAGCTACACGCAGACAGTGATCCTTACCGGCTTCAGTAATCCCGTGGGTTTGGCGGTGGATGGGAGCGGGAACCTCTATGTTGGCGACGGAATCACCAACCAAGTAACGAAAGAGATATGGAACGGCTCCGGTTACACGCAGATGACGGTGGGCAGCGGCCTGAACAGTCCTGGCGGTGTGGCGGTGGATGGGAACGGGAATGTCTATATTGCCGATTACTACAACAAACGCGTGCTGAAGGAAACTCTTTCCAGCGGCGTGTACACACAAACGACGCTCATAGGCGGCTTGGGCGGACCTGAAGGGGTTGGGGTAGATGGAGACGGAAACGTCTTTGTTGCTGATTCAGCTGGCAACCAAGTGCTGAAACTGTCGACGGCAGGGGTCGATTTTGGCTCGGTTGCCGTCGGAGCCAGCTCTTCGGCCGTCTCGCTTACGTTTACGTTCGATTCCTCCGGCTTCGGTGTCCCGCTCAAGGTTGTGACGCAGGGCGCTACTGGCCAGGACTTTACCGATGCAGGCACGGGAACCTGCACGACGCACGGTACCAGTTACGCATACAGCACGGGCACCACCTGCACGGTGAATGTCATCTTCAGTCCGAAATATGCCGGTCTGCGAGAAGGGGCGGCTGTGCTGGAGGACTCCAGCGGCGCTCCTATTGCCACGGCCTATGTCTATGGCATCGGCACGGGACCGCAGGTGGTATTCGAGCCGGGGACGCAGTCGGTCCTGTTTAACAGCGGATTGTCCCTTCCCGCCGGTGTGGCGGTGGATGGCAGCGGGAACATCTATATCTCCGATGAAAGCAATAGTCGGGTGCTGAAGGAGACACCGTCCGGTGGCGGCAGCTATACGCAGACGACGGTTGGCAGCGGCCTTAATGGGCCCTTTGGCGTGGCGGTAGACGGCAGCGGGAACGTTTACATCGCCGACACAAATAACAACCGCGTGTTGAAGGAGACGCCGTCCGGCAGTGGCTACACGCAGACGACGATCGGCAGTGGCTTCAACCAGCCTGCGTATCCGGTGGTGGACGGCAGGGGAAACCTCTATTTCTCCGATTTTGGAAACAATAGGGTGATTGAGGAGACGCCATCCGGAGGGGGCAGCTACACCCAGACGACGCTCTTTACCGGATTGAACGGTCCCATTGGCGTGGCGCTGGATAATGGCGGAAATATTTATATTGCCCAAGCTAATGGTAATGACGTGTTGAAGGAGACACCGTCCGGTGGCGGCAGCTACACGCAGACGACGGTTGTCAGCGGCTTGAACTCACCCTACGGCCTAGCGGTGGATAGCAGCGGGAGCCTCTATATCGCCGATTCATTGAATAATCGGGTGGTGAAAGAGTCACCGTCCGGAGGGGGCAGCTACACGCAGACGACAATCGGTAGCGGCTTGAACGCTATTTTTGGCGTGGGATTGGATAGCAGCGGGAACGTTTACATAGCCGATTCATACAATAATCAGGTGCTGGAAGTCAATGTTGCCACACTGCCGTCACTCACATTTGCCTCGACTGCAGTGGGTACTACGAGCAGCGACAGTCCGCAGACGGTGACGCTGGATAACATCGGCAATGCGGCGCTGACATTCCCCATTCCTGGTGCGGGTAATAATCCCAGCATCGCGGCAGGCTTCGACCTTGACAATAGCTCCACGTGTCCGCAACTCTCTTCCAGTTCCGGAAGCGCAGGAACGCTTGCCGCGGGAGCGAGTTGTACGGACGTAATCAACTTCACGCCGGTTAGCGGCGGCAACATAATCGGCTCTCTGAGCATTACGGACACGAACCTGAACGCCAGTCCAAGCGTGACGCAGACGATTTCGCTGAGCGGCACGGCAACGCAGGCATCGCAGACGATTACGTTCACGCCTCCGGCGACGCCGATTACGTTCACCACATCGCCGATTACGTTGTCGGCGAGCGCGAGCTCGGGGCTGCCGATCACGTTCACGGTGACGTCCGGACCGGCGACTGTCACTGGCGATCAGTTGACGTTAACGGGAATCGGGACAGTGGCGGTGACGGCATCGCAGGCAGGAGACGCGGAGTACTTACCCGCAACGTCGGTGTCGAACAGCATCGTCGTCAACCAGGCGACTACTTCGACGGCGCTTGCGGTTTCGTCGAACTCAATCGCCGGCGGCAGTGTGCTCACGCTGACGGCCACGGTGATTTCAGGTGGAAACAATGTTGCTCCCGGGCTGGTGTCTTTCTACGAGCGGAGCACCTACGGAGCGAACACGGTCAACACACCGCTGTACACGGCGGAGCTCGTGAACGGTGCAGCAACCTACAAGCTCTTTCCCGGCGTTGGCGCACGCACGTACTTTGCGAAGTTCCGTGCCACCACGGACTTTGCGAAGAGTGTCTCATCGATCCAGACCGTCACGGTGACGGGGGCAGCAACCGCGACAACAACCACGATCCAGTCGTCGGGAGGTGCAGGGGCATATACGCTGACGGCCACGGTGGCGGGCACGAACCTGCTTGCGCCGCCGACGGGGA
Organism: Acidobacteriota bacterium; assembly: GCA_021779935.1. GTDB lineage: Bacteria > Acidobacteriota > Terriglobia > Terriglobales > Acidobacteriaceae > JAJXZT01. Next base: position 84,414 of record JAJXZT010000049.1, read on the forward strand.
ACGTGTCGTTCCTCGATATGAGCAACGGCAACCTGTCGCTTGGCACGGCTGCGCTGTCCGGTGCAAACGTCAACGCGAATGCTGCTCCGGCCTCAGCTTTCCCCGTCGGACAACCAGCAACTGCCGTTGCGGTCGCCGATGTTAATGGCGATGGCATTCCGGACCTTATCGTCGCGAACTTAACGCTCGGTCCGGACGGAGTGTCGGTTCTTTTGGGCAATGCCGATGGGACGTTCCAGCCAGCGGTGAATTACAACACAGGGTCTGCTCCGTGCGCCATGGCGATCGCCGACTTCAACGGCGATGGTTATCCGGATATCGCGGTTGTGGATGAAGACTCCGACACGGTCACAATCCTTTTGAATAACGGCAATGGGACCTTCACATTGAAGAGTTCGCCGGCAACCGGGCACATGCCGATCTCAGTGGTCGCGGGCGACTTCAACGGCGATGGCATCGTCGACCTGGCGGTTTCCAACAACAACTTGAGCGGGACAGGTTCGGTCAGCATTTTGATCGGAAACGGCGACGGGACATTCCATACAGCGGTGCCGTACGCGATCCATGACCAGCCGACGCAGATCGTCGCGGGCGACTTTAATGGCGATGGCATCACCGATCTCGCAGTGGCGGACGCTGCGCCAACGGCCAACGATGTCTCGATCCTGCTCGGCAACGGCGACGGTACGTTCACTGTGCAATCCACCTATCCAGCGGCCGGTACGCATCCCAACTCGCTGGCAGTGGGCGACTTCAACAACGACGGCAAGCTCGATCTTGCCGTGGCCAACATCACGTCGCAAAACGTGACGATACTGCTGGGCAACGGAAATGGGACGTTTACGACAACGCCGTCATCCCCGACGACGGGCGCCGGACCGTTTGCCATTGTGAGCGGCGATTTCAACCACGATGGCAAGCCGGACCTGGCCGTGGTCAATTCCGGAGACAATACGGTCAGCGTACTGGGAGGCAATGGCGACGGCACGTTCCGCGCGGGAGTGACCTTCGCTGTCGGCGGGACGCCAACCGGAGTGGCCGCAGGCGACTTCAATGGCGACGGTATGCTCGACGTCGTGACCGCAAACCGTGACGACTGGGACGTTACTGTCCTGTTGAACACGTCGACCGTAAGCGCGACCGCAACCCTTAACAACGTCTCGATTCCCGGCGGCGGAACGCACAACATCGCGGCCAGTTATCCCGGCGACACCAACAATACGGCGAGCAGTTCCTCTACAATCTCGCTGACCGGGACGCCGATTTCGACCACTACCAGCATCAGTGTTTCCCCGGCCACCACAGTGCCCACCGGTGTATCTCTTCAACTGAGCGCCGCCGTCGCACCTTTCCCGGCCGACAACTACGCGGCCACCGGAGCCATCGTCTACTACGACGGCGCGACCTTACTGGGCACCGCATCGGTGGGCGCTCCTTCGATTTCCGTCACGCTTGCTCCTGGTGCGCACACCCTTACGGCGACGTATGTTGGCGACACGAATTTCGCGACCAGTACTTCCGGCACCGCCGCCGTCGACATTCTTCCGCCCGCAGCGGCCTTCCCAAATACAGCCGTCGGCGCGACATCTTCCCAGCAGACCGTTACGCTCTACTTCACGACCGGAGGAACGCCCGCAACCATCAATGTGCTGACAGAGGGCGCGCCGAACCTGGACTTCAAGCAGGTATCCGGCGGCACGTGTTCGACCAGCACGGCGTACACCGCCAGCCAGATCTGCACGGCGAACGTGACCTTCAGCCCGTCGGCGCCTGGCCCGCGCTCGGGAGCAGTAGTGCTCCGGGATGGCAGCGGGAATGTGCTCGCCATGGCGTATCTGAACGGCGTGGGGCAGGGACCGCAGGTGGTATTCGATCCTGGCGCGCCATCTACCCTCGCAAATGGGTTCAGTGTTCCTGATGGCTTGGCAATGGATGGTGCAGGAGACATTTATGCCTCATCCGCCGGCTCCAACAACGTCATAAAGATCGCGGCCGGTACCGGCACGAAGTCGACCGTAGCTACCTCGGGAACCACCGTTTATAGCGTGGCCGTAGATGGTGCCGGCAATGTGTTCTACACCAATCAGTCCGGAACAAAGGTATGGGAAGTCGACGCGGCTACCGGGGCCGTATCTTCCCTGGCTTTTAGCGGACTGAACTCTCCTTTGGGAATCGCCGTGGACAACGCCGGAGATGTTTTCGTCTCGGATTTCAGCAATGATAATGTTGTGGAACTGCCGTGGGGGGGAAGCGGATATGGAGCGCAGCGGTTCGTCGTCGGCGGGCTGAATGGCCCGGTTGGTTTGGCGCCGGACAACCTGGGGAACATCTACGTGGCGGACTCCCAGAACAATCGCGTCATCAAAGTAAACGTATCTACTGGTTCCTACACCGCGATTGGCTCCGGATTCAATACTCCCCGTGTTCTTGGCTTGGACGCGGCGGGCGATCTGTACATCGGTGAATCCGGTACGGGTCTGTTGAGTGAGGTGGAGGCTGGCAGCGGAACTCAAACAACGGTGGCCAGTGGGCTTGGCATTCTCACGGGACTCATCGTCGATCCCCAGGGAAACCTGTATTCCTGCTCGGAGCTCGCCAGCACCGTCCTTAAATTCGACCGCACCACGCCGCCGTCGTTGACCTTCGCGGCCACGCATGCGGGCTTTACAAGTTCGGACAGTCCGCAGACGGTGACGCTGGACAACATCGGCAATGCGGCGTTGACATTCCCCGTGCCAGGCTCGGGAAACGCCCCAACCATCTCCAGCGGATTCACTCTTTCCAACACGAGTACGTGTGCGCAGCTCACGAGTTCGTCGGGCTCCAGTGGCAGCTTGAGCTCGGGTTCCGTCTGTACGTACCTCGTGACCTTCAGCCCGACCGTGGCCGGTGCTAATAACGGAACGCTGGTCATCGGCGACAACTCGCTCAATGCGAGCCCGAGCACAACGCAAAGCATTTTGCTGAGCGGCCCGGGATTGCCCGGGCCCGCGGCACAGTTTGTAGTCTCGGCCCCGGCGACGGCATTGGTCGGTATCCCGTTCAATATCACGGTGACCGCCTACGATGCCTACAACAACTTGGTCAGCACTTACAACGATACGGTGCACTTCACATCCACCGACGCGAGCGCGCTGCTGGAGGCATATACGACGCTGACAAGCGGGACGGGCACGTCCTTGGCCGAGCTGGTTACCCCCGGCACGCAGACCATTACGGCGACCGATACCGTCAGCGCTGCCATCACCGGAACTTCGGGCAATATCACCGCCGTGATTCCGAACTTCGTCGTGACCGTTCCTACCGATACCACGTCGGGGACGGCGTCGAACTGCACCGTCCAAAACCTGCCGGGCGCGTTGCCCGACGCAAACTGCAGCCTGCGCGATGCCATTGCCGCGGCGGACGCGGTTAGCACCGCCACCGTCACGCCTACAATCACGTTTGCCTCGTGGCTCACCGGCGGCCGAGCGGCGACAATTACACTTGCGAACGGCTACCTCGACCTGGCGAAGAACGTCAAAATCACCGGCCCCGGCGCATCGCTGCTGAACGTCTCCGGCAACAATGCGTCGAACGTGTTCACCGTGGAAAGCGGCGTAACCGCGTCGATCACGGGCCTCACGATCGAAAACGGCAAAGCCGGGTTCTCCGGTGGTGGCGTGTCGAATCAGGGGACGCTGACGCTGTCGAGCTGCTCGGTTTCCAACAACAGTGCATCTGAGGGCGGCGGAATCTACAACACAGGCACGCTGACGATCAGCGGGTGTACTCTCAGCGGTAACAGTGCGATCGCCCTCGGTGGATTCCTCGTCAACACTGGTACGGCCACCATATCCACGAGCACAATCAGCGGAAACACCGTCCCCAGCACAGGCGACGATGCGGGCATCTACGTCTTTGCGGATACGGGACAGACCGCAGCGTTGACGCTGACCGAGAGCACGGTGAGCGGAAACTCAGGCGGCAAGGGGGTGATTGACGCGTGGTCGCAAAATGGGGGCAATGCCGTGCCCGGAACGATCACCGCTCATTTCACCAACGACACCATAGCCGGGAACAATTGCGATTGGGGAGTGGGTGCGTACGCCCTGAACAATTCGACGCAGAGCACGACCTTCCATGGCACGGTTGTTGCGGGGAACAGCGGCAGCCAGTTCACGACCGAGGGCAGCGGCGCGTCCATCACCTCCGGCGGCTACAACCTGTTCAGCGATACGAGCTTCGATTCGTACAAAGTTGCCAGCGATATCACCTCGACCGATCCGGTGCTCTCCGCTCTGGGAAACTACGGCGGCTCGACGCAGACGATGGCGCTGCTGCCTGGCAGCCCGGCCATCGATGTGGGCGATCCGACGGACAACTCGAACGACCAGCGCGGCGATGCCGTCTACAACACGGTGCGCGATATCGGCGCCTTCGAGAGCCAGGGCTTCTCCCTGACCAAGATTTCCGGTGATAGCCAGACGATTACGGCGGGAACGGCCTTTGGGAGTCCGCTGGTTGTTGGCGTGACGGCGAACAACGCGGCGGAGCCGGTCAGCGGCGGCGTCGTTACGTACACCGCGCCCGCGACCGGAGCCAGTCTCTCTCCGGCAACCTCCACGGTGACGATCGCCAGCGGAAAGGCATCGCTGACGGCGACGGCCAACAACGTGGACGGAACTTACAACGTGACAGCCAGCGCGGTCGGTGCGCCGTCTCCAGTGACCTTCTCTGAAACGAACCAGCAGATTACAACCTCGCTGACGCCGACGGTGATGCCTTCCGCTACCTTTGACTACGGCGCACCAGCGCCGGCCATCAGTGTTGCGCTCACGCCTTCGAACGCGACGGGTATTACGGCCTCAGACTTCACGGCAACGCTGGACGGAACGACGGCGCTGACCGTTACGGCGGGCACTGGAAACACCTACAACATCGTGCTGCCGTCGACACCGCTGTCGGTGGGTGGGCACTCCATCCAGGTTGCGTTTGCCGGGACAGTTACCTACAAGACCTCGAACACGACCATCAACCTGACGGTGAACCAGGCCACTTCGTCGGTCAGCGGAACAACTCCGACCATGACCTACGGACAGACCGGTTCGTCCACCATTACCGTGGCCGGCGAGTTCAGCGGCGCGGGCATCGCCGTTCCGAGCGGAACGGTGACATACGCGATCGACGGTGGCGCAACGCAATCGGCCACGCTGACGAGCGGCTCGGCGACCATCTCCGTCCCGATTCTCTCGGCGGGCGCGCACTCCATTGTCCTCAGCTATGGTGGTGATACGAACTACCAGTCCAGCACCGGCACCGTGAACTTCACCGTCGCCAAGGCGGCTCTCACCGTCACCGCCGACAACGCTTCGAAGACCTACGGCGATGTCGATCCAACGTTGACCGCCACCATCACCGGCTTTGTGAATGGCGATACGGCTTCGGTGGTTAACGGCAGCGCCTCGCTCAGTGCTAGCGGCACGGCGGGCGCGACGCGTCCGGCGGGTACGTACACCATCACGCCCACGCTCGGAACGCTAACCGCGTCGAACTACACGTTTACAACCTTCAACACCGGTACGCTGACCGTGAACCAGGCAGCGTTGACGGTCACAGCCGACAACAAGTCGAAGACTTACGGCGATGTCGATCCAACGTTGACCTCCACCATCACCGGCTTTGTCAACGGCGAGACGGCGTCAGTGGTTAGCGGCAGCGCCTCGCTCAGTGCTAGCGGCACGGCGGGTGCGACGCGTCCGGCAGGTACGTACACCATCACGCCGACGCTCGGGACACTGACTGCGTCGAACTACACGTTTACAACCTTCAACACCGGTACGCTGACCGTGAACCAGGCAGCGTTGACCATCACCGCCAACAACCAGACTCGCGTCTATGGGGTTGCGAATCCAATGCTCACCGCGTCGTTCATGGGCTTTGTCAACGGCGATACCGCGGCTTCGCTCGGCGGCACACTGAGTTGCACGACCGCGGCCACGGCTTCGAGCACCGTCGCGGGCAGTCCGTACGTCATCGCCTGCTCGGGCGCCACCTCGTCGAACTACAGCATCAGTTACGTGCCCGGCACGCTGACTCTCACGCCCGCAGCCTTGAGCGTCACCGCCAACAACCAGTCGCGACTTTACGGCGACGCCAATCCGACGCTCGATGGCACGCTCACAGGCGCCGTCGCCTCCGACGGCATCACAGCCAGCTACGCCACCACGGCGACCGCCGCCAGCGCCATCGGTCCCTACCCAATCACCGCGACGCTCGTCGATCCCAACAGTCGCCTGGCCAACTACACCGTCACCAACACCCCGGCCACGCTGACCGTGAACGCCGCGCCGTTGACGGTGACGGCCGATAACGCCACGCGCGTCTATGGCATCGCCAACCCGGCCTTCACCGGATCGGTCACTGGTGCCAAACTCACCGACACGTTCACCGAGAGCTTCGCGACCACGGCCACGACTTCATCGACGGTGGGAACGTACGACATCACTCCGTCGGTGACCGGAGCGAACCTGTCGGATTACACCGTGACGACAACGAAGGGCACGCTCAACATTACCCAGGCCTCCACCTCGGTCGCGCTGGCATCGAGTGCGGCCCATGCGTTGCGCTCGAACCCGGTAACGCTGACCGCGACGGTCACCTCGACCTCGTCGGGCACACCCACCGGCAGCGTGCAGTTCTTCGACGGCACCACTTCGCTCGGCACGGTGACCCTCGATAGCAGTGGCCACGCCGCGTTCACCACGAGTTTGCTGTCGGTCGCCACGCATAGCATCACCGCGCAGTACAGCGGCGATACCGAGTTCGCCACTTCCACTTCGAGTTCGTTCTCCGAGGTGGTCGAGGACTTCAACTTCAACATCGGCATCGCCAGCGTGCTGAGCGCAACGGTGCTGCCCGGCGGCACCGCGACTTACACGTTGCAGGTCTCGCCGACCGGTGCAAGCAGCTTCCCCAGTGCCGTCGCCTTGAGTTTGAGCGGACTGCCCGCCGGTGACAGCTACACCATCACTCCGGCCACCATCGCCGCCGGTAGCGGTGCTACCACCGTGACCGTTACCATCACTACGACTAAGAACGTTGCCATGGTCATGCCCATGAACACCGGCAACGGACGCCTGCCGTTCCTGCCGGTAACATTCGCCATGATGCTGCCGTTCTTCGGAACGCGCCGTTCGCGCCGCCTGCTGCGCAAGCTGCCGCGTAATATGCTCATGCTATTACTTGGCGCAATCCTGCTGACGGGCACGCTGGCCATGACCGCCTGCGGTGGTGGCGGCAATGGCTTCTTCAAGGATTCGCCGCAGACCTACACGCTGACCGTGACCGGCACTGCCGGTTCGCTGCAACATTCGCAAAGCCTGACATTGACGGTTCAATAGGAGAGGGAAGTGAACAAGCTGACAGTTCTGTTGGGAATCGTTGTGCTGTTTGCCATGGTTGCGGTCGCGCAGACGGACAAAACCGCTTCACTGCCGAAGGGCGAGATCTCCTTCAACTACGTCAACACCCGCGCCGACTTCGCGCCCAGCGAAGCACCCGCCTTCCACCTCCAGGGCATGAGCATGGATGGCGTCATCAACCTCTATCACGGGCTCGGCCTGGCGGGAGAACTCGCGGGCGAACATGCCGGACAGATCAGCTCGGCGGGCGAATCGCTCTCCCTGTTCAGTTACATGGCTGGCCCGCGCTATTCGCATCCGGTGGGGGATCGCTTCACGCCTTATGTGCAGGGACTGTTTGGACGCGTACACGGCTTCGATTCAATGTTTCCAGAGGCGGGCGGCACCGCACCGTCTGCCAACGCATTCGCCATGGCGCTCGGTGGAGGGCTCGAAGTCCGCCTGCCCCACCATCTCTCGCTGAAAGCCCTGCAGGCCGACTACTTCAAAACCGATCTCCCCAACGACTACGCCAACCACCAGAACAACTTCCGCCTCACCACCGGAATCGTTTTCCGCTTCGGAAAGTAGCCGGCGTGGATGCGGCGTGCTCATCCACGGCACGCCTGGCGGACATACTAATAATAAGGATACGTGGCCCGATTCCATCTGCCGCCTTGTTTCTTGTCCGCTCACGTTGTCGCCTCATGGTGTCTGCGTGTCCAGCGCCGTTTTCAGGAACATGGCAACTGCTTCCGTCAGTGCCCGCGGCTGTGCTGTGATCGGCATCGCAAGCGCCTGGTGACGAAAGAGTTGCTTTCCTTCAATGCGCATCGTATGGAAAAACTTACTCGACTCTTTCAGTGCGTATTCCGGCAACATGGAATAGCCGAATCCCGTCTCCACCAGGCCTTTGATTGCCTCCGTGTCCGCGGCTTCCATCACCACGCGCCGGCGCAGACCTAGTTCGTCGAGAAACCGGTCGATCACGCCGCGCATATTGCTCGACTTCGGATACAACAGAAATGACGCCCCCTCCAGCTCCTTGCGACGAATATTGCCGATGTGGTGTCCGTGTACGCGCGTCGGCGACGGACGCAGCAGAAGAAGTTCCTCGTCAAACAGGGGAACGATGCGCAGCGTAGTGTCAGGTACGGGCAGCGAAATCAGCCCAAGGTCGAACTGCCGGTCCACCAGTCCCGAGACAATTTCCTCCGTCGCCAGCACCGTGACGTGCAGATCAAGGTGCGGGAACTGTCTGCGCAGCTGACGGAATGGCCGTCCCAACCGGTAAATCAGCGTCGTCGCTCCCGTGGCGAAATGGAATGGCCGAACGTCGCGCACGGGATCGTTCGCGAACTCCTCCTTGATCTGCTGAAAACGCAGAATGACCGATTTGGCGTGCTCTGCCAACCGCAGCGCCGCCGGTGTCGGCATCAGTTTTCTGCCGGAACGCACGAACAGGTCCACGCGTAGATCGGCGGCCAGCGACTGGAGTTGCAGACTGACTGCCGCTGGTGACAGATGCAACTTCTCCGCGGCTCGTGTCAGCGTGGGAGACTCAAGCACGGCAAGAAATAGCTCAAGCTGATAGATATCCATCGTCCCATCCATGGCGTCCATGGGCTTGCCGCGGAGGGCGGCATCGAGCTTCATTGGACCGGTAAACTGGTGTGCCGCGACCTATTGTACGTTAATTAAAGTTAAACGTATTATTTATATCTTTAAGATGGACACAACAATGCCTGCGGCCTAACTTCACTTGGTTGGCTAGTTGCGCCGCCAGCGAGCGGACTGGCTGCGGCGCGGGCTTGCGTCATGGTCCGGGGCGCCGTGGTGTCGTGCCAACAAGGTGTTTTCGAGGCTCCTCCCATACAGCCTTGGGTGGGTCGCTGGTCGTGGATAAGTGGCGACCCACATTTTTTTGGTTTCAACAACGGGGATGAGCAACTTGTTCTTCCGGCGGATGGAAAATCGAACCTGGCAATCCAATATCGTCGTGAAATCTCATCGAGCATGTCGGAGCGTAATGGAATGAAAAATCGGCGCGAGTTTATGAAAACAGTCCTCATCGGTGGTGGCGCTTTGTTGGCCGCTCCCGCTCTGTTACGCGGCGACACCGCCGGCGTACTTGACCCGATCCGCGGCGCCGCTTCGGGTTCCGATGATGTCTGGATTCAGGTTCCCCGGATTCTCGCGCGAATCAAGCCCCCGATTTTTCCTGACCGCGACTTTCTCATCACCAAATACGGTGCTGTGGGCGACAACAAATCCGACTGTACCGAGGCTTTTGCGAAAGCGGTTGCCGCCTGTCATGCGGCCGGGGGTGGCCGTGTCGTGGTTCCCGCCGGAGAGTTCATGACCGGTGCCATTCGCTTGCGGAGCAATGTCAACCTGCACGTCAGCCACGGCGCCACCATCCGTTTCACGCGCGACACGAAAAAATATCCGCTTGTCTTTACGCGCTGGGAAGGCATGGAGTTGATGAACTTCTCGCCGTTCATCTATGCCTTCGAGGAAGAAAATGTCGCCATCAGCGGCAAGGGCACCATCGACGGTTACGCCGACTGCGACCACTGGTGGCCGTGGAAGGGCCGCTTGAATTGCGGCTGGAAGAAGGGCGCTCCCAGCCAGGAGAAGGATCGCAACCATCTCATGGCGCTCGTCGAGAGCGGTGCTCCCGTCAGCCAGCGTGTCTTTGGCGAAGGCCATTTTCTGCGTCCGCAATTCATTCAACCTTATCGATGCAAGAATGTGCTCATCGAGGATGTCACTTTGCTCAACTCTCCCATGTGGCAGGTGCATCCCGTGCTCTGTACCAACGTCACGGTGCGCAGGCTCACCATCAGCAGCTTCGGCCCCAACACTGACGGCTGCGACCCCGAGTCGTGCACGGACGTTCACATTCAGGATTGCTTCTTCAACACCGGCGATGACTGTATCGCCATCAAGTCCGGCAGGAATGCCGATGGCAGGCGCCTCCACGTTCCCTCCAGTAATTTTGTGATTCAGGGATGCCATATGAAGGACGGCCACGGCGGCGTTACCGTCGGCAGCGAAATTTCCGGCGGAGTTCATCATGTATTCGCCGAGAACTGCCGCATGGACAGTCCGCATCTCGACAGTGCCGTGCGCATCAAGGACAACGCCATGCGCGGCGGCCTGCTTGAACATATCTACGTGCGAAATATCGATGTCGGACAGGTCGCCCTCGCCGGTCTTTCCATCGACTACAACTACGAGGAAGGCGACAAGGGGAACTTCACTCCTATCGTTCGCGACGTCGAAATTCGAAACTTGAAAACAAGGAAGGCGGACTACGCGTTGTACCTCCGCGGATTCAAGAACGCTCCGATCTATGACATCAGCGTTGTCGATTGCGACTTCGAAGGCGTCGCTAAGCCGAACGTGATCGAGAATGTGAAGGGCCTTTCCCTGCGCAACGTGATCATCAATGGCACGCGCGTCGACAAGGCGAGCTAGGGAATCGTTGCGATGAGTACGTCAAGAAAATCCTGCGACCCGCTCCAGCGTTATGCCATCGTCGTTCGCGAAGAGGACAACGTAGCCGTCGTTAAGAAGGCAACCATTGCGGGCCTTTGCCTCGAAGATGCCCACGGACGCACCGTCGAAGTCCGCGAAGAAATTCTTCCTGGCCATCGCTTTGCCACGCGCCACATTCCCAGCGGCGATTTTGTAATCCAGTATGGCGAGCCAATCGGCACCTCCCTCGGCATTCGCTCCGGCGACGCCGTGACGCACGCTAACATGACCGATGACGTTCCTGTGGTTCGCGACGTTCCGGAGAACCTCCACTCTGCTCCGCCTGATTATTTTCCGGAAGGTCAGCGCGCGACATTCATGGGTTTTCGCCGTCCCGATGGACGCGTAGGCACGCGCAACTTCATTCTCATTGTTCCCACCAGCATGTGCGCCAGCCACGAGGCGCAGCAGATATCGATGCTGGCGGAATTCACGCTCTATAGCCGCGAGAAGTATCCGAACGTGGATGGCGTAACGGCGATTCCGCACAACAAGGGTTGCGGCTGCCAGGATGGCACGCCCGTGGAAGTGTTGTTGCGCGTGCTCTCGAACTACGCGGATCATCCCAACGTTGGCGGTGTGGTTCTGCTGGAACTTGGCTGCGAGAAGACGAACCTCTCCGTGTTGGAATCGCACATGCAAAGGCTTGGCCGGAAATTGGACAAGCCAGTGGTGCGCATTGGCATCCAGCAGGCGGGCGGAACGCAGGCGGCCATCAGGGCCGGCATGGATGCGGTCGAACGCATGTTGCCGGAGATTAACCGTGCCACGCGTCAGCCTGTGCCGGTCAGCGAACTTGTTCTCGGTGTGAAGTGCGGCGGGTCGGACGCGTTCTCCGGTATCTCCGCGAATCCTGGTCTCGGACGCGCGGCGGATTTGCTCGTTCGCTCCGGCGGAACCGTGCTGATCACAGAGGTTCCGGAGTTCTGCGGTGCCGAGCATATCCTGGCCCGGCGCGCAAAGGATGCGGATACCGCGCGTGCCGTCTATCGCATGGTCGACTGGTACAAGGAGTACGCAGAAAAATCTGGCGCAAGACTTGGCGAGAATCCCAGCCCTGGAAATATCAAGGGCGGATTGTTGAACATCACCATCAAGTCGCTCGGCGCAATCGCGAAAGCCGGCACCACGCGTGTGGAAGGCGTTACTGACTACGCGGTGCCTCCCGGTGGCAGGGGACTCCAGTTGATGCAGGGGCCTGGTTACGATCAGGAATCCACGCCTGGCCTGGTGGCCGCAGGCGCAACCGTCGTTGTTTTCACCACTGGCCGGGGATCCACGATCGGCAACGCGATCGCGCCCGTAATCAAGCTGGCCTCGAACAACGATGTGTTTCGTCGCATGGCGGGCGATCTTGATCTGTCGGCGGGTGATGTTCTCGAGGGTTCTGCGTCAATCGATGACGTCGGGGCAGCGGTCTTCGAACACATTCGCCGGGTTGCGAGCGGCGACATAGAGGCCAAGGCCGAGGCTCTGAAGCATCGTGAATTTCAGGTGTGGGCCGAGTCTGCCATCTCGCTCTAGCGCTATTTGTAGAATCGATATGTGTAAATGTTATAAAAGTCACAAAAAGGAATCGCGAAATATTCAATGCTCAATCTTGAAGGTAAAACAGCAGTAGTTATTGGCGGTACATCCGGCATCGGTCTCACTCTTGCCAAAGGTCTGGCGCGGGCTGGCGCAAATGTCATTCCCACCGGCCGCCGTTTGGAACTCGTCCAATCCGCCTCTGGTGAAGTCACAAAGTTCGGGCGCAAGTCGCTGGCGATTGCCTGCGATGTCACGGATCGCTCCACCCTCGAAACGCTTCTTGACGCGGCGTGCAGAGAGTTCAGCGCGGTCGATATCCTTGTGAACTGTGCCGGGCGGACGAAACGGACTCCAACGCTCGACCTGCCCGACGCCGAGTGGAATGAGATCATCGAGACAAACCTCAACGGGACTCTTCGCGCCTGCCAGGTATTTGGCCGTCACATGATCGAGCGGCGCTATGGACGAATCATCAACATCGCGTCGCTCTCTTCGTTTGTCGCCTTGTATGAAGTCGCGGCCTATGCGGCGAGCAAGGCCGCCGTGGCATCGCTGACAAAATCTCTTGCCATCGAGTGGGCGAAGCATGGAGTCTGCGTGAACGCCCTTGCCCCGGGAGTGTTTCGCACCGACCTGAATGCGGCATTACTCGACGGCACTCCGCGCGGAAAGGAATTTCTGATGCGAACTCCGATGGGGCGTTTCGGATCTCTCGAAGAGCTTGTCGGCGCCGCAGTCTTTCTTGCGTCTGACGCCGCCAGTTATGTCACCGGCCATCTTCTCGCCGTCGATGGTGGATTCCTGGCGAGCGGCGTCAATCAATAAGCGTGTACTTCGGCGTCACTCCGTGGAATCCGGGAACATCTTCCGCGGAGTGACGTCCCATACTGCTGCGCTCTATACCTGCGCGCGCAAGTCGACGGTCCGCAGCAATCGCGGTGGCCGCCGGTGATGCGTCATTTGTTCGTAAGCGAATGCCAGCTTGATCAGCGTTGGCTCTGACCATGCTCGTCCGAAGAACGAAATTCCCACTGGCAGTCCCCATAGGAATCCCATCGGAACCGTGATGTGCGGATATCCGGCCACTGCCGCGGGGGTGGAAGCGCTGCCCGTGAAGTGATCGCCGTTAATAAGGTCCGTGGGCCACGCCGCGTTTCCCGTCGGAGCCACCAGCGTATCCAGTTTCAGTTTGTCCATCGTCGCGTCGATTCCTTCCGTGCGCGACAGTCGCCGGCAATCTTCCAGTGCCTTCTGATACTTCTCGTCACTCAACGGACCTCGTGCCTCTGATTGCGTCATGATTTCCTGGTCGAAGTACGGCATCTCTTCCGCCGCGTGCGCCTTGTTGAACGCGATTATCTCTTGCAGCGAATGCACCTTCGCATTCGCTCCCAGCCACGCCAGGTATTGGTTCAGCCCATCCTTGAACTCATACTGCAACACGGTATTTTCCGCTTCGTCGAATTTTCCGATCGTCGGCATCTCTGCCGGATCGATGACCTCGGCTCCAGCCTTCTTCATCGCGTCGATCGCTTCGTCCAGCAGCTTGTCGACGTGCGGATCGTAGCCCGCAAGCTTGCGCACAATTCCGACCCTCGCGCCACGCAATCCACCGGCGTCGAGAAACTTCGTGTAGTCCATTGCGATGTGCCCCAGGGCGCCGTTGGTGGCGGGGTCGTTCGCGTCGATGCCGGCGATTGCCGAGAGCAGGGCGGCTGCATCTGCAACGCTGCGCGCCATCGGTCCGGCCGTGTCCTGCGACTTAGAGATCGGTACGATTCCTGCGCGGCTCACCAGTCCCACCGTCGGCTTGATTCCCACCAGTCCACTGGAGCACGAGGGCGAGACGATCGAACCATCTGTTTCCGTGCCGATGGCGATTGCGCAGAGATTCGCCGAGGCTGCCGCTCCGGAACCTGAGCTTGATCCCGATGGATTGCGGTCGAGCGCGTACGGCATATTCGTCTGTCCTCCGCGTCCACTCCAACCGCTGGTGGAGCGTGTCGACCGGAAGTTCGCCCACTCGCTCAGGTTCGTCTTGCCCAGTATCAGCGCCCCCGCAGTCCTGAGCTGCGCTGCTACATGCGAATCCTTGGGCGGACGCGAGCCAACCAGCGCCAGCGATCCTGCCGTCGTCTGCATCCGGTCCGCCGTCGCAATATTGTCTTTAATAAGGATGGGAATTCCGTGCAGTGGTCCGCGTGGCCCCTTGGCCTTGCGTTCGCGATCCAGTTCCTCGGCCAGTTTCACCGCGTCGGGGTTGACTTCAATCACCGCATGCACGTGCGGATCCACTTCCCTGATCCGCTCCAGGTACTTTTCCGTCAGCCCGCGCGCCGAGTACTTGCCGCTTTCCATCCCCTTGCGCAACGTCTCCAGCGATACTTCTTCCAGTTCGAAAGCAGCGACATGGTGTTCATGGGTAGTGGCAGCATGTTTCGGCGCCTGATGTTCGGTTGCCTGTGCGGCAAGCGCTTGCGGAAAGAGAGCGGCTGCCGCGGCTCCGGCAACACCTGTTTTGAGAAATTGCCTGCGACTGTCGATGGAGGGTTCTCCATCCTTCTTATCAATGGGCATCGCGACTCCTTCTTGAGCGGGAATCACCGCATCAGAAAACGCGGCAGTGTAGCAAAGTATACAAAGGAGATTCCATCGCAAACACCGATTTCTTGCATATTCACCAAAACCTTGGCCTGACATTGGAGCCGCATGTTCGCATCGTCAGGGTGTCCTTGCGCGCAGCACAATTGTGGCGCGGCGCCTGCTTCTCGGTTCTGCCGTGGGCGTCCCTTTCTCTTGAATGGATGCATGAATTCTCACAATTCATCGGAAAACTCGCCCTCCTATACGACGTACAGGTATATGGCGAAACGACTCTATCTGTTCTTACTGCTGATTCTTCCCCTCGCTCTTTTCGGCCAATCCTCCGAACTACATGGCTCTATTAAGGATTCCAGGGGCGCTCTGGTTCCCCATGCCGTGATCGAGTTGCGAAACCAGCGAACCGGCACCCGCCTCACTTCCCGGTCCGACAGTCGCGGACAGTTCTTATTCCGCGAACTTAAGTCCGGGGTTTACCAGGCCACCGTTCAGGCTGCCGGTTACAAAACTCTCACCCGCGACGGCATTCATTTAGGAAGCGAAGAGCGAGCGCAATTGGAATTGACTGTGGAGCCCAATCACGGCTCTCATTGATTTGCTCATTCCGGCGCGGCATCAGCCACTTATGTGCCATCTTTATCGGCGTGTCTTGTTGCAGGTCTTCCTGAAATAATTTCAAAGTTTTTCCGGAAAAATCGTCACTTCAAGCGACTATATAAACGGTGAGTCATGGCCGCTGGCGACGACAGCTATCTGAATCTCGGCGCAATGTTCGAGGCTGCCTGGTCTGAAAAGGGCAGCGCGCACGAGCGTGTCACCGCGCTTTATGAATCTCATCGCGACGGAATTTACCGGTTCCTGGTCGCGCAGGGGCTGGAGCCCGCAGCCGCGCAAGAGGTCACGCAAGATGTTTTCATCGATCTCTTTGTCGCCATTCAAAAGGAGACTCCGCTTCGGTCCGAGCGCGGCTGGCTTTACGCGGTTGCCGCGCGCGCAGCCGTCGATTTCTGGCGCCGCGAAAAGCGTCCCATCTGGGTCGAGCTCGATTCCTCTCCCACGCCCGATGAAAGTCTTTCGTCCCGTGAGCCAACGCCGGAAGCGAACGCGCTTGAAAACGAGCGGCTCCGGCAGATTGCGGATGGCTTGAGAAGATTGCCCAAAGAGCACCGCTTGTGTGTTCACCTGCGAATGCAGGGTTTGCGATATCGCGAGATTGCGAAGATTCTTGGCGTCTCCACTTCCACCGCTGCGGAGTGGATCGCCTCGTCCGTTGAGCGCCTGCGAGGAGGGTCCAATGACTGACCATCTCACGCGGGAACAACTGCTGCGTTTCCTCGATGGCGAACTCTCCCGGTCTTCCACCGCGCGCGTCGCGGACCATCTCCAGTCGTGTTGGGCGTGCCGCTCCTCGCTCGACCAGTTGGAAGGTGACATCGCGAATATTCTCAAGGCGCAAATTCAAGTTTTTGCGCCTTCCATTCCGGACCCGCCCAACCCCTGGCCTCGCCTTGAGCCTCGCCTTGCCGCCGCGCAATCGCGTCCGCCGTATTGGAAGCGCGCGGCGTCGTCCATGCGCTTTGTTTTGCGGCCGTCATTTGCCTTCGCCACCACGGCGCTCGTTGCCATCCTGATCTTCTCTTTGGTTGTGTTGCCGGTGCAGCCGGTTTCCGCCAAGGAAGTCTTGCGTCATGTGGAAGTCGCCGAAGCCCAACGCAGCATTGTCACGCCGCAGCAAGTCATTCGCCAGCGTGTACAAATCCGGAAACTGCTAAAGCATTCTTCCGTGGAACTCAGCGCGAATGTCGATTCATGGAAGTCGGGCCACATCACTTACTGGGATTCCGGCAAGGACTCCGTCGGCGCAGAGCTTCAGCATCTTTATAAGTCGTTCGGAATTTCTTCTTCGCTTCCGCTGTCGAACAGTGTGCTCCAGTCATGGATACATCTCGCCGGTTCGGAACCGAAGGCCTACCGCGAACGCGACGGCGCCATCGATGTACAGGTGAATTCTGATCCGCAGGGTAGTGTTCCCGGACTTCAGCGTGTCACCTTCCATGTTCAGCCCAGCAACTGGCATGTCGATAGTATGAATCTCTCCTTTGCCGACGCCGACTTCGAAATCTCCGAACTTGATTTCTCCGTCGTCAACAAGCGCGAAGTTCCGCCTGCCGTGCTTGCCATTCTCGAACCTCCGGCGCATCCGGTTGAGCCGCGTCTTGCCGCACTGGTTCCGTCGGCGCCGCCCGTCAATGCTTCCATCTATCGTCCTGTCCTGCCCAATCTTGACGATGTCGAAGTCGGTGTTCGCTACGACCTTCACCGCATCGGCGCCGATCTCGGTGAGAGCATCGAAGTCTCGCAGCACACGCCGGATGCAGTTATCGTGAACGCCTGGGGCATCTCGTCGGAGCGCAAGGCGCAACTCGCCTCCCTCCTGGACGGCAAGCCCGATGTTCGCCTCGAGTTCCAGCCGCCGGATATAAATTCTTCCGTCGCCGCGCAACCCGCCCGCAGTGTTGTGATTCCGCAGCCGCCCCTTCCGCAGCAGCAGCCCGACCGTCGGCTTGAGCAATACTTCGGCAGCCGCGACACCGAAGAGAACTACACGCGCGCCGTGCTCGACACCAGCACCACGCTGCTCTCGCATCTTTATGCATTGCGCGCATTGGCCCAGCGTTGGCCCAGCAACAACGATCCTCGGCTCTCCGATTCGTCGCGTGCCGAACTTGCGGCGATGGTACAGGATCATGCTCGTGAAGTTGCTTCGCAGGTCGATGAACTGAAAGCGGAGCTCGTGCCTCTGATGAGTGGGTTCGGTTATCAGTTGAAGTCCGACGCGCCGTCCGGAGCGTTTGCTTCGTGGCAGGATGTGGGCGTCGCCAGTCTTGGCGCCGGCAAACAGATTGACTTCACGCTCCGTTCGCTTCTCACCACGTCCACTAGCCCCACCTCCGTGGATGCTGCAATGCCTCGCCTTCAGCAGCAGTTGACGGAGCTCGATATCTTGGCGAAGAAACTGCTTCGCGCCAGCGCGCAAAAATAATTTTCGGAAAATTCGGCCCCTGCTCCGACTTACATATTGAAAACCGTTTCCCGGCCTCGACTTTTCCTTGGAGCAGCGAATGCTAAAACGAATCTCTTTGTGTCTCTTTTTACTGGTCTCCACTGGTCTGCTGTTCGGACAGTCTGCTGACGTCAGCGGCTATGTGAAAGACCAGACTGGGGCGAGTGTGCCAAAAGCATCCGTCGAGTTGCGGAACCAGTCCACTGGTATTCGTCAATCAACCGTGACCAACAAAGACGGCGTTTACAACATTTCGAATCTAAAACCCGGCACATACTTGGCTACCGTTCAGGCGCAAGGGTTCCGCACGCTCACGCGTGAAAATATTGTTCTGAATGTTGCGGATCGCGTCAGCATGGATTTTTCCTTGAAGGTCGGCTCCACCGCCGAGACCGTTAATGTCTCCAGTGAAGCCCCCATGGTGGACACGGATCCTTCCGTGAGCACCGTCGTTGATCAGCGCTTCGTGGAAAACCTTCCGCTCAATGGCCGTACTTTTCAGTCGTTGATTTCGTTGACTCCAGGAGCAGTGCGCACCACTGGCGCGGGTCAGTTCAGCTTCAATGGCCAGCGCGACACTTCCAATTACTTCACCGTGGATGGCGTCGCCGCAAACACTGGCATCGGGCTCGACTCGGCTGGTTTGGCCAACGGAGGCGGTTACTATTCCGGACCGAGCGCGGCCGGTGCTCCCACCATTAGCGCGATTGGCACCACCAGCAGCCTTCTGTCGATTGATGCCATGCAGGAATTCAAGGTGCAGACGTCCACCTACTCCGCCGAGTATGGACGTTCGCCCGGTGGCCAGGTTCAGATCACGAGCCGCTCCGGAAGCAATCGCCTCAGTGGAACCGTCTATGACTATCTACGCAACGATGTCTTCGATTCCTTTGACGCATACAGCAAGTATTTGAATTCGCGACTCATTGCCTCCAACCAGACCAGCAGTCTTCTGAAGAAGCCTCCGCTTCGCCAGAATGATTTTGGATTTACTCTTGGCGGCCCCGTTGTCATTCCCGGTCTTTACAACGGCAAGGACAGAACGTTCTTCTTCGTGTCGTATGAAGGTGTGCGCCTCCGTCAGCCGAATTCTGGCATCGTCGACGTGCCGTCGGCTGCCTTCCGTAGCAATCCGGCGGGATTCAGCCCAAGTCTCGCTCCTTATCTCGCGCTGGTGCCAATGCCGAACGGTGTCGACCCCAACAATGGCAACGCTCCGGCGTATGTTTCGTCGTTTTCCAATCCCAGCAGTACGAATGCGACCAGCATCCGCATCGATCACAGGATCAATGACAAGCTGAACCTGTTTGTGCGCTATGCTTACTCGCCGTCATATTCCGCGGTTCGTACGTCCTATGCGGTCAATAATCTTCAAACCAACTCTTACGACCAGCATCTGGTTACAGTCGGCGCCAATTCCGCACTGACTCCTCACCTCGCCAACGAACTTCGTTTCAACTGGACAAAGAACGAAGGCAGCTCGGTTTATACGCTCGATAATTACGGCGGTGCCGCCGTGCCGACCTCCACTCAGATGGAACAGATGTTCCCGTCCAAGTACGGCGCCAGCGCATCAAACTCCACGTTCAGCTTCGGCCTTTATCCCCCAGGCAACTGGTACGAGGCGTTTGAGTTGGGCACCATCGCGGTCAATACGCAGCGTCAGATGAACCTCGTCGATAATCTTTCATGGGCAGTGGGCAAGCACAATCTGACCTTCGGCGCGGATTGGCGCTTTCTCTATCCCATTGCAGCGCCCAACTACTACAACGCGCTGATGGCCTACTATCTGCCGTCAGACATTCAATCCGGCAACCCAAGCCTTGCGATTATTCAGCAGCAGGACAAGGTCATCGTCCATCAGTTCCAGACCTCGCTTTACGCGCAGGATAGTTGGAAACTCACGCCGCGCCTCACGCTGGATTACGGCCTGCGTTGGGAGATCGATCCTGCTCCAAAGAGCGCCAACGGCCAGCCGCTCTATGGCGTTGCCAACGTCATCGATTTCAACAATGCCACATTGGCGCCCGCAGGCGCACCGCTCTATCCGACCGACTGGCACGCTTTTGCGCCGCGCGTTGGCCTCTCCTACGAAATTCGCAACACCCCAGGCTGGGAAACTGTCGTCCGCGGTGGTTACGGTCTTTTCTATGACACCGGTGCAGGTGGAGCCCTGAATGCCACGGGTGCCTATCCGCACACTCGCGCCTATGAGGCCGGCACGTTCTATGGTTCGCAGCTTGATTGGTTTAACACGCCGTTGGCGTCGCCTCCGGCCATCACATCCGTTCAGCCTCCTTACACCAATCAGAACATCATTGGTTATGCTCCGGGCTATACGCTTCCGCGCACCCATGAGTGGAACGTCAGCATCGAACAGGCGCTTGGTTCGCAGCAGAGCCTCACTCTCTCTTATGTCGGTTCCATTGGTCGCAATCTGGTTCGTTTCTCGCGCTTCCAGGGCAACACGCCCAGGTACTCGTATCTCGATGTGTATTCTTCCGTGGATACCTCCGACTATAACGCCTTCGAAGCCAAGTTCATGCGTCGCCTCTCGCACGGGCTCCAGGCTCTGGCCAGCTACACCTGGTCCAAGTCGTTCGACACCAGTTCCAGCGATTCCAGCAAATCGACGTCTCCTGCCTTCGTAAATCTACAGGGCGAGCGCGGACTGTCGAGCTTTGACGTGCGGCACAACTTCAGCATGAGTCTCAGCTACGACATTCCAACCGCACCGGTTGGCTTCAAACCGTTGCGCTTCCTCTTGCAGAACTGGTCGATCGACACCATCTACCAGGCGCGCACTGGCATGCCTCTCACCGTCACCATGAGTTCGGCAGACATTCTCGGCGGCTCCATTCGGCCCGACGCTGTGCCCGGTCAGCCGGTCTGGATCAGTTCGCCGACCGCTTTTGGCGGCAAGGTCATCAACCCTGCGGCCTTCAGCTATGCCTTCCTCTCGAACGGCAGCGGACGCAAGCAAGGCAACGAACCGCGCGGTTATGTTCCGGGCTTTGGTCTCTCGCAACTCGACTGGACGCTTCGCCGTCAGTTCAAGTTGACTGAGCGCTTCGGACTGCAGTGGCGGCTGGATGCCTTCAATCTCCTGAACCAGACGAACTACGGACCTCCGGCAACGTCCTTTGGCAGCTACTCGTCGACGGGCCACTTCTATAAGGGCTACCAGTTTGGTCAGGTCACCAGCATTCTGGCATCCGGCTTCGGCGCTGGAGCGTTGTATGCGCCGGGCGGGCCGCGCAGCATGCAGATGGCTTTGAAGTTAACGTTCTAGGCTGAAACTCTGGTTACCGGAAGGGACGCGATTCATCTCGCGTCCCTTCTTTCTCGCAATCGTTTCTTCGATGGAGTGCCGCGTTCCCGGCGTAGGCATCATCGGTTGAACTTTATTCATTCGCCTGATCAAGGGGAATTATGACCAACCGTTTCTTGCGCCTCATTCCGGCACTTCTAATTCTGATCTCTTCCGTCATTGCCGTAGCCCAAACCTCGCCAGACAAAACCTCGACAGATCCACTCGCCAAGGTCAAAGCGGAAGTTGCGCTTGGCAAGATTTCGGCCCGCGACCTTGTCGCCAAATATGATGCACTGGCGCGCCGCGATCCGGACAATCCGGCTTGGTATGTCATGTCGGCCGCCGTTTACAGTCGTAACGCCACTCCGAAGCTTATCCAGCAGGCATTGAAGATCGACCCGAACTATGGGCTGGCCTACGTTGTCCTTGCGGACTATAACGTGATGGCTCGGCCGCCCGAATGTGCGGCCACCTATCAAAAGGCCCTGCAACTGGAGCCGGGGAACACATCGCTCCGTCACGAAGCGATCTGGAACTGTGCGCAGTATGTGTCCTGGGTTCCGCAATCCTTGGCTGTGCTCAAGCAGATTGCCGGAGTCAGCGTGCATTCTCGTGTGGATTTAGCGCGCGCCCTTATTGACGCTGCCGGTCCGGGAGGGCCAGCAGAAACTGAACTGGCTGCACTGGAAAAAGACGCGCCCGGGAATGCTCTTGTGCAGTTCGCGGAAGGTGAGCTCGAATTCGCCCAGGCTCAGAAAAAAAGCGATGCAGCACTCCAAAAGCGGGCTCTTGATCGGATGGTGGCTGCATGGAAAATCTCACCGCAATACGTCGATTATTACCAAAAGTCCCTGTATCCGCGCTTCCCTTCGTTTGGCCCACTCCTCGTTCAGGCCGGTCGCATCTCTGATGCCGAAGCTTTCTATCAAAAGGGAATTGAGCTCTATCCCTCCAACTACTCACTACGCGAGGGTCTCTGGAAAGCCTGGTTCGCGGAACCCAGCAACGATTACACACCTCAGCGAGCCAAGGTTCGCGCGGCTGCGCAGGCTCTGCTGACGTCACATGCTGCATCTCCTGAACTGCTCCATGTGGCTGCTACCGGTTACCAGATGGCCGGCGACACAGCGAAGAGCAAAGCCCTTGAAGCGCGTCTCCATGCGGAGTTCCCCTATTCTCCAGAGACCAAGGCCGATCTAACTGAAGAGATAAACTCCACATCCGATCGTCATCGCCTCGCACAGCTCCTTGTGAAATACAACCGTGACTTTCCTGATCCGCAATACGGTCGCTACCTTACTGTGCTCGACCAGATCGGCGCGCCCGCGGCTCAACTGCGCGATACCGCCAGAATTCTGCTTGATTACGCCAGCAAGACAGGTTTTCCCAATCAGTACTCCGATGCGGTAATTACGGTTGCGCAGGTTTTTCTCCATCGCCAAATTGACTTGGATCGTGTTCAGCAATTGTTGGGTTCCCTGAAGGAAAATTCCGACGCACTGCTGAAGAAAGAAAATCTCAATCCTTACGAAGCTGAAGTCCTGTCCCTTCGTGCCGATCTGCTCGCTCGCAGGGGCGAGTGGTCGCAGGCGCAGAACGTGCTCACGGAAATATTAAAGAAGGCACAGAATCTCAGTGCCGATGACCGTGGCCGCATAGAGTCCTATCAGGCTGATGCGATTCTTGCTTCCGGAAAGAAAGACGGTGCGCTTGCCGCCTATGCCAACGCGCTCACCGAGGCGCAACGCTCGTGGACGGAAGATGCAGCCCTGGAGATCCGCGAGAAATATCGCAAGCTCTATGTCGCTCTCAAAGGAAGCGACAAGGGCATGGCCGCGTACCTCTCGATACATGACAATGGCAGCTCCGCGGTAACCAGCGATCAGCGAGAAGAAGTCCTGAACCAGCCAGCGCCCGACTTTACTTCACTCGACCTGAATGGCAAGCGTATTAAACTTTCCTCTCTTCGCGGCAAGGTTGTGATTATCGATTTCTGGGCAACCTGGTGTGCCCCCTGTCGCAAGGAATTTCCGGAACTCCAGCAGTTTTATTCGGAGATGAAGGATGATCCAAATGTTGCAGTGCTTGCCATTAGCGTCGATGAAAACCGCGCACTCGTGAAACCCTTCATAACGTCCAAAGGCTACACGTTCCCTGTTCTGCTGGATGATGGTGCCAAGGCGGCATTCAAAGTGGGCCCAATTCCGGAGACATTTGTTGTGGATCCTTCCGGCCACATTCGCATTCACATGACGGGGTATAACGGTGCCGTTCCGCTGGTTGCGCACCTCAAGGCTCTGGTGGACAAATATCGTACGAGGTAGGCTCACGTGATGAAAATCAAGGCATTGCTGCTGGTCGCGTCGTGCTTGGTCTTTGTTTCGTCCGCCGCTGCCAAAGATCACGGCATCACTCTCAAAACGCTGGTGGCGAACCACCTCGCTTCCATCGGCACTCCTGCCGCGCGCAATGCCGCCGTTACTCGCTTTGCGCAGGGTACGGTTCGTGTCACCGATATTCTCGCCGGCCAGGTTGACCTCGGCGGCGCCGCCCAGTTCATCTCTCAGGGAGACAAGCTGAAGTGTGCTTTCCAATTGGGTGTGCCGCAGTATCCCGGCGAGCAATTTGTCTTTGACGGGAAAAACCCTAAAGTCGCCACCACCGGACCTAATACCCGTTCCGCGCTTGGACAGTTTTTCTTCACGCAGTCCGAGATTCTGCGCAATGGTCTTCTCGGCGGTTCCATGTCAACGGCATGGCCGTTGCTCAATCCCAACTCAAAACAAGCCCGCCTGAAACTTGAAGGTCTCAAGAAAATCGATGGACGCGAACTTTACGACGTAGATTACACGCCCCGAAATCACGATGCCAGCGGCGACCTCTCCATCCATTTGTATTTCGATCCTCAAACCTTTCATCACGTCATGACCATCTACCGGCTGACGTTGCACGACGCATCGGGTCAGATTCAGAACGGAACTGACGAGAGTACGCAAACCGTTGAAGAGCGCTTCGACGATTTTCGCCAGGTCGATGGAGTCACTCTTCCCGCTCATTGGACGATTCGCTATCGCGTTGAACCCGGCAAACCCTCCGAGCTTCAATGGGACGTGCACTTCACCGGCATTGAACAGAAACCGCTGTAGCCTCGGCGCAGCAAAAATACAAGAGAGTTCATTTTTATGCAGCAAAAGAATTACTGCTTATCGTTTCTCATTCTTTTCCTCTACGCCCTGACTGCACCGCAGTTCGCCTTCGCGCAATCCACCGCTGCTCGCAGCGCCGCGGTAGAGCTCGTTCGCCATCTTTATTACAACCAGGATGGTTGGCTCGCTACGGCGGAAGCCAATCGGCTATTTGCCAAAAACCCGGATGACATCGAGCTTGCTGGCTGGCACGTCATGCTGGGCCAGAACGACAGCAAAGCTGCTGAGTATGTAGCTTCGATGAAGAAGCAGGCTCCTGACAGCCCATGGACGCTGCTTGCGGAATCCAACATTACCAGTGGCCCTCAGGTGGAGAAGCTCTGCAACGAGGCGATTGCCAAATCCAATGGCGATCCGGACATCCTCTATCTGGCCACACAGAGATTGAGTTTTGCCGCGTATCTGTCGCGCGACGAAGCGACGTACAAGTCGTTTGTCGAGTCACACAAGAACGACTACGCGAAGTCCTCCGAAGGACTTTTCACCCTGGCCAGTGCCGAGCAATCTTTTGCCCACGGTGCAAGTTCAAAAGTCGATTCCATCATCGCCGTCTACGACAAGGCATTGCAGCTCGATCCAAAAAATGTCGGCGCAGCCATCGGCAAAGCAAATCTCCTGAAGTTCGCGGGCAAGTTTAAGGAGTCCCGCCAACTGCTGAAAGCAACCGTCCAGGCCGTTCCCGACTCGTATACTCTTCACGCCGCTTATTGGAATGCTATCGCCGCCGACATAGCCATCAAGCCTGAAGAGCAGCAGAAGCAGATCGTTGCTGACGCGCTTCAATTCTTCTCTCAGTACGAACCCAGTGCGCAGACGGTCAACATCGCTTCCAACGCACTCGAAGGCATCGCTCCCAAGTCGACGAAAGAAGTCGCCGATCTCATCCTCAAGAAGTATCCCGATTCGCCTGCTTCTGACGCGGTATCCCTTGCTCTGGCGATGAAAGACCTGCCCATGGCCACTTCCGAGCAGAACGTCACCGCAAAGATCATCGCGCTCGAAAAATTCCTCGACCGCCCCAAACACTACGACGATGAAGTCGTGAAACAAGCCAATCAGAATCTTATCGGCTTGCTTG
This sequence comes from Acidobacteriota bacterium, assembly GCA_021779935.1. Lineage (GTDB taxonomy): Bacteria > Acidobacteriota > Terriglobia > Terriglobales > Acidobacteriaceae > JAJXZT01. The sequence continues at coordinate 110,131 of JAJXZT010000049.1, forward strand.
CGTCGGAAGACAGTCCCGACCTCGACCGGCTTTACAAGGCCACCGTCGCTGTTGGCGGTGCCCCGCTCGGAATCACCGTGCTCGCCACTCATAAAGTTCACCTGCCGGAGATTGAGTTCATGGCGATGAAGCAGGCGGACGATCAATGGGCGGAAATGCGGACCGCCATTGCCACGCAGGAAGACAAGACTGGCTTCCTCGGCTTCTGGATGGGTACGTTCGTCGAGCCCTGGCAGGACGCCCTCGGCTGGGTCTACTTCAATGAAGGCAAACTCGACGAAGCGCAGGCCAAGCTGGAGTTCGCTTCAAAACTTTCTCCTGACAATGTGACAGCCGCGATTCATCTCGGCCGCGTCTACGAAGCTCAGGGCCAGCTCGACAAGGCCGAGACGACCTTCAAGGAAGCGCTCGTTAAGCCCTATTACGGGGAAGGCGATCATCCCGCCGTCAAGGCATTGCGCGATCTTTACATTCACCGCCATGGCAACGCCGATGGCGTCGATGCCTACATGAAGCCGATCCTTGACCAGGATTTACAGCGCCGCAAGCGCGCCGTCCTCTCCGCGCGTATCCGTTCTCCCAAGGAGATCGCGAATTTCTCTCTCAAGACGCTTGATGGCAAAACCGTCACTTCTGACAGTCTCAAGGGAAAAATTGCGGTCATCAACTTCTGGGCGACCTGGTGCGGCCCTTGTCGCAAGGAACTTCCCGACCTCAATAAGTTTTACGAAAAATACAAGAACGATCCGAACGTCGTTGTCCTCACCATGGCAACCGACGCGGAAGGAACGCCGACGGCTGTCATCGAAAACTTCATCAGCAAGAATAAGTATTCGTTCCCGGTGCTGCGTGCTCCAGAGTATGCAACCAGAAATGGCATCAACACGATACCGCTTACGTGGTTCGTCGATCCAACCGGCCACATCATCTTTTCTAAACTTGGTTACAGCAAGGAGCTGATGCAGGAGTTCACCTGGCGCCTCGAAGCCATTCGTAAATCCGAACCCGGAGCGGCAACTTCCAAATCCGATTAGCCGTATCCCGCACCCTCTCCGCGCCCCGCTCCCGGGGCGCGGAATACTCACATGTGTAAATCCACTCTCAATCCTCCCGCCATTGCCATCGTCGATACTGGCTCCCGAGTACTGTTGATGCCTCTCGTACCCTCCCGTAACCGGCCGGTTACTAGGCTTGATTACTCCCCGTGCACTGGCGCCCCTGAACATCTTTAAGCAATCATTTGAATCGGCGATACCATGCATCAGCTTTTCGCGGCCTATTTCATTCAAAGTGCTATTGACCCTGTGTATCGCGATGCGATAAGTTAACACCACCTCAGATGTCACCCGCTTCGCAAACCCGCGCAAACAGCCGGTCTCTTGGCCTTCTGCCGAGCCTCCGCTTTTCTGCGCTTCGGGTCAGCGTCATTATTATTAGCATTAGCGTAGTAATCGTAATCGCCATTACGGGCGGTGCGGGGACGTAGGCTTAGAACAAAACAAAGTTCGAAAAGCCACCAACCGCACCGAGCGGGGGTGGCTTTTCTCTTTTGCATTATTTTTCGGGAGAAAAGTCATGGACTCACGCGTACTTAAATCGAAGAGCACACCGTTGACGGAAGGCCCGCATCGCGCACCTGCCCGCGCCATGTTCAAGGCCGTCGGCTTCACTGACGACGATCTACGAAAGCCCCTTGTCGCCATTGCCAACACCTGGACGGAAATCGGTCCGTGCAATTACCACCTTCGTGAACTTGCCGAGGCCGTCAAGGAAGGTGTCCGCGCCGCAGGCGGAACTCCCATGGAGTTCAACACCGTCACCATCTCCGACGGAATCACCATGGGAACCGAGGGGATGCGCGCATCGCTCGTCAGTCGCGAAGTCATCGCCGACTCCATCGAACTCGTCGTGCGCGCCAACATGTTTGACGCCGTCGTCGCCCTTGCCAGTTGCGACAAAACTCTGCCCGGAACCGTCATGGCTCTGGCGCGTCTCGACGTTCCCGCGCTCATGCTCTACGGCGGATCGATCGCCCCCGGCCAGTTCGAAGGCAAGTCCGTCACCATTCAGGATGTCTTCGAAGCTGTCGGTGCGCACGCCGCGGGTGCGATGAGCGACGCGCGCCTCACCGCCCTTGAGGATCACGCCTGTCCCGGCGCCGGCGCCTGTGGCGGACAATTCACCGCAAACACCATGGCGCTCGCCTGCGAATTTCTCGGCATCTCGCCTCTCGGCAGTGCAAGCGTTCCTGCCACCGTCGCGGACAAACTCGAAGTTTCACGCCGTATGGGTCACATGGTGATGGATCTGTTGAAGCGCGATATCAAGCCCTCTGCCATTCTCACGCGCCAGGCGTTTCTCAACGCTGTCGCCAGTGTTTCTGCCTCCGGTGGCTCCACCAACGCCGTCCTTCACCTCATTGCGATGGCCCACGAAGCCGGCGTGCAACTTTCGCTCGACGATCTCGGCGATGTCTTTTCGAAGGTTCCGCTTCTTTGCGATCTCAAGCCCGGCGGGCGCTACGTTGCCACGGATTTCTACGCCGCTGGCGGTTCCCGTTTGCTTGCCCGGCGTCTCGCGGAGATGGGGCTGCTTGACACTTCTTGCGTGACAGCCAGTTCTCGCACGCTCGGCGACGATCTCGCTGACGCCAAGGAGACTCCCGGGCAGGATGTCATCCGTCCCGCCGATCAATATCTTAAACCGACGGGTGGCATCGCCATCCTCAAGGGAAATCTTTCCCCGGAAGGTTGCGTCGTAAAACTTGTTGGCCACGAGCGCCTGGTGCATCGCGGTCCCGCGCGAGTTTTCGAAAGTGAAGAAGACGCCTTTGAGGCCGTGCAGAGCGGCGCGATTCATCCCGGCGACGTCGTTGTCATCCGCAATGAAGGTCCGCGCGGCGGCCCCGGTATGCGCGAGATGCTTGCCGTCACCGCCGCCATCGCCGGCACTCCACTTGGCAAAACCGTCGCGCTTATTACGGATGGGCGTTTTTCCGGCGCAACGCACGGTTTCATGGTTGCGCACATCGCTCCGGAAGCCGCAGTCGGCGGTCCCATCGCTCTTGTTCGTGAGGGAGAGACCGTCGTCATCGACACCGCCAATCACGTTCTCTCCGTTGAAGTCTCTGACGAAGAACTGCGCAATCGCGCCCGCGAGTGGAAGCCACGCCCGCGGAGATACAACTCTGGTGTTTTCGCGAAGTATGCCGACACCGTTTCCTCCGCTGCGCTGGGTGCCGTTACAAACGCCAGTCGCAATGCGGAACTTGCGCTCGCGAGGTAAACCGTGAAAATGACAGGAGCCGAAATCATCTGGAAGAGCCTGGAGCACGAAGGCGTCACTACCGTCTTCGGATATCCCGGCGGCGCAATTCTTCCAACCTATGACGCGCTGAAGTCTTCGTCCATTCACCACGTCCTCGTGCGCCATGAGCAGGGAGCCACGCATATGGCCGATGGCTATGCGCGCGCCAGCGGAAAAGTCGGAGTCGCCATCGCGACCTCCGGCCCCGGTGCCACCAACATGGTTACCGGGATCGCCACCGCCATGATGGACTCTTCGCCTATCGTCTGCATCACCGGACAGGTCGGCAGCAAACTCATCGGCTCCGATGCATTTCAGGAAACTGACATCACCGGTGTCACGCTCCCCGTCACCAAGCACAACTATCTCGTCACGCATCCGTCGGAAATTGCACGCACCATTCGCGAGGCTTTCTACATCGCCAAGTCCGGCCGCCCCGGTCCGGTGCTCATCGACGTCACCAAGGACGCGCAACAGGGGTTGTGCGAATTTGAATGGGACGCTGCCCGGCCGCAACTTCCCGGGTATCGCCCCGATCTTTCGCCCAGCCTCGACGAGTTTGAAGACGCCCTGGAGTTGATCCACAACGCGAAGCGCCCGCTCATTCTTGCCGGTCACGGAATCATGATCTCCGGCGCCATGCGCGAAGTACTCGAACTCGCCGAGCGCGGCAACATTCCTGTCGCTGTCACGCTGCTCGGCATCGGCAGCCTTCCCGCATCGCATCCGCTCAATCTCGGCATGATGGGTATGCACGGCGAAGCCTGGGTCAATCATGCAATCCAGGAAGCCGATTTGCTCATCGCCCTTGGCATGCGCTTCGACGATCGCGTCACCGGCAACCTTGCGTCCTATGCGCAGAACGCAAAGAAGATCCACGTTGAAATCGACCCGGCCGAGATCAACAAGATCGTCAAGGTTGACGTCGCGCTTGTGGGCGACCTTGCCTGTGTACTGCGCGACCTGTTGCCTCGCGTCGAATACCGTGCGCGCGAGGATTGGTTCTCGTTGATTCACGAGTACAAGGGTGATGCCGCTGTCCGTGACATTCAGAACCTGCCTGACAACGGCCACCTCTATGCCGCCCACGTTATCAACGACATCTGGCGCGAGACACAGGGTCGCGCCGTCGTTGTTACCGATGTCGGCCAGCACCAGATGTGGGAGGCGCAGTATTACAAGCACGAAGGGCCGCGTTCGCTCATCACCTCCGGTGGCCTCGGAACCATGGGGTTTGCATTGCCAGCGGCTATAGGAGCAAAAATGGCAAAGCCCGGCGCGGAAGTCTGGGTCGTCGTCGGTGACGGCGGCTTCCAGATGACCATGCCCGAACTAGCGACCATGGTGCAGGAAAAACTCGACGTCAAGATCGCCATCATCAACAACGGATTCCTCGGTATGGTCCGGCAGTGGCAGGAATTCTTCTACGACAAGAACTATCAGTCCACGCCGCTGCTCAGTCCCGACTTCTGCAAGATCGCCGATGCCTATGGCGTGCTCAGCGAGGCTGTCAGCCGGCGCGAAGATGTTGTTTCTGCCGTCGGCACGGCGCGCCATCACCTCGGCCCGGTCCTGCTTGACTTCCATGTTGAGCAGGAGGATTCCGTCTATCCAATGGTTCCCGCTGGTGCGGATCTTCGCGGCATGATCCTCCGTCCCAGCCCAATCGTCGAAACGGCACAGGATGCATAACCCTATGTTCAACACATTTGTCGTGCACGTTGAAAACAAGCCCGGTGTCCTGACCCGCGTTGCCTCGCTCTTCCGGCGTCGCGGTTTCAACATCGATTCGCTCACTGTCGGTCGCACGGAAAAGCCGGACGTCTCGCGCATGACCATCGTCGTCGACACCGACAGCTTCGGCGCCAAGCGCATCGAGGCTAATCTCTACAAGCTCGTCAACGTATTGCGCGTCGAGAACATCTCCGGCATGCCAACGATCATGCGCGACCTCGCGATGGTCAAGGTCGCATGCACGCCGGAGTCCCGTCCTCACATCCTCGCGCTCGCCAGTGTTTTTCGCGGACGCGTCGTCGATGTCGCGCCCGATTCCATCACCGTGGAGATCACGGGAACCGAGGACAAGATCGACGGACTGCTCGAAGTTGTCCGTCCTTACGGCGTATTGGAGATGGTGCGCACCGGCGTCGTCGCCATGAAGCGTGGCATGCAGAACGCTCAAAATGCGGCTCCACCCGACTACCATCTCGCGGAAGAAACCGGAGTGTCGTACTCCGTCTAACGGTATTCAACACAGAAAGGGATTATTTATGGCGAAGGTATATCACGATGAATCTGCGGATCTCTCATCGATCCGCTCGAAAAAAGTTGCCGTGATCGGTTATGGCTCGCAAGGTCACGCTCACGCCCTCAATCTCCGCGACAGCGGCGTGGAAGTGCACGTTGGATTGCCGCCCGCCAGCGCCTCGCGCGAAAAGGCGCGTCAGGCCGGTCTTATCGTGGCCTCCGTGCAGGAGGCTGCCGCCTGGGCCGATGTCGTCATGGTGCTCACGCCGGATACTTCGCAACCTGAGATTTACCAGCGCGATATCGCGCCGTTTCTTCGCCCCGGCAACATGCTGATGTTCGCGCACGGCTTCAATATTCGTTACGGCACCATCACATCTCCTGAAGGTGTCGATGTCACCATGGTCGCTCCCAAGGCCCCCGGCCATCGCGTCCGTGAAGTTTTCCAGGAGGGCGGCGGAACGCCCGGCCTCATGGCTATTCATCAGGACGCTACTGGGGATGCGAAGGAGTTGACCCTCTCCTACGCCAAGGGAATCGGTTGCACGCGCGCCGGTGTTCTCGAAACGACATTCACCGAGGAAACCGAGACGGACCTCTTCGGCGAGCAGGCCGTCTTGTGCGGCGGCGCCAGTGCACTCGTCAAGGCCGGTTTCGAAACGCTCGTCGAGGCCGGATATCAGCCTGAGATTGCCTATTTCGAGTGTCTTCACGAACTCAAGCTCATCGTCGATCTCATGTATCGCGGGGGGTTGAATTACATGCGTTATTCCGTCAGCGACACCGCCGAGCACGGCGATTACACTGCCGGCCCGCGCGTTGTCACCGAAGAGACTCGCGCCGCCATGCGCAAGCTGCTCGCGGAAATCCGTGACGGTTCCTTCGCCAAGGCATGGATCGACGAGAACAAGGCTGGACGCCCACGCTTCCTTGCAACTCGCGAGCGCGAGCAGAACCAGTTGATCGAGAAGGTTGGTGTCGAGCTTCGCTCGATGATGTCGTTCCTCAATCCCGTCGACGTCACGCTCCGCAACCCTCAGGTCAACGAGCAGGTTGCGACCGCGGTTCGTGCGGTTCCGGGGCCCGATGGTTACTCGTATTAGTTGCGCTGCACGCGAGCCCGCGCCGCTCGCAGGAGGTTGATGTGTCATTGTCGGATTGTAAGTTCGTATGGAAAAACGGCCAGGTCGTGCCATGGGAGCAGGCCACCGTGCATGTCTCATCCCACGGTCTTCACTATGGAACCGGCGTCTTCGAAGGCATGCGTTGTTACAAGACGTCGAGCGGCCCGGCCGTCTTTCGACTCACCGAGCATCTTGACCGCTGGCTTGCGTCCGCTGCCGTCTATGGCATGAAGTTGCCGTACTCGCGCCAGCAGCTTGCCCAGGCCACGCTGCAAATCATCGCCGCCAATGGTTTTGAGGGCTGCTACATCCGCCCCATAGCTTTTTACGGGTCGGATGGCCTCAGCGTTCATCCTCGCAACTGTCCCGTCGAAGTCATGATTTTCGCCTGGCCTTGGGGCGCATACCTCGGCGGCGACGCTCTCGAACACGGCATTCGCGCCACCGTATCTCCCTGGAAAAAATTCCAGTCCGATGCGATTCCCGCCACCGCCAAGGCTTGCGGGCAATATCTGAACTCCGTTCTCGCTGTTCAGGATGCCATAGCTCGTGGATATGATGAGGCTATTCTCCTCGATAGCGCCGGCTGTGTCACCGAGGGCTCCGGAGAGAATCTCTTCTTCGTCAAGGGTGGCCGCCTCTGCACGAATGACGAGCGCAGTTCGGTGCTGATGGGCATTACCCGCGACGCAGTCCTGCGACTGGCGCGTGAGATGGGCATCGCCGTCTCGATTCAGCAGCTCACCCTTGCGGATGTCCAACAGGCTGACGAGGCTTTCTTCACCGGCACCGCCGTCGAGGTCACGCCAGTCGCATCCATTGATGATCATCCGATCGGTGCCGGCAAGCGAGGTCCAGTCACGGCGATGTTGCAACGCGCTTTCTTTGACGTTACCGGCGGCACAAATCCGCAGTATGCGAACTGGCTCACGCCGGTACCTGTTGCGAAGAATGATGAGCGCCTCGTCTCGCAGGGAGCATCGTTATGACCGGCGACAGTGGCGTAAGTGACGTAACCTATTCCATGGTGCAATGCGCGCGTCAGCGTATTGCACCTTACATCCATCGCACCCCGCTTGTTCGCAGCTCCACTCTCAGCAATCTTTTCAATGCCAACGTATATCTAAAGATGGAAATCTTCCAGCGAACCGGCGCGTTCAAGGTTCGTGGAGCCTTCAACAAGATGCTTTCCCTTGGCCAGCGGGCCTCTCGCGGCGTCGTTGCCGTCAGTGCCGGCAACCATGCGCAGGCCGTGGCTTATGCCGCGCAGTGTTGTCACGTGCCGGCCGTCGTGCTTCTTCCCAATGACACTCCGCAGAACTATGTCGACGCCACGCGCGGTTACGGTGCTGCCGTCGCATTCGTCTCCGATCTCGCCGAAGGCTTTCGTGAGGTTGCGGCCTTCGAGCGTCGCGGTTACACCTTCATTCATCCCTTTGGAGATCCGCTCGTTGTTGCCGGGCAGGGAAGCATCGGTCTTGAGATTCACGATGATCTCCCTGGCGTCACGGATGTTTTTGTCAGCATCGGTGGCGGTGGTTTGGCTTGCGGGACCGCTGTCGGGTTGAAGGGAAGGAATCCGTCCATCCGGGTCTGGGGCGTGGAAACTCGCGGCGCCGATTCGATGGCGCAGGCGCTCGATGCCGGCAAGATCGTCCAACTCCCCCGCATCACCTCGCGTGCCAAAACTCTTGGCGCTCCGAGCGTCTCTCCCCTTACGCTTCAACTCGCGCGTCAGTTGCTCGAAGAGGTTGTCGTTGTCTCCGATGACGAGGCCACTCGTGATGCCATCTTCCTTCTCGAACGCACCAAGGTTCTCACCGAGTTGGCTGCTTCATGCACGCTCAGCGCCTTGCATCTCCGTCGCGACTGTCTCACTCCTGCCTCCAATGTCGTCCTGGTGCTTTGCGGCGGAAATGCGTGCTTGTCTGATCTTGTCGATGATTCCCGCGAACATGCATTGCCACTACCTGGAAATCGCATGCATTCCGAACAACTGCCCAGTTCTTTCGCGTAAGCATCCGCGGAAGCGGCATGGTGATTCTTGACTGCCCCATGCGGCCTGGCTGGCGTCGATGTCTGCCGAGGGTTACGCAGGAACGTGAAGGCGGCGTTCCCCTCGCGCGCTTCACGGTGTAACATCGAATCCGCCGAGTGCCGACGCCGAAAGGACTGCGATTGCCGGCCTGTTTCTTTGCTACTGATCTTCACGGACGCACTGCTCGCTACGGCAAGCTTTTCGCCGCGATCGCCGCCGAGCGTCCCGCTGCCGTTTTTCTTGGCGGAGACCTTCTGCCCAGCGGCGCATCGCCGCCCGCTGAGCCCCATTTTCACGACTTTCTTCACGACTACATGATTCCGGAGTTTGCGCGCCTTCGTTATTCTCTTGGCGATGCCTATCCTTCCGTGTTCCTCATTCTTGGCAATGACGATCCCCGTTACGAGGAAGAATCTTTCTGCGCCGATGCCGCAGCAGAACTCTGGCAATATATCCACCAGCGAAAGGCGTCTCTTGGGGATCTCGCGGTGTACGGCTATGCGTATGTTCCGCCCACGCCGTTTCTGTTGAAGGATTGGGAGCGCTATGACGTTTCGCGATATATTCCGCCAGCCTGCGTCTCACCCGAGGAGGGTTACCGAAGCCTTGCGATCGATGAGATGGATATCCGCTGGGGAACGATTCACAAGGATCTCGCCGCTCTTGCCGGCGATGCCTCTCTTGATCGCGCAATCTTTCTCTTTCACACTCCGCCTTACGACACTCCGCTTGATCGTGCCGCGCTTGACGGAAAATTATTCGAGCACGTCGAACTCGATGTCCACGTCGGCAGCATCGCCGTCCGCCGTTTCATCGAGCATCGTCAGCCGCTCCTCACTCTTCACGGCCACATTCACGAATCCACTCGCCTGACCGGTGATTGGAAAACCACGCTTGGACGCACCGTCTGCATCAACGCCGCGCATGACGGCCCGGAGCTTTCGCTTGTGCGCTTCGATCCCGAATCGCCTGCCGCCGCTACGCGCGATCTGTTGTAGCCATCTCCTGCGCATTTTTCATCGGCAATTGTCGCGCCGGGTCCGTAATCGCGTCGATCTTGATTGCGAAGCTGTCGCGCGCCCGGATGTTCTCATCGGTTACAAGGTGCACGTCCAGCAGTCCTTCTGTGCGATAGCCGGTCCGCAGGAAGTTGATCTCCCCAAGACACCGGCTCCAGCCCTCCAGCCATAGCAGCAGGTCTCTGCGCTGTTCTTCGTTTCCTTCAAAGTGCAGCAGAAGGTCAATATCGCTCGCCGGTCCCGCCGAAGCATTCTTCGTGCTCCCGATCAGGTAGAAAGCCTTCACGCCGAACTTCTTTGCGTCGAGTTGCGCCGCAATTCTCTGTGCCATGCGGAAGCGCCACCGCCAGTGTTCGTCGCCCGCCCGGTCTACAATCTCCACTTCCGGTTGCGTCTCTCCCACCACCTGTTGCCGCAGCGCAAGGTATCCCACCGCCTGGTCCAGGTCCGCATTCATCAGCACCCGCAGTACCAACCCCGCCGTCTCCCGCGGCACGTCGATCACGCGTAGTGTGTTTGAGAGGTGCGCGAATTCCGGCAGAACTTCCTCCAGCATGTTACGTGATCGTTGGAAGAACATCTCCTTGAACACCGTATGCGTGTCGTCCGGATACAGCGGCAGGTAGCGGATTGACGCCTCCACCAGGTCCTGGAAAAAATGCGTACCAAACGACAGGTCCGGCAGATAATTCCCCTGCTGCCGCGCCACCTCAATCAACATCGCCGCATTGTTGATGTCCGAGTACGTTACCGGAACTCCCAGCCGTATGTCGCCCCGGCTGCCCCATCGTCCCGGCCCAATCAGGATGAACTGCCGCTTTGGCAGTAGCTTGTTCAGCCTCCCCACCGCGCGACCTATATCGCGCATCGCGAGCTGGGTGGAGAGTTGGCTGTATCCTTCCAGGTCTACGTAGACGATGTGTGTGATATCTGGAACCTTGCCGTTCGACACGAACCGGTTCGCCGAAAAGACAATCTTGTCCTGCGGCAGGTTCTGCGGGATCGCGACCGGGGTAGCGTCCGCTCCGTAACTCTGCGGCCTCGATTGCAGCAGGTAGAAGTCATCTCCGTCATACGCGAATTCGATGTCCACGGGCGTGCCGAGTTTCGCGTGTAGAAGATTGAGCAGCTCGCGGATGCGTCCGACAAACGGCGTGTTGCGGATCAGCCCTTCGAATGTGAACAGTGCGTCGCTGTTCTCGAAGTCCGGCACCGGCCCGATGGGCTGTTCAATGCGATCGTGCCCTACAATGGAGACAAGGTTTCGAATCTGCGAGTATTGCGCACCACAATAGCGAAGTAATTCGCCGGCATCCACGGTTTCGAATGCGTTCGCCTCCAGGTTGATAACGTCCACGCGTTTGGGCGAATATTTCAGCATCTCGTCCACCGTCACGTTTACCCGCAGGTTTGGCTGTCCCGGCGTAATCAGCACCGGGTAGTCGTCGGACACGCGGTCCACCGCGCGCGTGCCCAGTCCTGGCACCATGCGGATCAGTCCGTCTCCGCGCTTGATCCGCGCCGACCAGCGAAATTCATTGTTGCTGAACGCGACTCCCGAACAGGCAGGAAGAAAATACTTCCCGAGCGTCTGACCCACCACTTCCTGGATCATGATGCCCATCTCTTCGTGCACGTCCAGCAGGCCTCTTTCCGCGCGATATTCCGTCGGGTCCGGGCCGAAGATCGACGCGTATACTTCCGCGATCGCGTCCATCAGCGCCGCCAGCCGCTCTTCCTTTGTCCCGCGATTTCCCAGGAACAGGCTCTTGTACTTGCCTGAAAACGCCGATCCCGAGCGGTCTTCCAGCAGGCTCGAACTGCGCACGATCAGCGGCTTATCGCCGAACTCCTCCAGCACCAGCGCCAGTCCCTTTACCAGTTCTGAAGGGAACGATGATCGCTTGAACAGCGCCACCAGGTGCGGATACTCCTGCCTCACCTGGTCAATCTCCATGTACTTGCGGTTCAATACGTCTTCCAGGTCGTTGTGGTGAATGAAGTGCAAAATCCAGTCCGACGTGATGTACCACGTGCGTGGCACCTTCACCTGGTGCAGCAGTTCGCTCGCCTCCGGAGATTTGTCGATGATCTTCTTTGCCAGGAACAACCCTGCGCTCTTGCCACCCAGCTTGCCGTGGCATCGCGGTGGAAAGATGATCCGTCCCAGCAGTTCGTAGAAGTCTTTGACCTCAATGTAATCTTTCGCGACGTTAATGAACTCCAGGCTCTCGGAAAAGAATCTCCGTATCAGCGAAACCCGCAGCCCCTTCTGTGTCGAAACCGATAGTTCGTTCTCTTCCACCCCCGCGTGCCGATGCCGTTCAATGGCTTCCGCGATCTCGCCCAGCGAAGTGTCCTGGCTCTCCAGCGCTCGCACCAGGAAGCTCGACTTTTCTTCCTTGATCCACGTTGTCAGCAGGCTGAGTATCTCCGCCTCGCTCAGGTGTTTCTCGGCGATCTGGAACACCTCGGCCGTCACGTCGAGGAATCGCGCCGAGCTATTTGGTCGCAGCGGACGGTTCTCGTCCTGCTCCGCTCCCATCGAGAATCCGCCGCGTTGCAGCAATTCCTTCGCCTGCAGAATGCCGCTCCAACTCAGGTGGTTAATGAGTTTGCGCGAGATTCGTTGCAGCAGCACCGGGTCCGTACCGCGCAGGAAATCCAGCACAACGCGCCACTCGTGTTTTTCCGTCGCGGTTTCACCCGTGGCCGCTTCCCAGCCCTTGAACGCGCTTTTCAGCCGCCGCTGTGTCACCATGTTGCCGATTCGTTCCGCAACTGTTTCAATCAGCTTGCGCTCTTCCTTGAGGAACGGCCCTTCATCCGATTTCGGCTTCTGTTCGCGGTAGTAGACTTCCACGCTTCCGCGCACTTGCCCCTGCACGACGATCTTTGCGCTTTGCATCCATGGCGTCGGCTGGAAATCCTTTGGCTCAATCGCCATATCTTCGAACATGATGCGCGCCTGGCAGACATCCGGAAACTGCCATCCCGGAGGCAGGATCGCCATGATGTCGCGAAGTATGTCTTCCACTGGACGTTCCTGCTGGTTTACGAATTCGTCCACGCGGTAGAGGCAGTTCAATTCCTTCGCGCGCTCTTGCAGCGCCTGCAGAATCATTGCGTACTGTGTGTCGTCTGTTTTCATCGGCCTTATTTTTCCGTCTGTCGCGGAGTGGCAAAAATTGCTCCTCGCGCCGTGCGTCCATCCACCCGGATCGAAATTGCCTCCGCCGGCCTCACGTGCCGCACGAGTTCCGTTTCGCTCACAACCGGCTGCCGGTTCAGCCACTCCCAGTCAATCTTGAATGGACGATCATATTGCACCATGAAGTAGCTTGCCCGGAAGCTCGAAAGATTATGGAAGAAGTGCGAGCCTTGGCTCAATTCCACGTTCATTTCCGGCAGTGTCGCTTCCACAATCGCCCGCGCCCCGGAAATCTGGCTCCAGTCCACCGGTATGCCGAGCGACGGATGCGAGCTGCCCCACCGTCCAAATCCGATCAGCAGATACTGTCTCTTCTGCTCCGCTAATTCACGGTTGATCTTCCCCAGTTCTTCCGCGATTGCCGGCGTATGCAGCGTCGAAAAGTGCTCCGGCCTGACGTACACAATGTCCCGCACGTCGTCCCAGGCGCCGTTGCCCATCACCGCATCGGATGACACAATCACTCCCGGCGCCGTTAATTCTTCCTCTGCAATCTCCACCGTCTCGTCCGATACCATCATCGGCCGCACCTGCAGAAATCCCAGCCGTGCATGGGGGTTCTTACCTCGCGGTTCTTCAATCGTCACCGCGAACTCAATCTCCACCTTCGCTCGCACGGCCTTCTCGGATGCCTTCAGCAGCGCCTTAATCAACTCGTTCAGCGGAAACTGTTCCCACACCAGCAGCGGCGCAAAGTCCACCACTCGCGGCCCGCGCACGCTCAGTCCCGGCACCATCCGGTCGCGTGCTCCGTCATACGTTGAAGCCACGAAGCGCAGCACTTCGTCCGCTTCCGCGTCCGCCAGGTTCGCGCACACCATGTATTCCACTTCGCTTACCGGATCATACGCCGGAGGCTTGCCCATGTTGATCGCCCAGAACTCCGCCTGCGTTCCGCGTATCTGTTCGTTCACCGAGCCGAACGGTGGCGGTTTTTTCGGATACGCCGGTGAATACGTCCATGCCACGCCGCCGTCCACAATCGTCTTTCCCAGCCCCAGCGCCAGGTTCACCACACCCTCTTCCGGACGCGCCGGCCCATTCGGATAGAAGTTGTACGAGCGCCCCACTCCCGCGATGTCCGGATAATAGCGGTCTCCGTGCCTGCGCCCCACCACTTCCTGCATGATCACCGCCATCTTTTCTTCGCGCGGTTCGCGTCCCGTCGTTCGAATGTAGTCTCGCGCTTCGCGGAAGTATGTCGACGCATATACGAATTTGATCGCCTCAACCAGCCGCTGGAATCTCGTATCCGCATCGAACTGGTTGTTCGGAATCATCTTCGTCGCGTACACTCCCGCGAACGGCCGGTCCAGTGCGTCTTCCAGCAGGCTCGAAGACCGTATCGCCAGCGGTGTCGTCACCTGGTCGATCAGCGCCCGCAAGTCTCCCAGCAGTTCCACCGGCAGGTCTGCCTGCTGGAACGCCATTCCTATGCGCTCATCCGAGAGTTCGTCTAGTTTTAGTGTGGAGAGGTGATTTTGTGCGAGAAATTCGTCGAAGAAATCCGTGGCGATCACTGCCATCGTCGGGACGTTCACCTCGAAGTCCCGCAGCGCCGCTGTGTCGATCTCTGTTGCGAGCAGGTCTTTAATGAACGCCAGTCCGCTCGCCTTCCCGCCGATCGAACCCCTTCCGATCCGCGTGAAGTGGAAAGTGCCATCCCAGAACTTCCGGTCGAATTCCGGCAGGTCTGCCGTTACAGTCCTCGGGGCGCTCATTCGCTGCCTCCGGACGTCTTCTTAAGATGACAACATATAATAAGATGCCGCGCACCGCCCCCTGCGATGCGCGGCTCCAACCTTATACCCAGCCGCGGTCGTGGCATGCCTGGGCAACGCGCCCAATGGCAATTGCATACGCCGCATCGCGCATGTACAGCTTTTCCCGCCGCGCCAGTTCTGACACTGCGTAGTAGGCTGCCGTCATCTTCATGTCCAGCTTGCCCAGCACTTCTTCCTTCGACCAGAAGTAGTTCATATTGCTCTGCACCTGTTCGAAGTAGCTGCACGTTACGCCGCCGGCGTTGGCCAGGAAGTCTGGAATCAGCAGGATGCCGCGCTCGCGGATCTTCACGTCCGCTTCCGGCGTTGTCGGCCCGTTCGCGCCTTCCGCGATGATCTTCACCCGCTGGCTGATCTTTCCGATGTTGTCTCCCGTCAGCTGGTTTTCGATTGCTGCCGGAATCAGTATGTCCACTTCCTGTTCCATCCATGCATCGCCCGGAAGCACTTCGTATCCCAGTTCCTGTGCCTTGGCCTTGTTGATGCCGCCAAAGCGGTCGGTGATCGACAATAGTTGTTGCAGGTCGATCCCCTTCATCTTGCGGTACGTATACGAGCACTGGTCTGTCTGGTCCCAGCACGACACCGCGATCACCTTGCCGCCGAGCTGTTGATACAGTTCAATCGCGTACCGCGACACGTTGCCCAGGCCCTGTACGCTCGCTTCCGTGTTCTCCGCCTTGATTCCCAGTTCCTTCATCGCCTCGCGCAGCGTGAACACCACGCCGTAGCCGGTTGCTTCCGTCCGTCCCAGCGAGCCGCCCATGCCCACCGGCTTTCCGGTGATGAATCCCGGGAACCTTCCTCCCATAATTCTTTCGAACTCATCCAGCATCCACAGCATGTGTTGCGAGTTCGTCATCACGTCCGGCGCCGGAACGTCCGCCACCGGGCCCACGTTCCGCACCACCTGCCGAATCCATCCCCGGCAGAGTTGTTCCTGTTCCCGCTGGCTCAGGTTATGCGGATCGCAGATTACGCCGCCCTTTGCTCCGCCCAGTGGAATATCCACCACCGCGCACTTCCACGTCATCCACATCGAGAGCGCCTTCACCGTGTCAATCGTCTCTTGCGGGTGGAAGCGGATGCCGCCCTTGCCCGGTCCGCGCGCGTCGTTGTGTTGTACGCGGAATCCGCGGAAGATTTTCATCGACCCGTCATCCATTCTTACCGGGATGGCAAAGTGATACTCGCGCAGCGGATACCGCAACAGTTCCCGGGTCGCCGCGTCCAGCCCGAGATATTCAGCAACTTTGTCGAATTGTGCCTGTGCTATTTGAAAGGAATTAAAAGCCTTGCTAGACATCTAACCTGCCCCCTTTTATGTTGCGGATCACATTCCGCAAGCGTGTGAAGCGGCGCACCTTCCATCAAACCCGCGTGTCAGCTCAATCCGTCCGAAGCTGCGGATAGTTGCTGCGATTCTCTTGTATGTGTCTGGATCGCTTGACCGTTGATTTGCTAAAAGTGGAGGCCATACTTCATCGCAAGTCGTACCTCATCCATGGACCATTCAACTTCACGTTGGGGATGATTCCTAGCCCGCGCGCGAGGGGTCCTTTGTGTGGCCGACTCTCAATCCAACACTAAAGCTTCCCGGTTGACGGTGATATGACGCACTAGGCCAAGTGACGCGATAACCTTTTGGAACCAGCTATTTGCGGGATTCCAACGAGGCTTGGCTTAAGGCAGAGGCGAGCTTCAGCTCGCTGTGGTGGAGGGTTTTCTCTTTCGACTTTTCACTCTTAATTTTCCACTTACTCAAACTTTCCAAATTGCACGGCCAGCACCCACGGCACCATTAGATTTAGCTGTCCGGCAGGATTGTCTGTTCCTAGCGCCTAGCGCCTAGTACCTAACACCTTCTTTCTCAAACTTCCCAAACCTTGCCGCCACCACCGGCAGCACCAGCAGGTTCAGCAGCGTCGACGTCGCCAGTCCTCCCAGGATCACGATTGCCATCGGCCCTTCAATCTCGCGTCCCGGAGCGCCGCTCCCCAGCGCCAGCGGCAGCAATCCCAGTCCCGTTACCAGGGCGGTCATCAGGATCGGCACCACTCGTTCTCCTGCGCCGCGCATGGCCGTCTCCATGTTCCATGTCATACCCTCTGCGGAAACCAGGTGTTCGTAGTGCGAAATCAGCATGATCGAGTTTCGCAGCGTAATCCCGAACAGTGTCACGAACCCCACCAGCGATCCCAGTGACAACATGCCTCCCGTCGCCAGCGCCGCCAGCACTCCACCCACCAGCGCAAACGGCAGGTTCAGCACCACCAGCATCAAGTTCCGCGTATTTCCCATCACCACCGACAGCAGCAACAGGATTCCGAACGCCGCCAGCGTCGAGTGCATAATCAGGTCGCGCCGCGACCGCGCCTGCGCTTCGGCGGTCCCGGCAAATTCCACGTAGTTTCCCGCTTGCAGGTGCAGCGTCGCAAGTCGCTTCTGCGCTGCCGTTACGAACGATTCCACTCCGCGTCCCTTCACGTTGCACGTAATCGTCTGCACCCTGCGTGCTCCCTGGTGCAGCACAATGTAGCGACCCGAACTCTCCTGAATGTCCGCCAGTTCGCGCAGCGGAACGTAGTTTCCGTCCGGACTCCGCAGCGGCAGCGCTCCAATCTCGCTGACCGAACTGCGGTCTTTCGGCGGCAGGATCACGTCCGTGTCGAACACCTTGTTTCCCTCGTACACCTGCCCCGTCACTTCGCCGCCGTATGCCGTGCGGACTGCGTCCAGCACATCCAGCGGGTCGAACCCCCACCGCGCCATCGCCTCCGGCCGCAGCTTCACGCTCACCTGCGGCATCCCCGGCGGCGACTGTACCAGCACGTCGGTTGCGCCCGGCACTTGCCTCAGCGTTGCCGCAACTTCCGCTGCTTCCTGGTCCAGCACGTCTAGGTCATTGCCCACCACGTTCACCACCACGCCCGACGTGTATCCCGAAAGTGTCTCGTCAATGCGCTCGGTCAGGAACGTGTTCGCCGAAAAATTTGCCCCCGGAAACTTCTCCAACTCCGCCCTCACGTCCGACTGCACCGAGTCCGGCGCGTTCGGCTTCAGGTCCACTTCGAACTCGCTGCTCTGTGGCCCCGGCGTATCTGCCGCCAGTTCCGCGCGTCCTACTCGCTGCGCCACCATCCTCACGTTCGGATTCTTCAGCAGCATCTTCGTCACCTGGTCGCCCAGTCGCAGCGCCTCGCCCACGGAAGTCCCCGGCACCGCCTGCATGTGAACAATGAAGTGTCCCTCGCGCAGATCGGGGATGAACGAACTCTCCAGGAAGGGAACCACTGCCACCGCGCCCAGCACCAGCACCACTACCGCCGCCATCACCATTGCCGAGTGCCGCTCCACCACTTCCAGTGCGCCGTTGTACCGCCGCTTAAAGGCCCGCAGCAATCGCGGCTCCTGCTCCGGCAGGTCGCGACTCGCCAGCAGCAGCAGTGAAAGTGCGGGCGTCACCGTCAGCGCCACCACCAGCGATGCCAGTATGGCGAGGATGTATGCAACGCCCAGCGGCGAGAACAGTCGTCCCGCCAGCCCCGACATCGTCAGCACCGGGATGAACACCAATATGACGGCGAACGTCGCGTAGACCACCGCGCTGCGCACTTCAATCGATGCCTCGAAAACCACCTGCAACGCGGGCCGCGGATGCTCCGCCGCGCGATTCAGCCGCAGCCGCCGGTAGATGTTCTCCACGTCGATCACCGCGTCGTCGACCACTTCGCCAATCGCGATTGCCAGTCCGCCCAGCGTCATCGTATTCAGGCTGAACCCGAATCGTTCCAGCACAATCACTGCCGCAATCAGCGACAACGGAATTGCCGTCGCCGAAATCGCTACCGTCCGCAGGTTTGCCAGGAACAATGACAGCACCACCACGATCAGAATTGCGCCGATCAGCAGCGAACTTCGTATGTTATGCAGTGCGCGTTCAATGAACGTTGCTGGACGGAAGATGTCCGTGTGCAGCGTGATTCCTTCCGCCTGTAGTGCCGGCTGCAATTCGCGCAGCGCGCTGTCCACTGATTGCGTCAGTTGCAGCGTGTTCCCGCCGTACTGCGCCGTCACCATCAGGATCACCGCCGGTTGGCCCATCACCGTGCCTGCGCCAATCATCGGTGCCGGAGCATTCTCCACCTGCGCCACGTCGCCCAGCGTCACGTTCTGCCCGTTCGTGTGCACCACCACCGTGCGCGCCAGTTCCTCCGGCGTCAGCGACTGTCCCTCCGTCTGCAACACGATGCGCTGGTTGCCCGTCGAAACGAATCCCGCGCCGCGGATACCCGTCGCCCGCCGTGCTGCCGCAATCACGTCGTTGATGCCGAGGTTGTGTTCCTTCAATTTTTGCGGGCTGAACTGGATTTGCAGTTGTTGTATCTGGCCGCCAAAAATCTCCACCGCCGCAATGCCTGGCACCGCCAATAGTCTCGGGCGGATCGTCCACTCCGCTGCCGTACGCATCTCCATCAGCGAACGGTTCTTCGATGTCAGCCCTACGGCTTCCACCATTCCCGTTGAAGAGGTCAGCGGGGCCAGTCTTGGCGTGATCCCCGCCGGCAGTTGCCCCGTGATCGCGGAGAGCCGCTCCGTCACCACCTGCCGGTCGAGATAGACATTCGTATTCGCCCGGAAGATTGCCGTGATCACCGAGAGTCCCTGGATCGATCCCGAGCGCAGCAGTTCAATCCCGGACACGCCGTTCACCGCGTTCTCGATCGGCTGCGTCACCAGCAATTCCACTTGTTCGGGAGAGAGCCCCGGTGCTTCCGTCTGAATCTGTACTTCCGGCGGCGCAAATTCGGGGAACACGTCGTACCGCGCCTGCTCGATCGAGTACAACCCGTAGAGCATCAACGCGCATGCCAGCGCAACCACGATGCCGCGGAAGCGTAATGAAAATCGGACGATCGCATTTAGCATCGGCTAGGTCCCCGGCTCAGTCATCATCGCCAGCCGGCGCTGCCGGCGGACGAGACTCTTCTGAAAGCATCAATTGCGCGCCGCCGGTTACCACGCGGTCGCCAGTTGCAAAATTGCTGGTCACAAAATATCCGTCGTCTACCGGCATCTCCGTGGAAACCTCGCGACGCACAAACGTCGTCGCTCCCGTCTGCACGTAGGCCCACGCCTTGCCCTGCCACCACAGCACGGCCTTCCCCGGAATCAGCACGCCCTTCGTCCTCGCGCCATTCGCCCACGTCGCCGCCAGATTTAATCCCGGAACCAGCCCCGCGCGAGCCGCCACTATATAAAGACTGCTGCCATGCTGGAATCGCGGATCGATCTGCGGGAACGGCGAAACGTAGCTCGCCTCCGCGCGCCCTCCGCTCGGAAGTGTCAACCAAAGTCTGCGCGGTGCCACCGTCGCTGAATCAGCCGTGGAATCAAATGTCACCTGCACCAGCAACTCCTGCTGACTGAGCACCCGCTTCATCTGCGGCACGTCGCTCGTCATCCATTGCGCCACCGCCGCTCCCCACTGTTGGCGAACCGTATCCTCCTGCAACCGCACCGCGTCTTTCGCAGCCACAAGATCGGCGTCCGCAATTTGCATTGCCGCACGTTGGGCTTCCAGCGTCTTCTCGGCGACATTCTGGTCATCGTCGTACAGCTTTTTCAGCCGCTCGAACTCCTTGCGTGTCATCTCCATCGTCGCTCGCGCCTTCTTCACGTTCGCTTTCGCCAGCGACGCGTTGCCCTCCAGCGTCAACAGCTTCTCCGCCGGAAGAATCACCGCTGCCGCAGTCGCCTCCTGTTGGTGCGAACTCACCGCAAGTTGCACTGTTTCCAGTGCAAGCTTCGATTGGTCCTGTTTCGAGAGCGTCAGTTCCGTTTCTCCGTGGCTCACCGTTACTCTTGAGTTATTGGGGAGTTTCTGTGGGGAACTAGTCGCAGTGTCTTGCTTGCCATTGGCGAAAGCGACAATAAGAACGGCTGCTCCCAGCACTGCCGCCGCAATCGCTACTTTTACGGTCGTATTTCTGCTCATGGCGTCTCTCGCTTTGCGCCTTCCTGTAGCGCCTGCGCACCCGGCGCAATCGTCAATGTTGATGCAGGTTCCAGTGGCCTCTGTACCGCGTCTTCCAGCGCTCCCAGCGCCGCCTGTGCGCGGTACATCGCCTGCGCTACCGTGCTTTTTGCTGTTAACGTTTGTATAACCGCCGTCTCCACCGCAAGCCTGTCAGCCGCTCCCAGGGCCTGTTGGCGCCGTGTCGCTTTCTCCCGCTCTTCTTGTATCTTTAGAAAATCTTGTCTCGCGCGCAGCTCCTGCAAGCTTGCGTGATACGTCGCAAGCGCATTCTCACTGGCCCCAATCGCATTCGCCTGCACCGCCACAAAGCGCGCCGCCATCTCTTTCCGCGTGGCCATCGCCTCCGCCACCGGCCCCTGGTTGTGATTGAAAACGGGTAGCACAAGGTCAACCGCCAGCGTGAAGAGATCCTTGCCTTCCTCGAAAGTGTACGTAGGCCCAATGACAACATTCGGATATTGATTCGCAATCTCTAATCGGAGGGATGCTTCCGCAACCGCATAGTTGGCGAGTGCGGCGCGTATGTCCATGCGATTCAAAACCGCGTCGCGCTGAATTTCCTTCTCGGAAAAACTCTTCGGCGGATCGTCGTATCCGCGCCACGTGAACTCCAATCCATTCAGCGCCGCGACCGAAACTCCGATTGCCGCGGCCAGTGCCGTGCGCGTCTGCTGCATACGCCCTTCAGCGGCTCGCAACTGCACGCTGGCACTCGAAAGATCCGCGCGCGCTGCATCAAGTTCAGGACGCGCGATTTCGCCCTCGGATAATCGCGCCTGTAGAAGTTGAACTACTTCTTCGTTTGTCTGTTGAGACAAACGAAGAAGTTCGACGCTGCGCTGCGCGTCGATATAGTCGAGCAGGGTCGCGCGCAATTGGCTGCGAACCTTCCATGCCTGCTGCGCGACGGCTATTTCCGCGGAGTTCGCTGCATTCCGTGCGAGTCGTTCGCGGTGGCCGCGCTTGCCCGCGGTCTCAAAGGGTATGCCGAGACCAAGGTTAAAGAGCCAGGGAGTCCCCGGCGACGACGTCTCTCCGCCGGGCGCGACTCCGAACGAGGGATTCGGTCTCTGCGCCGCCGTGATCTTTCCGGCCTCAACCGTCGCAAGCTGCGCCCGTGCGACCTCCAGCGTTGGGTTGAAATAGAACGCCGCCAGCGTGAGCGTGTCCATATTCCATTGGCGCATCGGCCACGCGTCCACCTTGTGCCCAAGGTTCTTCTCGATGAATGCCCGCAAGTTTGGATCTTGCAGGCTGCGCGCCCGCAGGCTCGCCGCCGTCTGGGCAGGAGAGAGAGGAACTGGATGGTAATGCTGATAGGCGCACGAAGTCAGCAACAGAACGAGCGCGAGCGCAGTGACACCTGTTGCTGATTTTCCTGTGTGCATCTCTCGCCTCAAGCATGAGGGGATTGCGAATCCTCGCCCGGCAGGTAATTGCGGGGACTCAACGAACTAGACTTATATCTAAAGGAAAACAGCGCGTGAGTCACGAAGATTCCGCGCTGTTCGCTTAGGTGTCTCCCATCTTTGTCGTAGCGTACGCAGAGGCAATGTTTATGCGCCGTTTCAGCGTCATTTAAGGAACGAACTGCATTGCAAAAAGTTTCGCTCCACGCATGCAGAATACGAGTTGCACCGCCTTGCCGGCCAGTGAAGACACGTCGCTACCTTTGTTCAGCCATGGGACGGTTGCCGCCACATCGTCCGTATTGACATAGATGCAATCGTCCACTGCATAGCCGGGGATCGGCTTGCCTTCTGCATCTTCGATTCCGACTTGCACGTCTCCTGTTGCCTCTGTCTTCACGTTGAGCACAAGTTTCTTTCCGGAGAGCACGAATGGGCGTGTCTCCATCGTGCCTCCGGTATATGGCGCATCGGCGGATACAAAGCCGTCCAGACGCTGCACCACGCGGAAGATCGCGCGTTGCGGAGGCGTCCTGTTGAACCACGAGTGGTAGTGAGGGTTGCTGAGGTAGTACTGCCAGATTTCATTGCCGTGGCGAACCATGCCTTCGCCCATATAGGCCATGTGCAGCACGCGATGCCCGTGCACGCCGTGGCCGATATACGCAGGGCGCGGATAACGCTTCCAGTGCTCTCCATCGCGACTTACCGCTACCTCTGTTTCCACCACGCCCGAACCTCGAGCCGCTTCCTTGAATGCCGTTGCTCCCGGCCTGATCGAAACGCGCTGGCTTGATGGAGTCGCACGCGTCGATCAATTGCGAAAGTCGTTTATAGCGAACTCACTGCTTGGCCGCGTCGGTACTCCGGAGGACGTTGCGGAAGTCGCGACAAGCTTGGTCACAAATATGAACTTCGTTACTGGGCAGACGATTGTGGTTGATGTCGGACGAATGATGTATCCGTACCCGGAGTGCAAGTTTGTTCCAGCGCGACGGGCAATCCACCACCACCACCTTTGTAGAGCGATCGTGATTTGGGATTGACGAGCGCGCGGAAAGTGCGCTAGTTTAGTGCATCCTCATGAAGACCAACGTCCAGATTTGCACGTCGATTACGATTACAGCCACAACAATGGTTGCAATCCATCCGTGCTTCTGGCGAACATGAGCGAAAGCTAAATAGAGATTAAGTTTTCTAACCGCCGCCAGAAGCCCTGGCGGCGGTTTTGTTTTGGCCGGAATCGAAAGGGCAAACTTTATGGAGGCACCCTTGGAGCCGTATTTCGCAGAACCTGACCCAGCCGTAATGCAGTTCTCGCAACACGCGCCATTGCGCCACGCGCCACGCGCGGCGTTTCCTTCTGTGCCCGAGAAAGTCGCTGCGTGCCGCGTGGCGATTCTTGGATTCGGGACCGTTGGATCGTCGGTCACAAGGTTGATTGCCGAGAATCCAGCCAGCCCGGTTCGCCTCACGCACATTTTTAACCGCAATGTCGCGAGGAAGCGCGCCGAATGGGTTCCGAAGGATGCGCAGTGGACCGAATGCTTCGATGATGTCCTCGATTCCGATGCGGAAGTTGTCGTTGAATTGGTCGGCGATGTAGTGGCTGCCCGGGAATTTGTACGGCGTGCCCTGGAAGCAGGCAAGCATGTCGTAACCGCCAACAAACAACTGATCGCACACGAAGCGGGCGAACTGCTGGCCTTGGCTCGGCGGCACGGCCGGCGTCTTGGCTTTGGAGCCGCCGTGGCGGGTGGCGTACCGGTGATCGCAGGAATTCTGGAGGGTCTTGCGGCAGACAGGTTGGAGAAAGTCACCGGGATTTTGAACGGCACCTGCAACTACATTCTCAGCCGAATGGAAAAGGACCACGTGCCGATGGCGGAAGCCGTTCGCGAGGCGCAGAAGCTAGGGTATGCCGAGGCAGATCCGAGTGCCGACGTCGACGGATTCGATGCGCGCGCGAAGATCGCAATTCTCGCTGGAGTCGCGCTCGGTGTATCGGTCACACCCGAACATATCGCATGCCGATCTATTACCCCGCTTGCCCCGCTCGATTTTGAATATGCGCGCGAGTTGCATTGCACCATCCGCCAGCTGTCGGTGGCGGAACTCAAGGATGGCCAGGTGTTCGCCCATGTACAACCGGCGCTTGTTCCACTTACGTCTCCGCTGGCCCGCGTGAACGCAAACGAGAACATGGTGGTCGCCACCGGAAGGTACGGCGGGAACACGGTGTTTTCAGGGCCGGGCGCTGGCGGCGCTCCAACTGCCGTTGCCGTGCTTTCGGACGTAATGGCTATTGCCCGGGGACATGCCCCAGCGCCGGATCGCGCGATGGTGTCACTGCCGGTTACCTCGGTCTCGCGCCAGCGAAACTACCTGCGCTTTGTTGTCGATGATCGCCCAGGAATTCTGGCAACGCTTGCCAACGCGCTCGCGCGTGAGGGAATAGACATCGACGCCGTATTGCAGCATCCCGGCCATCCGAAGACGCGCCTTCCTTTTGTCATCACGACCGAGGCATGCGAAGCGGACGCTCTCGCACGTGCCGCCGGCCATTTCTCGCAATGTGACTTTCATGTCGAGCCACCGCTATGCGTGGCGATGGTGGAGTAGCCCATGCAGATACGATGCAGCAATGAACGATGTCACGCCGCAGTGGACCGCATGTTCAGCGGTTACGAATGCCCTTCGTGCGGCGACCTGCTTGAGATTTCCTATGAGCCCCTGGGGCTTTTGCCGGAAGAGTTGAAACGCGTGTGGCTGGAGCGCCGCCTTTCCAACGAACGTGTTGACCGTAGCGGGGTCTGGCGCTTCCGGGAATTGCTTCCGAATTACGCGCCGTGCGATGTGGTGACGATGCAGGAAGGCAACACGCCCGTCCTGGAAGGCCGCTTGTCGGCGGATCATGCCGGTCTCGCGCGTCTCCGCTTCAAGCATCTCGGATGGAACCCAACGGCATGCTTCAAGGATCTTGGCATGACCGTCGCAGTCACCGAGGCAAAGCATCGCGGCGTGCGCATCGTCGCTTGCGCCTCGACGGGAAACACCGCCGGATCGATGGCGGCGTTTGCGGCGCGCGCTGGAATCACGGCACGTGTTTATCTTCCCAAGGGCAAGGTGTCGCGTGCCAAACTCGCGCAGGCGTTGGACTACGGAGCGGAGATTGTGGAGATCGACGGCAACTTCGACGATGCGCTCTCGACGCTTACTCAGCAACACGATGATGAAGTCTACTTCCTTAATTCCATTAATCCGTTCCGCATTGAAGGGCAGAAGACCGCCGTCTTCGAGTTGATGGAGCAGCTAGGCTGGAATCCGCCTGACTACATCGTTCTGCCTGCGGGAAATCTCGGCAACACCTCGGCATTCGGCAAGGCGCTCAGCGAGTTGTTCGACGCCGGTATGATCGCGAAGATTCCGCATCTGGTATCCGTGCAGGCATCGGGAGCAAACGCGTTCGTGCGCACGTTCCACGAAGGTGGAGAGAGTTTGCACGTCGTTTCACAGCCGAGCACGCGCGCAACGGCAATCTGTATCGGAGCGCCGCGCTCGTGGAGAAAAGCGACGAAGGCAATTCGCTTCACGCAGGGTTTCGTGCTCGACGCTCCTGATGACGAAATACTTGCGGCGAAGCGCATGATTGGCCGCGACGGTATCGGTTGCGAACCTGCTTCGGCCGCAACCCTCGCGGGCATTCGACGACTGGTTGCCGTGGGGCGAATCCATCCCGGAGCAAATGTCGTCGCCATCCTCACCGGCCATGTTCTCAAGGACACCGATCCCATTGCTTCCACGGCTAGCACAGACCACACACGAACACCCGCATACACAGCCAACTGAGTGGTCTGGACACTAACCCTAGCCTGGAACAGGAGATCGAAAATGAGCATATACGAAGGAATGGAAATTGCCGTACCGGGATCCATCGCGAACCTTGGCCCTGGACTCGACACGCTGGCCGTGGCCGTGCAGATTTATCTGAGAGTTCGCGTCCGCCGCATTTTCCCCGAGCGAAAGGGCGAACTGTCGTTTGATTTCGGGCGACTGCCGCTCAAGGGAGAGAACCTGATCGAGCGCGCTTTCCGTCACCTTGCGGGAGCCGGCGCAGAATTTCCGTCGCTCGACCTTGCGGTGGAGAGCGACATCCCGATGGGCGCGGGGCTTGGCAGCAGTGGAGCAGCGGTCGTCGCGGGATTCCAGTTATACCAGGCGTTGTTCGGCCCGTGCGAATTGCCTGTGTTGCTGCACGCCACGCGGGAACTTGAGGGGCATTGTGAAAACGCGGCGGCATCGATGCTGGGCGGACTGGTTGCCTGCTGCGAGCGAAGCGATGGTTCAGTCTCGGCGGTTTCCGTCGGATGGCCGGCGGAGCTCTCGTTCCTGGTCTTTACTCCCGGTGTGCAACTGCTGACGCATGAGTCGCGCAAATTGTTGCCCGCCAGCGTCACGCGCGAAGACGCTGTCTCAAATATTCAGCGAGTCGCTTTTCTGCTTTCCGCGCTGCAGGCGGGAGATCTTTCCGTACTGCACGGCGTTTTCGACGATCGGCTGCACCAGCCATACCGCTCATGTGCAGTTCCTGGACTCGATGCCGCCCTGCATGTGCGGCACCCGGACCTGCTTGGCGTGTTCCTGAGCGGAGCGGGACCGTCCATTGTCGGACTCACGAATTCCGACAAGCCGGAAGTTGTGCAGCGGATGATCGATGCATTCTCTGGATCGGGTGTGAGCTTCCAAATTCGCAAGTTGCGTTCCCACTCGCCGGGATGTGTTGCGGGATGGGCATGGAACTCCGACGCTACGGCTCCAGCACGTGCAAGCGTCTTACCGTGCTCGTAGAGAGAAGAGAATTACGCACGCGGTGAAGGGGTGGTGCCCACGGGAAAACTACTTATTTGCCTTTGTCGGTTTTCCCCATCCCCCGCCACCGGGAGTCTCGATGCGAATGGAATCGCCCTTCGCCATGGCGACGCTGCACTTTGCCGGGAGCGTCTCCTGCGTGCCGTCGCTGTGGACTACGATGCTGCGGCCTGTTGTACCCGGTTCACCGCCGGAGAGTCCATAAGGATTGAACTTGCGACGCTCCGCGAGAAGTGTTACCTGCGCATCGCCAAGCACTTCAATTTCGCGGACCAATCCGTCTCCGCCCCGGTACTTTCCATCTCCGCCCGAACCTGGCCGGTAGCTGTATCTGCGGACGCGGAATGGATATGCATACTCCAGCGCTTCCACCGGAGTGTTCAGCGAGTTCGTCATGTGCGTGTGCACCCCGGAGAGTCCATCCGCAGTTGGGCGCGCACCCATTCCGCCCGCGATTGTCTCGTAATAAGCAAAAGGCTCGCCGTTGCGCGGATCGATGCCGCCAATCGTCAGGTTGTTCATCGTGCCGGAACTCGCGGCCGGAACGCGATGAGGTGCGGCTTTCGCCAATGCCCTCAGCAGAACGTCAACGATGCGCTGCGAAGTTTCCACATTTCCGCCCGCCACGGCCGCCGGAGGCCGCGCATTTACGAACGATTTCTCCGGGGCATGCAACGTGATCGGCCGCATCAATCCGGCGGTTGCCGGTGCATCTTCCGCCAGCAGGCAGCGGAAAACGTAGTAGCACGCGGAGTAAGTGATGGAGTAGACGGCGTTGATACTTCCTGCAACCTGTGGATCGGTGCCGCGAAAGTCGATCGCGGCGGAAGCCGTAGACGGATCAAAGCGAATGCTGACGGCGATTCGTATGGGCTTGTCCGTTACGCCGTCATTGTCCATCACATCCTCGGCGCGAAATTCTCCCGCCGGCATTTTGCGCAGCTCAGCGCGCATTAATCGTTCGCTATAGGCGAGTAGCTCATCGATCAGTCCGGCAATTTTTTTCCGGCCGTACTTTGCCACCAGTTCGCGCAGCCGGTTCTCGCCGACGCGGCATGATCCGATCTGCGAAGTAAGGTCTCCCTCACGTTCCACGGGTGTGCGAACGTTGCTCAGGATCATCGCGAGGATGCCGCGGTCGATCTCGCCGCCGTGTGCGATCTTCACCGGAGGAATGCGAATGCCTTCCTGGTAGATCTCCCGGCATGGTCCCATCGAGCCGGCATACATACCGCCTACATCGGCATGGTGCGCGCGCGACGCCACGTAAAACAGCGGACTCTTTTCATGATCGACATAAACCGGCAGGACCATCGTGATGTCCGGCAGATGCGTGCCGCCGCCATAAGGATCATTGAGAATGGCGATGTCGCCGGGCGCGAGCGTGAGCGCGTCCACGGCGGTGCGGACTGACATCGGCATCGATCCAAGATGGACGGGCATGTGATCGCCCATCGCAATGGCGTTTCCCTTTCCGTCGAAGACTGCGCACGAGTAGTCGCGACGCTCCTTGATGTTCGGAGAAAACGAAGTACGACGCAGCGTCGCGCCCATCTCTTCAGCCACGGAATGAATCGTGCTCTTAAAAACCGCGAGTTCGATAGGGTCCACCTTCGAGATCGCCATCAGTTCACCTCAATCACAATGTTCTCGTACGCATCCACGCGTGCCGAGCAGCCGGGTGGGACCACCGTAGTGGCGCTGTACTCGGCGATTACAGCCGGTCCGCGGAAGGTGTCGCCGCGTCGCAAAAGATGCCTGTCATAGACCGGAGTTGGCCGCGCTGTTCCATCGAAAACCACGCGACGTTTCTTCACCACGGCCTGCCTGCCGTCGCCGTTACGCGGTTTTCCCTTGGGCAAGGACACAGGTTCCGCCGCGGCCACCATGCGCACGCGCACGTTCACTATTTCCACGGTTCGTTGTTCGTCGGCATATCCGTATCGCTGACGGTGCGCGCGATGGAAGTCGGCAAGCATCTTCGGGCTGAAGGGAATATTCAGCTCGTAGCCTTGTCCGACATAGCGGACGTCGATGGAGCGGCTGGCAACGCCGCGCAATCCCTCCGCTTTCATCTCGGCGTGTCCGCGTTTCTCCAGAGCTGCAAAATGCTCCTCAAGCAGCTTTACTTCCGGAGGCTGCATCACCGTTCGCGAATAATCTCGCACTGTGTCGGCCATCAGGATGCCGAGTGCGGAAAGTGCTCCAGGCATGCACGGCACCAGCACGCGCGGAATATGCAATGCGCGCGCCAGTGCGCAAGCGTGGAGCGGACCGGCGCCTCCGAAACATACGAGAGTAAAATCGCGTGGATCGTAACCGCGTTCCACGGAGATTACGCGAATAGCTTTTTCCATCGTCGTCTCGGCCAATCGCAGAATACCCGCCGCAAACTCCTCCACGTGTTTGACCGGACCCTTGGTTTGTTCCATCAGGGTGCGTGTGCGTTTTTCATCGAGACGAACCGCGCCGCCAAGGAACATATCCGGGTCGAGCCGTCCAAGCAGAAGGTTTGCGTCGGTCACGGTTGGCTGTGTGCCGCGTCCGTAACAAATCGGGCCGGGATCGGAGCCTGCGGATTCAGGCCCAACGGTCAGAGCGCCGCCGCTATCGAAGCGCGCCAGCGATCCGCCACCCGCACCTACCGTGTGTATGTCGAGCATCGGAACGCTGATCGGCATTCCGGAGACAATGGATTCGTTGGTAGTGTGTGGGCCGCCCTCGCTGGCATCCACCAGCGAGACGTCGGTAGAAGTTCCTCCCATGTCGAAGCCGATAATGCGGTCAAACCCTGCCAATCGCGCAACGTGGTAGGCGCCCATCACTCCGCCCGCCGGTCCCGACAACACTGTGCGAACCGGCTCCGCCGCGGCGAGCCTCGCGGAAACAATGCCGCCGGACGACTGCATGACTTTTACCTGCCCGCCCTTGAACTCCTTTTGCACTGTGTCTTCCAGGTTTCGGATGTAGTGACCCATCTTGGGCGACAGGTATGCGTTCACCACAACGGTTGTTGCCCGCTCGTATTCGCGAAACTCCGGCAGTATGACGTGCGAACGCGAGACCGGAATTCCGAGTCGATCAAGCGCCTCGGCAACCATCCGTTCATTCGCCGGATTGGCGAAGGCGAAGAGCAGCGAGACCGCCACAGCCTCCGCGCCGGATGCTTGGATGGCCGCGCAGAGCCTTTCGAGTTCGGAGTCGCTCGGCGCCTGCAGAATGTTTCCCTCGGCGCACGTGCGTTCGTGCACGCCAAAGCGCAGGCCGGCGGGAACCATCGGCGGAGGTGGCGTTGCGAACCAGTCGTAGAGATTTGCGCGGGCCTGTCGCCCTATCACCACCGTATCCTCGAATCCCTCTGTTGTGACAAACGCCACGCGTGCGCCCTTGCGCTCGAGTACGGCATTCGTGCCCACCGTTGTGCCGTGGCGGACCTCGGGATTCACCCCGGGCTGAATCCGCCGCAATCCTTCGACGACGGCGTTGGCCGGGTTGGCAGGGGTGGAGAAGAGCTTCAGTACCTTGGGAACTCCATCCTGAAGATAAACGCAGTCTGTAAAAGTACCGCCGGTATCAATGGCTATGCGCATAAGTGTGCGATCCAGAATGTCATCTTAGACGAGCATCGCAAGATTGAGTATGACGAGTTTTGGAAGAGGCATTTTCACGCGGCATACGATATCATCGTCCGCACTTATTCCACGTCGCGCTGCCGCAGTGGCCGGAGAGACCCGTCCCCCAGCCGATTTCGCGATGGGTTAACTTTCCGAGGAGGGAGCTCACTCCGTTCATGGACGCCGCTGATTCGGTTCGCACCGCCAAGGGAAAACATTGGTTACTCTCGGCTTCGCCTCTTCAGCGGCGAGCCCTTCTCGCGGCCTCCCTCGGCTGGATGCTCGATAGCATGGACGTGATGCTCTACGCGCTGGTGCTGCCGCAGGCGCAGAAGGATTTGCACATGAGCACGGCCGTTGGCGGGCTGCTCATGTCGCTGACTCTGATTTCGGCGGCTGCCGGCGGCATCACCTTTGGCTGGCTGGCTGACCGCATCGGGCGTGCGCGGGCCCTCATGGCCAGCATCCTTATTTATTCGATATTCACGGGCGCGTGCGGCTTTGTGCATACAGTGGTGCAGCTCGCCGTCTGCCGAATTCTCCTCGGAATCGGCATGGGTGGTGAATGGGCCGCGGGGGCAGCGCTGGTGGCGGAGACATGGCCGGATGAGCATCGAGGCAAGGCTCTCGCCGTTGTGCAGAGTTCCTGGGCGATTGGCTATGCCCTCGGCGCAGCCATCACCGCACTCGTCATGCCCCACTTCGGATGGCGCGCCGTGTTTTTTGTCGGCGTGATTCCTGCGCTCATTACGTTGTGGATTCGGAGACGCGTCAAAGAACCGGAGATCTGGCGCGAAAAAAAGACCAAGTCTGTCGCGGGATTACGTGTGATTTTTCGTGGCGAACTCGGACGCCGGACATTGATCGCCACCAGCATGAACGCAGCGACATTATTTGCCTGGTGGGGCCTGTTCTTCTGGATTCCCGGATTTCTCTCCATGCCCGCCTCGCAGGGAGGCCGCGGCCTGACCGTCGTGCAGACATCTACCTGGACCATCCTGATGCAGGTCGGCACTTTCCTTGGCTACGTCAGCTTCGGATTTTTCGCCGATCGCTTCGGCCGCAAGCGGACGTATATCAGCTACCTCGTGATGGCGGCTATCGTCGTGCCGTTCTATGCGCACATACAGAATGACATTTTGCTGCTCTGCGTGGGACCACTTGTAGGCTTCTTCGGCTCCGGCTACTTTAGCGGCTTTGGCGTCATCTCCAGCGAGTTGTTTCCAACTGCCGTACGCGCCACGGCAATGGGCTTCACCTACAATTTCGGACGCATTCTCAGCGCCGCTGCGCCGTTTGCCGTCGGGCGCATCTCCGAGCACAGCGGCCTGGGAGGTGCGCTGTCGATCACCTCGTTCGGATTCCTGCTGGCGGCCATTCTTGCTTGCGGTCTCACTGAGACCCGCGGGAAATCGCTCGAGTGAGTGTCTGGAAGTCGTATCCGAATTCGATCAATAACGAACGGCTCCGCCATTTCTCTTTCTCTACGGTAGAGGCGCGGGCCGTTGGATCAGGTGCAGGAAATTGCCTTCTGAGTCGTTGAAAAAACGACTTTGTTGCCACTGGCTGGAAACGGTTCGCTCACGAACGGAACCCCCTTTGCCAGCAGCGCTTTGCATGTACTGTCGAGATCGTCCACGGCATCACTCCAGGCCGTCACCCCGGTGCAACCTTCGGGTGATCACGCGTCGGGCCGTGTAGACGTATCTTCGGCACATGCAAACCCTGCAACAGATCAAGCTGGTTTCCGAACAGCCGCCGAAGACTCTGCGCGAGATTATCGAGGAAATGGCAAAGCGCGAAAATGCAATGATTCGCCAGGCCAAGGAACTCGCAGCAAAGTCCAGGCCAGCGAACCAGTAGCCCTCGCGTAATTCTTACAGGTAGGAAGCACGCAGAGTGCGAACTTCATCGGCCAGCATCTTGATTACTTCCAGAGATGCATCGGGGCTGTTCCGGACGAACGCGAGAAACTGGTCGCGGGCAATGAATCCCAGCACCGCAGGCTTCTTGCACTCCGCCGTCAGGCTGTACCGCTTTTTCCCCATCGCCGCAGGCAGACCAAGAACGCTGCCGGATCCCGCCATCCTCTGTATCGCATCACCGCCATCCGTCAGCAGTACTTTGCCGCGGATCACCAGGAACACTCCTTCGCAGCGTTCTCCCTTGCGGAACAGAATCGACTCCGCTCCGATCTCACACCGTTCGCCAATCTTGTCCAACTGGCGCTGCAGTGACTTTGATGCGAGGAAGGCTTGTGGTTCCGTTTTTGTGCGACTTGCTGTGGCCATCCGATACTCCTCATTCATGCCGTAAGTAGAAGCAGTATCCTTCCACCACAGTTGAATCACCATGACATCCGTCACACACGTTATGTGCAAATTGCCGCATCTCTGATCAAGAATCAATCCGTGTGACGGCATTCCCCATGACGGATAAGCCGCCATTCCGATAAGATCAGTTTTGTCGGCGGAATTCTCAGATTGAATGGCATGTTGGTGCCATTCTTATGCGTAAGTTTGAATCGCGGGAACGCGGAAGCATCCGAATCACTAACCCCGGCCTGATGAACTCTCGTCGGGGAGACGTTTTGTCCGTTCGGTCACTTTAGGGGGTGACCAGCCTCACATCTTGGGGTACAGTCGCACACCTAGTATAAATCTGTGAAATGTTATGCCACAATCTGAAACAAAATCGATGCGCACCTACAAAGTTCAGGTGCTGGATCGGGCAATTGCAATCCTCGACGTCCTCTCCCGTACCGGATCGGAGATGGCGCTCAATGAAGTCACCGAAGCTGTTGGACTACACAAGAGCACCATTTTTCGCCTCCTGATGGTTCTGGAGCGCGAGCGGTTGGTGAATCGGAATCCCCTGACGGGTCGCTATCGGCTGGGGATGAAGCTCTTCGAACTTGGCAGCAAGGCGGTCTCGAATCTCAGCATACGTGAATGCGCGCGCACCCAACTGGAGCATCTGGCTTTTGAGACCGGCGAGACAGTCCATCTTTGTGTGCTCGACCATGGCGAAATGCTCTACGTCGACAAGGTCGAACCGGAACGCAGTGTCCGTCTGGCGTCCAGTGTTGGCCGTCGAATCTGTATGCACTGTTCCGCCGTCGGCAAAGTCATGCTGGCATTCCTCCCCAACGATGCCGTAACCGACATCATTCAACAGCACGGCATGACTCGCGTGACGAAGAACACCATTACCACCCTGGAAAACCTCAACGCCGAGTTGGCGCAGATCCGCGAGCGCGGTTATGCCATCGACAACGAAGAGAACGAAGAAGGTGTTCGTTGCGTCGCGGCGCCGATTCGGAATTACACCGGGACGGTAGTGGCCGCCGTGAGTATTTCCGGGCCCACTTTTCGGGTAAAGGCCGAAGATATCCCCGCGCTGGCGGCTGTTCTTGTCAAAGTCGCAGATAAAATCTCTGCTGAACTTGGAGCATCGTTGGCCAAGGCCAGCGGCGCGTAACAGCGCTTCTAGTCCGCGTGTTGCTGGCGCGGCGAGAGAAACGAACGGCGGTGCTCTACTTGGCTCCACCCGTTTTCTTTTTGGGAACATTCGACAACTAACATAAACGCCACTGCTCCCTACGGCCAGGTTCTGGAATCAATAGAACATGCGTCGTGTGATCGCCATCACGCTATTCGTGTGCATGTCGGCGGTGGTGGTATTGCCGCTGCTGTTCAGCGATCCCGACGATCAATTGCCTCCCTGTTGCCGCCGTGACGGCAAGCATCATTGCGCCATGATGGCCATGATGATGGCGCGCAACCACCCGTTGTCCGGCACATCGTTTCGCGCGGCAATTCAACCCTGTCCCTATTGGCAATGTGGGCCGGTTTCACCGCTCACCTTGAAGCACTCACGGTTCGTATCCGTCATTGCGTTCGATCCGGCGGCTGTCCCCTTCATGTCGGGATTGCGCGTCTCTCACGGGCACCCTCTGCCTTTCCTGTGCACCTGGGATAAGCGCGGCCCTCCTGTTTCCGTCGCCTGATCAATCATCCATTTCACCCCATTCAGGCTAACGGAGGAGTCGTGTCTCTCGCTTTGTCCATCCGTCGCGGGCTTATGGCCGTTGCGGGCATTTGTGTATTTTCTTTTGCCGCGTTTGCCGGAGTTGTCGGCAACGTACGTGGCATTGTCCATGATCCGCATCACAGGCCCATTCGCGGTGCTCGTGTTCTGCTGCGATCCTCAACCTCGCAATGGAAGGACTCGCGGACTTCCAATGGCGAAGGTTTCTTTGAATTTTCCGCTGTTCCGCTCGGAGAATATTCCGTCACGGTTCAGGCGAAGGGCTTTCGCGAGCAAACCACCACTCTTCTTGTTACTTCTGGAAGTGCGCCGATCCTGCATTTTCCGCTTGAGGTGAAAGGCATAAACGAAGCGGTGGAGGTCTCCGGCACGCCCATTGGTCCATCCGTGGAATCTGCCGTGGCGGAAACCGTTGTCAATCGCAGCCAGATCGCACGCACCCCGGGTGCCGATGGCTCCAACAGCATGGCATTCATCACGGATTATGTGCCCAGTGCGGTCATGGTTCACGACCAGTTGCATCTTCGCGGCGGACATCAGGTCTCCTGGGCCATCGACGGCGTGCCTTTGCCCAACACGAATATTGCCAGCAACGTCGGCCCGCAGTTCGATCCGCGTGATATCGACTACGTTGAACTTCAGCGCGGCGGATACTCAGCGGAATACGGAGATCGCACTTATGGCGTGATCAATGTCGCCACTCGTACCGGTTTTGAACGGGATCGCGAAGCGGAGCTCATCACCAGTTACGGCAACTACAACACCACCGATGACCAGTTGAGCTTTGGCGATCACACAACCCGCTTTGCTTACTACACCAGTCTGCGCGGGAACCGCACGGATTACGGTCTTGAGCCTCCCACCAGCGTCAATCTCCACAACCTGAATTCCGGCGGCGGGATTTTTACTTCGCTGATATTTAATGCAACTCCCGCCGACCAATTCCGTTTCACCGGAGCCTCTCGCGCCGACTACTATCAGGTGCCCAACGATCCCAGCCAGCAGGTCGCCGGAATCCGCGATCGCCAGCGCGAGCAGGACGCCTTCGGCACGTTCACCTGGCTGCACACGTTTTCACCCGGAGCGCTGCTTTCCGTCTCGCCCTTCTATCACTTCAATCGAGCCGCATTCGAAGGCGGTCCAAACGACGTTCCCAGCGCAACTGACAATCGCTCGTCGCAATATGCTGGAGGCCAGGCAAGCCTGGCGATCATTCACGGCAGACACAACGCGCGTGTCGGTGTCTATGCATTCAGCCAGCACGACAACTCTCTTTTCGCGGTTGCGGCCAATGACGGTTCCGGCAATCATCTGCGACAGCGGAGACTGACGGATGGCAATCTTGAAGCCGTCTTTGCCGAAGACGAATACCGCATATCTTCCTGGCTTACCTTGACCGGTGGTGTGCGCTTTACCCATTTCAGCGGAGTCCTCAGCGAGACTGCCGCCACTCCCCGTGTTTCCGCTTCGCTGCGAATTCCGTTTGTGCACTGGTACATCCATGGCTCCTACGACCGCTTCTATCAGGCGCCTCCGCTGGAGACCGTCTCGGGGCCTCTCCTCGAATGTGCACTTTCGCAGGGCGTGGGATTTCTTCCTCTACACGGCGAGCGTGATGAGCAACACGAAGTCGGACTGACGATTCCGCTTCGCGGATGGACCATTGCGATCACCAATTTCCGTACAGGCGCCCGCAACTACTTCGACCACGATGCCGTCGGCAACTCCAATATCTTCTTTCCCCTCACCATCGCGCACGCACGCATTCAGGGCACGGAAGTTGCTATCCGCTCGCCGCAGATTCACAAAACAATTTCCCTTCACCTCGCGTATTCCAATCAGATGGCGCAGGGTTATGGGGCGATTTCTGGCGGGCTTACCAACTTTAGTCCTCCGCCGGACGTTGGTTTCTATCTCGATCATGACCAGCGCAATACTCTGAGCACGGGATTCATCGCGGGCTTGCCGCATCATGCCTGGCTCTCGTCGAACTTCGAGTACGGCTCGGGTTTTCTGAACGCGGATGGTCCGCAGCATCTGCCCAGCTATCGCACCGTTGATCTTGCTGTTGGCAAGGACTTTGGCGAGCGCTGGTCGGCGAAAGTTGTCTCCACCAATCTCACCAACAAGCGCTACCAGATCGATCTCAGCAATACGTTTGGCGGATCGCACTTCGGTGCTCCGCGCATGGTTTCCGTGCAACTTCGCTATCGTTTCCACTACTGATGATTATTCCGGCGGCCTGCCCGGGTCGCCGGCTTCTGTTTTCCGCATGACAGTTGTCACATCCGAATCCTGATGTTGTGCACTGTCGGGGGTTTCTCATCTGCGCGAACATCGTCTTGCTTGATCAATCGGCGAAGCCGGTTGTGGAGGTAAGAGATGTCGATGGAGATGATGACCGCCGGCGCGACACCGCTCACGCAAAAGGCCGCTCCGCCAATCGCGTGGTTGCAAGGCGTCAGCAAGAATTACGGGACCGTGCAGGCGCTGCGCAGTGTCGACCTGTTGATTCCCGCAGGAGAGATTCTCGCGCTGCTTGGGCCGAATGGCGCGGGCAAGACGACTGCCGTGAATCTTCTGCTCGGACTGGCCACGCCCACCGGCGGAACCGTGCGTGTCTTCGGGGCGGACCCCAGTTACCCCGAAGCGCGCACCCGCATCGGAGCCATGCTGCAAGTTGCCCGCATCCCTGAGACGTTGCGCGTCCGCGAGCACATTGATCTGTTTTCCAGTTACTATCCGTCGCCACTGCCGCTCAGTGAGACTCTGCGCATAGCGGGTCTCACGGATCTGAAAGATCGTCTCTTTGGTCAGCTTTCCGGCGGACAGAAGCAGCGTGTCTTATTTGCGTTGGCTATTTGCGGAAATCCCGATCTATTGCTGCTCGATGAACCCACCGTCGGCCTCGATGTCGAAGCCCGCCGTCTCATGTGGGACCAGATCCGCCACCTCGTGCGTAGCGGCAAGACGGTTCTTCTCACCACTCATTACCTGCAGGAGGCTGACGCCCTTGCTGATCGCATCGTCGTGATCAACAAGGGAGAGATAGGCGCCGAAGGTACTCCCGCGCAGATCAAGGCCAAAACCGCCGGCAAGCGCATTCAGTGCGTCACCGCTCTTTCGACGGATGAGATCGGCGCGATCGCTGGAGTCAACTGTGTTGCGCGCAATGGAAGAAATACCGTGATCGATTCGCGCGAACCGGAAAAAGTCATTCGCGAACTGATGAGTCGCGATGCTGCCCTGACGGATATCGAAGTCAGCAGCGCAGCGCTGGAAGATGCATTCCTGGCTCTCACCCGAGACACCCAGGTGCAGGAAGGACAGGTGCAGTAACCATGGCAACCACCACGTCGGTTTCATCGCTTGCTTCGCATGCAACTCCGCCGCGCTATCGCGTCTACCTGAAGGAAGCCAAGTACGACTTCCTGAAGATGATCCGCATGCCGGCCTACGCTCTGCCGACCATTCTGTTTCCCGTGATGTTCTATGTATTGTTCGGCATCCTTCTTGCTTCCCGGCAACCCGGCCACTCCGTCCAGATGTCGACATACCTTCTCGCGACCTATGGCGCTTTTGGTGTGATAGGCGCGGCGTTATTCAGCTTTGGAGTAGGTGTCGCTACCGAGCGCGGCCAGGGTTGGCTGCAGGTGAAACGTGCCAGTCCCATGCCGCCGACGGCATATTTCTTCGCCAAGGTCGTAACGTGCATGATCTTCAGCCTTGTCATCGCCGCCTGCCTGATTCTGCTTGGCGTCTTTTTTGGCAACGTGCATATCACGGCAACGATGGCTGCCAGCCTTAGTCTTGTCCTGGTACTTGGTTCCATTCCGTTCTGCGCGATCGGATTGGCCATCGGCTATCTCGCGGGACCAAACTCAGCCGTGGCTGTCGTCAACCTCATCTATCTGCCGGCCGGCTTCTGCTCGGGGCTTTGGATTCCCCTTGAATTCCTGCCGCACTTCCTGCAGCGCGTTGCTTACCAGTTACCGCCTTATCATCTCGGACGCCTCGCGCTTGCCACGGTAGGCTATGCCCATGGTGGACACATTCTTCTTCACGTCGCCGAACTCGTATTCACGACCATAGCGGCCCTTGTCATCGCGCGGATTGCTTACCAGCGTGACGCAGGAAAATTGTACGGATAAGGTGTAATCTGAGCCGATCATTATGCGATTACTGCCTGATGACAAAGATATCGGATGGGTGCCTTACGTTTGGCTCATTTACCTCAGCATCTTTCTGGTGCTGCCGGGATTCAACCACGCCACGCCTGGGGTGTGGGTAGCGACTGGATTGGGAGCAGCCGCGTTTCTTGTCCTTTACTTTTGGGGACACTGGGTACGCGGCACTCGTCTCCTTCCCATTATTTTTGGGATACTTGCCATCGGCGTCATTTACGCGCCCTTCAATTCCGGTGCTTCCGTATTTTTCATCTATGCCGCGGCATTCGCCGGCTTCGCGGGGAGCCGGCGTTTTGCCCTCGGGATCGTCGCTGCCATCGCGTGCGTCGCGCTTGCCGAGACGTTGTACTTCCATCTCGATATATATTTCTGGTTCTGGTCCCTTTTGTTCACCATCCTGATTGGTGGCATCAATATCCACTATGCGCAGCGCAGAATTGCCAATGAAAAGCTGCGCATGGCCCAGGAAGAAATCGAACATCTTGCGAAAGTTGCCGAACGCGAACGCATTGCCCGCGATCTTCACGACGTTCTCGGGCATACCCTTTCGCTCATCGTTCTTAAGTCCGAGCTTGCTTCCAGGCTTGTCGACCGAGACCCCGCCCGCGCCGGCGACGAGATGCAGCAGGTTGAAATCATCGCTCGCGATGCTCTTACCGAGGTTCGCAACGCGATTCGCGGCTATCGCGCCAATTCGTTTGGCGAAGAACTGAGTCGCGTGCAGTCTGTTTTGCAGACGGCTGGCGTCGAGTTGCGCTCGGATGTCACGGTCTCGCAGATGCCGCCATTGCATGAAGGGGTCCTCGTGCTGGCCGTGCGCGAAGCGGTCACCAACATCGTCCGCCACGCACATGCTCACACCTGTTGGTTAAAGATCGGACAGACGAACGACTCCCTCAAGCTTGAAATTCGTGATGATGGCTGGGGCGCAACCGCATCGGAAGGAAATGGCCTGCGTGGTATGCGGGAACGGATCGAGGCTCTTGGCGGAACGCTCGAGCGCAGAGTCGACAACGGCACGGTTCTCAATATTCTGCTGCCGCTCGCAAAGTTCAACGATACTCAGACCGGGGAGTGTGCTTCATGAGCGCACCGGTCAAGCCACGCGCAGGCACTCGCGTTGTGATTGCGGAAGATCAGGGTATGGTGCTTGGCGCTCTCGCCGCGCTGCTGGAGATGGAGGGAAATATTCAGGTCGTGGCCCAGGCGCGCAACGGCCGCGAAGCTCTCGACGCGGTACTTAAACTCTCGCCTGACGTTCTTATCACTGACATCGAAATGCCTGTGATGACGGGTCTGGAACTCGCCGCCGAACTCAAGCGGCGCCGCCATGAAACTCGCGTCATTATTCTTACTACCTTTGCCCGCGCCGGCTATCTGCGTCGCGCGCTGGAAGCTGGCGCGCTCGGATACCTCCTCAAGGACATGCCGGCCAGTCAGCTTGCCGAAGCCGTGCACCGCGTGCAGGCTGGGTTGCGTGTCATCGATCCCCAGCTCGCCACTGAGGCCTGGACCGAACCCGATCCCCTCACCGACCGCGAGCGCCAGGTTCTTCGCCTTGCCGCCGAGGGAACCACCAGCGCGGAAATTGCAGAACAGTTACATCTCTCCGAGGGCACCGTGCGCAATTACCTCTCGGAAGCCATCAGCAAGCTTGGCGCAAACAACCGCGTTGAAGCCGCGCGAATCGCTCGATCAAAAGGATGGCTCTAGTCCGCTAGGAGCGTTCTCTCTGGAACGTATATCGCCCCTTCTCTTGCGTCGCCATTAACTCCTGTATCTTCATGAAGGCCCGCGCGGCGTGCGACAGCGCTGCATCCTTCCTGTACACCAGGCGCAACTTACGTTCCAGTCGCAGCTCCCGCACGGAAATCTCCACCAGTTCGCCTCGTGATACTTCCGCCTCCACCGCGATGCGCGGCAGCAGTGCGACTCCGTTTCCCATTCCAACGAACGCCTTGATCGCCTCGATATTCGGCAACTCCACGGGCATGTGCAGCGTGGTCTTGTGCTTGGCGAATGCCTGCACCACTTTCTCGCGATACGGCGACAGTACATTATGTGCAACGAACGACTCGGCACCCAGCTCGCGTATGCTGACGTTCTTCGTTCCAGCCAGCGGATGCTGCGGATAAACCACGAATGCCAGTTCGTCGTGATAGACGACGACCGAGGCAATCTGTTCGTCCTCTGGACGAAAAGACAAAATGCCCAGCTCGACGTGATGGTTCAATACTGCTCGCGCCACGTTCGAAGCCAGTGCCCGCTGGATTTCGATATGAATCGTCGGATGCGCTCTGCGGAACTTGTTGAGTGCGCGCAATAGGTAGAGCACCGTGAATTCGTTTGCCGCGATCGACAGCTTGCCGTGTTGCAACTGTCGCAGCTCGCGGAGCGCGTCCCGGGCCCGGCTTCGCAGGTTCAGCAGCTCTTCGGCGTACTTCAGCAGCAAATCGCCCGCGTCCGTAAGCATTCCATCGCGCGACGACCGTTCGAACAGCGTTTCTCCCAGTTCGTCTTCCAGCTTGCTGATCGTCTGGCTTACCGCCGACTGCGTCCTGTGCAGGCGATTTGCCGCGCGCGAGAATCCCTTCTCTTCTACTACTGCAAGAAAAGTCTCCAATTGAAACAAATCCATCCATCACCTCGGGCTATCACCGTGGGTTAAGTTTCTTATTGAATCAGATTTTGTAATGATACTGCAATAAATATAAGTTTGACTTATCAGCACTCTACCACGAAATTGGAAGAACCAGTACTCGAAGAGGAGGGCGCATGGGCACCGATCGCGTGTTGATTTTCGATACTACCCTGCGGGATGGCGAGCAGTCTCCCGGATGCAGCATGACTGTCGACGAGAAGATGACACTGGCACGAAAGTTGGAAACTCTCGGAGTCGACGTGCTTGAAGCCGGGTTTCCCGTCGCGTCGCAGGGGGACTTCGAAGCCGTGCAGCGCATCGCACGCGAAATTCGCGGACCTCGCATCGCTGCCCTGGCTCGTTGCAAGCGCGAAGACATTGCTCTCGCCTGGGACGCACTGCGCGAAGCACGCCATCCGCGTATTCACATATTCCTCGCCACCTCGGACATCCATCTTGCCTTCAAGCTGAAAATCACCCGTGCCGATGCCTTGCAGCATGCGGCCGAGTGCGTAGCCTACGCAAAGTCTCTCTGCGACGACGTCGAGTTTTCGCCGGAAGATGCCACTCGCTCCGACGTGGAGTTTCTGTGCCGCGTGCTTGAAGTCGCCGTCGAAGCGGGAGCCACCACGCTCAATATTCCTGACACCGTCGGCTACACTACTCCCACGGAATACGGTGAACTGATTCGCACCATCCGCCAGCGCGTGCGGGGCATCGAGAAGGCGACCATCTCTGTTCACTGCCACAACGATCTCGGTCTCGCCGTCGCGAACTCACTGGCTGGTGTGGAAGCCGGGGCGCGTCAAATCGAGTGCACCATCAATGGCATCGGCGAGCGCGCCGGCAATGCGGCCCTGGAAGAAGTCGTAATGGCCATGCATGTCCGCGCCGATCGCCTGCCCTTCACCACCGGTATTCAGAAGCAGGAAATCTACTCGGTCAGCCAGGCGCTCTCGGAGATTACCGGTTCACAAGTG
The DNA here is from genome assembly GCA_021779935.1 of Acidobacteriota bacterium. Lineage (GTDB taxonomy): Bacteria > Acidobacteriota > Terriglobia > Terriglobales > Acidobacteriaceae > JAJXZT01. The sequence continues at coordinate 152,650 of JAJXZT010000049.1, forward strand.
CAGCCCAACAAAGCCATCGTCGGACGTAACGCCTTTGCGCACGAGGCTGGCATTCACCAGCACGGTGTACTCAGCAATCCCCTGTGCTACGAAATCATGACACCGGAGTCCGTCGGCGTTTCCGCCAATCACCTGGTGCTCGGCAAGCACTCCGGACGCCATGCCCTCCACATGCGCTTCCACGAGCTTGGTTATGAGCTGACCAAACAGGACCTCCAGGGCGTCTATGAACGCTTCATTCAACTTGCCGACCGCAAGAAGCGCATCTACGATCAGGATTTGATCTCGCTCCTTGCGAATCGTCCTCCGCAGGATCACTCGCAGGGACAATCGGTGGCGGTGATGCAATGAAGTTGCGGATCACGGTTCTCCCCGGAGACGGAGTTGGACCTGAAGTAACGCAGGAAGCGGTGGGCATCCTGCGAACGGTTGCGGACATCAACGGTTACAACTTTGAATTCAATGAGTGTCCGATCGGCGGTGCGGCCATCGTCGCAGAAGGCCATCCATTTCCGCGCAAGACAATGGATGCCTGCCTGGACAGTGATGCCGTGTTGCTCGGTGCGGTTGGCGGCCCCGGCTTTGACTCGCTTTCTCCGCAGCAGAGACCGGAGGCCGGCCTTTTGCAGCTCCGCAAGGCGCTTGGCGGATTCGCCAATCTTCGTCCTGCGGTTGCCTACGACTCCATCGCCGCGTCGTCACCCCTTCGCCCGGAAATTCTGAAGGACGCCAACGTGCTATTCGTTCGTGAGTTGCTGGGCGGTCTTTACTTTGGCGAACCGCGTGGTGTCGACGACGCTTACGAAAACGGCTACAACACCATGCGCTATTCAGCGGAAGAAGTTCGCCGTGTCGCAAAGGTAGCCTTCGGACTCGCTCGCGGTCGCCGCCAGAAGCTCACATCGGTTGATAAGGCGAATGTGCTGGAAACTTCGCGTCTCTGGCGAAAGGTCGTCAACGACGTTGCGCGCGACTATCCCGACGTCACGCTGGAACATTGCCTGGTGGATTCGTTCGCGATGCAACTGATCCTTGATCCCCGGCGCTTCGATGTCGTCGTCACCGAGAATCTCTTTGGCGACATCCTCTCCGATGAAGCTTCCGTCATCAGCGGCTCTCTTGGCATGCTCGCTTCGGCCACCATCGGCGGCGCCATCGATCTTTACGAGCCTGTCCACGGTTCCGCGCCTGACATTGCAGGGAAGGGAATTGCCAACCCCCTTGGCGCGATTGCTTCCGCGGCGATGCTGCTGCGGCACACCGCCAAGCTTGAACACGATGCCGCCGATATCGAGTCGGCAATCGTCGCGATTCTTGACTCGGGGCTCGTAACGCCTGATCTGCAAACTGCCGGCGGTCGTGGTACTGCGCACACGCAGGAAGTTGGCTGTGCCGTGGAGCGAATGGTTGCCGATCTACTTAATCGCCGCATGGCCTATCATGCAGTGTAGTCATCATGCCGAATCCAAAGACGCTATTCGAAAAAATCTGGGAGCAGCATCTCGTCCGTCAAGCTGAGGGCGAGCCCGCGCTGCTTTATATCGACCTGCATCTCGTTCACGAAGTCACCTCGCCTCAGGCGTTTGAAGGGCTTCGTATCAACGGTCGCAAAGTCCGGCGTCCCGATCTCACCGTCGCCACCGTTGACCACAATGTCCCTACCACGGCTGCCGATCGATTCGATATCAAGGATCTTGTCGCCGCCCGTCAGGTCGAGGCTCTTCGCACGAACTGCGCGGAAAACAACATTCGTCTTTTCGATATTGGTTCCGTCGAGCAGGGAATCGTGCATGTCATCGGTCCCGAACTTGGACTCACGCGCCCCGGCATGACGATTGTTTGCGGTGACAGCCACACCAGCACGCACGGCGCATTCGGCGCTCTCGCCTTCGGCATCGGAACCTCGGAGGTCGAACACGTGCTCGCCACCCAATGTCTCCTGCAGCAGATGCCTAAAACCATGCGCGTCGAGGTCAGTGGCAAGTTGCCCGAGGGTGTCACGGCAAAGGATCTTGCGCTCGGAATCATCGGACGTATCGGGACCGACGGCGGTACCGGCTACGTCATCGAGTACGCCGGCGAAGCCATCCGTGCGCTTTCGATGGAATCGCGAATGACGCTTTGCAACATGAGCATCGAGTCCGGCGCGCGTGCCGGCATGGTCGCTCCCGACGAGACTGCTTTCCGTTATCTCGAAGGCCGCCGATTTGCGCCCAAGGGTGCGGAGTGGGACGCAGCCCTTGCGCATTGGAAATCGCTTGCTACCGATCCGGGTGCTGCATACGACCGCGTCGTGGAAATCGATGCCGCGTTGCTGACGCCTTATGTCACGTGGGGCACTAACCCCGGCATGGTGGCGCCAATTACCGGGAGTGTCCCCGATCCCGCGAACGCCACATCCGATGCCGAGAGCGTTTCGATTCGTCGAGCCCTCGAATACATGGATCTGCGTCCTGGCACACAGCTTGCCGATGTCGCTGTTGATCGTGTCTTCATCGGTTCGTGCACCAACGCGCGCATCGAGGATCTTCGCGCCGCCGCCCGTGTGCTTCGCGGACATCACGTTCACCCCAAGGTGCGCGTCATGGTCGTCCCAGGTTCGCAAACAGTAAAGGCCGCCGCCGAGCAGGAAGGTCTCGACCGCATCTTTAAGGACGCCGGTGCCGAGTGGCGCGAATCCGGTTGTTCCATGTGTCTCGGCATGAACCCGGACACTCTTTCTCCCGGCGAGCGCTGCGCCAGCACCAGCAATCGCAACTTCGAAGGCCGGCAGGGAAGAGGCGGACGCACGCACCTCGTCAGTCCATCCATGGCTGCCGCCGCTGCCGTGATGGGCCACTTCACCGATGTTCGTAGCTGGGATTACAAGGACTGAGTCATGCAACCACTGCGCGTACACAAGGGACTCGTTGCTCCGCTCAATCGCTCCAATGTTGATACGGACCAGATTATTCCGAAGCAGTTTCTCAAGCGCATTGAGCGCACCGGCTACGGCGACTTTCTTTTTTACGACTGGCGTTTGTGCGCCGATGGTTCGCCGGACCCCGGCTTCGTGCTCAACTCGCCTCGCTACAAGGGAGCCAGCATCCTTGTTGCCGGTCGCAACTTCGGCTGTGGTTCTTCGCGCGAACATGCTGCCTGGGCGCTCTCCGACTTCGGCTTCCGCGTCGTCATCGCGCCATCGTTTGCGGATATTTTTCTTTCAAACTGTTCGAAGAACGGGATGCTGACCGTTGTTCTTCCCGAGGATTCGGTTGCGCACCTTTTGCAGAATGCAGAAGCAAAACAGAATTACGAACTGACCGTCGACGTCGAGAAGGCGACTGTTTCCGATGCATTCGGATTCGCGGCTGCTTTCCCCATCGATCCCTTCAAGCAGTACTGTCTCCTGAATGGCCTCGACGATATTGGCCTCACGCTGCGCCATCAGGATGACATCGCTCGCTTTGAAATCGCCCGTCCGTCGTGGCTTTCGGGTGTGGGCGGCTCGTAATGCTTCCGGGGATGCGCGAAAAGAGGATTTGACAAATTCGATCGTCCTGCTAAAATTCTTGTCACTGACCTGTGTGACGCGGTCGGAATCAAAGTTATGCTTCACTTGCTCAGCAACTCGCGAATGCCTATGGCCATGTGCACCCCAGGTGGTGTCATGCCGGCGTCGGGAGTCTGAGTAAACACAAATCTCCCTTCACTGAGCGGCCGCCTGGGGGTTCCCAACTGGCGGCGGTTTTGTTTTTAGCCACTTTTCGCTCAATAGCCTCGAAGGGAGACTACCTTGTCATCCGACAAAGATTTTCGTGTATCCACGCTCGCCATTCACGGCGGGCTCTCGCCTGATTCGGCCACCGGCGCGATCCTCACTCCGATTTATCAGTCCACAACGTTTGTGCAGGAAGCTGTTGGCGTGCACAAGGGCTTCACCTACTCGCGCGCGGCGAACCCCACCGTGGACGCGCTTGAACGTGCACTCGGTGCGCTCGAGCACACTCCGCCCGCGGTTTGCTTCGCAACTGGCATGGCCGCCATCGCGACTCTTTGTCTGTCGGTGCTCAAGTCCGGCGATCACGCCGTGCTTGGCGATGTCGTCTATGGTGGCACGGTTCGCCTCTTCCAGCAGGTGCTTGAAGGCCTCGACATTTCGTGCACATTCGTCGATGCTGCCGATCCACAGCAGGTGGAAGACGCCATCACCGCTAAGACGAAGCTCGTGCTTGTCGAATCTCCCGGCAATCCGACGCTCAAGCTTTGCGACATTGCCGCCATCGCTTCCATCACCCGTCGCAAGGGCGTACTTCTCGCCGTTGACAATACGTTTCTCACTCCCGTCGTGCAGAAGCCGCTCGAACTCGGTGCTGATATCGAGGTTCTTTCCACCACCAAGTACATCGAGGGCCACAACTCAACCGTCGGTGGATCGCTCGCAACGCGCGATCAGAAACTTCTTGACCGCTTCCGCCTCATTCGCAAAACGCTCGGATGTATTCAGTCGCCCTTCGAGTCGTGGCTGACTCTTCGCGGACTCAAGACTCTTCCGGCCCGCATCAAACTTCATTCTGAGAACGCATTGGCGGTCGCTCAATGGTTGGAGAAACATCCTGCCGTCGCGCGCGTGTATTACCCCGGGCTTGATTCCTTCCCGCAAAAAGCTCTTGCGGAACGCCAGCAATCGCTTCCCGGCGGCATGATCGCTTTTGAACTGAAGGCCGGCTCTCCGGCGGCGATTGCCCTGATGAATACCGTGAAGCTCTGTTCTCTTGCTGAAAATCTTGGCGCGGTCGAAACCCTCATTACGCATCCGGCCTCCATGACGCATGCCGACGTGGCTCCCGCCAAGCGCGAGGCCATCGGAATCACCGAAGGTTTGATCCGGCTCTCCGTCGGGCTTGAAGCTCCGGAGGACATCATCGCCGATCTCGAAAGTGCGTTAGCGGAAGTTGCCGGCAAGGATGCCGCAGTTGTGGGAGGAGACAAATGCGTCGCTACCCGATAATCGTTCTCAAGTTCGGCAGCTCCGTGCTGCGAAAAGAAGAAGATCTCGCGCACGCCGTGCACGAAATCTACCGCTGGGTGCGCCAGGGGCAGCGAGTAATCGCCGTCGTCTCCGCCATCGGATCATCCACCAACCAACTGCTCGCGCAATCGCAGGCCTACGGAGACCGCATCAACGAGCATGCCATTGCCGCCCTCGTCTCCACCGGAGAGGCGCAATCATCCGCGCTGCTCGCGCTCGCGCTCGATCGCGCTGGCGTGCCGGCGTCCATTTTTGACGAGTCACGTCTCGGTCTGCGGGCCGAGGGTGCCGTGCTCGACTCGGAACCCGTCAGTCTCGATGCGGAAGCGGTCTTCCGCTCACTGGAGAAGCACGCTGTCGTTGTAGTCCCCGGATTCGTGGGGCGCCAGCACGATGGCAGCATTTGTCTCCTCGGGCGTGGCGGGTCCGATCTCACTGCCGTCTTCGTCGCGCAGCAACTTGGCGCGGAGCGATGTCGCTTGATCAAGGATGTCGATGGAGTCTTCGAGTCCGATCCCGCTCTCGGAAAATATCCCCGCCGTTACCGTTTCATTCACTTCGCCGAAGCCCGCAAGATTGCTGGCCGTCTCGTACAGGCCAAGGCAATCGATTACGCCGCCCATCATCACCTGCCGATTGAAGTTGCGACCCTTGGTTCCACTTCGCCAACTACGATCAATGACAGCGCGCCGATCTTCTACACCGATCGCACGGACCTTCCGCAAGTGCGTGTTGGGTTGCTCGGTGCGGGCACGGTTGGCCTCGGCGTTTACCGTCGTCTGTCTGAAATTCCAGACTACTTCGACGTCGTCAAAGTTGCAGTTCGCAACGTCGTTCGCCATCGCGATATCCCGCGTGAACTGCTTACCGACGACCCGTGGCAGGTAGTTGAGAGCGATTGTGATCTTGTCATCGAGTTGATTGGCGGCCTCTCTCCTGCTGCGGAATTGATTGAAGCTGCGCTTCGCTCCGGCAAGCACGTCATTACTGCAAACAAACTGGTCATCGCACACAAGGGCCAGGAGCTTCGCCACATCGCTGCTGAAAAGGGTGTCGCATTGCTCTACTCGGCCGCCGTTGGCGGAGCCGTTCCAATGCTGGAAGAGGTAAGTCGCCTCGCGCTTGATGCATCGATTCATCGCGTGCAGGGAGTCATCAACGGCACCACGAACTTTGTCCTTGATCGCATCGCCGAAGGTTTCGATCCCGACGAAGCTCTGTGTGAAGCGCAGCGCCTTGGATTTGCCGAGCAGGATCCCAGTTCCGATCTTGACGGTCGCGACGCCGCTCATAAACTTTCTCTGCTCGCCCACAGCGCCTTCGGTGCGTGGATTGAGCCTGGGGAGATCGCGCGCACGGGGATCGAAGGCCTCGACGTCGAATTTATTCGCGACGCCACTGCATCCGGTCGAGTCGTGCGGCTCATCGGTGAAGTCGAGCGCCACGCAGACGGAATCCGTGCGCGAGTCGCCCCTGCTGCCGTTGACGCCGGCGATCCTCTCGCCAACACGCGCAACGAAGAAAACTGCCTTGTTGTTCATTCCGCATCCGGGGAATTGCTCCAGGTACGCGGCAAGGGTGCTGGCCGTTGGCCCACCACGGAAGCCGTCATCGGCGACATCTTCGAACTGCATCGCTCGGGCAAACTACGCCCAGCTTCGCTGTCGATTGCAGAGCGGAGGATCTCGTGAAATTCGCAACCCGTCTTCTTAACTTCGATGCCTGTCCCGGCGATCCCTATCGTCCCGTGGCCACGCCCATCTATCAGACTGCGACTTTCGAGCAGGAGCGTGCTGACGGATTTGGCCCTTACGATTACTCGCGCAGCGGCAATCCCACTCGCAGTGTTGTCGAGGAGCAGTTGGCGCGACTGGAGAACGCATCGCGTGCATTTTGTTTTGCCAGCGGATTAGCTGCCATCACTGCTGTCACGCGCCTGCTCGCCTCGGGTGAAGAAATACTTGCCGGCGATGATCTCTATGGCGGTTCTTATCGTCTCTTCTCGCGCATACTCAGCCGCACTGGCATCGGCGTTCGCTATGCCGATGCCTGCAATCTCACGGCTTTTCGCGATGCATTCACGCCGGCAACCAAGCTCGTCTATATTGAGTCTCCAACCAATCCACTGCTGCGCATTGCGGACATTCCCGCACTTGCCGAACTAGCTCATCGACATGGCGCGTTGTTGTGCGTCGACAACAGCGCAATGTCGCCGTATCTCCAGAATCCTCTCGACCTCGACGCCGACATCGTGCTTCACTCGGCGACGAAATACCTTTGCGGACACAGCGACGTCACTGCCGGTGTTGTCGCCGTCAGCGACCCCGAACTTGCCGAGCAGATTTACTTCCTGCAGAATGGCGAAGGCAGCGCTCTTGGTCCGTTTGATTCCTATCTCCTGTTGCGCGGATTGAAAACTCTCAAACTCCGTCTCGATTGCCAGCAGCGCAACGCGCAATACGTTGCAGAGTTCCTTGCTTCTCATCCGCTCGTGCAAAAGGTGCACTATCCCGGACTCGCCAGCCATCCCGGCCATGCGCTCCACGCTACGCAGGCCCGCGGCGCCGGAGCTGTCATTAGTTTTGAGACTGGCTCTTACGAGTTCTCCCGCCGGTTCGTGGAGGCCGTAAAGCTCTTCCACATCACCGTGAGTTTCGGCAGTGTTAACAGTTCTATAAGCCTGCCGGGATGCATGTCCCATGCCAGCATTCCTGCGGAAGTGCGCGCCGCCCGTTCGCTCGCTTTGGATCTTGTCCGTCTCTCCATCGGTATCGAGGATGAGTCCGACCTGGTCGCGGATCTTGCTTCCGCTTTCGAGTATGCCAGCAGTGGAACTGCGGCGGCTCCGGCGGTCAGGACTCGGGGTCCCGTAGTTGATTTGGACTAGGTATGCGCCGTGCGGCCCTTGCGTTCCTGCGAATCAAATATCCTATCGCCCGCAGTCGTGGTACGTGTGGGAGTGCAGTGCGCCTTGCAGAACTCCCGCGGGCGCCGTCGGCCAGAGATTCTCGTCCATATCCTCTTCCTTCGGTGGCTCCGCGAGAATGTGCGGGCAAGAAGACAATAGTTGCTGTGTATACGGATGCCGCGCCGCGCGAAACAATTCTTCTGTCTTGCCTGACTCCACGATCTCGCCATCATGCAGGATCGCGATCCGGTGGCAGATCGTGGAGACCGATGCCAGATCGTGCGATATATAAAGGATGGCCATCCCATACGCCTGGTTCAACTTCGCAAACAGCTCAAGAATCTCCGCCTGCGTAATCATGTCCAGTGCGCTTGTTGGTTCGTCGGCAATCAGCAGCGCCGGGCGATGCATCGTTGCCATTGCGATCAGCACTCTCTGCCCTTGTCCCACGCTGATCTGCGACGGTCGCCGTGCCAGGAAATCATCCGTGTCGGGAAGGCTTACGCTGCGCAATCCTTCGCGTGCCTGCTTGAGCCAGTGTTGCTTCTCCGGATCGTGCGCCATCCACGCTTCCCGCAGTTGCGCTCCAATTGTCAGCGCTGGATTCAGTGCCGAGAGCGGGCTTTGCAGCACAAGCGCAATTTCTCTGCCACGCAACTCCCTCATCTCCCTCGGACGCAGCCCCATCAGCTCACGGCCCATCAATTGAACGCTGCCTGCGATTTTTCCCGATTTGGCCGTCAGCAATCCCAGGATGGCCAGCGCCAGCGTGCTCTTGCCCGAACCGCTCTGGCCCACCAACCCAAGAATCTCTCCGCGCTCTACCGTCACCCGAACCCTGCGGAGCACATCGTGCCCGTCGGCATAGCGGGCCGAAACGTCCACCGCCAGCAATGGAGTCGTTGTCTCCATCAGTGCACCTTCTTCCCGTCCGTCAGTGACATCCGTTCAATATTCCAATACGCCTGCGGACGCATCGCCACCGGCGCCGCGCCGCGAATGCTTGTCGAAATTGCCGAAAGTGCATTGCGATTCACCAAGTAGATGAATGGCGCTTCCCTTACCACGATTTCCTGCACGCGGTCGAAATACACCTTGCGCTTCATCGGGTTCGATAGCTGCGACTGCGCTTTCATTGCACGGTCTATTTCTGCCTCCCAGGTGGTTTCCGGCGATTTCTGTCGTGGGTTCCACTGGTGGTTTTCTCCCGAGCTCAGCCACATGTTCATCTGCTCATTCGGGTCGAGTCCCGCATTCACCGTGCCCAGCAGCGCTGCTTCGTAGTTGAATTTCTCCGCGATGCGTTCAATCAGCGACGGAAAATCCAGTGTCACGATATTCAGCCGTATCCCGATCTTTCCTAGGTCCTGCTGAATCATCGTTGCCATCCGCTCGCGATATTTGTTTCCTGCGTTCGTGATCACCGAAAACTCCACCGCATGGCCTTCGCGGTCGCGCAACACGCCGCCGTTCAGCCGGAACCCGTCTTGCTGCAATTGCCGAAGTGCCACTCCAGTGTCGTACTGGGTCGGGCGCAGTTTCCGGTTAAACCAGAATTTGTTTGCCGGAGACACGGGGCCAATTGCCGGCTGCGCGTGAGAACCAAACACTATTCGCGCCAGGTCCGCGCGGTTGATCGCCATCGACACGGCGTGGCGGAAGTTTGACGAGCGAAACCATTTCAGCTTGTACGCCGCGACGGGTGCGTTCGGAACCTGGTTAAACCACATCTGCTCGGAGTCAAGCGACGGTCCCGCGTCATACACAAGCGAAGGATTGATCGACTTCAATCTATCGAAATACTCCGCATCCAGCGAATTGATCAGGTGGATCTCTCCGCGCTGCATGCGCAGCAGTTCGATGTCGCGGTTCGCCTGTATGTCCAGCCGGATCGCCTCGATATATGGCATCGCTTGTCCCGAGGAGTCTTTTTTCCAGTAGTTTGGATTTCGCCGCAGGTAGACGTACGATCCCGCCTTGTGGTCGGCGACGTAGTATGGACCGAGTGCGGCCATCTCTTTTCTCGGCGAGCGCGATGACACGATTGCCACTTCGTCAAACAGCCGGTCCAGTCCCGCGATCGGTGCTGCGAACGTGATCGTCACTCGTGTTGGCGACAGCACCTTGATGTCTGTCTTTTCTCCGCCGGCCCCAAACGCATCCGCCATCGGCGAGTGAGTTTCCGGCGCCATCATTCTTTTGACCGTCGCCGCCACATCGTCCGCGGTAAACGGCGAACCGTCCGAGTAGAAAATACGATCGCGCAGCGCGAATGAGATCGAGCGTGAGTCCTTCGATACCTTCCATGAACTCGCCAACTCCGGTTCCAGTGTCTGGGTCTGCCGGTTGATTCGCACCAGCACCCCACCCGTCAGGTAGCGCACCGTGTCGGAAGCCTCGTCGGAAACCAGCAGCGGATCAAACGTCCTCGGTTCTGACCGGAGACAGAAGCGCAACTCGCCCGCCGATTGCGCCATTGCGGTCAACGTCATCACCGCCGCCAACAGCACCAGACCTAAAGTTCGAAACGCTTTCATGCGCTTGTCTCCTCGTCACCCATGACCAGTTGCAAACTGTTCACCACCAGCATCAGCAATCCCAGCGGCACCAACCGCCACGGAGCGCTCGTCAATCCGTAGAGCGATTCCATTTCGCGCAGCAGGCTTCCCCATGACGGTAGCGGTTCTGCCACTCCCAGTCCCAGCATTCCCAGGTTTGCTTCACTCAGCACGAACACCGGCACCAGGATCAGGAACTGCGCTGACAATATCGGCAGAAGTCGTGGAAAGATGTGGCGCAACAGAATCCGCCATTCCGTTGTACCCACCGCCCTCGCTTGCAGAACGCACTCGGAATCGCGTAACGCAGCTACCGATGCCGCCACTACGCGCGCCGGGCCTGCCCATCCCAACGCACCCAACAGACCGAATGTCACCAGCACTGAAACCATCGGAGAAACGTTCAGCGGCAGCATCGCTCGCGCAATCACCAGCAGGAACAGCCACGGCAGACAGAGAAACAGGTCGATCATCACCGTCATTCCGCGTTGCCATCTTCCGCCGAGATACCCCGCCCCGCCGCCAATTGCCGCTGCCAGCGCCGTCGCAAGCAACGCCGCCACAGGCGCCAGCCCAAGGGAAATTCTTGTTCCGTAGAGCAGCCGCGCAAAGCGGTCGCGGCCAAGTTCGTCCGTTCCCAGCCAGTGTTGGCGTGAAGGCGCGGCGCTCGTTTCTTCGCGGAATTGTGTCGCGTATCCGGACGTGGAAAGCACGCTGGCCATCGCGGAGAGCGCCGCAACCGTCAGCAGGATGATCCAGGCGAGTTTGCGCAGGAGTTTCATGACTGTGGAAGATGCAACGCTTCGCTTACGATTTCCGCGCACGAATTCGCCGCAAGTGTCGTCACCGTCACCAGGATCGTGATCGTCACCAGCAGCGGAAGATCTCGCGCCAGCGCGCTCTGCCACGCCAGTTGCCCAATTCCCGACAGGTTGCACAACGCCTCCACCGGAATCGCTGCTCCAATCGCAATGCTCACCGACACTCCTCCCAGTGCCAGCAGGGACCGCCCGCACGACGGCAGCGCGTGAAACAGAAGGATGCGTGTTTCGCTGATGCCGCGTGCTCGTGCCGCCAGGATGTGCGGTAGCTCGTACGCGCACGCCAGCAGATTTCTGCAGTAGCGGTAGAGACGTGGCGAAACGATCAGCGCAATGGCGATTGCCGCCGAGCCTTCCACCATTACCGTTAACAGTCCAATCGCAGCCGCCGGGACCGATAGCAGCGTCCCTGCCGTGAACATCGTCCCCACGTCCACGGTTCTTTTTCTGCTCTTGCAAACCACAATGGCCAGCCCGAGCGATATCACCCATGCGGCTGCCAGCCCCATGCCGGCAATCCTCACGGTTGTCCACGCCCTTTCGCGGATCAACTCCGACACTGGCCGTGAATACATCTGCGATTCGCCGAGGTCGCCATGCAGCGCCTTGCGCCAATAACGCATGTAGAACGCGACGATATTTCTGTGCGCCTGCCGTCCCTGCCGCAGGTATTCAACGCTTGACACACCCAACCGCGGGTCAAGTTGACTCTCGTCCACATCGAATCCCGGCGCCAGCCGCACCAGCGTCGCCGCCAGGAATCCCCCCAGCAGTACGGTTGTCAGAAACCCCATCGCATTGCGAAGCAGGATTGTCCGCATCACCTGAGCCGCCCTTCTAGTTCACTGTCGTTGTTTGCTCCGGGCGTACGGGGAAGGGAATCAGCTTGGCGCGATCTTCGTGATGCATCTGCTTCTCCGCATACATTCTGTGATCCGCCGCGGCCAGCAGTTGTTCCGCGTCGCTGCCGTCGTCCGGAAAGAATGCCACTCCCGTACTCACTCCCAGCAGATGCTCTCCGCACACCCTGTATCCCGCTTCTCCCGCGAATTCGTTCATCTTTGCCGCCTTGTCGTGCGCCGCGTCTGGACGCAGCCCCGGGACCACCAGCACGAATTCGTCGCCGCCCATGCGTGCCACGTAGTCGTACTCGCGACACACACCGCGCAACGACTGCGAAAAAATCTTCAGCACCTTGTTGCCTTCCAGGTGGCCGTAGTGGTCGTTCACCTGTTTGAAACCGTCCAGGTCGCAGACCATCACCGCCAGCGAAGTGCTCTCGCGTTTGCAACGTGAAAGTTCGCGGTCCAGATGCAGGAACAGCGAACGCGCATTCGGAAGTCCGGTCAGGTAATCCGTCACCGCCGAACTTTCCGCCTGCTGATAGCGCAATGCGTTTTCAATCGACAGCGCTACCTTTGAGCTGATCGCCAATAGGATCCGCAGGTGATCTCGCGTAAACGCATCAATGTCCGCGCGATAGAGCGTCAGCACCCCCATCACGCCCGTCAGCCCACTTAGTGGAACGGCAATCGCCGAGTGAAGCTGTATAGTGTTCGCCGGGATCTCCGCTTTGCCCCATTCCACCGCGGGACTGCCGTTCAAAATGGGGCTGCCGTTCTGCGCCACCCAGCCGGAGATTCCCTGTCCCACCGGAATTTCCAGCGATGACAACAGGCGGAAGTTTTCTCCGCTTACGTGCTGCGGTACCAACCGGTCATCTGTCTTCAGGTAGATCGCAATCGAGTCGTATGGCACCAGCTTGCGCAGTCTCACCGAGAGCAGCGAAAGCGTTTCATCCAGGCTGAGTGAATTTCCCAGCTCATGACTCAACTCGAACAGCGTTTGCGCCTCTTGCCGTGCCGCCGCAATCGATGACAGGAATGTCGCTTCGTTGCGGGGTTGCTGCGGAGGTTCATAGCCCGTGGCCGGCGCAGCGTCCTTCTCCACGCGCAGCGCGCTCGATACGTTTGGCTCTTCCATCGGCTCCGCCTGCACATGTGCCGTCGCTTCCAGTTCTTCCGCGTTTGCCCGTAGCACTTCAACCACCGCTGGATCAAAATTCGTTCCCGCCATCGAATACACTTTTTCCAGCGCCGAGGACAGGTCCAGCGCCCGCCTGTATTGCCTGTCTGAAGCCAGCGCGTCCAGGCAGTCGGCCACCGCCAGAATGCGCGCGCCCATCGGAATGTCTTCGCCCTTCAGCCCATAGGGATACCCCGAACCATCCCAGTGCTCGTGATGCGCTTCCACAATCGGCACCACCGGGTACGGAAAACTCACCCGCTTCAAAATCTCTGCGCCCACCCGCGGATGGATCTTCATCTTCTCGAACTCTTCCGGCGTAAGCCGCCCGGGCTTGTTGATGATGTGCTCCGGTACCGCCAGCTTGCCGATGTCATGCAACAGCGAAGCCGCCCGCAGCGCCTCCAGTTGGTCGTGCTCCAACTCCATCTTCTTGCCCAGTTCCACCGCATACGTGCGCACGCGATTCAGATGGTCGTGCGTCGTGTGGTCCTTCGCTTCAATGGCCAGCGCCAGCGCCTCGATCGTCCGCAAGTGCAGCGACGCCATGTCCTCCACGTGCTTCTTCTCCGCCTCCAACCGCTCCAGGTAAAGCCGGTATGACCGGTAAATGAAGTACCCGATCGGAAACACCAGCAATGTCTTCTGCCATCCGGCATTGCGATTGATGATGCCAAGTAGACCGGCAATCGCGGCACCTACGATGTAGTGCGGGAATGACCAGAAGTAGCATTCCTTCCAGATTTTGATGGATTGTTTCTTTTCTGTAATCCCAATGATGATGGCGACTGGAGCTGTATTGGCGATAAAAAAGACACATCCAACCACAATCAAGGCCACCACACTCAGGGGACCAGCCCATCTAACAATCCAATGGTAGATATGGAACGAGAGCGTAACTGCCCCTGCAATCATCGCGAAATTGAAAGTGATCTGTACGATTGTCGGGCGTTTTTCGCACCAGATGGTCTGCAGCGTCGACGCTGCAAATCCCATGAGCAGAGTTTCCCACAGGCTGAGTTGGACAATTCCAATGAGAATAAACAGGAAGTTCACTGACATAGTCCCGTCTATCCCCGGCAGCTTCACCTTCATCCCAGACCCGACAAGGGCAATTACAAGATATGTCCCAAATCGGAGCCAGTTCTGGCATCCAGGGTGAAGCGTCGCCTCATAGACGGAGTACGCCCCAGTCATGGTGACCAGAAAGATGAAGAGCTTTGCGCGTAATGGCATATTTATCAGCCTTTGGCGTGCACTTCACAAAACAGTCGAAACGGCGTCAGCGAAGCTGACGCCGTTTCTTCTATCGGCAAAACTTCCTTAGTTTTCACCACCAAGTGGATTTAGAGACGATCCCCAGATGATGATTCCGTCACCATCGCCTGGGAGCGCAACATCTCCCCCTCCTGCGATGCTAGATCCCCAGATGATGATTCCGACGTCGCTGCCAGATGTATCCCAGAGAGTCCCAGCTAGGGATGATCCCCAGATGATGATTCCATCGCCGTCAGGTGGGGTTAGTCCATCTGCCGCGCCGAGGACACTGGATCCCCAGATGATGATGCCACTCCCATCGCCTGGAGCAGGAGAGAGCACTTCATCGCCCCAGACCGCTTGCGCTCCGCCCAGCGACGATCCCCAGATGATGATTCCACTACCATCCGCGCCACCCATCAGTCCGTCCGCGCTGGCTGCTTGCAGGCTCAGCGACACCTGCTGCGTCGTCGCGTCATACACGGCGGTTGGCGAGAGTGCGATGCCTACCGGTTTTTCCGTGTCATTCAACGCGGCGGCCACGTCTAGGTATCCGGCGCCCACCGTGAATATGTCGTACTGGATGAGGTAGCTCGTGCCGCTCGCGTCATAAGACACGCTCGACTTCGGATATCCCTTCCAAGCCGTCTTCATCAACCGGGCCTTGATCTGGTCCGGAGTCAGTGTCGGATCCTGCTGTAGCAACAGAGCTGCAGCTCCGGCCACGACTGGTGTCGCCATGCTCGTGCCGCTCATCGCCAGATATTGCGCTTGGCCTGCGCAATTCCCCGGCATCGCGGCGCACGCCGAATCCGTCGGGAACACTTGCATGGACGGGTACTCCGTGGAGATCGTGCTGTTCGGTGCGTTCAGCGACACAATCCGATTACCCGGAGCCACGATATCCGGCTTCACGATGTGGTCGATCAGTGTCGGACCCTTCGAGCTGTAGCTCGCCATCAAATCGTCGAGCATCGAAGGCGTATCTTCCGTCTTTGTAGCGCCCACCGTGATCACGTACGGATCATTGCCCGGGGCATTGATTGTTCCGTAACCATGCGTGTTCGCATCGTTGACCCTGCCCTGGTTGCCGGCCGCCACTACCACGATGATGCCCGCGCGGTACGCCGCTTCCACGGCCTGGTCCAGTGGATCGTCCACGTAGCTGTCGTAGACGCCGCGGCCCAGTGAAAGGTTAATGATGCGGATGTTGTACTGGCTCTTGAGTTCAATCGCGCGATCGATGGCGGCGATCACCATGCTGTCCGTGCCGGCGCCGTTTGCGTCCAGCACTTTCAGGTTGATGATGTTGGCCTTCGGTGCAACGCCCTTGAACGTGTTGCGATACAGTCCCGGATACGATCCGGCACCGTTGCTGGCGATGATGCCCGCAACATGCGTGCCATGTCCGTATTCGTCATTGGTGTTTTTGTTGTCCGTCAGGAAACTCTCGCTGTACACGACGCGGCTCTTACCCGTCTCCGGATCGCGTAGGTCCGCCACGTCTGACACGCCGCTGTCGATCACGGCCACGCCGATTCCATTGCCGTCCACGCCGAGTTCCCATGCCACCGTGGCGCCGATCGCCGGCGTTACCGTGTCCAGCGACGCCTTCACCGGCCGGTCAGGGCTGATAAAACGCACGTTGCTGTCGTCAGCCAGCGCCTGGGCCTGTTTTGCCGAGATCGCATATACCCGGCTCTTGATTGCGCGCATCTTCCGTTCGTGCTTTAGCTTGCGGCCACCAAAGCGCATTGCGATCAAGTCGTACTGCGCCTCTTTATCGCTTTTGAACTGCACAATCACGTTGACTGTGCTGTTGAGCGAGCACGCCTTCTGATATTTCTTGGCCAGCCCCGGCGGCAGTTGCATCTGGCTCGCCGAGTCGCACATCAGTTCGCGCCCGATTTTCGGACGCTGTTTTGCGTACCCCAGGTTCGTGGCGCCCAATAGCACCGCCAACACGCCCAGTACCGCCCAGGCCCTGGAAGTTCCGCGAGGTTTCGAATGTCGGTTTTGCACGGTCATGTTCGTTTCCCTCTCTCTCTCGCTGTATGGTCCGGGACCTTCATTCAGACCTGTAGTGAACCGGAGGTGATGCTTGCGTCGCCTTGGATCGTTCCCCATAGCGCGCTCGCGTCTAGTTCGGGTACCTCCTCGGAGCGTTCCACCGCACCCCATAGTGCGGAAGCCCGCCACTCATACCGTGTGTCATGTCCTTCTGCCTCTGCGGCAGTGGCTGCCCTTTGTGCCACGGCATGCCCCGCCGGTTTGCTGCCCGCTTTCTTTTCTTTGTTCATGTGGCGCACCTTTAGAATCGGATTAAGCCAATTGGCCGACCGCTCCTTCCAGAGCGGCTCCACAGGGGAGAGTAGGAGCAACGCACGCCACCTTCGTTGCACGTCCTCCGCCAATCTCTAACTCTCGCAAGTGCTTGATCCTGCACGGTCGTCGCACATCACCGACGAACCCCGCGCGACTCCGTGTCCCGTATCTCCGGGCCAGCGGGACATTCAGTCCCGCTTCGTCAGTTCCACTTCGGACTTCGGGCCATTTCCGGTGCGTATTCATTCACTTCCTTCAATGTGTTGCATGCAACTCACGGGCCCTTTGCTATAAGCAGTAAAGGGAAAGCACTGGCTTTCAGGCGCAATCGTGTCCGCGACCAACTACACAGTCGTGCAGTCCGATGTTCCTCTCGTCTGCCCTTTAGGCGACGAAGGCGAGATTGTGCTCGCCAGCGACAAGATGCTGCGCCTCATGGACGACGTTCGCCGCGTCGCCTCCGGGTCGGACGCAGTTCTCATCACCGGCGAAACCGGCAGCGGCAAGGAGTTAATCGCGCGCGCCGTCCATCAGGCTTCCTTGCGATGCTCCAAGCCTTGGGTCGACATCAACTGCGGCGCGCTCCCTGACAACCTCGTTGAGAGTGAACTCTTCGGCTACGAGAAGGGAGCCTTCAGCGGCGCCGAAACTTCCAAGCCCGGACTCTTCGAACTCGCCAATCACGGCACGCTTTTCCTTGACGAGGTCGGCGAACTCGAGCCGCGCCTTCAGGTCAAACTCCTGCGTGTCCTTGATGGCGTTCCTTATTACCGTCTCGGCGGGACGAAGAAGGTCGATGTCGACGTGCGCATCGTTGCCGCCACCAATCAGCCGTTGGAGCGACAGATTGAGTCCGGCTATTTCCGTCGTGACCTCTTCCATCGCCTCAGTCACTTCCAGTTGCGTGTGCCGCCGTTGCGCGAACGGCCGGAAGATGTGGTTGCGCTGGCGGAGTATTTCCTTCGCCGCCAGGAACCGGTCAAGACTCTGACCAGCGCGGCCATCGAGGTGTTGCAGTCGTACGCTTGGCCGGGCAATGTGCGGGAGTTGCAGAACGTCATACGTCAGGCGGCTTCGGCGGCTACCGGCGAGGAGATTCAGGCGCAGCATCTTCAGGCCTTGCGAACGTCGTTGCCCGGAGCAACCGTTCGCGCGCCCGGAACTCCGGATCTCGATGCAATGGAGCGCGAGGCAATCTTCGACATGCTCACTCGCACTGGAGGCCGCAAGACTTTGGCCGCGGAGCAGCTTGGCATTTCGCGCCGCACGCTCAGCCGCAAGCTCAAGCTCTACCAGGCGCAAGCTCCCGATCCTGCGCAACTCTCGGACCGGATCATTCTCAGTCCGTTTGCGTATCGTTGTCCGTTGCGCGTTCCGGTCTGGTTGCGCAACGCATCTGGAGGCAAGACGCGCGTCAGTAGCGAGAACCTGACGTTGGGCGGAATCGGAATCTCGGGACTTGACGATGCGCTCGCATATTCGGGACGTCTCCAGATCGAGTTCACGATTCCGGGCCGTTCGTTGCCCGCGACGATGGAGGGCGAGATCGCCTGGGCCGATAATTCGGGCGCGGCAGGATTGCGCTTCGTGCACGTTCCTTCCAGCGTGCAGATGGATATCGCTTACTGGCTGAAGCAGCAGAAGTCGGAGATGCAGTGATTCCCGGCGAATCCCGCTAGAATAGAGGCGGGGAAAACCAGGATGGCGAATCCGAATCGTGTTGCAATCGTGGGACTGGGAAATGTTGGCGCGAGCTTCGCGTATGCGTTGCTGCTGAGCGGACTGGCTGCCGAAATCGTATTGATTGATGTGAATGTATCAAAGGCCGAAGGCGAGGCCATGGACCTGAACCATGCCGTGCCCTTCGCCCACCCCACACGGGTCTGGGCGGGCAGCTACGCCGACTGTGCCGGAGCGGCGGTCACGGTCATCACGGCCGGGGCCAACCAGAAGCCCGGCGAAACCCGGCTCGACCTTGTCCAGCGCAACGCGAAGATCTTCGGCTCGATCGTTCCGCGCGTGGTGGAAAACAATCCCGGCGGCATCCTGCTGGTCGCCACCAACCCGGTCGATGCGCTCACCTACTTCAGTTGGAAACTCTCCGGCCTACCCTGGACGCGGGTGCTCGGCTCGGGCACCATCCTCGATACGGCGCGTTTCCGCTACCTGCTCAGCCAGCACTTCGCGGTCGACGCGCGCAGCGTCCACGGCTTCATCCTCGGCGAGCATGGCGACAGCGAAGTGCCCGCCTGGTCGCTGGCCAACATCGCCGGCATGAGGCTCGCGGACTACTGCCGCCTGCAGGGCATCCCCTGCGACCAGGCCACGCTCGACGGCATCTACCGCCAGACGCGCGACGCCGCCTACGAGATCATCCAGCGCAAGGGCGCGACGTACTATGCCGTGGCCGCCGGACTGATGCGCATCGTCGAGGCCATCCTGCGCGACCAGCGCACGGTGCTCTCGGTCTCCGCGCTGGTGCAGGGTTTCTGCGGCATACAGGATGTCTGCCTCAGCTTGCCTGCGGTGATCCATCGCGACGGCATCGAACGCGTGCTGCAACTCGACCTGACCGAGGACGAACAAAACCGCCTGCGCCACTCCGCCGACGTCCTGCGCCAGACGCTCCAGCAGATCGATCTGCCGAAGTGAGTGATACCCCACCCGCGTCCTCTTGACAGGTGACAAAGACAGTTTCGGAGGTTTCGGATGTTGCGGAGGTTTCGAAAGGCAAAAGCGAAGGATGAACGCAGAGGCCGCGGAGGGGCGCAGAGGGATTGTCGATCTCAGGCGCAGGCGTTGCGGGCGGTTGCGGGGAGGGGACGAACATTCTGGGCGATCTTGTGCGCCAGTTCGTCTTCGGCGACTTCAAGGTCGTAGGCGGACTGAAGGTTGAGCCAGAAGCGCGCGCTGGTATTGAAATAACGGGCCAGCCGGAGGGCGGTGTCCGGCGTAATGGCGCGGCGCTCGTGTACGATCTCCGCGATGCGCGTCACCGGCACGTGAAGATCGAGCGCCAGCCGGTTCATGCTCAGCCGCAGCGGAACCATGTACTCCTCGCGCAGAATCTCGCCGGGATGAATCGGAGGAAGTTTCCGGGACTTAGCCATGGTGTCTCCTAGTGGTAATCGGTGATCTCGACATCGTGCGCATCGCCATCCTTCCAGAGAAAGCAAACGCGCCACTGATCGTTGATTCGGATGCTGTACTGTCCCTCGCGGTCGCCGTGCAGCGCTTCGAGACGATTTCCCGGTGAGGGGACGCGTCCTCCCACATTATCGCTGAACAAAAGGGCGCGGTCGAAAGGCGCCCGATGTAGTTGCCCTCGAGACCGATCTTTCTACCGAGTGTAACCAGATATATCCTGCCAGTCGCTACGAGAAGACAGCACTTTGTCCGCTTTAGGTCGGCGCTCAAATTTCACATAATCGCAGACAGTACACTTTCTTCGAAGGCCATCATTTCCCCATTCTTCAAGCGGCGGGAGGAAAACCTCTTTGCCATCCTTCTGGAAACATTTCGGACAAAGGGGAGAATCGTCGCCATCTTTGTAGAAGTACCCGAACTCACCTTTGAGTTTGACGTTTTCTTTTTGAAGGAGCCTTTTCCGGAGTTCTTCGTTATCATCCGAGAGCTTGTTAACTTCGTCTTTGACTTCCATAAGGGCATCCTGAATCTCGCTGAGCTTCTGCTTCAGCTCGATATCTTTAGAATGCTTTGCAAACTCTCGGGCCTGATTAAGGAGGCCCAAGGCACCGTTTAAGGTATTTACGATAAGGGTTGCCGGCAATTGGTCTGTCATGCCGGGCATTGTACGTCCTCGTGTGGCTAACTTCTAGCGGCTTGCGCGAGCCACGTTGCATTGTCCCCGCGTTATTACCCGACAATAGGGAGCGAACCAGAGACACCCAGGCGGGTGAGCGTCGATGTCCCACAGGTGTTCTATATCTGAGAGTGAACCTTTGTGTCTCAAATTCATTTTCAGCAGCGATGTAAGAGGAGTAAGATTCCGCAGAATTCCACATTGTGATTAATCTATGTGCCGAGGCGGATATGAAGCGAACCCTTGTACATGTTCTTATATGCTCTGCTTTGGTTCTGATCGGATGTAATCGGATGTCTGAGCGGTTCCGACACGATGCATCGTATGCGTATGAACTTGTCCTGTCGGCTGACAACGGAAACACGGTTCTAGAAGCCGATGTCCAAAAGGCAATGGCAACTGTGAGGGCCGACGCAAAGACGCCTCAGGAGCGTAGAGCAATCGAGGCGATTGAGAGCTATCTGACTGCGATTAAAGGGGCGGACAACACACCACTTGATCGTCGCTACGTTGAAGTGTGCCGATGGGAAGCCGCCAAACAACTCGACCGCCAACCGCCAACGCTCACCAGACCCGCTCAGATGGGCGTTTGCAACAGTCTAAGGGATATAAGGCGACAACGGGCAGCCGTTGAGTGGAATTGCAACCATAGTGATTCGGAATTGAACGGGTATGAATCCAAACTAGACACAATAAAAGGAAATCCCTCCGAATGGCTACGCGTCTACTCGGAGCGCAACGTTCGTCAGCAGGTAGTCAAGGAAAACTGCAAGAAGTTGGCAGATTCACAATTGCCGCCGATTCCGTAAGAGAGGATCGGATGCATGGAATAGACTTTGCCGGGCACCCCACGTTCGCGCCCTTCTTCTGGGCGATAACGTGGGTATGATGCAATACTGAAACTCAGCCATTAGTGCGATTCCTATGCCGCGCGATCTCCATCGTGATCCCATCCTTCGCGATGCTCAGGATGGGGCACCCTCACGTGAAAAGTTAAAAGGATAAAGAGGAAAGTAGATCCCTGCTGTGCGGTGAAGAGGGGTGCGAGTTCAGACGGGAGCCATGCCCGACGGCAAGACTCACCGTCCGTGGTGCGTGATCCCGATGATGCGGACGACGCGTTCGATTTCGGCGTATTCGTCGGGGGTGAGGCCGTCGAACGAGATGCCGTAGCGGAAGCCGTTACGGTTGCGGATTTCGCCTTTCACCCCAAAGCGTACGTGCGAGTGCGGCAGTTCAAACGAAAGCTGGACGGCGTCGCCTACGGCACAATCGGCGGGAACATAGACGGCGATGCCGCCGCATCCGATATCCTCGGCGCGTCCGAGTACGGCTTGTCCGTGCGGCGGAAATACGCGCACAGAGATGTCCACGGGTACGCGCGGATGCAGCCTGATGCTGGTGTGGGCAAGTTGAGCTTCCAAATTCATCGTGAGCCAGCTTAGTGTCGGGAAACGTTGCGGAAGAAGAGAACTGCCGTCGCAGATATCAAAGCGGCATGGAACCCATGCGGCACTTCTCACTGCGAACTACTCATTCTCTCATCATCATTTCCGGTGGAAATGATGCACCCTCGGTCAATCGCCGAGGTTTATAACATCCAAAACGTTACCGACAATGACTTTGTCTTACAGCCACGCGCAAGGCGTGTCACACCTGGGATTCCTGCAATCATTTTCGTCGAGAGGCAAGGGAATGGCGAATGATTTTCCGCTGAATTCCTGTATCGAAGGTAACCGTCAGGGAGGGGGAGTTTCGAGAGTCGAGATGGACAACATTGCTTCCCACGCAAGCAAAGGAAGCTTGCATGGGCCACCCAAGCATTAATAAATCGATGATTGCAAATATATAGTTACTGCTTCCCGTAGTAGCCGTCGCGGGTCTGGACGATGAGCCCCTTCTTCGCCGCCAGGGTGATCTTGTGATAGCCGGTGGCGTTATCCACGGTGTCGGGGGTAAAGCCGAGGCTGTACTGGTTGCGGAGTTCTTCCTGGATCGTCTTATAGATCTCTTCGATGGGATGCTTCTTGGAGACTTCGAAGAGCCGTCCGCCGGTTTCGTTCGAGATCTGCGCGAGGATTTTCTTGCCGTCGGGACGGTTGCGCTCGGGCATTCTTCGTCCGCCGCCACCACCTGGCCATCCGCCACCGCCACCGCCGGGCCAACCCATACCGCCGCGTCGCCCGCCGCGTCCCATGCCGCCACGGCGATCCATGTCGCGGAAGCCGCCGCCTTCGTCCCCCTTGAAGAGGATGGAGTAGACGACGGTGTTGGCGCGTTGCGCGGATTCCAGCGCGCTGACGAGCGAGACCTTGCTGCCGATATCGACGCCGTCGGAGAGGATGATGAGCGCCTTGCGTCCGTGCTGTTTGGCCATCAGTTCGTTGGAGGCGAGGTAGACGGCGTCATAGAGGCGCGTGCCCATGCCGCGCATCCCCATGCCGCCTCGGCCGCGATCATCACCGCTGCGCCGCGGATACTGGCCTCCGCCGTTGGGATCATTAGGATCGTTGCCTCCGCCGTCCTGCCGTCGCGAGAGTTCCGGCTGCTGCACGGAGAGCGATTGCAATCCTGCCTGTAGCTTGGAGCGCGACGAAGTGAGGTCCTCGAGGAGTTCGACCTGGTGATCGAAGTGGATGAGGAACGCCTTGTCCTTGTCCTCGCGCAGCATCTGGTCGAGAAAGGTGTAACTGGCGCTGCGTTCCTTGTCGATGACGCTGCGCTGGCTCAGGCTGGTGTCGACCAGCAGGCCGAGCGTGAGCGGGAGATCGGTTTCGCGCGAGAAGTAACGGATGGTCTGCGGATGGCCGTCGGCCTGGAGCGTGAAGTCATCCTTCGTCAGATTATTGATGATGTGGTCGTGCTTGTCGCGCACGGTGGCGTAGACGTTGACCACGTTGACATCGACGGAGATGGTGGACGGCTTCTGCGCGAAGAGCAGTGCGGGGTTGCAAAGCAAAACGAGCGTGGGCAGGAGCATCCATAGCCATTGCAGACGGCAATAGCGTAACTTCCGGCACGATTGTGCTGTCATCGGAACGATCCAGTAGGGGGGTGCCGTCGCGCGGGCAGGCGCAATGGACATAACGACTCCCCCCGCATAACCAAACACGAGTGGGGAAGAATAGTAGCGGCGGACAGCTTCAGTCTGAGCAAAGCAAAACGCCCTGACCATTGGCCAGGGCGCTTGCGGAGTATTCAGTCTAGAACTGGTTCCAGAGGTATTGGTTGTAGACGTCGTGGTGATATTGCACCTCCGGCGCCTTGACGAAGGTGCCGAGCAGGCGGGCGCAGCGGTCGGCTGAAGCCTGCTTCAGGTCGGCGTAGCGGCCCTTTACGTCCTCGCCCAGCAGGGTCGTTGTCCAGTCGGCGGTGCGGAAATTCTCCAGCGCGGTGTAGATATTGTCCGGCAGGTAGCGTTCGGCCTGGCGCAGGTTCTTGATCTTTGCCGTCTGGCCGTCGAGGCCCGACTTGAAAACCGAGAGCATGACCATGTAGGGGTTGGCGTCGGGACCGACCGAGCGAACTTCCACGCGGGCGCTCTTTTCGTTGCCGATGGGGATGCGCACCATGGAGCCGCGGTCAACGGCCGAAGCCTTGATCTGGTTCGGCGCTTCAAAGTGCGGATCGAGGCGGCGATAGGCGTTGACGCTGGCGTTGAGCAGCAGGCAGATGTCGTTGGCGTGCGTCAGAATGCGATCGACGAACGACCACGCGAACTTGCTCATGTTCTCTTCGCCCTTGGGATCCCAGAAGAGGTTCTTGCCGTTCTTGCTGACGGAAACGTTGGTGTGCATGCCGTTTCCGTTGACGCCGACAACCGGCTTGGGCAGGAACGATGCGGTCAATCCCATGCGCGTGGCCACCTGGCGGCAAATCAGCTTGTAGAGCTGGATGTGGTCGGCGGCGGCGACGACTTCCGAATACCCGTAGTTGATTTCGAACTGCGAAGGCGCGACTTCCGGATGGTCCTTCTCGTTCTGGAAGCCCATGGCGCGCTGCACTTCCGCCGTGGTGTCAATGAAGGTGCGCAGCGGATCGCCGGGCAGCGAGTGGTAGTAGCCGCCGGTGTTGACGTACTCGAACTTGCCGGTCTCGTGGTAGCGGCGCTCGGCGTCGGATCCCTGGAAGAGGAAGCCCTCGATTTCGTTGGCGGCGTTGAGCGTGTAGCCCTGCTTGGCGTGGAGTTCCTCGGCATAGCCCTTGAGCATGCCGCGGATGTCGCCGGTGTAGGGCGTACCACCCTTGTCGATGACGTCGCCGAAGACCAGCACCTTGCCGGAGCCGAAGACGTCGGCGGGCGCCCAATAGAAGGCGCTCCAGTCGATGCCGAGGCGAAGGTCGCTCTCGCGCTGCGCGGTAAAGCCGCGGATGGAGGAGCCGTCAAAGGTCAGGTTGTCGTAGCTCTTTACGAGGAACTTCTTGTCGTAGTCGAGCATGTGCAGACGGCCTTCAAGGTCGCTGAAAAGCACGGTGACTGCCTTGATGCGCTTCTCGTCGGCCAGGTACTTGAGCCGTTCTTCCTGGATCTTGTGGAAGGGAACGCGCTTCAAACGCTGTTCCTTTGCGTTCAGGTTCAGCTCTTCCAACTCGTCATAGGAGAGCGCCAAAAAGTTACGCAGTTCTGTCGACATGAATCTCCTCGGTTGTCGGTGGTGACGGTAAAGCGATGCGGGACCAATCGCTCTACCACTAGCCTATCCGCCAGCCGAGGACGTAAACAAATTCAAAGGATTTATGAGGCGTATCAGGGAAACTTATAGCAAAGTGCCCCGCCAAAAGGTGGGGGATGGGGATCGCACGCCGACCGCTCGCCGGAGAACTCGCGCCATATGTCCCGCGCAGGCTAGAAACGAATTACGATTCCTGCCGAATAGCGAAAGCGGTTCCAATTGATGCCGCCGAATCTGGTCAATAGCCAGTCCGCCTGCACCGGGCGAAAGGCGATGCGCCTGGTCAAATTAACGTCAATGCCTCCGCCAGTCAGCATGGCGAACGCATGGTCACTTCCACTGAGCCTGTAGGACGGCACCGATGGGAAGGATGGGTATGACACTGTCGACGTTCCTCCGCTGCGCGCTCCTCCAATAAGGACGTGTGCGAAGGGTGTGAACTTTGACGTGCGGTACGACAATGTGGGACCGACCGTAAAGGTGTGCAAACTGTCCGTGTAGTTGATCGTCGATAAGCCAAGATCGATGTGCGTGTTGCCGTAATGGCCGGCGACATCTGTTGTGATGCCAAGCCACCGATTCAGATTCAGCGTGGCCTGAGCGTTCCACCCGGAACGCGTTTGAGCCTTATCGTGTGTCAAAGAGTATCCGCCAAAGACCTCCACTCTTGGAACCTCCTGGCAAAGAGTGGGGACAGCAAGAATGCTGAGAGCCAACAAGTATGCGAACTTTCGCATGGAGAATTCTCCCTGGATATGACTTGGGTCCCGTACGACTTGGGTCCCGTACGATGAGCACCTTATACATGACAGAGCGGTTCGCCATCGATGAATTCCGCTGGCCGTTCGGATATTGGGTTCTGTTACGGGAGGCACGGCGGAAACGACATTGCCGCGAGAAGTCCCTGTGTGAACCACGCCTTCGAGCGTCACCGCTATTTCCCTTGCCATCGCCGCGTCCCCGCTCTACGCTTCGCCCGTGGGAGGTAACTATGCCCTGCGCAAAAGGACCGAAGGGGAAGGGAACCCGGCTCGGCAGAGTCTGTGGTAATGCCAAGAGACCAGAACCGAAGAAGAAGATGAAGTAGCGCTTCTCGCCGCAGATTTTTCCGCGCACAGTTTCCATGTCTCCCCTCGGAGACAGATGCCGGTGATGAGGTGCGCTCATGACGGATGCGCCCAAAGACGAGGAAAAGAGTTCTTCTGGCAGAAAGCTCTGGCAGGCCGTCAACCAGCCCGTCGTAGTCACGGTCCTGGGCGGACTCGCCGTCTTCTTTATTTCCAACTACATTCAGAACCAGTACTGGATCTCGCAGCAAAAATTCCTCGTTCAGCAGGCCACGCTCAACAAGCGGCTGGAACTCTCCAACGCCGCCGTCGAGGACCTCGTGCGCGCCGTGGGACGCCTGATTACGGCCAGCGCCTCGGTGGTCGCCGCGCATGAACGGGGCTTCGACCGCCGCCAGCTCAACGAAACCATCGACCACTACAACGCGTTGCAGGATGAGTGGGACCAGTCGGAAGAGGTGCTGAAGCTGAAGCTGCGCACGTACTTTCCGCAGGCCGGGATCGACGCGCAATGGCACGATCTGCGGCTCAAGCTGGGCGCGCTCGATGCCGAAATCGTCACGCTGCACGGCTTCTCCACGAGCGACGCCTCGGCCGCGCATCGCGCACAGTTTGCTGCCTGCCGGAAATCGATGAAGGAGGCCGAGGACTCGCTGGCGCGGCTCTCCACGGCGATGGTGAAGGCGACAGCGGAAGGCAAATAAAGACCATTTTTCCCTCAAAAACAAAGACTTGTGAGGTTTTTGAGCCAGAAGAAAGCGAGTATCGGTGAAAGATCGTATTGTCTTGTTATGAAATTGGATTTTCCTGATACTACATTCACCTGCAACTGCGGGTGAGGAAATGCAATGAAGAAGTTGGATGTTCTGAGCCTGATTCTGCTCGTCGTGGGAGGGATGAATTGGGGACTGGTGGCGGTGGCGAAGTTCGACCTGGTGGCCGCGATCTTTGGTATGCAATTCGGCGAGAAATCGGTGATCAGCTCGATCGTGTATTTGCTGGTAGGGCTGGCAGCGATCTACCAGGCCGTGAGCTTCAAGGCGATTCAGCGTCGCTGGGCCCAGTAACCGGGGCGAGGCAGGCGGGGTGAGGTTCCTCAAGCGGCGTACACAGCCGACGAGACGCCCCGCCCTCGCTCCGCAAGCATGGCGGCGCGGTCAATGCGATGGTGTGGCCGCCGCGGCGCTTCTTCTCAACGTGAACAGCAGGA
This sequence comes from Acidobacteriota bacterium, assembly GCA_021779935.1. GTDB lineage: Bacteria > Acidobacteriota > Terriglobia > Terriglobales > Acidobacteriaceae > JAJXZT01. Next base: position 180,328 of record JAJXZT010000049.1, read on the forward strand.
ACGTATATTCCAGTCCGTACTTCTCCCAGCGGACGGGCTTCTCCGCGCACTCCAGATCGATGTCGCCGGTTGGTGCGAAGCCCGCACGACGTGCGGCTTCCAGCACGTCGAGAATTTCCGCCTTCGAGAAAACCTTGATCGGTGCGCCGTGCGCCATCTTTCCGGCTGTGTCCACCGGAGTCGGGAAGTAGTCGGTGGAGGTGATGAGCAGCCCGCCCGGCTTGAGCACGCGATACATCTCGCGGAAGTAAGCCTCGATGGGAACGCCGTGCTCAATGACGCTCATGCAGGTAACGGCGTCGAAGTAGCCGTCCGGGAACGGAGTTTGCGTCAGGTCTCCGCGCCGGTACTCGATGGGCCCGCGCCGCGTGGTGGACTTGAAATCCAGGTTGATGCCATAGAGATTGCGATAGCCGTAAAGAAAGAGCGCGGGCAGCACGTTGCTGTAGAGTTCCGCCCCGGCATCGAGAATGCGAGCGTCCGGCGCGGTGTTGGCCAGAATCGCGGAGACCGCCGCGAGATGGTCCCAGTTCTTCGCCGGGTCGCGATGCAGCGGAAGATGCATACGGCGGCCCATGCCGTCGGCGGCTTCCCACGCGGCGCGATTCTTCAGCGCGCCATTCATCGCCATCGCGGCGGGCTTCTCCGTGAGGCTCCCGGCGCCGAACTTCATCTTTAGATAGAGACGGTAAGAGAACTCTGGGCGCAGCAAGAGTGCCTTAAGACGCTTCGCACCGGGAAAGGCCATTCAAACGCTCCAAGATAAATCACCATGAATCATACCCGAGTGCAGCGAGCGCGAACCCTGCGGGTTGGAGCGGCCTACTATTTTTGTGCAACTGGCGCGGCGAAATCGATCTCGGCGGACACCGATCCGATTTTCTGCGATGCATTGTCGCGCACCAGCACACGAACGCCATACCGGCCGGGAGCGAGCGGAATGCGCGTGCGGAAGACAAAACCGTTGCGGGCCAGTCGGTCTCTCTCGGGCGGTGTCAGCGTTTGAGTGACGGTGGCCGGAAGATACTGGCCGCGCTCCGCGGCTTCGCGGCGGATAAAGGTCAAGATGCTGACATCGACGGACATGGCGTCATCAGCGGTGACGTTGCCGGGCGGAGAAGTCAGCGTCAATTCGATGATGGATTGGCCATTTCTGATGACAGGTGTCCAAACGAGCTTCAAAGGCAGCGCGGTGTAGTCCAGCGGGGAGGCCAGTGCGATGTTGGCGAGGAAGTCCTTTTCGTCGAAGGGTTGCGCGGAGGGCGCAGCCGGGTTCGAGACGATAAAACCGGTTCGGCTTCGCACCGAATACTTGTCACTCCGTGCGCGCACTTGCAATTCATGCCATCCGGGCTTGGTGTCCCGAGGCAGATAGAACCCTAGCACGTAGTAGTGCTGTGCATCGGACAACGCGCGCTTTACGCAAAGCTCCGGCTTATCGTTGCAAATACTCCCACCAGTTTTGTAAACCAGTGAGAACTCAGGACTCATTGCACTCCCGCAGGGGCTAAATCCTCCAATTGCCTGCAATTGATTCACCAAGACCGGATAGACGACGATGTCGCCGTCCATCAGAGTCTTCCACAATCGCAGGGACGTCTCGCTGGGAGCGAGCTCGGTGGGTACTCCCGCCGCGCGCTGCACGAACTCCGGTAAGTCTGAAGTGATCCAGATCAGCTTCTTGCGTCCAGGCACACCACGGAATGCCTGTGCGATCTGTTCGACGGCTCGAACAGTCATGGCGTATCTGTCGAGGCCGGAAGCGTCAATATGCATCGGTCCTTTGGGCGCATATTCCGGAGCGATTGCATATTGCTGTAAGGAATACGAGGCGTGAGCCGGGTCGAGCGGGGCGCTGTAGCCAACAGAGGGGTCGGCGGTGCTACTGTTCTTCAGGGGCTTCTTGAGCTGCCAGAGCTCAATTGCCTCCTGCAAGTGAGACAGGTCATCGTTTACGGTGTGAACGGGCACAAGGCCGTGGTAGGAGAGAATCAGGACCGCGACGGCAGCGTGCGAGTCCAGGAAGCCTTTCGCAATTGTGGGAAGCTCTCTGCGAATACTCCCGGCAGTGACCGGCGTTGCATTCAGGAAGTCGAGCAGAAGGATCACCGTGTCCTGGCGATCCTCTCCGGGTGCAACGTTCCAGGCGCTCTTCTCCACCTGTAATGCGGCGCCAGTCGCGGCAGGAACGGCGTCGATCTCCTCGAAGACAGCGATCTTTTCTGGCTTCCGGTTGTGCAGCACCACGAAGTTGCTTTTCGTGAGCCCACGGACATACTCTCCGTGCTCCATGACCACGGTCGGAACCAGCACGAGTTGGGAGTCGCTGCGGAAGGTTGTGCCGGACGGCGTCTGCGCACACACAGGCCCCAGCCAGCACAACATAGCGACAGCAACCGAAGCGAATGCCTTGGCCATGAACTTGCACCAACCGTTCAAGTGTCCATCGACTGACGTTCGTACAATACCGCCGCTGGCTGGGGATGCGAGGTGCGAGAAACACTCGGTTCCACTTTCAGAACGCCATTTTGGAACCCGTTTATTCGCTTCTAATTCGATGTTGGGTGAATAGGAAAGATGGCGCCTTAGCCAGAACAGGCGTAAGGGTCTCCTTCTTTCCCCTCTCCCCATCATTTCCCTTCGCCCTGTGACCTCGTTTATACTCTTCCGTCCTGCAACTGTAGCCTGGGTTGCTGACAGGGCCTGGGTTAATTTGCCGTCGAGTGACGGCTCCCGATTTCATTTTTGAGTTTTGAACTCATGCTTCGGCCCAATGGGCCGGTCGCGAGGTGTTGGGTGAAGATCCTGGTTTGCATGAAGCAGGTTCCGCAGAAGGACGCTCCTCTCAAGTTGAACGAGGGCGGCACGTGGATCCGCGAAGACGTTTCCTATGAAGTCAACGAGCCGGATGCCTATGCGCTGGAAGAGGCGTTGCGGCAGAAGGAAAAGCATGGCGGCGAGGTCGTCGTCATCACGGCCGGTCCGGCGCGGGCGCAGCAGGTGTTGCGCGAGGCGCTGGCCAAGGGCGCTGACCGGGCCATTCATCTCGAGGACGACCGCTTTGTCGGGTTGGACGCCTTCAACGTGGCGCGTGCCTTTGCCGCCGCTATTAAAGAAGATGCGTTTGACCTGATCTTTACCGGCCTGCAGTCGGACGACTACGGTTACGCGCAGACCGGCGTCTTGCTGGCCGAGCTGATGGGGTGGCCGCACGCCACCATCATCATGCAGATCGAGAAAAAGGACTCGGGCATCCGCGTCAAGCGCGAGCTTGAGGCCGGGTTCTTCCAGTTTGTCGAGATGCCGCTGCCGGCCGTGCTGACCATCCAGTCGGGCATCAACAAGCTGCGTTATGCCACGCTGATCGGCATCAAGCAGGCGAAAAACAAGCCCATGCGCAAAGTATCGTGGGACGATGTATCTGGCGCCGTGGGCGAAAACCTCCAGAAGGTCGAGAAACTCTACGTTCCGCAGAAGACCAAGAAGACGGAGTATCTCGAAGGCTCGCCCGCGGAAGTGGCGAAAAAGCTGGTGGACAAGCTGCGCAACGAAGTGCGCGTGCTGTAAACCCGCGTCCGGCGCGATTTTCGGCGTCCATGGCAAACGGCGCCGCCGGAATCCGCATCCAATCCTCCAAGGAGGGTGCCATGGGTGTGGATGTGCAGCGGCAGGACGCCAGGATTGACGGTCTGCGGAAGGGTTCCATCGCGATGGTGTGCGGTTGGGCCGTACTGGCGATGTCGGGAATGTTCGGAGTTTTTTTCTTTCAGTCGCTTCGTGATGGCACGGATTTAATGAAGATCACCGCCAGTGTCATGGGAGCGCTGGGAGTGATCCTGCTGGCAGTGGGAACGCGAATGAGGCACGCCAACGGTTAGGCGCTTCGCGAGTCCGCCGCCAACAGGCGCAGTGGAAAGCCCGGGAGGGCTCGCGAATGCAATGCCAAAAGCACAGAATGGTTGGTCTGGTCTGCGCTGCCCTGGCACTCACCGCCCCGGTGATGGCCAGTGCGCAGCAGGGCGCCGCTCCTGTGCCTGCCAGCGGGCAGACGGTTCGCGCCACTTCGCAACTGGTGCTGGTTCCCACCAGCGTGCTGGACAAGGGCAAGCCGGTGCGCGGCCTGAAGGTCGAAAACTTCATCGTTGAGGAAGACGGCAAGGCACGCCCGGTGCAGGTCTTTGAAGCCGTCGATACGCAGGTAACGCGGGTCCACAAGGCCGCTACGCCGGGCGAGTTTTCCAATCTCGATTCCGACAGTATTCCGCGCTCGATGGTGCTGATCGTCGTCGACGCCGTCAACACGCCGTTCGGATACCAGGAAGCCAGCCGCAAGGAAGTCATCAAGTTCCTCTCGCGCAATGTGGTGCCCAACCAGCTCATCGGCATGGTGGTGATGAGTTCCAAGGGCGTGCGCATCATTCAGGACTTCACCGGCGACACCAATCTTTTGCTGACCGCGTTGCAAAAGGTGAGCGGCGAGAACAACCGCTACAACGCCGTGCAGGAAGTCGGGGCCGATCCGCGCAGCCAGCAGCCGATGAACAATCGCGGCGAGCCGGCCGTTACGTCGATGGATGCGGGATTTCCCGCGCCCACGTCGCCATCGCTGGCAAGCGATACGAGCGCTCCGCCGGATGGCGGCCAGCAGATGCTCAATTTCGTGACGCGCTCGTTACAGCTTTATCTAAAGGGCGAGGATGCCGCGAACGAATTTGTTCTTCAGCGACGCATTGAGTTGACGTTGCAGATGTTCCAGCAGATTGCGCAGGGTCTGGCGGGTTATCCCGGACGCAAGGCGATGATCTGGGCGTCGGCGAGTTTCCCCAATCCCATGGATCCCACGCGCATGAGGGACTCCTATCTCTCCGATCTCTACGAGCGCACGCTGAAGGTGCTGGCGGATGCCAACGTGATCGTTTACCCGGTCGACGTCAAGGGATTGCAGATCGGCAATCCGGGCGCTGACGCGTCGTATACGAATTACGATCGCGCCGCCGGGGTCGATCCTTCCGGAAATTACCGCGAAAACGGCTACAAGATCGATACCTTCCGCACCTTTGCCGAAAGCACCGGAGGCCGCGCCTACTTCGACATCAACGACAACGCCAAGGCGTTTCAGGACGCAGCGGAAGAGTCGCAGTCGTATTACATGCTCGGCTACTACGTGCCGCAGTCGACCGCGAAGGGATGGCACAAGCTGAAGGTGCGGTTGAAGGACGCCGACGGCAAAGTGCACGCGCGCAACGGCTACTACTACACGCCCGCTGCTTATGATCCCGAAGCCAGCCGCAAGGCCGACCTGCAACTCGGTACCCGTTCGCCCTTCGATTACACCAGCCTGCCGCTGACTGGCCGCTGGATGGAAGTGAGCGAGGCGGGCGGCAAGCGGCGCGTCAATTTCGAATTGCGCGTGCTGCCGCAGGGAAACATTCTGCCGGCCGATTCCAGCGCGCTGAATCTCGACATTATTGCCGTGGCGCGCAAGCTCGATACCACGGTGGCGGCGCAGTCGGGCCGGACCATCACCAACCAGTTGAAGCCGGAGGCCGTCGCGACGATTCGTTCGCAGGGCATTACCTATCACAACTGGCTGGACCTGGAACCGGGCGAATATCGTGTGCGCTTCCTCGTGCGTGAAAACCAGACGGGACGCATGGGAAGCGTGGAAGCTCCGCTGACGGTGAAGTAGTCGCAAGGAGGCTGCTATGTCCAGTCCTCAGGTTGGACCGGAGAAGGACCCGGCCGAGCGCAGTGAAAATGCAACCGCGATGATCGTGGCCGGCTGGATGTGCTGGATGTTCATGCTGCTGGTGCTGTTCTTTGAACCGGCGGCACGGCGGTACAACAAGAGCGAGATCATGGCCTGGATCGGTGGCGTGCTCGGCGTGGTGGGCCTCGCGCTCAACATCATGGGTTACGTCATTCGCAAGCGAGCGTAAGCCGGCCTGAAGAAAAGTTTTAATCGCGCGGCGGAAGTGTGCCGCGGCATTTGAGTTCACAAGGAAGAGATATCGAAATGGCAGAAACAATCCTGATAGTCGTCGAACAGCGTGAAGGCAAGTTGAACCGCGTCTCGTGGGAGACCATCACCGGCGCACAAGCCATCGCGGCGCAAACCGGTTGGACCATCGAAGCGGCGGTCGTCGGCAACGGCATCGCCGGCATCGCGGCGGAAGTCGCGGCAAAGAGCGTCGCCAAGGTCTACGCCCTGGAGTCGCCGAAACTCGCGGCCTATACGCCGGACGGTTTCGCCTCGGCGCTCAAGCAGTTCATCGCGCAACGCCAGCCCAAACTCGTGCTGATGCCGCACACCTACCAGGTGCGCGACTTCTGCCCCAAGCTGGCCGCCTCGCTCGGAAGCACCGTCATCCCCGACTGCATCGGCTACAAGTACGAGGGCGGACGTCTGCTCTTTACGCGCCAGATGTTCCAGGGAAAGTTTGCCGCTGACGTTTCCTTCACCGGCCAAGGCCCGTGGTTCGCCACCTTCCAGAACGGCGCTTTCCGTGGCGATCAGGTGCAGGAAGGCGCAAGCGCCGCTCCGATCGAGAACGTCGCAGCGGAAGTCGCCGATGTGCGCACCTCGCCCGAAGAGCCTTTCAAGGAAGCGAAGCAGGCCGTCGATCTCACGCAGGCCGAAATCATCGTCTCGGTTGGGCGCGGCATCAAGGAACAGAAGAACATCGACATGGCCAAGCAACTGGCCGACGCGCTCGGCGGAGAAATCGCGGCGTCGCGCCCGATCTGCGATTCGGGCTGGCTGCCGATGGAGCGCCAGGTCGGCTCGTCGGGCCAGACGGTCGCGCCCAAACTCTACCTCGCCCTCGGCATCAGCGGCGCCATCCAGCACATCGTCGGCATGAAAGGTTCGCGTTCCATCGTCGCCATTAATAAGGATGCGGAAGCGCCCATCTTCGAAATCGCGGACATCGCCGTCGTCGGAAATCTCTTCGACATCGTTCCGCCACTCATTGAGGAAGTGAAAAAGGCGAAGGCAGGGGCGTAAAAAGCAGGTTTCGGAGGTTTCGGGAGTTTCGGATGTTTCGGAAGTTGGAACGCCGAAGGTTTCGGAGGGTCGAGTGGGAAGTTCGTATCGCGATTTGATCGTGTGGCAGCGGGCCAAGACACTGGCGGTCAGTGTGTACAGAGCGACCGAGCCGTTTCCGAAGTCTGAGTTGTATGGGCTCACCTCGCAGATGAGGCGTGCCGGGATTTCGGTTGCGTCCAACATCGCCGAAGGTCAGGGGCGCGCGACGCCCGGCGAGTTTGTCTAGTTCCTCGGTCATGCACGAGGATCGCTTCTCGAGTTGCAGACGCAGGCGGAAGTCGCGATAGAGCTTGAGTTCTTGACTCGCAATTCAGGTGCGGATCTCCTGAGGGATTGTGGCGAAGTGCTGTTTCTGCTCAATCGGCTGATGAATTCGCTGACTGGGAAGAGCAAGACGAACATGCGAAGCAGTAATTAACAAAATGAAGTTTTGGAGATGTTGCCATCGAAGTCTCCGGCAGTGGAACTTCCGAAACTTCCGAAACGTCCGAAACCAGTATTTTTATGAAACCTCCCGTCGTCTTACTTCTTCCCGGTCTGCACAACTCCGGGCCGCAACATTGGCAGACGCTGTGGCAGCCGCAGATCGCCAACTGCGAACGCGTCGAGCAGCGCGACTTCGATCATGCCGTCTGCTCCGAGTGGGTGGAGACCATTGAGGCGGCGGTGGAGCGCCACCATGGCAACGTCTTTCTCGTGGGACACAGTTGCGGCACCACGGTAATTCCGCACTGGGCCGCGCGCTATCCGCGCAGGATTGCCGGAGCGATGTTGGTGGCGCCGTCGGATACCGAGATGGAAGGTTTCCCGCCGGAGGCCGAAGGCTTCGCGCCGATTCCGCTCGCTCCGCTGCCGTTCCCCGCGACCGTCGTGGCCAGCAGCAACGATTTCTATTGCCGCATCCGTCGCGCCAAGTTTCTCGCCAACGCCTGGGACGCGAAGCTGGTCGAGATCGGCCCGCACGGACACATCAACACCGACGCCGGATTCGGCCCGTGGCCCGGCGGTCTCGAGATGCTGCAAAAGCTTCTTGCCAAGGTCTAACGCTTGGTGAGAAAGTTTCGAGTTTCAAGTTTCGAGTTTCGAGCAAAGAATTGTGAGCTTACAGTTCTCCAGAATACGAATAAGCTCGGACAGTTGAGAACAACGAAACGAAGGGCTCCGTTCATGGCGCATTCATATAGAGAACTCATTGCGTGGCAGAAGGCCAAGGAACTTGCGGTAAGCGTGTATAGAGAAACCGAGTCTTTTCCAAAGCGCGAAATTTATGGACTCGTGTCACAATTGCGACGGGCGTCAGTCTCTGTGCCATCGAATATCGCTGAAGGGCAGGGACGAGCCACGCGGGGCGAATTTTCCCAGTTTCTTGGTCATGCACGTGGATCGCTACTTGAGGTGCAGACTCAGTTGGAAATATCGTCGGAACTTGGATATATCGACAATCATCGCTTTGTTGCCTTATCCAATAAGAGCGATGAAGTTCTTCGCGTGTTAAATGGCCTGATTGATTCCATGTCGAAGCGACCGCCACAGTCGAAATTCTGATCGCTTAAGTTGTTTAACTCGAAACTCGAAACCTGAAACTCGAAACTGTCTTATGATCTTCTTTCGCAAACCGATTCCTGGCGTCGACCATCCCGTGATGGAAGCCGATGTGGTCATTGTCGGCGGAGGCCCCGCCGGCATGGCCTGTGCGCTCCGTCTTTCGCAACTCATCGACGAGCACAACACCGCGCATCCCGACGCGCCCATCTCCAAGGAAAATATCTACGTGCTGGAGAAGGCGCGCGAAGCCGGTGCGCACTCGCTCTCCGGTGCGCTGCTCGATCCACGGGCGATGAACGAACTGCTTCCCGAGTGGAAGAGCGAAGCGCCCATCGAGGCTGAAGTCTCGCGCGAGAGCGTTTACTTCCTGACGAAGAAGTCGAAGTTCAAAGCGCCCATCACGCCGCCGCCGCTGCGCGATCATGGCAACTACGTCATCTCGCTCAACCGCTTCGTCAAGTGGATGGGTGGCAAGGTCGAGGAGACGGGCTTCACGGTCTTCACCGGATTTGCCGGCAGCGAGTTGCTGATTGAGGACGGCAAGGTCGCCGGCGTGCGCACCGACGACAAGGGCGTCGACAAACTGGGCGAGCAGAAGGCGAACTTCGAACCCGGCTACGACCTCAAATCGAAGATCACCATCCTCGCCGAAGGTTCGCGCGGTTCGCTCACCAAGCAACTCGTCACTCGCTTCGAACTCGATAAGGATCGCAATCCGCAGACCTACGGCGTTGGCGTCAAGGAGTTGTGGGAGATTCCGCCGGGCCGCATCGCCGAAGGCGAAGTCATCTACACCGCCGGTTATCCGCTCACGTCGAAGGAGTACGGCGGCGCGTGGATTTACGGTGGCAAGAACAACACTATCTCGCTCGGCTTCGTCACCGGGCTCGACTACCAGGACCCGCGCACCGATCCGCAACACGTCCTCCAGGCCTTCAAGCAGCATCCGTTTGTGCGGCGAATGCTCGAAGGCGGCAAGATGATTCGCTACGGCGCCAAGTCGCTGCCTTACGGCGGATGGCTCTCCATGCCGCCGCTGGCGGGCGATGGTTGGATGATCATTGGCGACTCGGCCAGCTTCCTCAACTCGCAACGGCTGAAGGGAATCCACCTCGCGCAGAAGAGCGGCATGTTGGCCGCCGAAACTGCGTTCGAAGCACTCGTGGCGAATAATTTTTCCGCCGCGCAACTCGGCCACTACAAGGAAAAGGTGGACGCAAGCTGGATCAGGAAAGAACTCTACCCGGTGCGCAACTTCCACCAGGGCTTCGAGGGCGGAATGCTTCAGGGCATGATTTTCGCCGGGCTGGGACAGGTCACCGGCGGCGGCCTGTGGGACATGAAGGCCCACGCCGGCCACACGCGCATGAAACATCTCATCGATGCGATGGGCTGGGGCAGCGGACGCGACCAGTTCCTCGGCTGGGCCAAGGGTGACGGCAAACTGACTTTCGATAAATTGACGGATCTCTATTTTTCCGGCACCAAGCACGAAGAGGACCAGCCGTCGCATCTCGTCATTGAAGACATCAACATCTGCAACACGCGCTGCCCGAAGGAGTTCGGCAACCCGTGCCAGTTCTTCTGTCCGGCCAACGTCTACGAGATGCAGGAGAGCGCGGAGCATCCGGGCGCGAAGGAGCTTCACCTCAATCCGTCGAACTGCGTTCACTGCAAAACCTGCGACATCATGGACCCGTACCAGATCATCACCTGGGTTCCGCCCGAGGGCGGCGGCGGGCCAAATTACGACGGCATGTAGCGCTTTCGTTTCGACAAAGCCCGGCGCGTCCGGGCTTTTTTCTTGCGCGGGAGTCTTGTAGGAGCACGTCGGCAACAAGTGATATCTGGCGCTTCCGTGCCACTCGCGCAACAATCTACGGGAGGCTGTGTTTCTTCCATGAGGATAACCTCCTGTTCTCCATAGATGGGTGTTGCTTCGGGTCCGGATCATCGGACCCGTTCTTTTTTGCCCCTGCGCTTTTTTGCGTTTTCCCTGCCCGTTATCACGCTTCATTGTGACAAGCGAAATTTCCCGTAACCAACACCTTGGTGCCGTGTTCTATCCGTCATAGGGCATCAAGGCTTGGGTTCGTGGGGGAAATTGATCGAAGGAGAATTCCATGAGAGTGAAGACGCTAATCGCTTTCGTACTGGTCACTTCGTTCTTCGCTTTTGGGCAGGGACGCGGAGGCCGTGGACAGAGCAGCACCTCGGGTCGCGGGCAGAGTTCCAGCATGGGTCAGCAGAGCCAGCGAGGCGTAGGTGACACAACGCGCGATCAGACGCGGGATCGGGACATGACTCGCGATCAGGACATGACGCGGGATCAGGACATGACGCGCGATCAGAAGCGCGACCAGAAGCGGATCCACCAGGGACCGCTCAATGACCAGGCCAAGCAGACGCAGGCATGGAGCATGTTGCAGCAGAAGTCCGGCTACTCCGGCGAACAGCTCCAGAAGATGTATCAGAACAGCAACCAGCATAGCTTCGGAGAGTTCGGCAAGGCCGTGCTCGCCAGCAAGAACATGGGCGTTGATACCGGCAAGGTGCTCGACCACATGAAGTCCGGCAAGTCCCTGGAGAAGGCTCTACAGGCCGAGGGCGTGGATGCAAAGCAAGCCCGCGAGCAGGTGAAGACCACGCATCGCGAAATGCTGGCCGCCGAAGGAACCACGCAGAACCAGGTTCGAAACGAAATCAAGACGCAAGAAAAGCAGGACTGATTCTTGCGGAGTCATTTCCCCAGGCCGGGCCGTCTGCGCCCGGCCGTTTCACTTGGAAATCGTGCCGCCGAATTCTTTTGCATATACCTGCGCGGCTCCTGAAAATCAAAATTTGTCATTGGAAAGGAACGCAATCATGAAGCTCGTAACCGTACTGACGTTATCCTTCGTTTTTTCCGCCGGGGCCATGGCCCAGGCGGGCATGCCCGGCAGCGCCACCGTGGGCCGCAGCCTGGGAGAAGTGCAGAACTCCAACGTGGTTGAACTCCAGCGCCGCGAAGCCGTGGAGCGCGTGCATCACGGCCCGCTCAACGACGAATCGCGCCGCCTTCCTTCCTGGCAGATGCTGCAAAAGCAGACCGGTATGACCGCCGAACAACTCGACCAGATGTATCAGGACTCCGGCGTGAAGCGCTACGGTCAGTTTGCGGAAGCAATGCTGGCGGCGAAGTCGTTGAACCTCGACGCCGCCAAAGTCTTCGTCGCACTCAAGTCGAGCAAGAAACTGGAGACTGCGCTGGAACAGCAGGGCATCGCCAGGAAAGAGGCGAAAAAGGCCCTGCAGGCTGCCGAGCGCCAGATGGAAGCGGCCGACCTGCCGCAAAAAGACACTCTGTAATCGCGCGAGTTCCCGCGATTGGTGCGACTTTACGCCGCGCCGCGCGTCTCACCCGTATAATAGGCAAATGTTTCCGACCTCCGTGGCCTGTGGAATCCCTGGCTGCGGCGGCGATGCCGGTTCCGGCGCGTGAAGCGCAACCGGTTGAGGGTGCGGCGGGAAACTTCCGCGCCTCCCGTGCTTGGAAAGGAAACGGCGTGCGCGCGTTGTCGTGTCTGCTCGATTCCTCTCCGAAAAAGAAGGTCCTAGGTTCTAGGTATTAGGTACTAGAAAAGACGGTGTACGTTGCGTCCTTCTGCCGTGTCCCTAACACCTAGTACCTAGCACCTAATACCCGATGCCTTTACTCGACAAACACGGCCGCACCATTGTTGACCTGCGAATCTCCGTCACCGATCGCTGCAACTATCGCTGTGTTTATTGCCGGACGGGCAATGACGGCGCAATCTTTGCCGATCTTTCTTTCGCCGAATATCTGCGCATGGTGCGCGTCTTCGTTTCGCTCGGCATCACCAAGGTCCGCATCACCGGCGGCGAGCCGCTGCTTCGTCACGGCGTCATCGACTTCGTGCGTGAACTGGCGAAGCTGCGCACCGTGGATGGCGAGAAACTCGATCTCGCGATTACCACCAACGGCCACCTGCTGGCCGAGATGGCGCAACCGCTTGTCGATGCCGGGCTCAACCGCATCACCGTCAGCATGGATGCCGTCGATCGCGACGAGTTCACCCGCATCACCCGCGTGCCCAATGGATACGACAGCGTGCTCGCCGGCATTCGCGCCGCCAAACGCGTGGGACTTGCGCCCGTCAAGGTCAACTGCGTTCTCCTGCGCGGATTCAATGACGACCAGATTGTCCCATTCGGGCGGTTCGCGCGCGAAGAAGGCGTCGTCGTACGCTTCATTGAATTCATGCCGCTGGAAGAGGATCGTGTCTGGACGCCGCAGATCGTGGTGCCGCTTGCCGAAGTTGTCGAGCGCATGTCGGCCTACATGCCGTTGCGCCAGATCGATCACGGTTACAGCGAGACGGCGCGGCGTTATGTCTTTGAAGATGGCGTCGGCGAAATCGGAGTGATCGCGCCCGTGTCGCTGCCTTTCTGCGGACAATGTTCGCGCATCCGTCTCACCTCCGACGGCAAAATCCGCACCTGCCTGTTCTCCGTCCGCGAGCACGAACTCTATACCCACATGCTGCGCGGCGCCTCGGATGCGGAGTTGGCCGCCGCCATAGAGGCTGCCGTCGCCCAGAAGGAAGCCCGCCACCACATCGGCGAACCCGGCTTTGTCCCCCCTTCGCGCACCATGGTGCATATTGGCGGATAAGGAAATTACAGGCTATTTATCAAGTCGGTTTTCTGTTTCCCATAGTCAGCATTGATTTTTGCTGAATACGCTTTTGAGTATGCCGACAAAGTTGATTTTTCAATATCCGAGCCAATGCTCTGGGCCCTAATCGTAAGATGTTGTCCAATCCAAGTCAGTGTTTCACGCTCGTATTCGACACCAGCTTGCGTGCGCACTTTTTCGGTTGTAATTGATTGTGGGGGGCCGTACTTCTCCAACAAGGCATCTCGAAGCAGAGTCCATTCGAAGCTATACACCGTAGCATCAACCGCTTCGACATTCTTATCAATTAGGACCATCCTTACATTGAAAAACGCCTTCATGTTCCCCAGGAAGTAATTGTCTTTACTGATTTCCGCACATGGTCCGGTTGTCTTCTCAGGACGAGACACGACGATGCCATAACTATTTGTGGAGGGACACTCCGGAACTGACAGCGGAGCACCCAGCTTTATGGACATGAAGGTGGAAGGCTCTTTTTCCCAGGTTTTGCTTATTTCTTTCGTACTGGTTGAGTTCTCTTGTGATGAACTGCCGAGGTGCCGTTGGGTACAAGCAGAGGCGGCAACAACTAGAACCACGATCATTGCGCAGAACCTACATTTGCAAAAGGGCGTCACACCACTCTCCTGTTCAGATCGGCAGATTTTCGCCGAGCCATTTAATTGTTACCGCTTTACGCATTGCAGCGCATCGCAGTAATCGCGACAATATAACCCGCTACGCATCGTGGAGACCATGGAATCGCTTTCGATGTCCCCTTAGAACGTCATATTGGGACTTTGGACTTATCGGTTAGATCGGGGATGACGATGAGGAGGATTCGCATGGAAGGTGTGACGAGTAAAAGGGCAGGCGATTCCGAATGTCCCGCAAAGTCGCCAACAATGCGGCCATTTGTCATTTCCATTGGCGGATAAGCCGCTTTTTCCGGGCTTTTCAGCACCTTAGGCACTCAGTAGCCCAGCAGCTTATTTTTTTAGAATTTGCGTCAGAAGCCCTTATTCATGCATCATTAACAGATGAAGTAGATGTCGGCTTCAACAACCCCGCAGGTGGGATGCCGCAAGGCATAGCGCATCGGCTGGAGCCGCCACAAGCTTTCAACATCCCCGTTCCCGTGGAATCACGCATCAAGTTTCGCGACTCCACGAACGAACTGAAGGCGAGTACAAATTTGGCTACTGCAGTGGTTTCGGATTCCTCGTGCTCCCTGGACAATTATCTCGTCCTGCCGGATCACACCATGGATGCGCGCATTGCCGCGGCGCGGGCCGCGCTCGGCGAACGTTGCGTCATCCTCGGGCACCACTATCAGCGTGACGAAGTGGTGCGTTTTGCGGATTACCAGGGAGACTCCTATCGTCTCTCGCAACAGGCGGCGAGCGCCCGTGGAGAGTACATCATCTTCTGTGGTGTGCACTTCATGGCTGAAAGCGCCGACATCCTTGCCCGCGCCGACCAGTCCGTCGTACTTCCCGATCTCAACGCCGGCTGTTCCATGGCCGACATGGCAAACATTGATCAGGTGGAAGATTGCTGGGAGCAACTCGTGCGCCTCGGCATCACCACCGAAGAAGGCAAGGGTCTTACGCCGCTCACGTACATCAACTCCACGGCGGCCATCAAGGCCTTCTGCGGCGAACGCGGCGGAGCGGTGTGCACGTCGGCCAATGCCACCGGAGCTTTGCGCTGGGGATTCGCCCGCAACGAAAAAATTCTCTTCATGCCTGACCAGCATCTCGGCCGCAACACTGGTTTCCGCACGGGCATTCCGCTCGACGAGATGGTTGTGTGGGATCCCTACCAGTTGCAGGGCGGACAAACCGTCGAACGGTTGCGCAAGGCGAAGGTCATTTTGTGGAAGGGCCACTGCTCGGTCCACCAGCGCTTCCTGCCGGAGCACGTCGACAAAGTCCGCGCCGCGTATCCGGGCATACAGGTCATTGTCCATCCCGAGTGCCGCTGGGAGGTCTGTCAGAAGGCCGACGGCATCGGTTCCACCGAGTATCTGCGCAAGGCCGTGGCCGACGCGCCCTCCGGGACACGTTTCGCCATCGGCACGGAAATTCACCTCGTCAACCGCCTCGCCAGGCAGTTCCCCGACAAGCCGATCATCACCCTCGACGACTCCGGTTGCCTCTGCACCACCATGTATCGCATTTCTCCGCAGCACCTCTGCTGGGCGCTGGAGAATCTTGTGGGCGGAACCGTGGTCAACCAGGTCAAGGTGAAGGAACCGGTGAAGAAGTGGGCGCGCGTGGCGCTTGATCGCATGTTGGAAGTGAAATAAACGACTGGCCTCCGGCGCTGTAAAATAGGATCTAACGATCGGATGGCTATGCGTACATTTTCACTCAAGGAAGCGCAGGACATGCTGCCGGTACTGGAATCGCTTCTGCGCGGCTCGATGAAAGCCAAGCAGGAGATCGAGGAGATTGACGGCGAGTTCCAGAAACTGAGCACGCAGATATTTATCGATGGCGGCCGCTTTGTCGATGTGCCGTACTGGGCGCATCGCAGGGCCCAGCGCGAGAAAGCCCTGCAGCGCGCCAAGGACGCCCTGGCCGAGATCAACGCCATCGGCGTGCAGGTCAAGGACCTCGACACCGGACTGCTCGACTTTCCCTGCAAGGTTGGCGACGACATCATCCTTCTCTGCTGGAAACTTGGCGAGACTGCCATCAACTTCTGGCACGGCATGGAAGAAGGCTTCGCCGGACGCAAGCCGATTGACGAGAGCATCACCGGCGGAAAGAGCGGTCCCATACACTAGCGAAATTCCTCTTTCGCAAAGTTCCTTTTTCGACGTGGCGTCCAGGCGGGCGCCATTTCTTTTTGCCGCGATACGCAACTTTGGTCCTCTGGGCAAGGTTACAATGGCACCAGGAGGCCATTTTGCTTATGCGGCGCTCGGCTTCTACCTTCGCACTTTTATTGCTTTCCGTCTGCGTGCTGTTCGCAATTTCCGGCTGTGGCAATTTCTTCGTGTCCAATAGTTCTCTCGACCACGTCACCCTGTCGCCAACTGCCGTGCTGCTCGTTCCCACTGACACCCAGCAGTTCTCGGCGACCGCCGTCAATGTCGGCGGCAGCCAGTCGGACATCACGAGCAAGGCGACGTGGACTTCGTCGGCGCCGGCGGTTGCCACCGTCAGCAGCGCTGGCCTTGTCACCGCCGCTTCGCAGCTTTCCACCACTACCATCACTGCCGCATCCGGCAGCGTAAAGGGCACGGCCCTGGTCATGGTGGTGGCTTCACCACTGCCCGCGAATCTCAGCGTTACGTCGAACGCGAGCGCCGGAAATGTGCCGGTTGGATCAACCGCGCAACTGAATGCGCTCATCGGCAGCACGAACGTCAACCAGGTTGTCACCTGGTCGTCGTCCAACACTTCGGCGGCCACCGTCAACAACAGCGGCGTGGTCACCGGCGTCTCGGCTTCCAGCACCCAGGTGACATTCACCGCCACCGTTGTTACCGCCACGGGACAAATCAGCGGATCCATTTCGTTAACTATCGGGTAGCCCCGGAAGTCCGCGCGCGGTGATGTAGAATCGGAGTGAGAACTTCATATCGGCAGCACCCATGTGTTGCCCGGCACGTACATGACACAAATCAGAAAAATTGGCATTTGTACTGGCGGAGGCGACTGCCCGGGCCTCAATGCGGTCATCCGGGCTGCCGTCAAAACCGCAATTCTTAAGTATCGCTGGGATGTCATCGGTATTCGCGATGGCTTTGACGGCCTCATCTGGCCGGAGAAGACGCGTCCGCTCACCATCAATGACGTCAGCGGCTTGCTGCCCCGCGGAGGCACCATCCTCGGCACCACCAATCGCGGCAATCCCTTCGCCTATAAGTTGCAGAACGACGGCCAGGAGATCGTCCGCGATTTTTCCGACGATGTTATCCGCAACGCCAAGGCCATGGGGCTCGATTGCCTCATCGTCATCGGCGGCGATGGCACGCAGAAACTCGGCCTCGATCTTTATAAGAAGGGCCTGCCCGTTGTCGGTGTCCCCAAGACGATCGACAACGATCTCTGCGCCACCGAAGTCACCTTCGGGTTTGACACTGCGCTGCACACCGCCACCGATGCCATCGACAAGATCCACACCACCGCCGAGTCGCATCATCGTGTCATGGTCGTGGAGGTCATGGGACGCGATGCCGGCTGGATCGCGCTTGAAGCCGGTATCGCCGGCGGCGCGCATGTCATCCTTATCCCGGAAATCCCTTTCCAGATCGACAATATCTGCCGCTTCATCAACCAACGCCACATCTTCGGCAAGAAGTTCACCATCGTCTGCGTGGCGGAAGGCGTGCACGTGCCGGAAGACGTGGAGCGGCAGTACCGGGAAAAGCACGGCGATCTGCCGCGCTCCGGTGCCGTCAGCAACCTCATCGCCGACGCCATTGGCGAGTGCGCCAAGAAGGAAGTTCGCGTCACCGTGCTGGGACACATCCAGCGCGGCGGTTCGCCCTCGCCCTTCGACCGCATCCTGAGCACCCGCTTCGGTGTCGCGGTCGTCGACCTCATCGCCCAGGGCGGATTCGGCAAGATGGTGGCGTTGCGCGACAGCCGCATGAAGTTTGTCGAAATCTCCGAGGCCATCGGCAAGATGAAGGCCGTGGATCCCAACGGCGAACTCGTGCAGGCGGCCAAGTCCATCGACATCCACTTCGGCGACGACTGACCTTCATTTCTCATTCCAAACGGCGGCCATTATGGCTGCCGTTTCCATTTATGGGGAACCCATTCCCGCCGGTAGCCTAATCGCGCAATATTCCCGCGCCTCGCCGAGCGTTATATTGGGGTGTGGATTCCATGAAGACGCGCGTCTCAACCTCCGTCCTGTTCGTGCTGGTGCTCGTCTCCGTGCTCTGCCTCGGCGGATGCAATCGCGGAGCGCGTTTCCGCCAGGTCATGTATGTCTCGGCGCCGCGCGTCACTCTCCGCGACCGCGTTGCCGCGCTCTATAACAAGACCGGAGTGGTCACCAACGGCGAGAAGGTGCAGGTACTTGCCACCGACCGCCGATTCGTCAAGGTGCGCACGCCACGCGGCGAAGTTGGATGGATGGAGCAGCGCTATCTTGTCGATCAGAAAATCTTTGACGCCTTCCAGCAGCTTGCCGCGGAAAACAAGGATGACCCCGTGCAGGGACACGGTGTGGCGCGCGTCGAACTCAACATCCACATCGCTCCCGACCGCCAGGCCGAAAGACTCTACCAGCTTGTAAACGGTGACAAGGTGGAGATCCTCAAGCGTGCAACCGCCGAGCGCCTCACCCAGGCGCAGATTCTCAGGCAGCAGCAGCAGGAGATTATTGCGGAACGCGCCGCCGCCGCCGTAAAGCGCGACCTCGCCCGCCAGCAGGCCGAACGCGAACGTGCGAAGAAAAATAAAATTCCGCTGCTCGAACCTCCGCCGCGCACCGCGCCTCCCGGCCCTCCGGCCAGCATGTTGACCAAGACTCCACCTGAAGTGTGGGACGAACTTGCCGGCGTTAACCCAAGCCTGCAACCTCCGCCCCCCAAGGTCTATGACGACTGGTGGCTCATCCGCAACTCTCGCGGCGAAGTCGGCTGGGTGCTGGCGCGCATGATCGACCTCGACGTGCCGCTCGATGTTGCGCAATACGCCGAGGGCCAGCGCATCATGGCCGCCTTTGTCCTCAATACCGTCAACGATCCCGAGAAGGGGCCGGTCGCGCAGTACCTCATGCTGCTCAACGAACCCAAGGACGGCCTGCCGTATGACTTCAACCAGGTGCGCGTCTTCACCTGGGACGTTCGTCATCATCGCTATGGAACCGCGTATCGTGAGCGCAACATTGTGGGTTATTTCCCGGCATCTGTCGGGCAGGCGGACTTCGGTGACCACGGCTCCGAGCCGACGTTCATTTTGCGCGAACAGAATGAAGATGGCAGCATCACGCCGCACCGCTATCGCATGGATGGCAACATGGTGAGGCGCGTCCTCGGTCCCGGCGAGCAGCCGCAGAAGACAGCGAGCTCCGCCCCGTCGAAAACCGACCGCGAAAAGAAACGACTCGCAAGAAAGAAGGAAGTGCGCCGCAAGCATCCACCCATTCGCCGGGAGCGCCGTAGATAGCCTGGTTTTTGCGGCTTAGTGATTTGCTTTCTGCCCACACGAGCCCGTGTGAATCCGTGCCCATCCGTGGCAAATCAGCTTTTCGGTTTTTCCGATCTTCCGATTACCTAGCTGTAGAATTCCGCGATCGCGTCCACCACGGTCTTTACTTCTTCCGCCGTGAGTTCCGGGAAGATTGGCAGCGCGAGCACTTCCTTCGCTGCTTTCTCGGCGTGTGGCAGAACGCCTTCGCGATAGCCCAGGTATTCCAGGCAGCTCTGCAGATGCAGCGGTACCGGGTAATAAATTTCCGATCCTATGCCGCGATCCGTCAGGAAACTACGCAGTTCGTCGCGATTGTCGACGCGGATGACGTACTGGTGAAAGATATGGAATGCCTTCGGCGACGTTCCCGGCAGGTGTACCGGATATTTATCGTCGGTCGTGACCATCGTGCTGCGCGGCTTGGTGAGTCCGGCCTGCACCAGCAGTTCGTCATAACTGTCCGCTATTTCCCTCCGCCGCGCATTCCACTTTTCGATGTAGCGCAGCTTCACCCGCAACACCGCGCCCTGTATGCCGTCCATGCGGGTATTCCATCCGAACTCTTCGTGGTAATAGCGTTTTGCGCTGCCGTGGTTGCGCAGCCGACGCATATGTTCGGCCAGCGGAGGATCGCTCGTCGTAACGCATCCGGCGTCGCCAAACGCGCTCAGGTTTTTCGTCGGATAGAAACTGAATGCCGCCGCTCGACCCAGTGTTCCTGCCCTGCGTCCGCGCCAGCACGCGCCAAAAGCCTGCGCCGCGTCTTCCACGATCGCCAGTTGATACTCTTCCGCAATCGCCGCCAGCCCATCCATGTCCGCGCACTGTCCGTAGAGATGCACCGGCATGATCGCCTTGATATTCGCCGGACGGCTCTGCACCATGCGTTCGGCCAGTGCCGCCGGATCAAGGTTCAGCGTCGACGGGTCCACATCCACAAACACCGGCCTTGCCTGGCAGCGGACAATTGCGCTCGCCGTGGCGAAGAACGTAAACGGTGTTGTCACCACCGAATCGCCCGGCCCCACTCCCGCCGCCTTTAGCGCCAGCCACAGTGCATCCGTGCCCGACGAGCACGCCACTGTCTCCGTGGCGCCGATAAACTGCGAGACTTCACGCTCAAGCGCGCCCACCTCCGGCCCCAGCACCAGTTGCTGACTCTCGCACACGCGGTCAATCGCCGCCTGTATTTCGGTGCGAATCGTCGCGTACTGCCGGCGTAAATCAAGCATGGGAACAGGTTTGTTGGCTTGAGGGGGAGCCGGCGTCTCTGATGATTTCGATGAATGGCTCAAGGTCTTGCACCAATGTCCGCCAGTCGTGGCGATGACGACTGATTTTAACACCGTGCTTCCCGTGATACGCACGTGGATCGCGCCTTCGACGCACCATTTCGACTTTTGTGAGCAACATTCTCAGAAAAAAGCGAGCACAAATCGATATCGTGCTTTCAGTATTTTCGCCAATTGGTCACGGTGTAATCCGTACTTCCATAAGAAGCTGCCGGGAAAATCCAGCATAATGTATAGCTAAAAGCAATATAGAAACAACAAGTATCGTTAACCTCCATATTTTCAGTGCTATTCCCAAAGCGCCCTTTGTGGTCTCAAAGTTGCAACTCTTTTCCGTTAACTGACTGTCCACCGGTTCTCGATTTTCACTGCCCATTAGATCGAGTTTCCACAACGCCAACCAATACCCAATCATTGGAGACCAGAAGTGAAGCAATCATCTCTACTTCATAGCATCTTCGTGGTGGGATTTGTCCTGTTACTCACAGCGAGTCTGTCCTTTGGCCAGACGAGTAACGGAACTATCGCCGGTGTAGTCGCGGATCAGAGCGGTGCTGTGATCCAGAACGCTACCGTTACGGCGGTATCCCTCCAGACAGGTGACACTCGCACTGTCACCTCTAATCAGATCGGTGCCTACCGGATCGACTCAGTTCCTTCCGGCAATTACACCGTCACCGTCAAGTCCAAGGGCTTTGCCACCACGAGTGTGAAGTCGATCACCGTGAACGCCTCGGTCGTGACGTCGCTCAATGTGACGCTGAAACTCGGCGTCTCCGAGACCGTCGAGGTTCAGGCAGAAGCGCAGACCCTGCAAACGGAAAGTGGCGAGATCAGCAACAACATCTCGAACACCGAAGTCGAAAACCTCCCGATCAGCAACCTCAATCCTTATTCTCTCGCCGTAACTCTTCCCGGCGTCAGCACCGTTACCAGCGCCAATTTCACCAACGGCACGTCGTTCTCCGTCAACGGAACGCGTCCGCGCGCCAACAACTTCCTCATCGAAGGCCAGGACAACAACGACGCCGGCATTCACGGCCAGGGCATCCAGCCGGAGAACCTCGGCGCGATCAAGGAAGTCACCGTCCTGACGAACTCCTACTCTGCGGAATTCGGTCACGGCGGCGGTTCGGTCAGCAACCTTATTCTGAAGAGCGGAACCAACCAGTTCCACGGTTCCGTCTGGGATCGCCTTGAGAATTCCTCTCTCGACGCCAGCGACAAGGCCGACATCCTCGCCGGGAGCCCGAAGGCAAAGTATCGCGAGAATCTCTACGGGTTCACCCTCGGCGGCCCCATCAAGAAGGACAAGCTGTTCTTCTTTACCTCGTACCAGTGGGACAAATATCGCGCCACCGCCAACCTCGATAACCTGGTCGTGCCGACTGCCGCGGGCGTTGCCACCCTCCAGGGGCTCGGACCCAATACGCAGATTGCAAATTACCTGAAGGCAATCGGCAGCCTGCGCGGTTCCACCAATCCAAACCTTCCCGATTTCCAGTGCATCGCTCTGGGTCCCGACCCAACAACTGGAATTGATCGCGGATGCGTGCAAGTTGGCGATGTGAAGCGCTCTCTCGGAGCCGCCTCGGACAGTCCCGAATTCGACGCCAAGGGTGACTACATCATCGGCAAGAATGACACCCTGAACCTGCGTTACATCCGGACGAAGTTCAGCGCGCCGTATGACGTGTGGAACAATCCTGCGCAGCTCCCGGGCTTCGATACCACGCAGTATGGCCCCTCGCACAACGCGGGCATCACCTACACCCACATCTTCAGCCCGTCGCTGGTCAACGAATTGCGTCTGTCCTACGGTCGCATCGGGTTCACCTTCGACTTTGCCCCCAGCACGTATGCCAATCCTCTTGCTCTGGCGCCGACGATCAGCATTACCGACCTTACCGGCTATGGCGCACCCTCGGGAGATCCCCAGGCGCGCTTCCATAACACCTACCAGTACCAGGATTCGTTGAGCTGGACGAAGGGCAACCACTTCTTCAAGTTCGGTGTCGATCTTCAGGACACTCGTGTACGCGATGCGGTTCCGTTCAACCTCTACGGCTCGCTCAGCTACACGAATGGCGGCGGCTACACCGGTCTGGCCAATTACATCGACAACTTCTCCGGCACGAACACCTCGACGGCCGCAATCAACTACGGCAGCCCGGTTGTTCACACCCGTCTCTTCGGACAGAGCTACTTCTTCCAGGATAGCTGGAAGGTTCGTCCGAACCTGACCGTAGACTACGGCGTCCGTTATGAGTACAACGGTGCGCCATTCAACAGCTTGAAGTACCCTGCACTCTATACCGCCGACCTGAATTGCTACACCTGCGTTCAGAAACAGCAGGCCGACGGCAACGACTGGGGTCCGCGCTTCGGCTTCTCCTACTCGCCGAAGTTCTGGCAGAAACTCCTCGGACAGGACAAGACCGTCATCCGTGGCGGCTTCGGCGTCTTCTACGATCAGTTGTTTACCAACATTGCTGACAATATCCAGGCAAGCTCGCCGAACATGGCTTCTCCGACCCTTTATGTCAGTTCCGGCGGTCGTGGCGTCGCCAACTGGTCGTCCGAATTGGCCAGCCTGTCGACGAGTCCAACGCCATATAATCTTCAGGAGCCCATCACTCCACATCTGCTCGCTCCTGAAACACTCCAATGGAACCTGAACGTTCAGCGTGAGTTGCCCGGCAGTTTCATCGCTACCGTTGCCTACGTTGGAACGCGTGGCGAACACCTGCTGGCCAACACCGAGTACAATCCTCTGAACCCGGCGACCGGCACCTACACGGATCCGAACCGTGGTCGCATCGTCCTTCGCGACAACACTGGCGATTCGATCTACCACGGGCTCCAGACCAGCCTCGACCGCAACTTCAGCCACGGCCTGATGCTCAACGTTTCTTACACCTATTCCAAGTTCGAAGACGACGTTTCTGAGATCTTCACTACGGGCAACTGGTCATCGTTCCCGGTCGTGCAGTATCCCAGCTCGCGCAAGACCACCGACTGGGGTCTCTCGGCCTTCGATCACCGTCAGCGCCTGACCTTCTCTTACGTCTATAGCATTCCGAAATGGAGAGTATCGAACAGTCATCTCCTGCCCGTCGCCGCTGTCGTGAATGGCTGGCAGATCTCTGGTTCGAGCTCCTTCCAGAGCGGAACGCCGCAGAACGTCTTTGTTGGATTTGACGTCAACGGCGACGGAATCGGCAACGATCGTCCACAGCTCAGCAATCCCAACGCCCCACTCGATAGCTTTGCATTCGTATCGAGCTGGGCTCCTCTTCTTGGCCTTGGCTCCGTGCCTGCCGGAATGGCTTGCGAAGGCAACGCCGCATGGAACACCAGCGATGCGTGCCACCCGGTTGCTCCGTCGTCGGTGCACTGGTTGATCCCCTCGTACCACACGCAGGGAACCAACATCGTTGGCCGCAACAGCATCATTTCCCCGGGAACCCAGGATTGGGATTTCTCACTTCAGCGGACTTTGAAAATCGGCGAGAAGCAGAACTTCGATATTCGCGCCGAAATGTTCAACGTCTTCAACCACGGCAACACCGGCAGCCCGAACTTCACGCTGCTGAGCGGCGGAGCGTTCGGCGACTACGCCGGTACCGTGGCCGGGCACCGCAATGTCCGGTTCCTGCTGAAGTACAGCTTCTAACTAGATTCTCTACTGCAATTCTTCCAGGGGAGCCGCGAGGCTCCCTGCTTTTTTTGACGGAACGCCAGAGAGCCATTAAACATTTGTTTCCCAATCGGCTTGGGTGGCGATTTCTTCAAAGAACTGTAGAGAAATTCAACACTGGCCAAGTTCCGCCCCGCCGTCCTGAAGCTCTCCACCTACCCCGGAATCGCCCTAGTCAGAACCGAGCGAACCGCGTTCTCCACCGCGAATAGGCTGTATAAAAAAGAGTTTTGAATACAAATAATGGTAGGAACGTGGCGGGTATCTTCAATATGCCATACGAGATAGCCCCAAAATGGCACTAATGTATATATTTTCAGATCTAAATAGAAGAAATTTAAAGACTTGCATTTGCGGCACTTTTTGGTAGTCCAGTTGCCTCTTCACTCACCGGAATCACCTCGGGCAGAACGACCAAACTGGTGTTTCCTCTCGTCCGTGATGAAACGTACTTCACAGTTACGGCCTTTTCCAAGGGATCTTTTCACTCTTGAGAATGAGAAAGGGAACATGAAAAGAATAAAGCTGATTTTCGCACTTTCTTCCATCATCCTGCTGGCGCTGTCGATTAGCGGCGTTGCACAGGTGACGAAAGGCTCACTGTCGGGAACTGTCGTCGATCAGACGGGCGCAGTCGTCCCCGCCGCGCAAGTAACCGCGACGCAGACCGAGACCGGGTCCGTCCTGAAGATGATGACAGACAAAGCCGGCAACTTCCGTTTCAACCTGATTCCTCCCGGTGTCTACAACGTCGAAGTTTCCAAAGAGGGCTTCAGCACGTTTTCACAAACAGGCATCCGGGTCAGCACGGGCCAGGATTCTTCCCTGGGCTCCGTCAAGATGTCCGTCGGCGTCGCTTCGCAGACCGTGGAAGTTTCCGCCACCTCAGGGCTGGTGGAAACCACCCAGACACAGGTAACCAACACATTCACAAACCAGACGTTCCAGTCCGTGCCGGGCGTTGCCGACAACCAGGGCCTGGACAACCTCGCTTTGTTCGTCCCCGGTGTCGCCAGTACCCGCGACAACAGCTTCTCGAACAGCAACGGCGCTTCGTTCTCTGTAAACGGTCTCCGCGGTCGCAACAATGACCAGCAGATCGACGGTCAGAACAACAATGACAACAGCGTCGGAGGCCCCGCTCTGTTCCTTTCGAACCAGGAGTTCGTCGGCGAATACCAGATCGTCACCGACAACTTCGGCCCCGAGTACGGCCGCAATGCCGGGTCCGTGGTCAACATCATCACCAAGTCCGGCACCAACAACCTGCACGGCAGCATCTACGGATCGGAAAATAATTCGGTCCTCAATGCCATGAACAACATTCAGAAGCGCTTCCTGGGTATGAAGAAGCTTCCGCGCAGCAACAATGAATTCACCGGGTTCAGCATCGGCGGACCCATGATCAAGGACAAGCTGTTCTTCTTTGGCGGCTTTGACAACCAGATCGTCACTTCGCAGACGGTCTACTCAACCGGCTCCCTGACGCCTACGCCAACTGGTATCGGCCAACTCTCGGGTTGCTACCCGGGCAGCACCAGCTTGCAGGCTCTGGCCAAGTACGGACCGTACGGCATCGGCGCCGGCAACCCCACGCCGACGAATATCACGGTTGTCCCTATGGTTGGGACCTGTCCGAACGTGCAGTTTGGCGGCGTACAGCGCACCCTGTCTACCCCGTTCCATGGTTTCGACTGGATATTCAAGGTCGACTTTCAGGGCAACAGGGACGTTATTTCGGCGCGCTACATGTTTAACCGGAACAACAATTTCAACATCGACGAAGGCAATGCGGTGGCCGGTTATCCAGCCAACGTCCCCGGTCTCAACCAGCAGACCCGGTTGAGCTGGACGCGCAACTTCACCTCCCGCATGGTCAATGAATTTGCGGTCACGTTCGGCCGTCTCAACGCCGAATTTGGCGGCAACGCCTACGGCAACACCATTCCCACTACCGGCGGAATCTTCAATGCCGTAACCAACGTTACCACCGGCTCTGGCAACCTCGGTTTCGGTCCTCCGACCAACATGCCGCAGGGCCGCATCGTCAATACCTGGCAGTTGCAGGACAACTGGAACTTCATGCTCGGCAACCATAGCCTGAAGGCCGGCGTGAACTGGACCTACCAGCGTTCGCCCAATGTCTTCATGCCAAACCTGAACGGCGCGTTCTCCTTTACGAGCTGGGCCAACTTCGCGGCGAACAAGCCGTCTACCGTCAGTATCTCGCTGGGCAATCCGAGCCTCGATTTCCGCGAGTACGATACCTTCCTGTACTTCGGCGACGAGTGGAAGGTGAAGTCCAACTTGACGCTGAACTATGGCGTGACTTGGACCTACTACGGCCAACCGGCCAACCTGTTCAACCAACTCGACACCAAGCAGCAAACCGGAAGCACTCCGTTCTGGAAAACGTCGCTGCCACTGTCGGTTACCACCTCTCCGAAGTTGGCTGCCCCGAAAGACAGCTTTGGGCCGAGTGTAGGTTTTGCCTGGACTCCGAAAGGCTTCGGTTGGCTGACCGGAAACGGCAAGACGGTCCTCCGCGGCGGTTATCGCTTGTCCTACGATCCGCCGTTCTACAATATCTACCTCAACATGGCGTCTTCGGCTCCCCAGGTGCTGTCTCAGTCACTCTCCAGTCCGCCCTTTGGGCTGCCCGCCGACCCGACCGGTCCGAATGTTCGCGCGCTGCTGGCTCCGTATCTGACCCTCGGCGTATCGGACCCTCGGAACGTCGTGCAGACGCAGATCAGCCCGAACTTTGGGCCGGATCATGTGCATAGCTGGTCGTTCGGCATTCAGCGCGAAATCGGGAAAGATGTGGTCTTCGAGGCGCGCTATGTCGGCAACTCGGCTCGCGATCTGTTCCAGTCCATTGACGGTAATCCCTATGTCAACTACCTGGCTGCGGCTTTCCCGTCGCTGGTTCCCAGCGGCGTGACCGGTTGTACCTCTGCCAACGCTATTGTTCCGGCTGCGGTCGGCCGTGCCAATTGCAGTACCGGCAGACTCCGCATCCGCCAGAACTCTGGCTATTCGGATTACAACGGATTGCAGACGGAGTTGCGCGCCAACAACCTGTTCAACCAACTGCTGATCCGGGCGTCGTATACCTATAGCAAAACGACCGATAACGCCAGCGAGATCTTCGGTACGGGTGGCGCTGGCAACACCACTGCCTTCTCGCAGAATCCCTTCAACTACACGACCGGCGAGCATGGCATCTCCGGTCTGGACATCCCGCAGAACTTCACCGTCAGCTTCGTCGAGCAGTTCCCCTTCATGAAGAGCCAGAAAGGCCTGCTCGGCCACCTGGTCGGTGGATGGGCTATTGCCGGTAGCTATATACTGGCGTCCGGACAACCCTACACGCCGCTTCAATACTGCATCGCCTACTCGGGATGCGGCGGCGGAACCGTGGTCGATCCGTCCTTCTACTCGGCCTATGCCGGTACGTATGATGGACTGCGGCCCTTCTGGGGCAATCCTAGCGCTCCCGCCACCTCGGTGGGCGCCTATGCCGGTGACGTCTGCAATTACTGGGGCACCGGCTGTGGATTGCCTGCGAACACGCTGCTTGATTGGGGCGCTGCGGTCGCGAGCAACGGCGCGAACGTGAAGACCGTCACCAAGAGCCAGGTGCGCTACATCGTGAACGCCGCAACCTCGCAGGGCATCTTTGGGACGCCCTTCGGGAACGTTCCGCGTAACGCCGCCCGCGACTTCTGGACGAACGTCGGCAACGCGTCGATCTACAAGACCACGCGTCTGAGCGAACACGTCCGGGCGGAGTGGCACGTCACCATGAACAACGTATTCAATCACCGGAGCTTCGGTAGCGTTGATCCGTACATCGACGACGCCGGACTCCAGCAGGAATACACTGGTTTCGGGGACCCGAGTCTTACCAACGGTGGTGCCCGCACCATCACTTTTGGAGCGGCCATCCGCTGGTAAATGTACTTTGTGTCGTAGCACTCATGGCCTCTGCCTCGCGGCAGGGGCCTTTTTCTATCTGACTGCCAAACTCTTCCGCCGCCCGCATTTTCCCGGAATGGCGCACGTTAGTGGCCCGCCAATCGGCGCATGCCAAACCCTCGAACATTGGCGAAAGTTGAAATTGCTGCGATAAGCCCGTATCGTAGTTCTGTCCGGCACCCCGTTGCGCTAGACTGACGGGACGCCAATGGGCGCGACACGAAAAGATTGTGCATTGCCGTATTTACTTTGGTGGTTGGCTGTTCCGACTAAGGAGATTGTGACTCATGGACAACAAGCCGGCGCAGAACATTCAGGATTCCTTCCTTAACACTGCTCGCAAGGATAAAGCCGTCATCACGATTTATCTTCTCAGCGGTGTAAAACTCTCCGGGCGTATTCGTTCTTTCGACAAGTACTCGGTCGTGCTCGAAACCAATAATCAGGAACAGCTCATCTTCAAGCATGCGATTTCCACGGTCGTGATGGCCAGGGGAGTGCATATGGACCGGCCTTACCAGGGCGCGTCCGCCTCTGCTCAAGCTCAGAGTGCGACGCCTGCTGTTGCCGCCGTTCCCGGGAACACTCCCGCGCAGGAGTGAGGTGTTTGTACGCGTCGCGATCTGAATAGCTCTTTCGGGTCTTCGTTTCCTCCTCGCGACGAACGTGATACGGTCGCGGCTCCAGAACGGGCGTTCCTCGTCGGAGTCGAATTCCGTTCACGTAGCTACCGGCGGCGCGAAGAGCCGTCCAACGATCATGTACCTAACTTGCGGAACCGCTCCGGCGGAACGGTTCCGCCTTCCGCTCGCCTCGCCCGCACCGCCGCTTCCGCCGGCAAACTCGCGGCTGAAGAACAGGCCATTCCCTTCAACGCCGAAGAATCGCTCGCCGAATTACGCGAGCTGGCCCGCGGCGCCGGCGCCGTCATCGCCGGCGAAATGCTGCAACGTCGCGACCGTCCCGAGCCGGCCACTCTCATCGGCAGCGGCAAACTCGAAGAACTCGCCATGGCCGCCAAGTCCGTGGACGCGCAGCTCATCATCTTCGATCACGAACTCACGCCTTCGCAGCAGCGCAACGTCGAGCGCGAACTCCACTGCCGCGTTCTCGACCGCACGCAGCTCATCCTCGACATTTTTGCCCGTCACGCGCGAACCCGCGAAGGCCAGTTGCAGGTCGAACTCGCGCAGCTTGAGTATTTACTCCCCCGCCTCGCCGGACGCGGCATCGAGATGTCGCAGCTTGGCGGCGGCATCGGCACCCGCGGTCCCGGTGAAACCCAGCTCGAAACCGACCGCCGCAAGATTCATCGTCGCGTCCGCCACGTCAAGGAGCAGTTGGAGGAAGTGCGCCGCATCCGCCGTCAGCAGCGCCAGCGCCGCGAGAGCGTTCCTGTCGCCACCGTCGCGCTTGTCGGCTACACCAATGCCGGCAAATCCACGCTCTTCAACGCGCTCACCAACGCCGGTGTATATGCTTCGGCGCGCATGTTCGCCACGCTCGATCCCACTCTTCGCGCCGTCACGCTGCCTTCGAAGCGCGAAATCCTTCTCTCCGACACCGTTGGTTTCATTCGTCACCTGCCGCACACTCTTGTCTCCGCCTTTCGCGCCACGCTTGAGGAAGTGCAGCGCGCCGTGCTGCTGTTGCACATCAGTGACGCCACCAGTCCCGTCGCCGGCGAGCAGGCCGAGCAGGTGGAAACCGTTCTTCGCGAGCTCGAGTGCGCCGCCAAGCCGCAGATTCTCGTCGTCAACAAGATCGACCTTCTCTCCGAGGAGAAGCGCGCCTCGCTGCGCGACAACGACGACACCGTGCACATCTCCGCCGCACGCGCCGTCAATCTTGACACCCTGCTGGAAGCCATTGATCGCCATCTCCAGGAAGATCCCGTGCAGCGTGTCCGCATGAAGGTGCCGCAGTCCGAGGGCAAGGCCCTGTCGTTGCTGGAAGCCAGGGCGCGCGTGCTGTCGCGCAAGTATGACGAAGCCGAGATGGTCGAACTCGACGTCGAGGCGCCCGAATCCATCGTTCGCCGCCTGCGCCAGTACGTCGTCAAGGAACGCAGAAAACCTCGCGCCCGTTGATCAGCCGGCCTCGCGCCAGTCAAGCGCATTTCAACTCACAATTTTTCCGGAAACCTAAAATGGGCCTGTCAGCAAGGAGCGGTGACATTTCCTTGCCCACAAGCCCATTCGATCCTGAAGTGGATCGGAGGTGATATGACTATCGTAACTCCGGGAAAGGGAAAGTCAAGCGCCACCATTGTCCAGCGCAACATTCCTCCCGCAGCGGGAACCCCACCCCGGTATCCAAGCTAATTTGCTGAATCTACAGCTATTTATACCGGAATCTGAGAATTGACACTTCCGGAAAGGGGATGATAGCCTAACGGGTTGCTTAAGTCCTCATTCTTTCCGGTCGTAGGCCTTCACTAAAAGGAATGGAACAGACTCTTAAACAAGTAGGCGAATTACTGCTCGGAGCGATTCCCACCTCGCTGCTCCTGTTGCTGCTCTACGCCGTTTATCACTTCCTGGTACATCGGCCACTGGTGCGCATTCTCGAAGAGCGTCGTGCGCGCACCCTCGGAGCCATTGAAAAGGCGCGCGCCGATGTTGCCGCCGCCGAGGCCAAGGCCGTCGAGTACGAAGCTCGCCTCCGCGAAGCTCGCCTTGCGATCTTCAAGTCGCAGGAGTTGCGCCGTCACCAGGCGCAGCAGACTCGCGCCGAGGCCGTCGCCCAGGCCCGTGCCCGTGCCGACGAGCAGGTGAAGCAGGCGCGCCAGCAGTTGCAGCAGGAAGTTGCCATCGCCCGCACATCTTTACAGGCGGATTCCGAGCAACTCGCCGCCGCCATCATCAAGTCCATCCTTCAACCCGCCGGTGCTGGCCATGCCCCGGCAGCAGGCGGGCAATAATGAAAAAAATCATTCGATCCGCAGTGGCCGTCTGCTTCCTCGCCTGTGCGCTCGGTCTCTTTGCCCAGACGCATTCTTCCGCCGCCGCGCCCTCCGCGCCGCAGCACCAGAACGCCGAGGCGCAGGAAGACACTCATTCGATGCAGGGGCAGCTCGCCGAGCAGTCCGAGAAGGCTGCTGGTGAAGACGATGAGACCGCGCAGTTCAAGCACTCGCCGTCGGTCCTCTTTCTTGCGCACCTTACGGGACTTTCGCCACAGTCTGCCTACTGGGTCTTTGTCGTTCTCAATTTCGCGATCCTCGCCGGGCTCATCTTCTGGTTCATGAAGTCGAACCTGCCCGCGATGTTCCGCACGCGTACCGCCACCATTCAGAAGGGAATTGAGGAAGCGCGCAAGGCCAGTGCTGAAGCCTCCGCCCGCCTCTCTGAGATTGAGGGCCGCCTGGCGAAGCTCGATGGCGAGATTTCTGCCTTGCGCAGCGCTGCCGAAGCCGATTTCAGCGCCGAAGAACAGCGCATCCGGCAGGCCGCCGAGGAAGATGCCCGCCGCGTCGTCGAGATGGCCGAGCACGAGATCGCCGCTGCCGGCAAGAATGCGCATCGCGAATTGAAGGCGTTTGTCGCCGAGTTGTCTGTCGGCCTCGCCGAGAAAAAGATCAAGGTCGATTCCGTCACCGACGCATCCCTGGTCAGCGGATTTGTCAGCCGGCTTGGAAAGGACGGTAAGTAATGGCCGAAGTAAGCAGTCGTTACGCCCGTGCCTTTGTCGATATCGTTTTCGACTCCAAGCTGGATGCCGCGCTCATTGCCCGCCAGCTTGACCAGTTCGTCGAGCTCTTCCAGGGCAGTGAAGACCTTCGCCGCGCCTGGGAGAATCCCGCGATTTCCGCCGACGAGAAGCGCAAGGTGCTGGATTCCATCGTTGCCCGCATCGGCGATGTTTCGCGTCCGTTGCGCAACTTCCTGGCCGTGCTTATCGATCACCAGCGCATCGTGCAGTTGCCGCAGATCGTGCGCCAGTTTGAAGCGGAGATGAACCACCGTCTCGGCCTCGTGGAAGCCGAAGTGATCAGCGCGCGTCCGCTTTCGGACTCCGAGCGCCAGTCGCTTGTCGCCCAGGTGGTGCAGTTAACCGGACGGCAGGTTTCTGCGCAATACAGCACCGACGCCACTTTGCTTGGCGGCGCCGTCGTTAAGCTTGGCAGCACCGTTTATGACGGTTCCGTACGCGGCCAGCTCCAGAAGATCAAGCAGCAGTTAATTGCGGAGTGATGTTTCGCCGCGCTTGGCCGGTCCCCTCATTCGGGAGACGGCATTGGTTTTTACAGTGGTTGCACGCAGGTTTTAGAACCTTACTCGCCTCCGCATATCGGCCTTTTGCTGATTGCTGAGTGCTGAAGGCTTACTTTATGGCTCAGATCAAGGCAGACGAGATCACAAAGCTCATTCGTGAGCAGATCGAAAACTACGAATCCAAGATTACCGTCGATGAGGTGGGCACCGTCATCTCCATCGGCGACGGCATCGCCCGCATCCACGGCCTCGACAAGGTCATGGCGGGCGAGTTGCTTTCCTTCCCCCACGGCGTTGCCGGACTCGCCATGAACCTCGAAGAGGATCAGGTGGGCGCCGTGCTCATGGGCGAATACACCGAGATCAAGGAAGGCGACACCGTCAAGCGCACCGGACGCATCATGTCCGTGCCCGTCGGCGAAGCCATGATTGGCCGCGTCGTCAACGCGCTCGGCCAGCCCATCGACGACAAGGGCCCCATCAACACCACGCAGTTCAACCCGGTGGAGCGCCTCGCTCCCGGCGTCATTGAGCGTCAACCGGTGCGCGAACCGATGGCCACCGGTCTCAAGGCCATCGACTCCATGATCCCGATTGGCCGCGGCCAGCGCGAACTTATCATTGGCGACCGCCAGACCGGCAAGACCGCCATCGCCATCGACACCATCATCAATAACAAGGGCAAGGACCTCATCTGCGTCTATGTCGCCATCGGCCAGAAGCGTTCCACCGTCGCCCAGGTCGTCAAGACCCTGGAAGAGAACGGCGCCATGGAGTACACCGTCGTGGTCGTCGCCTCGGCCTCTGACCCGGCTCCCTTGCAATACCTCGCTCCCTACTCCGGCACCGCTATCGCCGAGTATTTCCGCGACAGCAAGCGCCATGCGCTCTGCATCTACGACGATCTTTCCAAGCACGCCGCGGCCTATCGCGAAATCTCGCTGTTGCTGCGCCGTCCACCGGGACGCGAAGCCTACCCCGGCGATGTCTTCTATCTTCACAGCCGTTTGCTGGAGCGTTCCTCCAAGCTCAGCGCCAAGCTCGGTGGCGGATCCATCACCTCGCTGCCCATCATTGAGACGCAGGCCGGCGACGTTTCGGCTTATATTCCCACCAACGT
Organism: Acidobacteriota bacterium; assembly: GCA_021779935.1. Lineage (GTDB taxonomy): Bacteria > Acidobacteriota > Terriglobia > Terriglobales > Acidobacteriaceae > JAJXZT01. The sequence continues at coordinate 214,073 of JAJXZT010000049.1, forward strand.
CATCTCCATCACCGACGGACAGATTTTCCTCGAAGCCGATCTGTTCAACTCCGGCGTCCGCCCTGCGGTCAACGTCGGCATCTCGGTGAGCCGCGTCGGTTTCTCGGCGGCCATCAAGGCGATGAAGCAGGTCGGTTCCAGTCTCAAGCTCGAACTCGCGCAGTACCGCGAACTCGCTGCCTTCTCGCAGTTCGGCAGCGATCTCGACAAGGCCACGCAGCAGCAGTTGAACCGCGGCGCCCGCCTCGTCGAAGTCCTCAAGCAGGACCAGTTCGAGCCGTTGAATTTCTCCAAGCAGATTCTCATCATCTTCGCCGGAACCAACGGCTTCCTCGACGATCTGGCGATCGGTGATGTTCGTCCCTTCGAGAAGTCGCTCTATGCTTACGTCGATTCGATGAACCCGGCCCTGCTAACCACCATCGAGACCAAGAAGGCGCTCGATGACGACATCAAGGGCGACATGAACAAGACCATCAAGGAAGCGAAAGAGCGCTTCCTGGCGGAAAAGGCAGCGGTCGCCACGGCGGCGAACTAACTTTCGCAACCGGCGATTCGTGACTGAACTATGGCAAACGTTTTAGACATCCGGCGGCGTATTCGCAGCGTCAAGAGCACGCGGCAGATCACCAAGGCCATGAAAATGGTCTCGGCCGCCAAACTCCGCCGCGCCCAGGAGCGCGCCCTCGCCGCGCGTCCTTACGCGCAGATGCTGACGAACGTCCTCAAATCGCTCGTCACCCGCGCGGACTGCTTCGATCCCGAGACCGGCGAACCGCTCCACCCACTGCTCGTCCAGCGCGAGGAAAAGAACATCCTCGTCATCATCGTCACCGCGGATCGCGGACTGGCCGGAGCCTTCAACTCCAACATCATCAAGTCCGCCCAGCGCTTTCTGGAAAGCAAGGGCGGCGTCAACATCGACATCGAGTGCATCGGCCGCAAGGCGCGCGATTTCTTCCGTCGCCGTTTCCCCATGGAAACCCCCGACGGCCCCCGCAGCGCCCCGGTCCGCATTACCGGCGAACATCCCGGCCTGCTCTCCAAACCTGATTTCGCCACCGTGGAGGAAGTCGCCGAGGACATCATTGGCCGCTACACCCGCAGCGAACTCGATGCCGTCTACGTGCTCTTCAACGAGTTCAAGTCGGTGATTGCCCAGCGCCTCGTGGTGGAAACCGTGTTGCCCATCTCCCAGATCGGCGAGCGTGACATCCGCCAGGCCGAGGAGCTTTCGCAGAAGGAACTTGAGCGTGCCGGCGAAGCCGCTGCCGCTGCCGGTGTTTCTCTCACCGAGCCGGATACCGCCGAGATTGATGCGCGTGCCGCGAAATTCGGTACCGAGCAAGTGGATTACATCTATGAGCAGCCCCCTAAACAGTTGTTTGCCGCGCTGCTGCCCAAGTACGTTTCCGTGCAGTTGTATCGCTCGGTGCTGGAGTCGGTTGCCGCCGAACATGCCGCCCGCATGACGGCCATGGATTCGGCAACCAACAACGCCACCGACATGATTGACTCCCTGACGCTCACCATGAACCGTGCCCGTCAGGCAGCCATCACCAAAGAGATTATCGAGATCGTCAGCGGCGCCGCCGCGTTGTAAAGACAGTGTCGAGTTTCAAGTTTCAAGTTTCGAGAATCGGACTTGAGCTGGACGCTCGGCGAGCAGTACAGAGAGCTTAAGACAAAGGAATCGCAGTTTGAGTTTCGAAGCGAGAGCGGTACTCGAAACTGGAAACTCGAAACTGGAAACTGATTTTTATGCCTGAAAACATTGGACACGTAATTCAGATCGCCGGTCCCGCCGTGGACGTGCAGTTTGCCGAGGGACATCTTCCTCTCATCTACACCGCCGTGCGCGTTGTCGGCGACGGCTTCACCACGCCCACGCCCATCGATGTCATTCTCGAAGTGCAGCAGCACCTCGGCGAAGGCCGCGTGCGTTGCGTCGCCATGCAGCCCACCGACGGCATGGTGCGTGGCATGAACGCCATTGACCTCGGCGGCCCCATCAGTGTTCCCGTGGGCCGTGGCACGCTCGGCCGCGTCATGAACGTCATCGGCGATCCGGTCGACCAGCTCGGCCCCATCGCCTGCGACAAGCGCCTTCCGATTCATCGCCTCGCTCCGTCGTTTGAAGAGCAGTCGACGCGCGCCGAGATGTTCGAGACCGGCATCAAGGTCATCGATCTCATCCAGCCCTTCCTCAAGGGCGGCAAGATCGGCCTCTTCGGCGGCGCCGGCGTCGGCAAGACCGTCGTCATCATGGAGCTCATCAACAACGTCGCCAAGCAGCACGGCGGTTACTCCGTCTTTGCCGGCGTCGGCGAGCGCACCCGTGAAGGCAACGATCTCTGGCTGGAAATGTCCGAGTCGGGCGTCATCACCCCCGGCGATCCTTCCAAGTCCAAGGCCGCGCTGATTTACGGCCAGATGACCGAGCCCCCCGGAGCGCGTCTCCGTGTCGCCCTCACCGCCCTCACCGTCGCCGAGAATTTCCGTGACCAGGAAGGCGCTGACACGCTGCTCTTCATCGACAACATTTTCCGTTTCACCCAGGCCGGTTCCGAGGTCTCCACGCTGCTGGGCCGTATGCCTTCCGCCGTGGGATACCAGCCCAACCTCGCCACCGAAATGGGCGAACTCCAGGAGCGCATCACTTCTACCAAGAAAGGTTCGGTCACCTCGGTGCAGGCCATTTACGTCCCCGCCGACGATCTTACCGATCCCGCTCCGGCCACGACCTTTGCTCACCTCGACGCCACCACCGTGCTCTCGCGTGCGTTGACCGAAATCGGCATTTATCCCGCCGTCGATCCGCTTGCCTCCACCTCGCGCATTCTCGATCCGCGCATCGTGGGACAGGAGCACTATGACGTGGCCCAGAGCGTGAAGCGCGTCCTCCAGACCTACAAGGATCTTCAGGACATCATCGCCATTCTCGGCATCGACGAACTCTCCGAAGAGCAGAAGCTCACCGTGGCTCGCGCCCGCAAGATCCAGAAGTTCCTCTCGCAGCCGTTCCACGTCGCCGAGCAGTTCACCGGATTCCAGGGCAAGTACGTCAAGGTCGAGGACACGGTCCGCAGCTTCAAGGAGATCGTCGACGGCAAGCACGACGACGTCCCCGAGCAGGCCTTCTACATGAAGGGCGATATTAGCGAAGTGCTCGCCGCCGCCGAAAAAATGAAGGCGATGGCGTAAGCGGAACTGCTGTATTGCTCTTAGCCGCCAGCCGGTGAAATTACATCTTCGGCACGTGGCTAAGGGCTAACAGCTAAAGGCTAACGGCTTGGTTTTATGGCTGACACTTTCCAACTCGAAATCGTGACTCCTGAGCGCCTTGTCGTGCGCGACACCGCCGAGGAGGCACAGATCCCCGGCAAGGCTGGCTACATGGGCATTCTGCCCGGACACGCCCCGCTTATCAGCGAACTCGCCGTCGGTGAAATCACCTACACCCACGGCGGCGCCACCACGCGTTTCGCCGTCGCCTGGGGATTCGTCGAAGTCCTTCCCGACAAGGTCACCATCCTGGCGGAAACCTGCGAACGTGCCGAGGACATCGATGTCTCCCGCGCGCAGGCCGCCTATGACCGCGCCGCGGAGCGCATGAAAGAGGGCGGCGAAATCGATTACGATCGCGCTCTCATCGCCCTGCAACGCGCCGAAGTCCGTCTCGAAGTCGCCAAGAAGGGCGGCCTCGCCGCGCACTAAGCTTCGACGTCGGTATCTGTTTTTGCGTGCCCCTCGATAAGGGCGAAGTCATCGTCAAGAATCAAGAAATCCCGAGTGGTGCGCAAGCATCGCTCGGCTGACTTTTGCTCCCTGCAAACTTCGCGCTCATCTCTTCAGTTTTGTTCTCAATCAATCCGCGCCGGTACGTGGCGTTATTCTGTCTTTGATTCAAACACTTCTACCTGCACGATACTTCTTTCACGGCAGCAGCTTGTGGATGCCAAACGCAAATGCGCAGATGATGAGGATCAATGTGCACCACGTTGTGAATTGCAGTTTAGGGGAGAAATAGCGCTTCATGGTCGGGAAGAGCAGGAGCATGCCCGGCACGAACCCGACCGACAGGGCCGCAAACTGGCCGAGTCCGAGGGCATGACCTAGCATCGGTCCGAAGAGACAGACCAAGAACGCAGCCGCTAAAGTAAAGATAGCTACCTTCATAGCGCCTCCGCTAGTTCCACAGAGTGCCATATGAGCAGCCAACTGCCGCGGTTACGCAACCGGCTACAGCACACGGGCCCCACGCGATTTCTGCATTCCACCAGTGGATAATTGCACATCCGGCCGCCGCACCGCCGCACCAGGAGCCGGTACACTTGAAATACGATCGCCATCCTCCTGCCCATGTTATCTTCGCCAGAACATACTCCGCGAATGGCAATCCGTTTCTTAAAGGACGATTTTTTACCGTCGATGATAGTGGCAACGACGGATCGATATTCGTGTACATGTCTGAACCGGGAACAGGAGGCTGCAAAGTATTATTGATCACGTCTGCCTCGTATACGACATTCCACGAATAAACGTTGTGGTCAGGCATTACGAGGATGATATTTCCGACATACTCGTCCAGTAGGTTGCCGTTTGCATCAAATTGTTGTGCGATTGCCGTGCCGTGCCATTCATAGGGTAAATTCAGCACGGGGATGAAGGTCAGCTCCTGCCATCCAGCACTTGCGTCAATTGTCGTGGGATCGTCTTCTACTGGAAGCGCACCACGGTTTTGTAGGAGTGGTACCCCACAAGAAGCTCGTTGATTCCGTTTACTGACGGGCAAGACCATTGGGGACAATTCCGCCATGTCGATGCCCTTGTGCTGCAAGGGTTGTTCGGCAAGCGCCATGTAGCGTGGCAGTCGAACCCCGGTCGCATTCTCCCATTGCATTCCACCACGATCCTCGAAGAACCGAAGTGCATTGTTGATTCGGTTGTTGTGTATCCGTAGTCGTTGAATATTTTGAGTAATTTCATGACGTCTGATAAATCTGGCCTTCCGGCGCCCACCCGCTGCGAAAGCACTTGTACTTGTGGTGACAACCGAGGCAAGTGTCCATATTGCGAATACGTAACAAAGTTTTCTACGCATGGAAATACGCCTCCCTTACTTGCGTGCATCAACGTGGGAACAATGTTCCTACGAGTGAGAGGATTGTGCCCCAAAGTCGGCAACCCATCGAACCGGTCATTGTCCTGTTACAAAATCCGAACATATCTGCACATGTAATTGCATTGATTGTCCTGCGGAGCCGTGGTGAGTGCTGCTTCTCATTAGTGCTGACTGGGGCCAAATTGGGAAGCGCGTTGATAGGCAACCATAAGACTTGTTCCGAGTCCGGAACACAGGCAGCGCCGGTTTCCTTGTCTGCGCCAGGAACACATTTCTCGCGTTCTGAGTATGGCTTCGAGAGCCTATCCTTTCTATGAACTTTTCGCTGGCGGAATCCGATGTTGGCTCCTGCGCAATCCGCGGCTTTTTCTGTCTTCCCGTTTCTCCGGTTTTCCGTTTGCCTGATAAGCTCTTCGGTTTGCCTTACGGCCCCAAATCCCTTATGGAGTTCGCAATCATGGAAATCAAGACTATTGGTGTTATCGCTGCCGTCGCCCGTGGCAGTTCGTTTTTGCTTGTTGCCCTTCTTCCTTGAAACTCGAAACCTGAAACTCGAAACTTCTGTCCCTTTCGTTTTGGCTCAGTAGCCTGGCGGCCCAGCAACTTAACAGCTATCCGTTCTTGCCTTTTCGCACTGTCTCGCCCTACAATCCTGCGAACCCTTCCCCCGGCTGATTCTTTGCCGTTTCTATGCATTGTTGTCGCTCGTAGTCGTCTGGGCCCCTCGCAAGGCAGGCCGGCAGTCTCTTGACTGGCCGAGCCGAGTACCCGTCTCCTTGTCTCCGGAGGCGCGTGGATGGAGCGAACCATGGCGTCCAACAAGCGCAAGATCGCATGGGCTGACGTTGCCATCGGAGCCGTCGTCAGTCTTGTCGTCCTTTTCCTTTTCTTCTTTCACTGGGCTGATGGCATGGAGTTCAAGCTCTATGACATGCGCGCCAAGCTGCGCGCGCACAGTCAGGCCTCTGACAACATCATCCTTGTCGGCATCGATGACCAGAGCATCCGCGAGATTGGACGCTGGCCCTGGCCGCGTTCCTACATGGCTTCCATGATCGACCAGCTCTCCAACGCCGGAGCCAAGGTCATCGGCGTCGATGTCTTCTTCAGCGACAAGGAGCTCAATCCCGGCCTCGACGAAATTCGCGCTCTTGCCCAGGTCGTCGCGCAGAAGAAGGGCGCCGCCGACATCGAGCAGCTTCTCAACGACTCCGCCACCCGTCTCGACAACGACGCGCATCTCTCCGACTCGCTCGCCCTCGCCGGCAACTGCGTTCTGCCCATGTATTTCGTACAGGGCCAGGCCATCGGCAAAAACGACAAGCCTATTCCGCCCGACGTCGAAAAGAACTTCATCCCCAACATCCGCGCCACCGGACAGGAAACCGAGGCCATCGATTTCATCCCGCCCTATGCGGCCTTCGCCAAGGTCTCGCGCGCCATCGGACAGGCCAACCTCACGCCCTCGCCCGACGGTGTCCAGCGCGCCGTTCCGCTCGTCGTCGACTACAACGGCCGCCTCTTTCCGTCCTTCGGATTGCAGGTCCTCGCCGCTTATTACAACTTAAGTCCCGACGACTATCGCTACACTCCCGGCAAGGAGCTTGTCCTCGGACGCGCCCACATTCCCATCGACGCGCAGGGCCAGATGCTCGTCAACTTCATCGGCCCGCCCTACAAAACTTTCCCCACCGTTTCCTTCGCCGATGTCCTCAACAAGAAGATCCAGAACATGGATGTCTTCCGCGACAAGATTGTCCTCATCGGCATGATGGCCACTGGTGGCGGCGACCTCCAGGTCACGCCCGTCGGCGATCTCTATCCCGGCGTTGAGATCTTCGCCACCCAGGTTCAGGACATCCTCGGCAACAGCTATCTCATCCGTCCTCCGTGGGCGCGCAACGTCGAACTCGTTGTCATGATTTTCTTCGCGCTCTTCGTCTCGCTCGCCATTCCGCATCTCAGCGCGAGCCGTTCCGCCATCATCGCCGCCATTCTTCTCATCGCCACCGTTGGCGGCGGCATCTGGGCCTTCACCGCCTATGGATACTGGCTCAAAATGCTCTATCCATGCCTGATGCTGGTCCTCGGTTACACCGTCGTCGTCTCCAAGCGCTACCTCGTCACCGAGCGTCGCAAGGAAGTCCTCGAAGGCGAATCCGCCGAAACCAACAAGATGCTCGGCCTCTCCTTCCAGGGACAGGGCATGCTCGACATGGCCTTTGAAAAATTCCGCAAGTGCCCGGTCGACGACAGCATCAAGGAGTGTCTCTACAACCTCGCGCTCGACTTCGAACGCAAGCGCCAGTTCAACAAGGCTGTCTCCGCGCTCGAACAGATCATGACCACAGACAAGGGTTACAAGGACGTCGCGCAGCGTGCCGAAAAATTGCGTGTCGCCGGCGAGACCGTGATCTTTGGCGGACGCGGCGGCATGAAGGGTGGCGGCGCCGATTCCACCGTCCTCGTCGACCACGGCCCCGGCGATCTCGCCAAGCCTACGCTTGGCCGTTATGAAGTCATGCGCGAACTCGGCAAGGGAGCCATGGGCGTCGTCTATCTCGGCAAGGACCCGAAGATCAATCGCGAAGTCGCCATCAAGACCCTGCGCTTCGAAGATGAGTTCGATCCCGCCGACATGAAGGCCATGAAGGAGCGCTTCTTCCGCGAGGCCGAATCCGCCGGACGTCTCGTCCATCCCAACATCGTCACCATCTACGATGCCGGCGACGACGGCGATATCAGCTACATCGCCATGGAACTGCTCAACGGCACCGATCTCAAGGACTATGTCCATCGCGACAAACTCCTGCCCATGAACGAGATCATGGAGGACATCGCCCGCGTCGCCGATGCGCTCGACTATGCGCACACACAGGGCGTCGTCCATCGCGACATCAAGCCGGCCAACATCATGCGTCTCAAGGACGGCTCCATCAAGGTCACAGACTTCGGCATCGCACGCATCACTTCGCAGTCCAGGACCGCCACCGGCACCGTCATGGGCACGCCCTCCTACATGGCGCCCGAGCAGTTGGCAGGAAAGAAAGTGGATGGCCGCGCCGATCTCTTCTCCCTCGGCGTCACGCTCTACGAACTGCTTACCGGAGAGAAGCCGTTCACCGGCGAGAGCGTCGCCACGCTGATGTATCGCATTGCCAATGAAGCGCACCCGCCCATAAGATCGCAACGTGTCGATCTACCGGCGGGCATCGACGAGGTCATCAACAAGGCTTTGCAGAAGGACCCGGACCATCGCTACCAGCACGGCGCGGAAATGGCTCGCGAAATCCGCGAGGTCCTGCGTCAGATGGCCGAAGGACAGTAACCGGGTGTGAGTTGGGTGGCCCAGCAAGCTTCCGTTGCTTGCATGGGATCGGCAAAAGGCGGGTGCCCCATCCTGAGCGCAGCGAAGGGTGGGTACTCGAAACTTGAAACTTGAAACTCGAAACTGTCTTTACCATGAGCCTCACCTTACAAGTCGCCGGCGTTTCCGACCTCGGTTGCGTGCGCCAGAACAATGAGGACAACTTCGGCTACGACGGCCGTTACGGCATCTACGTTGTTTGCGATGGCATGGGCGGAGCCGCTGCCGGCGAAGTCGCCAGCAAAATGGCCGTCGATACCGTCCTCACTTATTTCCGCGAAGCCGACAATCTTGGCCACTACCCGCCGGTTGGCGAACCCGTCGCCGGCGTCTCCGAGCGCGCCAATGCTCTCGGCTATGCCATACGCCTCGCCAACGAAGCCGTTTTCCAATCCGCCGCTGAGCACGCCGCGCAGTCCGGCATGGGCTCCACCATCGTCGCCGTCTTCGCCCACAAGAGGTTCGTCAGCATCGGACACGTCGGCGACAGCCGCATCTACCTCGTTCGCAATGGCGAAATTCAACAGCTCACGCAGGATCACTCGCTCGTCATGGAGCAGGTCCGCCGTGGCTTCATCACCCTCGAACAGGCGCGCACCTCCGACGTGCAGAACGTCATCCTGCGCGCCCTTGGTTCGGAGGAGAGCGTTCAGGTCGATCTCGACGAACTTATCGCCATGCCCGGCGACGTTCTCCTGCTTTGCAGCGACGGACTTACGCGCCACGTGGAAGATCCGCAAATTCTCGAACTTATTTCCGCTGCGCCCGACGTTCGTTCTGCCGCCAGCGCGCTCATCGAGGCCGCTCGCGCCGGTGGCGGCAGCGATAACATCACCGCACTCCTGCTTCGTTTTGAAGCGCAACCTTGGTACAAGTCAATCTTTCGGAGGGTCCTCCCGGGAGGAAGCCCCAAATGGCAAAACTCTATCTGAAATTCGAACAAGCCGTGCTCAAGGAGTTGGAGCTCGCGCAGGCCGCGCTCACCATCGGACGTCTGCCGGACAACAACGTGCAGATCGATAACCTCGCCGTCTCCGGACATCACGCCCGCGTCATCTGGGACGACGGCCACTATGTCATCGAGGACCTCACCAGCACCAACGGCACCTACGTCAACAACCAGCGCATTCAGCGCGCCGCGTTAAAGGATGGCGACAGCGTGCTCATCGGCAAGCACGTCCTCACCTTCCGCGAGACCGCCGAGCCCAGGCCCGAGAAGCCGCAGACCGACAAGACCATGCCCGTTATGCAGGGCCTCGACGCTACCGTCATGATCGGTTCCAAGGCCGCCAGGAGCATGATTGACCAGCATCCCGCTGCTTCGGCCACCGCCACGCCTGCCGCACCGGCGCACGACCGCGTCGCCCTCCTCACCGTGCTCGACGGCAAGACCGACCAGAACCAATACCAGTTGACCGGCAAGCTCACCGCCATCGGCAAATCCGAGATGGCGTCCATCAAGTTGAAGGGCTGGTTCGCGCCCAAGGTCGCCGCCATGATCACCCATCGCGAAGCCAAATACTTCGTCGCCGCCTCGGAAAAAGATGTGAAGGTAAAAGTGAACGGCGAGGAAATCTCCGGCCAGCGCGAACTCAGCGAGGGCGACACCATTGAAGTCGCCGGCATCACCATGACCTTCGCTTACGTGGAGTGAATCGGAAAGAGACTCTTTCTTGTGCCCCACCCTCTCTCGCGCTTTCTGCGAGAGAGGGTGGGGTCTTTGATTTTGCACTTATCTTTGATTTTGCAGTAGCTTTTGCTTTTTACTCCCGGCAAATCCGTTCTTATCTGTGGCTATTGTTTTTCCTCCGTGGTCCTCCGTGACCTCTGTGGTGATCCTTTGTCTTTGTTCTGATAAACTCTTCGGTTTGCCTTACGGCCCCTAAATCCCTTATGGAGTTCGCAATCATGGAAATCAAGACTGTTGGCGTTATCGGCGCCGGAACCATGGGCAATGGCATTGCCCACGTTTTCGCCAAGTGTGGATTTGAAGTTGTACTCGTCGAAGTGGAGCAGCGTTTTCTCGACCGTGGTCTTCAGACGATCACCAAGAATATGGAGCGCGAAGTTGCCAAGGCGAAGCTGACTGAGGCTGATCGCGATGCCTCGCTCAAGCGCATCCATGGCTCCCTCGACCGCAAGGACCTTGCCAAGTGCGACATCGTCGTCGAAGCTGCCTCCGAGCGTTTCGAGATCAAGTCCGAACTCTTCCGCGACCTCGACCAGATCTGCCGTCCCGAGGTCATTCTCGCGTCGAATACTTCTTCCATCTCCATCACCAAGCTCGCCGCCCAGACGAAGCGTCCCGACAAGGTCATCGGCATGCACTTCTTCAATCCCGTGCCCATGATGAAGCTCGTCGAAGTCATCCGTGGCCTTGCCACCACCGATGAAACGTACGCCACCGTGAAGGCGCTCGCCGCGAAACTCGACAAGACTCCCGTCGAAGTCAACGACGCCCCCGGCTTTGTCTCCAACCGTGTGCTCATGCCGTTGATCAACGAAGCGATCTACACCGTGATGGAAGGCGTCGCCACGCCGGAAGCCGTCGATGAAGTTTTCAAGCTCGGCATGGCGCACCCCATGGGACCACTCACGCTCGCCGACTTCATCGGCCTCGACGTCTGCCTCGACATCATGCGCGTCATGCACAGCGGCCTCGGCGATCCCAAGTATCGCCCCTGTCCGCTGCTCATCAAGATGGTCGATGCCGGCTGGCTCGGCCGCAAATCCGGACGCGGCTTCTACAAGTACTGATCCGATCTTTCGGTGTGGGTCTCTCGTCTTGTGCCCCACCCTTCTCTCGCGCAGTTTGCGAGAGAGGGTGGGGTCTTCGACTTTGTTTTTACTCCCAACAAATCCGCGCTCATCCGTGGCCACTCTTTCGTATTCTGCCTCGACACATCCGTGCCCATCTGCATTCGTCCGTGGCGCTTTTGTCTGCGCTCGAAACTCGAAACTGGAAACTCGAAACTGCCTCCACGGGTTTATGCTGGATTCATGGACAGCACCATTACTCCCAGGGAAACCAAGCGTCCACTCTTCTACGTACTCGCTGTGATCTTCGGACTCGCCTGTGGAGTGCTTCACGTTGTCGTCCACGATCCACTGCTTACTTCGCTCGGCGTTCTCTCCAGTTCCATGATCCTCGGCGTATCCCGGCCGGTCTCTCCCTGGCGCTGGACTCTCCTCGTCGGCATTCCCGTTCCGCTCGTGCTTGCCGCCGCCACTCTCAGCAACTACTACGACGACATCACCCGCTCCACCGTCGCTGGATCGATACTTATCATTCTTCCCGGGTTCGCCGGCGCCTATGGTGGGTCTTTCTTGCGCGGATTCATCAACAATGTTTTTCTGGAAGGGAAGTAGCCTGTCGCATTGACCGCCCGGTCACTCTCCGGTGACCGCCTGGTAAACAGGGAAGTTAATCTTCTCGCCACTGCCAGTTATCGGACGCCACTCCTGAATACCTGTTAACTACTCTGTCACTATCGCTGAAATCGTATTGCCGTTATGCTCGGCACATGGCAGTTTCCATGACGGTGCTGGCGAGCGGGAGCAAAGGGAATAGCACGGTGATTGCCTCGTCCCGCACTCGTCTGCTCGTCGACTGCGGCCTCTCCTGCAAGGAGACCTGCAATCGCCTCGTGAAGTCCGGCTTCGCCCCAGAGTCGCTCGACGCCATCCTCATCACCCACGAGCACTCCGACCACGTTGGTGGCCTCCACGTAATGTCGAAGAAGCTGCGCATCCCCGTCTATATGACTTTACCCACGCACAGCGCATGGCAGCGCGCATGCAAGGACAGCGCGGGCAACCGCGTGCACGCGGAACGCCTCGAAGTATTCGTGCCCGGACGCACTTTTTGCGTCGGCGATATTGAAGTGAAGTCGTTTACCATTCCGCACGATGCCGCTGACCCCGTCGGATTTACGTTTGTCAGTGAAGGCATCAAGCTCGGCGTCGCGACCGACCTCGGCTTCATCGCGCAGAACGTGAAGGACAACTTGCACGGCTGTCACGGGTTGATGATTGAGTCAAATCACGATCTCGAAATGTTGCGTGTTGGGCCCTATCCGTGGGCCGTCAAGCAGCGCGTGATGTCCCGAGTTGGTCATCTGTCGAATGACGCACTCGCGGAATTTCTTGCCAACGATTATGATAAGAGCGCAGCGTTTTTGATTCTGGCGCATCTCTCGGAACAAAATAACCACCCGGAGATCGCCATGTCGGTTGCGGAGAAAGCGCTCGGTGATGACCGCAGCCTCTTGCGCAATCAGTTGATGCTTGCTTCACAACATGAGTCTTTGCGGACACTGACGCTGTAGCCATGAGCCCTTGCACAGATCGCGTAGTTGGAAAGATTCTCGCCGGTTGGCGTTATGACATTTCAGGGCTTGCCCCGGAGATGCGTGGCGACTACGAGAGTCACCTCGCCACCTGCGAACACTGCCGCAGCCGGCAGCGCCTTCATCGCACCATCGATATCGGTTTGATTGTGCTTGCCTCTGTTTCCGCCTTCGTCTTCCTGCTCGCCTTCGGAGTCATTCGCACGGTGGGTCCGCGCCATGAGCTTGCATTTGAATTGGCGGCGGTTGGCGGTTTTCTGCTGTCGATTTTTATTTTTGTGCTCGTTGCCCTCGCCACTCCGGCTCCCATGGTGGTGGCGCGTTCCGTGCATGACCGCCTGCCCGATGGCATTCGCGAGCGAATCCCCGAGGAGCTCCGCGTCAGGATCTCCGGACAATAATTCAAAAATATCTATTGTTGTCGATGCAGCGTTTCGTCGCGGTCAGTCGATGACCATCCCGCCAGTCAGTTCGCGCAAGTTCCCTATGCGATGTTCCAGGCACCAGCGTTCCAGCGTGTTTACCAGTTTTTCGCTGGCGCACGGATCCCAGAAGTTCGCGGTTCCCACTTCCACGGCGGTTGCCCCGGCAAGCATGAATTCGATTACGTCTTCCGCGGTGCTGATACCGCCCATGCCGATCACGGGGATGCGCACCGAGTGCGCCACTTCATAGACCATGCGTACCGCGATTGGCTTGATGGCCGGCCCCGAGAGTCCTGCGGTGACGTTTGAGATGCGCGGCCTGCGCGTTTCGGGATCGATGGCCATCGCCAGGAACGTGTTGACCAGCGATATCGCGTCTGCTCCTGCGTCTTCAGCGGCACGCGCCATGTGCGCGATGCTGGTGACATTGGGAGACAGCTTCACGATCAGCGGGCGTGTGGCAGTACTCTTTGCGCACGCAACCACCTCGGAGAGCAGGGCTGCGTCCTGGCCGAACGCGATTCCGCCGTGCTTGGTATTCGGGCAGGAGACGTTCAGTTCGTAGGCAGCGATTCCCTCACCCTGGTTGAGAATGTGGATTGTCTCTTCGTACTCATCCGTGGTGTTGCCGAATACGTTGGCAATCACCGTGACGTCCTTCATCTTGCGGAGCAGTGGGAGCTTATCCTCGACGAACGCACGCACGCCGATATTCTGCAGTCCGATGGCGTTCAACATTCCGGCTGCGGTTTCGAAGAGGCGCGGCGGCGGATTTCCCGGCATTGGTTCGCGGGAGAGCCCCTTGCACACAAGGGCGCCCAGTTTGTCGAGCGCAACAATGTCCTCGAATTCGATGCCATAGCCGAATGTGCCGGCAGCTGCGATCACCGGATTTTTCAGCGTCATGCCCGCGAGACTCACGCTCATGTCGAGCGAAGTCGCGCTGCGGTGGAGTTTGGGCGGGCGAGTGTTTTCCGTCATGGGAGGCTTGGTAGTCATTGCATACGTCCGATGGTACAAGGTCTTTTGGTAATCATCGATGTATCTCGCCAGGCACGCTCAGCGCCTGAAACTCGCAACTTCGCACTGTATCCGGGGTTGGAGCAAACAAAGCAATGCTTGCGAACATGATATATCGCGAGTGGGCCAAGGCATAGCGTGGTTTTCACATCGCCGGTTCGCAGCCAGACATGCGCCCTACGTCGAACACGATGGATCTTTTTGGAGGCAGATTATGAAAAGATCGGCTCGCTGTTTGATGCTCAGCCTGGTGACGTTTTTCCTTATAGCCAGTGTGTCCGCCTTTGGACAGGACTGGGATAGGGATCACGACCGCGGCCGTTTTCCTCGCGACGGCGTGTGCTTTTATCGTGGCCCGCACTTCACCGGCGACTATTTCTGTGCACGGCCTGGCGACTCCATGGACCGGCTAGGCGAAGGTTTCAACGATCACATCCGGTCCGTGCAGGTTTTCGGTCGCGCTGCCGTCATTGTCTTCAATGACTCCGATTATCGCGGCGCCAGCACGCGATTCGGCCGCGACATGGACGATCTTCGTTTCTGGGGACTCGTCGATCATCCGCGGAAAAACTGGGCGGACCGCATCTCCTCGGTTGAGGTAGTGTATGCCGGCGATCGCGATGATCGCGATGATGGCGGCTACTATCGTCGCGGCCATGATCGCGATCGCGAGCACTATCGCGACGACGATAACCTCTTGTACTTCCATCTCAATCTTGGTGGTCACGACTAAGCCATAACCGTGGCGCAATCGAAGGCCGCTCTGAGGGCAGGCTCTTTGTCCTGCCCTTTGCCCTTCTTTTGGGCGAAATCTGGCAAAAACGTGCAGAGTGCGAGCGTTTTCGATAAAGTTATTCTCTTATGCTTGAGCTCGCATTCGTACGTGACAACCTGTCCCTCGTGGAAGAGAAGCTGCGCCAGCGCGGCGCCAACCCGCAGGAGTTGCTTGGCGACTTCCACCAGATTGACCAGCACCGTCGTGCCGTCATCACCGAGTTGGAGACGCTGAAGGCGCAGCGTAACAAGATCACTGAGGAAATCGCCGTACTCAAGAAGAACAAGCAGGACGCCAGCGCGCTCATCGAGCAAACAAAGCTGCTGCGCGAACGGATTCCCGCGCTCGAAAAAGATGCGGAAGAAGCCGACGCAAAGTTGCGCACCATCCTTGTCACCATTCCGAACATCCCCGATGACAGCGTGCCGGTTGGCAGGGACGAGCACGACAACAAGGAAGTGAAGCGCTGGGGCACTCCGCCCGTCTTCGATTTCCAGCCCAAGCCGCACTGGGAACTGGGCGAGGCCCTGGGCGTACTCGACCTGGAGCGCGCCGCGAAAATCACGGGCGCACGGTTCGCGCTCTATTGGGACCTCGGCGCAAAGCTCGAACGCGCGCTGATGAACTTCATGCTCGACCTGCACACCGGTCAGCATGGATACACGGAAGTCCTGCCGCCTTACATGGTGAATTCGGATTCGATGTTTGGCACCGGGCAGTTGCCTAAGTTCGAGGCGGACCTTTTCAAGGTGCCGCAAGGCGACAAGAATCTCTGGCTGATTCCCACCGCCGAAGTTCCGGTGACGAACATTTATCGCAACGAGACGCTGGAGTCAGCGCGCCTGCCGATTTCGCTGACGGCGTTTACTCCGTGCTGGCGCAGCGAGGCCGGTTCCTATGGCAAGGATGTGCGCGGCATCATTCGCCAGCACCAGTTCCAGAAAGTCGAACTCGTCAAGTTCACCAAGCCGGAGGAGTCGTATGCCGAACACGAGAAGCTGACTCATGACGCGGAAGAGGTGCTGGAAAAACTCGGCTTGCACTATCGCCGCGTGTTGTTGTGTTCGGGCGACATGGGCTTCTCATCGGCCAAGACCTACGACCTTGAAGTGTGGTTGCCGGGGCAGGGGCTCTTCCGGGAAATTTCTTCGTGTTCGAACTTTGAGAGCTTCCAGGCCCGCCGTGCCAAC
Organism: Acidobacteriota bacterium; assembly: GCA_021779935.1. Taxonomy (GTDB): domain Bacteria; phylum Acidobacteriota; class Terriglobia; order Terriglobales; family Acidobacteriaceae; genus JAJXZT01. Next base: position 230,324 of record JAJXZT010000049.1, read on the forward strand.
ATTCGTTACAAGCCAGAAGGGAAGAAGGGCACGGAGTTCGTGCACACGCTCAACGGCTCCGGTCTGGCGATTGGGCGAACCTGGGTTGCCATCGTTGAAAACTATCAGCAGGCCGACGGCAGCGTACTCATCCCCGAGGTGCTACGGCCTTACGTGGGTGCGGAGCGCATCGTGCCGAAGAAGTTTTAGGGCGTGCGGCTCCCGGTCGGGCGATTACTCTGCGCGTTGCAATCACTCCGCGCGGCAACTACACTAAATGGGGCGAGATGAAAAAGGCGTGGCAAACAATTCGTAGTTATATCTGGTGGACGCATCCGCGCGGAAACGTCCACTACGACATCATGGTCACGCTGATTCTTCTCTTCATTTTCGTAACGCCTCACTACGTCAACTTCAATGACAAACCCGCGGAGCGCCAGCCGCACTTCACCGCCGTGCAGGTTTCGCCCGACGGTGACGGCTTCGTTTACCGCATCGATGCGCGCGCCGTCCAGGGCTCCAGCGATGCCGAGATCCGCTCGGGATTGTTGCGCGTCATCGAGCCGATTGCGGGTGAAGTGGTGTTGAACCGGTACGAAGCGGTGCCCGATCTTTCGGGCAAGATCGTCGTCTACATGGCGTGGGTCCGCCGTCGTTAGTTCTTCCGCGGAGTGGGGAATTCATGAGAAACACCTGGCGAATTACGGCTCTTGCCCTGGTCATGGGCACATTTCTGATGGCGTATGCAAAGACACCGGCGGCGCCCGCGAAGCCGCCAGCAGCGCAGGCCGGCGGCGCCGCAAACCTGGAAACCGTCCTCAACCTGATGGACGAGACGGCCGCGAAGTTCAAGACCGTGGAAACCGATTTCTACTGGGACCAGTATTCCATGGTGGTCGATGACCACGACACCCAGTCCGGCACGATGTATTTCCGTCGCCAGGGCAAGGATGTCGAGATGGCTGCCGACATTCAGAAGCACAACGGTCAAGCTGATCTGAAATATGTACTCTTCGCCGGCGGCAAGGTGCAGGTCTACCAGCCGCGCATCGCACAGGTGACTGTCTACAGCGCGGGAAAGAACAAGGCGGAATTCGAAAGTTTCCTGGTGCTTGGCTTCGGCGGCAGCGGCCACGAACTCGAAAAATCGTTCGACCTCAAATACGGCGGGCGGGAAACCGTCGGTGGTGTTAACGCTTACAAACTTGAGCTGACGCCGAAGTCGCAGAAGATGCGCGCCATGTTCCAGCGCATCACTCTCTGGATCGATCCGCAGCGCGGCGTTTCCGTGCAGCAGCGCTTCGACGAAAAGGCCAACGGAAGCGGTGATTACCGGCTGGCAAAGTACACGAACATCAAGCTCAACCAGAAGATACCTGACTCCACCTTCAAGCTGAAAACGAGCGGCAAGGTTACCTACATCACGCCGCAAGGGTAAAGTTTTACCAGGCAGATTCCACCGGGCCCACTCGACGATTCGGAGGCAACGCCGTCGCGCAACCGCGGCGTCTTACCTCCATCGGCGGTTCGAGGTCTCATGGGGAAATTGGTCATCATTCCAGCACTTCCTGGCAGCGCCCGTCACCAGCGCAAGAGCGGACCCGATCCGCGTTACGTGGAAGGCCAACGCCTGTTGGTGGAAGCCATCAAGTACCTGGTGAAGACCGGGCGCGCAAGGAACCGCGACGCCGTGGAATTGCTCTCCGAACACGTGCGTACGCGCTTCCGTATGTCGGACTCGCCTCTCTCCACCTAGCATTGGTCTTCGATTTTCGCCAGACTTCAGGCCGCAACCGGCGTCTTTCCTTGTCGCAACGAAATCACGAACACGGCCGCCAGCAGGATCACGAACGGAAAGCACTCCAGCGTATAACGGTCTTCCACTCCTCCGAGCATGCCGAGGAAGATGGTTCGGACGACCGGATAGATCAGCAGCAGCGAAACGTAGCGCGCCTTCTGCAACCGGAACGCTCCCGCGATGGCCGCCGCCACCAGCACAAAATTGAGCAGCAGCAATGACAGTGCGAAGAACGAGTCGTGCGGATCGGTTTGGAATCGCCACCAGTGCGTGTCGAGCGGCAGCATTTCGGTGCGCGGCCGCAGCCAGATGTCGATCACGCGTCCCACCGGCAGCAGAATGTAATAGCGAACCGGGTGGCGGCGAATGCTGGCCTCCGCGAGTTGTCCGAACTGATCGCTGAGTTCTGGCGTCATCAGCAGATGTTTGTTGTATTCGTCAATCAGTGTCGCCACGCGTTGCCGGCCTTGCGGGCCGTCAAAGGCGCGTGCGGGAATATCGTCGATGCTGATGGGTTCGCCGGAGACGAGGAAGGTGACGTCCTCCGTCGATGAGTAATCGAGTATCCAGGTCTTTACCCAGCGGTTCCAACCCGTCGGGACGTATTCTCCCGGATCGGTTGCGCCGGTGGTCACCAGCGGCTGAAAAACGTGGAACTGCCGCCAGTTGCGGATTGCCCACGGAACACACGGAGATAGTGCCACCGCTGTCATCACCAGGCCGCTCGCGACGTAATGCCGCCAATACGAACGGTTGCGCCAGAGTTGCCACAAGATCGCCAGTCCAATCGAACCCAGCAGCAGGCCGCCATCCGGACGCAACTGTATCGCCGCGGCCACCGCGACTCCGCACGCCGCCCAGTAACCGTAACTTCGCCGGTCAAACGCCACAATCGCGACATCGGTTGCCAGCGCAATGAAGAAAATTTCCAGGCACTCCGTCAGCGGAGTGCCAACGTAATTTGCCGTGAATGGACAGAGCGCCGCGATGAGGAATGCGGCCATCGCCACGCGCTCGCCTCGCGCTGAAGCGGTCGCATCCTTGCCGGAGAAGATGCGCAGGGCGATGTCTGCCAGCAGGTAGCACGTCGCGATATCGAAGACCGCCTGCACCAGCATGACGGCGAGGAAGTTGCCCTGGCCGAAGAGGCGAAACAGCGCCGCAAGAAACAACGGATAGCCCGGAAGTCTTATCAACGTCGTGTGAATTCCGGTGGCCGTTGAGGTCCCGTAGATGCCGTGGTTGAGCAGGTTGCTGGCGATGTCTGCATAGACCAGCGTGTCCCCGGCCACCACCGGGATCTTCAGTATGAAATACAGGCGGAATGCGATTCCAGCTAAAGTGCCAAAAAGGAAAAACCGTGGATGTTTTCCGATGAGTTGCCGCACGAGGCGAATATAAATGTTTTTGCCCCGATAGGGGCAGAGATTGTCACGTCTCGGGGTTTGACTCGCCCATGGCGGCTCCGTAACATTAGATGTACAGCAATTCTCATGCCCACGCCTATCTTCTTCGATCCTCTTCGTAAACGTTGGCGCCGCGTCCGTCGGACCATCGACATACTTGGCCTGACGTTCACCGTGCTGATTGCATTTTTCGTGGTGACCGTGGTCCGCAGCACGCACATTCCCACGGTGTTGCTTGCCAATCAGAAGAGGAATTACCGGGCCCTTAAGGAGAGCGAGCGCCAGAAAGCTGCCGACCGGCGCAGGGCGCACCGTCCCAACCGGCACCGCAAAACCAAGCTGCCTGCGTCGCGCGTCGTGCTGAACTCCGGCGAAGGTATTCGCGGCGCGTTTTATGTCACGTGGGATGCCGCGAGTTTCTCTTCGTTGCGCGAAAACGTTTCGCAGATCGATCTGCTCTACCCCGAGTGGCTCCATGTACTGACGCCCGATGGGCGCCTGCAGGCGGTCACCGAGTTGAACACGCTTTACGACGTGGTAAAGGACGGAAAGCCTCGCCCCGTGGACGAGAAGCTGATGCCGTTCCTGAAGAGCGTGAACGCTCAGACCGAAGTTCTGCCGCTGGTCAACAATTACGATCCCGTGCAGAACGATTGGGTCGACATCAGCGCATTTTTCGCCAATCCGGCTGCACGCTTGCGCTTCCGCATGGAGATCATGGCCTTCCTGGCGACGGATAAGTACACCGGCCTGACGCTTGATCTCGAAGGCTTTCCAGTTGCCGCGCAACCCGGCTACAAGACCCTGATTTCCGAACTTGCCGGCGATCTGCATTCGCGCGGGCTGAAGCTGTACGTCAGCGTGCCCGTCTCGGACGAAGACTTCGATTATCCCTACATGGCGAAGTACGCCGACGGCATCATCCTGATGGACTACGACCAGCACTACCCGGGTGGAACTCCAGGCGCCATCGCCGGAGAGGATTGGTTTGAGGCGAACCTCGACCGGGCATTGAAAGTCATTCCTCGCCAGAAGATCATCTGCGCCATCGGCAATTACGGATACGACTGGTCGACTCCCAAGGGCAAGAAGCTGGGCTCTGGAAATGTGCACAACGTTTCCGTGCAGGAAGCCTGGCTTGAAGCGCACGATTCCGAAGCCGACATCGATTTCGACAGTGACTCGCTCAATCCGCACTTCACCTATCTCGACGAGAACAATACCCGCCATGACGTCTGGTATCTCGACGGAGTTACGGCGCTCAACGAGATGCGCGCGGCAAAAGCGCGCGGCATCAGTACGTTTGCCCTGTGGCGGCTTGGCTCGGAAGATCGTACGTTGTGGAAGATATGGGACCAGCCGATGGACGCCACCGCTCCCGACCGGCTGAAGCTCGTACCCCCTGGCCAGGACGTCGACATGGAGGGCCAGGGCGAAATCATCCATGTGCAGGATCAGCCGCAGAACGGCACCCGTTCCGTCACCGTGGATCCCTCCAGCGACCTGATCACCGATGAGGAATTCGACAGCCTGCCGACTCCCTATGTGCTGGCGCAATACGGCGCAAAAGACAAGGAAGTCGCCATCACCTTCGACGACGGGCCCGACCCTACGTGGACGCCGAAGATGCTTGACGTGCTCAATCGGGAGCACGCACATGCCACGTTCTTCATCATCGGACTCGAAGCCGAGAAGTATCCCGAGCTGTTGAAGCGCATTTACCGCGACGGCAACGAGATTGGCAACCACACCTTTACACATCCGGACATCAGCAGCATCTCCACCCGCTACATGAAGGTGGAAATGAACCTGACGGAGCGCCTCTTTGCCGGAAAGCTGGGCGTGAAGCCGGTCCTCTTCCGTCCGCCGTACTCCATCGATCAGGAACCCGACACCGCCGACGAAGTCCGTCCGCTTGAATTCACGCAGGACATGGGCTACATCACCGTCGGCGACAAGATCGATCCCAACGACTGGCGCGACAATCCGAGGCCTACGCCACAGCAGATCATTCAGTCGGTGATCGATCAGCTTCCGAACGGCAACATCATCCTGTTGCATGATGGAGGCGGCGACCGCAGCCACACCGTTGAAGCGCTGCCGGGAATCATCGAGGCTGTGCGCGCGCGCGGCTACAAGATCGTCCTTGTCTCCGACCTACTGGGCAAAAAGTATTCCGACGTCATGCCGCCGGTTCCGCGGAACGAGCGCTTCTGGGCGCAGGTCGATGCCGCCGGATTCTGGGTCTTCGGCATGATCAACACTTTCATCGTCCTCGTCTTCTTCCTCGGAGACGTGCTGATGAGCGGGCGTCTGCTCGGGGTGGGAACCGCCGCGTGCTTCGATCGTTTCCGCCGGCGCAAGTCCAAGGACCCGGACGACGTTCCGGATTACCGTCCGCCGGTTGTCGTTCTGGTGCCAGCCTTTAACGAGGAATCCGTGATCGAGCGCACGGTACGTGCCGTGCTCGATTCCACCTATCCGAACCTGCGCGTCATTGTGATTGACGACGGTTCCACGGACGCGACGTATGACGTGGCGTGCAGTGCCTTCGAGCGCGAGATCGCTTCGCACAAGCTCGTTGTTCTGCACCAGGAAAACGGCGGCAAGGCCCGGGCGCTGAACTTTGGTCTGCGCCACGTGACGGAGGATATCTTTGTCGGCATCGATGCCGATACCGTGATCGCCCCCGACGCCATCTCGTACCTTGTGCCGCACTTCCTCGACGAAAAGCTGGGCGCGCTTGCCGGCAACGCCAAGGTCGGCAACCGCATGAATCTCTGGACGCGCTGGCAGGCGCTGGAATACATCACCAGCCAGAACTTCGAACGCCGCGCGTTGAATGTCTTTTCCGCCGTCAGCGTCGTTCCCGGAGCCATTGGAGCGTGGCGCACCAGTGCCGTTCGCGAAGCCGGCGGTTATCACACCGACACCGTCGCCGAAGATGCCGACCTTACGATGGCGCTCCTGCAGCACGGTTACAAGGTGGAATACGAGGATCGCGCGCTCGCTTACACCGAGGCGCCAACCACGGCCAACGGCCTTATGCGTCAGCGTTTCCGCTGGTCGTTCGGCATCATGCAGTCCACCTGGAAACACCGGTCCGCCTTCAAGCAGTGGAATGCGCTCGGGTTGGTGGCGTTGCCGAACATCGTCATCTTCCAGATCCTGTTGCCCATCGTCTCGCCGTTCATCGACATCATGTTCCTCTACGGGACGTTGAAGTACCTGCTCTGGGACAAGTATTTCCACCCAGCCACGGCTGACCCGGCGAGTTTCCAGCAACTGCTGCTCTTCTTCGTCCTCTTCCTGGTCATCGACTTCATCACCTCGGTCATTGCCTTCGCCCTCGAGCGCAGGCAGGCCCGCAAGGCCAGTGATTGGTGGTTACTGGGACACGTCTGGCTACAGCGCTTCGCCTACCGCCAGTTATTCTCCATCGTGCTTATCAAGACCTGTAAGCGCGCCATCGATGGCAGCCCGTTCTCGTGGGACAAACTGGAGCGTACGGCAACCGTCAAGACGCCTGTTGTTGCCGGAAAGGTATAGCTGGACTGGTTCTTCTCCCACGGTTCGAACATCTAAGTCATAGTCAGGAGCACGGCCCGGGCCGTGCTTCTACTTTTTAAGCCGCTTACGGCCTTCTTCGGCCGGGGTGTAAAATGAAACGTTCAGGCAGCCCGGATAAGGCGCCTGTACACTGCAAGTTTGTCTCGGAATCGCCGGCGCGTTTCTCGCGCTGCTGACGGCGGTCTGCAGATCTCAGGGAGAGGACGCAATCATGGCCACCACAGAAGCACCCGTTCGTGCGCAAGGATACATAGAGGTCACGCCGTTCAAGAATGAACCGTGGGCGGATTTTTCCAAGCCCGAAATCGCCCGCAAAATGCGTGAGGCGCTGGAGAAGGTTCACGGACAACTGGGCCGTGAATACGACCTCGTCATCGGCGGACGCCGCATCAAGAAGAACGACAAAACCACTTCCATCAATCCCTCCAAGCCATCGGAAGTCATCGGAATCTTCCAGAAGGCCGGCGCCGAAGATGTTCCCGCCGTTATGGACGCCGCGCTGACCGCCTTTGAGAGCTGGAGCCGCACCCCGGTCGAAGAGCGCGCCCAATTGCTGCTCCGGCTTGGCCGCATCATGCGCGAGCGCAAGTTCGAACTCGATGCGTGGATGGTGTACGAAGTCGGCAAGAACTGGCTGGAAGCCGACGCCGACACATCCGAGGCAATTGACTTTGCCGAGTTCTACGCCCGCGAGGCGCTGCGTCTTGCCAAGGCCGAGCCGCCCGTGCAACTGCCCGGCGAGAAGGACACGCTGCGTTACATCCCGCTCGGCGTCGGCGCGGTCATTCCGCCGTGGAACTTCCCGCTGGCCATTATGGCCGGCATGACCATGGCTTCCATCGTCTGCGGCAACACTGTCATCCTCAAGCCCTCGCATGACTCGCCGGCGATTGCCGCCAAGTTCTTCGAGTTGCTGGAAGAGTGCGGCATGCCGGAAGGCGTCGTGAACTTCTGCACTGGCGGCGGCAGCACATTCGGCAACGCCGTCGTCGCGCATCCCAAGACTCGTTTCGTCTCTTTCACGGGATCGAAGGAAGTCGGTCTCCACATCAACAAGCTGGCCGCGGAAACGCAGCCCGGTCAGATTTGGATCAAGCGCACCGTCCTCGAGATGGGCGGCAAGGACGCCATTCTCGTCGACGCCGATGCCGATCTCGATGCCGCCGTGGAAGGCGTGGCCGCTTCGGCCTTCGGCTTCCAGGGACAGAAGTGTTCGGCCTGCTCGCGCGCCATCGTCGACGAGCGCATCTACGACAAGTTCCTGGAGCGTCTCAAGGCTCGCGTCGAGAAGATCACGGTTGGCCCTGCCGACCAGAATCCCAACATGGCTGCCGTCATCAATGAAGGCTCCATGAACACCACCCTTGGCTACATCAAGAAGGGAGTGGAGCAGGGCGGACGCCTGATCACCGGCGGAGAGCGCGATACCGCAGCCGGCGACGGCTACTTCATCAAGCCGACCATCATCGCCGACGTCAAGCCCGGTGACATCATCGAGCAGGAGGAGATTTTTGCTCCCGTACTTGCCGTCATCAAGTGCAAGAATTTCGACGACGGCCTGCGCATTGTCAACGACACCGAGTTTGGCCTGACCGGCGCTGTCTACACCACATCGGAAGAGAAGATTGCCCGGGCGATGCAGGAGTTCCACGTCGGCAACCTCTACATCAACCGCAAGTGCACCGGCGCAATGGTTGGCGCGCACCCCTTCGGCGGATTCAATATGTCCGGCACGGATTCCAAGGCGGGCGGCCCGGATTACATGTACCTGTTCACGCAGGCCAAATCCATCGCGCGCAAGATCGGCTAACCCCTGTCGTTCGAAGTCGCAAGTCCCGTCCGCCAGGGCGGGACTTCTTTATTGTGGCCCCGAAATGGGTTGAGTCGCCGCGAGTCCTTCTTTGGCAGGCAGCCCGTTTCGTGCCTGCGGCATCTTTCGAAAGGTCATGGCTGATTGCCGGTCGTTTGACAATTGCCAACAGGATGCGAGAATGATGGCGATTCCTGGCTTTTCGCGAAGGTGCCCTTTGTCCGTAGCCCAACATTCCGGGAACGCTCTGCATGGCTAAGATCCTCTGCATCGACGACGAATCTTCGATCGTGACGTTGAAATGCGCGATTCTTCAAGCGGCTGGTCACCAGGTGACGTCGGCCAGTTCCGCGCGCGACGCAATCGAGAAGCTCAAGCACAACGACTACGATGCCGTAGTCACCGACTGGCGTCTTGGCGATGGTGACGGCAGGTCCATCGTGCAGGCTGCCAAGTCGCGCTCCACCATGCCCGTTGTGGTTGTCTCTAGATATGTCTCGGAGGCCTTCCAGGCGGCCGAACCTCTCGCCGATCTCTACCTCGAAAAACCTGTCGATCCCAGGGAACTTGTCACCATCGTCAACGAACTGCTGAAATCCACTGGAAAAACTGACGGCGCCGGGTAACCCGCATACTCAGCGCAAAAAGAAGCGCAGCCCCGAAGGACCACGCCAGTACCCAGGAGGGTTTACTTATTGGGCCGCCGAAGCGGTTCCCGTGGGAGTTGGGCCGCTGGTCGTTGCTGCCGCAGCCTCTGCCAGAATGCGGTGGTGAATCGTAAACAGCGCCAGTTCCAGCCGGTCGGAGACTCCGATCTTGTCGTATACGTTGCGCAGGTAGTTCTTCACCACCTGTTCGGTTGTGCCAAGCTGGACGGCGATTTCCTTGTTCTTGAATCCTTGCACAATCAGCGCGACAATCCGCAGCTCTTTCGGCGTAAGCCGGTCGCGGACGCGTGCTCCCACAAAATCGTCGTGCTCGGGATTGTTCGCCGGGCCCTTCGATTCGTGGACAAATTTCTCTCCGTCTATCATCCGGCGTACACACTTCAGCAGATCGTCGCCGGTAATTGAGCGGAAGACCACGGCCTGCACTCCTACGTTCAGATAGCGCTCCGGTTTTTCGCCATTCTCCGCAATTACCAGCATCCGGGTCTGCGCTTTCGCCGCCGCCTGCACCACTGCGTCAAGGTTGGGAAGGAAACTGCTGGCAAAGACCAGCACTGCGGCGCGCAGCTTCTCCACCGCAACCATCATCTGTTCCACCGACTGCGCCTGGGCGACAATGCGTATGTCGTCTTCCACGGCCAGCACTTTTGCGATGCCTGCCCGGAAAATCGCCTGGTTGTCGGCAAGAATGATTTTCAGCATCGTCTTTAAGCCTCCGGTGATCCTGGACGCACGAACTCGTAGGAATCAATCACGCAGGCAATCCCAGTCTTTTCTTGCTCACGTTCCTCGTTCCGGATAACACGTCCTACGCAACGCACGCGCGCATCTTCCGGAGCCCCAATAACGTCGCGCGGAATCGTGATTTCAAACTCCACCATCGAACCCACTTCAAATCCGCGGTCGACCACAAAATAGGCACCTGACACGCTCACGTTGTCAGTCGTTCCCAGTTGGTCGCCACCTGCCACACTGACAGGTAACTGCACCGGGAAGCGTTTGCCAGTTCGAACGTCCGACACGCTCACTCCTTGTGTTGTGAAGAAGTGTATCAACTTGGAACAAATTGTAACCGGAATAACAACTTAGCGCTCCGGATTATGCCACGGTTCCCGTGGACGGCAAAGCCTAGTGTACTTAATTAGGTAACGTCTGTTGAATTACCATTTGGCTATTGAACACTCAAGAAAAAAAGAGGCCAGCCCTGCCAGGGCCAGCCTCATGCAATTTGTTTTTCTCCTTGTGCAACTTTAGAAGGCCCCGCCTCCGCCTCCGCCGAATCCGCCGCCCGAGAATCCGCCCCCACCGCCGAACCCTCCGCCACCGAAGCCTGAGCCGGTCGAACTGGCTCGCGGCGCCGAGGCAAACGCCTCGTAGGTCGAAGTTGTCAGTGAGTGCATCGAACCGACGAAGAAGATCGGGTTCCACACTCCCATCATCGGAGTCGGTCCCACGTACCAGGTGGGCGGGTTCTGGATGATCCCCTGGAAGGCGTTCGCCCAGTGTTTCTCCACCCCGAAAGCCATGGCAAAAGGCAGATACTTCTCGAACGTGTCCGGTGGCATCCGCTTCAACCGGTCGGCGTCCACGCGCGTCAGGAACTCCTTGAAGCCCAGCACTCCCACCAGTGTTCGAGCACCGCGCAGGGTCTTCGCCGTCATGTAGCGCCCTATCAGGAAGACGATCGCCAGCGCCAGCACAATGGAGAACACCGCCACCAACGGCGCCTGGAAGAACTCGTACTTGCCGCTCATCTGCAACAGCAGGAACGGGATGACGATCAGCAGCACCGCCACCAACCGGTAGCCGTTCGCGCTGTCCGGGTCCACCCGGTAGAGCCCCTTGTCCTTCAGTTCGCTGAGAATCTCCCGCTTCACCGAAGGCAGCGCCAGGTAGAAGCGGTTCTTCAGGCTTGAGAGCGTCGTCAGGTCCTCTCCGGCGGTGAACATGTTGCGCATAATCTCCTGCTCATGCGCCGCCAGGTCGTTCCATTGCGCCTGTGGCTTCAACAGGTGGAAGACGTACTCCTTGCTGTTGAAGAACAGTACCTTCTCGCTCTTTTCTTCGATCTTCAGGTATCCGCGCACGGCGAGATCGATGATCGTCGATGTAATGTCCCGTGGGTCCACCGAATCGTCGATAAATGATCCCACCTCGGCCGGCGTCATGCCCTTGGGAGGCTCGTACATCGGCGCCACCGACATTCCCGGATCGGGGTCGCGCCCCTTGAGCCACCACATGCCGAACATGACGACGAATGCGAAGACCGGCAGCAGCACGATCAGGTTGCCCGCCAGGAACCAGCCGATTCGCGTCAGCAACCCAGGCTGTTTCAGGATGCCCTTGGGGAGGTAGACGTCAATGGTTAATCCTCCGCGCAACGGTAGCGGGTTTGTCGTCTCAAAGCTGACATTCGATCCCTGTACGTTGGCCGTGGCCTCCTGCGAGGTCGAGCCGTAGACGCCGGTAAATGCTTGTGCCCGCAGCGATCCTGCCGCGTTGTCCGGAAACGAGACAAATGCCGAGGCGTTGTCGATCGGAACCGGCCAGTCATTGCCCGTCACGTTCCAGTAGAGCTCGTCGTGGTCCGGGAAGAAGCGCACGCCGTTGCGCACCGTGTAGACGATCTTCACCGTCCGGTCGGCGTCGCTTGCGCCCGGCACGTAGATTTTTAAACGTCTATATGCTCCCTTGGTTGTGCTCTCGTACCGCAGCGGGTTGCCGTCGCCATCGGTCACCTTGTCGACGTCCAGCATCAACCGGTAGTTCGTGCCGTCCGGTCCGGGATAGTCGATGGGGATGGTGCGATAGATACCCTGGAAGGAGCCGATGAAAACGAGGTGAAGATCTTCGGTCACCACCATCGTTCCGTCGTTCATCACTCCGATAGTGGAGTTGAAGCGCGAAATACGCCAGCTTCGCGCCTGTGCCGGCAGGGCAAAGAGCGCGACCAGGCACACCGTCAAAATAATAACGCCCCAGCGGTTTGCGCCGGGGCGGGGAGTGGTTTCGTTTGCCGTGTTTCGATTCATATCCATTAGAACTTTACGCCCGGAACGGCCCGTTCGGCAGCATCGGTGATCTCGAAGAACTGCCGCTGCTGGAAGGCGAACATGCCGGCGATGATGTTGGTCGGGAACGACTGGATGCGCGTATTCAGGTCGCGCACCACGGCGTTGTAGTAACGGCGGGAGTTCTGTATGGCGTCTTCCAGTTCGCTCAGTGAATTCTGCAACGACTTGAACTGTTCGGACGCCTGCAATTGCGGATACTGTTCCGCCACCATAAGCAGTCCGCGAAGCGCCATTGTGAGTTGACCTTCGGCTTGCGCTCTTGCCTCCGGATTGTCCGGCGGCGCCGCCATCGCGGCGGAGCGGAATTTGGCTACGTTCTCAAATGTTCCTTTTTCGTGAGCGGCGTAGCCTTTTACGGTTTCGACCAGGTTTGGTATGAGATCGTGACGGCGTTTGAGCTGTATGTCGATATCGCTCCACGCCGAATCGGCACGCACGCGGAGCTGCACCAGTCCGTTGTACATGCCGGCGATCACCAGGCCGATCACCACGACGATGATCACCAGGATGAGTATCCCTGACATTGTGCCTCCAGAGGCTGATACGGGGATTCCTGCGGAACTTATCACACGGCGGCAGGCTACAGCAATGTTACCGAGGGTTCACCGCGCATATTATGCCCCGGCAATATTTCAATCGGGTTCGATAATCCCTCTGCATCCAACACCATGCGTGCTCATGCACGTTGCGAGTTCTTTAACCGTACAACTCCGCCAGCAGGTTATATGCCCGTCGCAGGTGCGGAATCACGATGCTTCCGCCCACCACCAGCGCCACGTTCAGCGACTCTTCCTGTTCATCGCGCGTCGCGCCCAATCTGTACGACTGGATGATGTGGTAATAGATGCAGTCGTCGCAGCGCAGTCCCGCCGAAACCACCAGTCCCATCAGTTCCTTGTATTTCGCCGGGACCGCGCCTTCCATATACGTGTTGTGGTCCACGTTGTAGAAGCGCTTGACGAGGTAGTTGTCGGCGGCGTCCACCACGGCGTTCAACTCCTGCCGCGTATCGAGGAACTTCTTCGCGATGGCGCTCTTTCCGGCCACTTGCGCTTCGGTAAACAGGTAGGTTGGCTCTTTGCGTTCGGCACTCATGGCAAAAGCCTACCAAACCGCCGTTTACTTCGCATCGCCGGATTTCGCCAGTGGCTTGTAGCGGAAGCATCCGGTCTCGTGGTCGTTCACCATTCCCGTCGCCTGCATAAAGGCGTAGCAGATTGTCGTGCCCACGAAGCGGAAGCCGCGCTTCTTCAGGTCCTTGCTCATCGCGTCGCTTTCCGGCGTGGAAGCCGGAATTTCCTTCAGCGACTTTCGCTGATTGATCTTCGGCTTGCCGCCGGTGAACTGCCAGATATAGCGATCGAACGTGCCGAACTCTTTCTGCACCCGTAGGAATGCCTGTGCATTTGTAATTGTCGATGTAATCTTCAGCCGGTTGCGTACGATGCCTTCGTCCTGCATCAGCCGTTCCACGTCGCGCTCGGTGAACTTCGCCACCCGCCGCGCATCGAACCCGGCGAACGCCTTGCGATATTTTTCGCGCTTTGCCAGGATCGTGTCCCAGCTCAACCCGGCCTGCGCGCCTTCCAGCACGAGGAACTCGAACAGCACGCGGTCGTCGTGCTGCGGAACTCCCCATTCTTCATCGTGATAGCCAACTGAGATTTCCTTGCGAGCCCATCCGCACCGTGTCATCACGCGAGATTATCACAGCTCCAATACCCCGGTAATCATCCCCAAGTTACCGCCCGAAACCTTTGAAATCTGCAACCTTTTCTAATATTCGTCATCACATATATTGTTGAAAGGCAAATATCGGGACTGGTGGAGGTCCTTCCTATGTCGCAGTTCATGGGTAATGTTTATGACGCGTTGTTTGGTTGCCATCATGCACACTTGAGCCGTGCGTTCACCATCAAGGGACGCACCTACAAGGTCTGTACTGATTGCGGCCGTGAGTTCGACTACTCGCTGGAGACCATGTCCGTTACCGACCCCTCTCCTGCGTCGCACGTCTATCCGGTTGCCGTACCCCACGCCGCGCACTGAGCGCCGAGCGTCACCAGGAGTTTCCTTCCGGGGCGCCTCCCGTCCGACTCACCATGGCGCCCCGCCCTCCTCTCTTTTTGCTCTTAACACTCCGGCACCTAAGCGCCACTTGTAACTGTGCGCGGCATCCTCTGAATCCCGTACAATTTCAATAACAGAGGGGTGTGAGATGTCTATTTCCGTTGCAAGGAGATATTTCCGCAGAGCGCTCGGCTGTGCCGTGGCCACGCTGCTTGCCGCTCCGCTTTTTGCGCAGGCACCCGCCGCGCCCTTGTCCGTCCTGCGCGTGCGACTCGAGTCCCCGGCGAAGATGAAGGCCGGAGCGCCCGTCAAGGCTCGCACCGTCGATCCGCTTTACTCCGCCAACCGCCTTCTCGTTCCCGTTGGAAGCGAAGTAACCGGCATCGTGCAGAAGGTTGTGCCGGCTTCACGCGCCATCCGCATGAACGCCCGCCTGCGTGGAGACTTCACTCCGCTGCATGTGGCCCAGATCCACTTCACGTCCATCACGCTCGCGAACGGCGCTACCGTTCCTCTCGCCAGCGATGCGGCTTCCGAAGGCAGTGCCGTCGTGCGCTTCCACAGCGCGGGTTCCAGTGCGCATCAATCGCTCATTCATCAGGCTTGGACGGATCTAAAGACCCAGGAGCGCGACACAATTCACACCGTCACCGCGCCGGGGAAGGCCGATCGCCTCAAGCAATACGTCTATTCGCAGTTGCCCTATCATCCCGAATCCATTCGCCCCGGCCTCGAATTTGACGTGCGTCTGTTGCAGATGCCCAACGTTCCGCAGAGCGCGTTGCAAGTGGCCAGCAGCAACGCCGCGAACGAATCGTTGACTGGCTCCGCCGTGCTTCACGCTCGCCTGTTGACGCCGCTCAGCTCCCGCACGGCCAGGCGCAGCACTTCGGTTGTCGCCGTTGTCACCGAACCTCTGCTCAATGCACAGAAGAAAATTGAGATTCCGCAGGGAGCGTTGTTGCGCGGCACCGTGCTCCAGGCTCGTGCCGCAAAACGCTGGGGGCGTAATGGACAGTTGCGCTTCAGTTTTGCGCAGATTGTTTTTCCGAAGGGAGAGCACCAGAAGATTGAGGGAATGCCGAGCGCGGTCGATGGCGGTGTCAGGACTCCGTTGAAACTCGATAGCGAAGGCGGCGTTGAAGCCAAAACGAACAAGAGTCTCATTGCGCCCCTGGTGCTTGGCCTGCTTTCAACCAGCGCCTTGCACGAAGATGAAAACGGCTTTGGCCACGGCGCGGTTTCCAGCAACGGCTTTGCGCTCATCGGACGCATTGCCGCCTTATCCAGTGGTTCGCGCATCGTCGGCGGAACCATCGGCGCTGTCGCCACGGCGCGCACGGTTTACACGCGCTTCTTCGCCCACGGACGCGATGTTGTCTTTCCCAAGGACACGCGTATTGAGGTCGAAGTTGATCCCGTACGCGCGCCCCAGTTGCATGGCTTTTAGAGGTATCCGCCGTTTGTTCCGGACGCGTTTGCGCTACGTTGCATTGATTCGTGCCAGCACACTAACATCATAATTTCGGGGCAGGACTGGTTCGCCCTGGGTGAAAGCATGTTTGAAGACGAGAATCAACCGCAGGAGTCGAGCCACCTGCGACTGCGTCACATCACCGCCGTCATGTTCGTTGTGGCGTTGCTTTATGTTGGATGGATTTTTCTTTCCCGCTGGCAGGCGAATCGCGACCTTGTCGCGCAGCAGGCGCGCCGGCAGGCCCTGGCGGATGCGCGCGAGGTAGAGGCCATGGGCGGCAACGATCTCGAAATCCAGAGTTTCTATCCCAGCCCGCTCGTCATCAAGCGGGGCGCTACCGGTCAGCTTTGCTACAGTGTTTCGAACGCGAAGGATGTCCGCATCGATCCTCATGTCGATAATGTCTGGCCTTCGCTCAGCCGCTGTGTCGATGTCGCCCCAAAGTCCGACACAACCTACACGCTCACCGCCACCGACGCCGCTGGGCACTCCGTCACACAGAAGACAACCATCCACGTCGAATGATCCGCGCGAAATTCCGCGCAGATAAATCGGGACGCAGTACAATCGCTTTCCAGTCGTGACATTACAACTGCGCAGGGCGACTCCTCTCTCCCCGGGCCCTCGCAGATGGGAGGGCATGAATGTCCCGGTTCCCGTTGGGGATTTCCCGGCGAACAAGCGTCGCCGTTCTCACCGTTCTCTTTCTTTCATTCTTCTCCACGCTCTCGATCGCGCAGTCATCCGCCAAGCCTGGGAATGCTGTTCCAAAGTCCCAGCCTGCCGCGACCGCTGCGCCTTCGCCGCTCGCCGCGCATCCGCTTACCGCGGATGATATCGGCGCATTCTTCGACGGCATGATCCCGCTCGAGATCAAGCGTGATGACATCGCCGGCGCCGTCGTCTGCGTCGTCAAGGACGGAAGGGTTCTCTTCGCCAGGGGCTATGGCTATGCGGATGTGAAGAGCAAGAAGCCTGTCTCCGCCGACGACACGCTCTTCCGTCCCGGTTCCATCTCCAAGCTTTTCACCTGGACCGCCGTCATGCAGTTGGTCGAGCAGGGAAAGATCAATCTCGATGCAGACGTGAACAACTATCTCGATTTCAAGATTCCCCCGCTTGATGGCAAGCCGATCACCATGCGCGACCTGATGACACACACGCCCGGTTTTGAGGAAACCGTGAAGGACCTGATTCAAACTGGCCCGAATGCCCGTGCGGATCTTCCCGCATATATCAAGGCGCATCTCCCCGCGCGCATCTTTGCGCCCGGAACCATGCCGGCGTATTCCAACTACGGTGCCGGTCTCGCCGGTTACATCGTGCAGCGCGTCTCGGGCGTCCCGTTCGATCAGTACATTGAGGACAACATCTTCAAGCCGCTCGGCATGACGCGCTCCACCTTCCGCCAGCCACTGCCCGATTCGCTGAAGGGCCTGATGTCCAGCGGATATCTGCGCGCCTCCGATGGCGCCAAGCCGTTTGAAATCGTCAACCCCGCGCCCGCCGGAGCCCTCTCCATTTCGGCCACGGACATCGCGCACTTCATGATCGCGCAGCTCAGCGGAGGCCAGTATGACGGCGCGCGTATCCTCCAGTCGCAAACCGTCGAGCTCATGCACTCGCGCCAGTTCGGACTCGATCCTTCCATGAACGGCATGGCGCTTGGTTTCTACGAGGAGTCGCGCAACGGACATCGCATCATCGGCCACGGCGGAGACACCGTCTATTTCCACAGCGACCTTCATCTCGTCCCGGACCAGAACCTTGGCTTCTTCATCTCTTACAACAGCGTGGGCCGCACTTCGCCGCCGCGCAGCGCCGTCTGGAACCAGTTTCTCGACCGCTATTTGCCGTACCAGGAACCGGTGCGGAATGCTCCGGCCACTGCCGTTGCCGATGCGCAATCCGTCGCCGGCAGCTACATGACCACTCGCCGCTTTGAAACTTCCATCATGCGTCTCGCTTCGTTGCAGACCATGTCCGTGGATGCGCAACCAGACGGCACGCTCGTCGTCGATGGCTTCAAGGGACTCGACGGTAAGCCCCGCCACTGGCGCGAAATCGGACACCTCGAATACCAGGACGTCGACGGTCAGGCGCGCATCGCGTTCAAGTCGCAACCCGGCAGCGGGGAATTGATGATGGTCGATTTTCCCGCCGTCGCATTCCAGCGCGTCCCCTGGTATCACGCAAAGACATTCCTGCTCATCGTCCTCGTCTTCGTGATCGCCGTGCTGACGCTTGCCTTGATCCTCTGGCCGGTCTCGGCGCTGGTCCGGCGACATTATCGGCGTCCGCTCGAACTTATTGGTGCGGTGCGGCGCACGCGCCTCGTCGTGCGCCTCGTCGCGCTCCTGCAACTCGCGGTATTGGTTGCCTGGCTCGTCTTCTTCGCCCTCAGCGGAGATCGCATGTCGCTGCTCAGCAGCCGTTCCGACGGACTCATCCACACCATTCAAGTGTTCGCTGTCCTCGGAGTCCTCTCCACGCTTTTCGCCCTCATGCACTTCGTCTCCGTCTGGACGAGTTCCCAGCTTCGCGTCTGGATGAAACTGCTGGAGAGCGCCGTCGTGCTGGCATGCATTGGCTACGTGTGGATCGCCGTGACCTGGAACATGCTGCAATTCCATCTGCATTACTGAGGCGAACGTAGAACAGAAAAGGCCGGATCGTCTTCATGCCGCAAGGCACTCGACGATCCGGCCGTTTTGTTATCTTCTTCGCGAGCTACTTCTTCGGTTCTTCTTCCTTCTGTATCCAGCTCGCAATTTTCTGCAGCGCAACCGGCGCAATCGTTTCTTCAATCTGCGCATACTCACGCGGCGAGCCCGTTTTTGCTGTCTGGAACAGGTGATTCAAGCCCGGCAGTTCGTCGGTCTCCACGTTTTTGTTGCCGCCTTCTTCCAGCGCCTTGCGAATCGCCGGCAGGTTCTGCTCCGGTGATACCTGTGTGTCCTTCGATCCATCCAGCGCCAGCACCGGGCACTTCACTTTCTTCAGTGCCGTCGCCGGATCGTACGTCAGGAAGTACCGGAACCACGGCGAGTTCATCGCTTTCATCTGCGCGGCAATCCGTGACTCCGGTATCTTGCCGTTGGAGAGTACGCTGATCTCTTTTTCGATTGTCGCCGTGTCCTTGCCCTCTTTCACTAGGTCCAGGATCGTGCGTTCGTTTGCCGCTGCCTTGTCGGCTTCTTCCTTGCTCTGTCCCACGGACTCCGACAGCCTGCGCACCTGCTCCACCAGCACCGCATCGCCCGGAACGCCGGTTCCCGCCATCATCACGATGAACGCAATCTCCGGATCACGCGATGCCACCATCGGCGCGATGATGCCTCCCTCGCTGTGCCCGATCAGGCCGATCTTGTGCGCGTCCACTTCCGGGCGCGTCTTCAGGTACGCCACGCTCGCCTCCGCATCGGTCGCGAAATCCGCTGTCGTCGCCGTTGCAAATGTGCCGCCCGATTTTCCAACCCCGCGATCGTCCACGCGCAACACCGCGATTCCGCGCCGCGTCAGGTAGTCTGCCAGCACCAGGAACGGTTTGTGACCCATGATTTCTTCGTTCCGGTTCTGCGGCCCCGAACCCGTAATCAGCAGCGCCGCCGGAAACGGCCCCTTGCCCTGCGGAATCGTCAACGTCCCGGCCAGCGTGATTCCCGCCGTCTTGTTTTCGTATGTCACATCCTCTGACTTGTAGGGGAAGGGAGGCTTCGGTTCTTGCGGATGCGGCGTTTCCAGCGCTGCCGTGTCCTTCACGCGTTGCAGCGTCAGCGGCAGGCTCGCGCCGCCCTGCGTAAACGTTCCGCGAATCGAGTTTCCATCTTCTGCGATGGTTCCTTCAAACTTCGCTCCCATCATCGGCATCGTCATCGTCAGTTGTGTGCCGTCGCGCATAACGCCCGCCACCGGAAGTCCCTTTGCGCCCTGGTCCAGGCTGTCCATCGTCGCGCCATAACCCTTGTCATTCGCCGTAATGTGGAAAGCGACGCGCAAGGTAATCGCCCCCGGATTCAGCGTGCCCAGCCACGTACCTGTAATATCCGGCTTCTGCGCGGCTTCCTGCGCCGCCGCCGGAAACATCGTGCAAAACGCAATCATCGCCAGCACCAGTATCCGTTTCATCATGTCCATAGTCTCCTCGAATCATCGGATACTGTATAGGCGTAGTGTACAGTTGTCAACGAATCCTTCACTCTGAGCGGGGTGCCCCACGTTCGCGGCCTTCTGTTGGCCGATAACGTGGGATCACGCGAGGCGCCCCACCCTGAGCATCGCCAAGGGTGGGACTCGATCGCTCCTATTGCAACAGTTTCAGCACAATCTGTTGCATCTGGTTTGACTGTGCCAGTGCGGCCATTCCTGTCTGTTGCAGAATGTTCGACCGCGCCAGGTTTGCCACTTCCACTCCCATGTCCGCCGCGCGGATTCCGTCTTCCGCGCTCGACAGGTTCTGCACTTGCGCGTTCATTACTTTTGTTGCGCTTTCCAGTTGATTGACCACCGCCCCCACGTTGCCCCGGTCGGCGGCGATGTTTGCGATCGCATCGGAAATCTCCCAGAGTGCAACTCTCGCATCGGCCACCGTCAGCAGGTCTTTGTCCGAGAGGTCTGCCTGAATTCCTCCCGTGAACCCGATCCGCCCTGCGTTCAGCGCGCCAATCGACATTGACACCCGCGCACCCGTGGCCCCATCTCCGAGATAGACGAAGTCGTTTCCCTCGGACTGATCGATGGTCGCGGCCGTTCCGTTGAAGTGCAGGTCGCTGGTCACGGAAACGCTGCCGTTGCCATTGTTGTCTGCAATCGTCAGGAAACCGTTTGCATCCACCGCCGCCGTAATGTCCGCGTTCACCAGCCCGGGATTCACCGTCGGCATCAGTCCGTTCATGTAGTCCAGCAGGTCCTGCAACGTCGTCGTGGCATTACTCACGGTGAACGCCGCCGAGTGTCCTGTATCGTCGTCCGTCACCGTCAGCGTGTCGCCGTTCGTCAGCAGAATGTCGGACGGTGTCAGTCCTCCCGGCACGGCGGCCGTGGAGCTTGCCCATTGATTGGCGCCCGCTCCTCCGCCAAACACTTTTCTTCCGTTGTAGGTCGCGTTGCTCGCGCGGTCAATCTCCTGCTTGATCGCCGTAAACTCCGCGTTCAGCGCAACCCGCTGGCTGGCGCTTACCGTGCTGTTTGCCGACTCCGTCGCCAGCGTAATTGCGCGATCCAGCAGCGCCGTTACCTGCGACATTGTTCCGTCGGCCACCTGTAGCAGTCCCACGCCATCGCTTGCATTGCGCGACGACTGCGTCAGGGCCATGATGTTCGATTTCAATCCGTCTGCAATGGCCAGTCCTGCGGCATCGTCGGCGCTGGAATTCAGCCGCGATCCCGAGGACATTCGTTGCAGCGTTTTGTTGAGCGAGGCGGCGGAAATCGACAACTGCGCACACGCCGCCAAGGACGGGATATTGTTCAGGATGCTGAGTGACACTGGGCAGACTCCTTTCCTGGCGGGCAGTTCTCAGGTCTACTCATGCCCGCTCGCACTGCATCGAGATATGTCGTTTCAGGTGTTTCGAAGAATCGGGCGGAATCGCCACGTCACGAACTTCCGCGACGAATAGTTCCCGTGCGGGAGTTTCCTCCGCGCCTTGCGATTCCAGATTCTCCGTGCGCGCGACCGGGGAGCGATCCGCCGCGCACGTAGACTGCATCGGCAAAAGTCAATTTGGACTTTAGGAGGGATCGTTTGGGTGCTGGGTGCCCCGCGTTCGCGGCCCGCCTTTGGCCGATAACGTGGGAACATGCCACTGTGGCCTGACAAAGTCGTCCAATAGATTTGCGTGGAAGCGACGGCCTTCATGCCGTCGAAGAATCGGCTGCCCATCAAAGGGCTTTAGCCCCGGGTGGCAAAACAGTATTCATCAAACCTAGTACAGCCTGAAATTCATTTCCACGTTGATCTGCACCGCGACCGGGTGGCCTTTCTTCATCGCCGGATTGAATCTCCATTGCCGGGCGGCTTTCACTGCCATGTCATCCAGACCGCCCCCAAGGGGACGTTGAATCAGGATGTCTGAGGCCTTGCCGTCCGGCGTCACCGTCATCCACAGGATTGTTGTCCCCTGGAGCTGGGCCTTCCTGGCGATCTTCGTGTACTCAGGGTCCGGAGCACTTACGGCTCTTGGAGGATAGACTCGTATCTCGTTCGTGCCCATTCCCACGCGGTCCGCCGCTGGTTCATTCGCTTTCGTCGACGCTGCCGGTGCGGCGCTTACGAAGTGCCACTCTCCGTTCGGCGTGTTGGCCGGTTTGCCGGACAGGAAGGTCTTCCAATAGCCGGGAGCGTACGCCTGTATGGTCGCAATACTGAATCCGAAGATCGTGTGCAGCAGCGCGCGCACGGGAGCCACGTCCTTCCAGGCGGGGTCCAACTCGATATGGATTGCAATCGGCTGCTTGGTGACGGCATTTCCGAAGCACTGCGTCTTGTCGTCAAAGATGCTGATGACGCGCTGACCGGTCAGCACCAGCGCGCCGTACTTGTCCATCGAGACGTCGGTGATGTGCACCAGCCCGTCGGACGCCCAGAACCCCTGCGGCGCCTTGATCTCCAGCGATCCATCCGAGCGATACAGCAACTCTTTCCCCTGGTAGAACCCGCGCAGCACCAGGTTCTTGTTCTGTAGCTCCGGCCTGAGTGCCTGCGCAATATCCGGTTGTTGCGCACTTGCACAGGTGGCCATTACGCACAGCCCCAAAAAGACGAGTGCAACGCCCCGAAGGCAAAGAGATGTCGATTTAAGTTTTGCGGAGTCCCTCATCGTGGCCTGATACCTTACTGCGGACCACGTCTGGAATCAATCGGATCGTGTCGAGGGTGCATTCAGGTCGGCAGTTGCCCCCCATCTCACCGTCACGATTTACTGAGGGCTCAGGGTGCCCAATCCGAAAATCCTGCCCCTATTCGTCACTCAGCAATCAACAATCGTCAATTCCTTCTCCGTGTCCCTTTGTGTCCTTCGTGGTTTTCGGTTGCCTTTCGAAACCTCCGCAACTGCTTCACATGTCAAGAGGACGCCGGTCACACATTTCCCCCAGCTATTTGAAAACGCAGCAAATAGAGTTTCAAAATCGATGTCACCTTTTACCCCTCTGATATGTCACACTAGATATAGCGACAAAACATTCAAGCCCGCCACGCGCGGGCTTTGCTTTTGTCTTTCAGCAGCGCAGTAGCTTAGTAGCTCCAGTAGCTGCTCACAGTGGGGATATGCCAAGCCCAATCCGCCCGCTCAATATGGGTTTTGTTCTTTCTAGTACCTAATACCTGG
>JAJXZT010000064.1 GCA_021779935.1 Acidobacteriota bacterium
CAGCGACAGGTTGAAGCCGCACAGGTGAATCAGCAGCCGCTTCAGGATGTTGTCGTGGCCGCGCAGATGCAGCCGTCGCATGCCGCCGGTTTCATAGGCATGGGCGAAGCTGCGTTCGACCAGTTCGTCCCGACGCCGCAACAACTCCTTGCCGTGATCACCCTTGATTCGTCGCCGGTTGCCGTACACCGCCTGCTGCGCTTCCGGATCTTGTTTCCAGCGCGATCAACCGGCGCGTGCGCGAGATCGTCGAGTGGTCGGACGGCATCTGTTCCAGGCCCAATCCCAGAAAGTGCCGCAGCGCCAGCGAATCGGCCGCCCGCCAGGCAATCCCGCGCTCGGAATCAATCCCCTCGAAATAGCCGATCAGCAACATGCGGAAGTAAACGCCCGGAGCCAGCGACGGCCGCCCCATGGTCGAGGCATAAAACTGCTCGCATGCCCCTTCCGCGAAACGGTCGAACTCACTCTTGTCCAGCAACCGGTTCACTTGCTCGTAAAACGGATGCACCACCGTACGCGGCAACTCCGTGCGCGCTATCCATAAGGGTTCTTGTTGTCCCGCTCCACTCTTTCGACCCATCGCCATGCCCGCATTCTACAAACAGAGCCTGTGGATTCTTCAGAAGCTTTTACTCACATCCGCAGACTTGCACCACGGGCTCCTATGACGGATGGCTGCCGTTCGCGACTTCAGGCGACCTGTGTCCAAACAGCAGGACCGCGACATGGAATAAAATATGGCCGATCAAACCGGACATTGTATTAGAAGGAGGTAATCTCGGAGTCGACCCGGCGGACACTCTGGGATACGGTGTTCCAAGCCTTCAACTTGTGACAACATCTTCGACTTATCCAACTCCTCCGCTAGAATCGTGCGGGGCAACGAGTGCGGCGACTGCTGCGGCCGCGAGGATTTGTGGGTTGATCCAGGCTGAGTATCCGGACCTTTGGCCTGAGACGGTCCGCGCCTTGGTGGTAGGGTCTGCTGTTTGGAACGAGCAGATGCTTAGCCATCTCCCGGATGAACCAAGCAAAACAGATCACGCTCTGTTGCTCAAGCGATACGGTTTCGGCACTCCGGACGCGCAACGAGCACTTCACAGTGCGCGTAATGCACTGACCCTAATAGAGCAGGACTCGATTCGCCCGTACATAAAGTCGGGAAGCACCGCTGCAAGCCGAGAGATGAAAGTATATTCGCTCCCATGGCCTGCAGATGTTCTGACCAGTCTGGAGACAGAGGAAGTCGAGATGAGAGTGACTCTGTCATATTTCATTGAACCCAATCCAGCGGAAAGCGCTCGGAGCCGGAAATCGCGATACGGTTCCCATGGCCTTCGATTTGCGGTTCAACTCCCAGACGAGGACCTGGATGACTTCCGTAAGCGTATCAACAAGGCGGCAAGGGAGGCAGAGGACCCTACACAATACGTTGGTGACGACGGCTGGGTGCTCGGACCGAATCTTCGAGACAGAGGATCCCTTCATTCGGACATTTGGCGTGGTGCGGCGTCCGATCTTGCGAGGAGGGCGAACATTGCCGTTTACTCGGTGGGCGGATGGTGGAAAGACAGAACTCGGTTAGAGCGGTACGACAGCGAGGCGCGTTTTGCATTGGTGGTTAGCATTAGCACTCGAACTGTTGACCTCGACATAGACATTTACACCCCAATCACGAACCAGATCGCTATTGCGATTGAGGCAGGCGGTCAGTAAACCAGAGTTTTATGACCGCCCCTCAGGCCGCCGTTTCCGGCGGCCTAAGTTCTTTGTTCTCAGTACCGGCGGAAGCGGCCGGAACGAACCCCTTGGAGACAGCCTGCCGCGCATCCTTTATTACACGGCATACGCTGGCTTTCGAAATTCCGTACGCCTTCGCCAGGTCCTTCAGGCTCATGCCGCGCTCCCTGTCGATGAGCAGTGCGGCACGGTTTACCTCGAGAGGGGTACGTCCGATCTGACGGCCTTCGAGACGGGCACGCCGCATGCCGGCACGGACTCGCTCGATGATCAGGTTCCGTTCCAGCTCGGCGATTGCGCCGATGATGACGATCATGGCGCGGCCGAGCGGACCACTGGTGTCTATATTTTCACGGAAGCTGATGAACTCGATCTGCAACTGGTTCAGCTCGTCGAGTACTTCCAGGAAGTGGCGCACCGAGCGGGCGATGCGATCGAAGCTCCAGACCAACACGACATCGAACTTCTTGCGACGAGCGTCGGCGAGGAGCTGATCAAGACCAGGACGCCTCGCTTTCGCCCCGCTGATCTTGTCGGTGTATTCCTGCACGATCTGGAAGCCACGCTGCGCGGCGAGGCCGCGCAGGTCATGCAGTTGGGTTTCAGGGTGTTGGTCGATGGTCGAGACGCGCATGTACAGGGCCGCACGCTTCATCAGCGACGCCCTTTCTTCGGCTGGACTCCGTATTTCTTTACGTACTGCTCGATGTGTTCGAGCAGGATGTCGGTCATGTTCTCGCCCCGCGCCGCGGCGGCGGCCTTGAAGGCATCGTGGAGGTCTCTCGGAACATTCATGTTCATGCGTTTCACCTCGGGTGTTGTATTCACCGGCTTTCCTCCTTTCGTTGGGGGTCGAACGAGGCCGTTCACTGCTTGCGCCAGTCCGGCCTGGGCAGGGCCGGCGGCGCAGGACATCTTCTATCTGTACAGCTCTTGCTGAGCACTGTGGGCAAACAGTGCAAGCAGCTCGAGATCCGGCCAGCCGGTCTCGAGGGTCTCGGCGACGGCGCGGATCACATCGTGATTCTCCGGAACCCAGCCGCTCTCCATCGCGGCCCAGTCACACAGCTTCATGCCGGACAGCTCGGCGGCTTCCTCGACGGTTAAACCCAGTTGGGCGCGGCGCTTCCGGGTATAGCGGGCCAGGGCGGAGGCCTGCCAGAGACGGTCGGCGGCGCGGCGGGTAGGAGACGTAATTTGTGACATGATCATATGATCATACTCCTGAACAGCTCCGTGTCAAGCACAGAGCAGGATTGGATTACGCTCCCACTTTACTGCTTGACTTGCCGGCACCAAAGCCGGCCTACAACAGCTTCGCTGGATCGGACATCAAGGCCATGATTGGCCAGTTCCAGTTCGCAGAGCTGCAGGCGATCAGCTACGCCATCACTCGTGAGAAGGCTCCCATCTACACCATGGGCTCGGCCGACCCGCGTGCCTACAGCCGTAACAAGCGCGGCATCGCTGGCAACCTCATCTGGATCAACTTCGACCGTCACGCCCTCCTGAACTTGTTCCACAAGGCCAAGGGCCGCTACGTCGCCGACGTGGACGAGAACCGTCCGTCGTTCTCGCCCGCATCGCTTGAAGCGAACGCGCCGTTCGCTTCGTCGAGCGTGCTCAACAACGGCCCGTCGATTGGCGATACCAGGTCTCATCGTCCTGCCGGGCACAACACGCCTCGCGCGCACGCGCGAGCGGGACCGACGACCCGACGGGTATTGCTTCTGGAGTTAACCGGATCGAGCAGGAGGAGGGATTTTTCAGCCGGTCGGTCTTTTTGCAGGACAAAGAGCCCGGTTTCATATGATTTTCAGTCGAGCACCAGGGGTTATGGGACAAGATCGACGAATAAGTGGCTATTAATTTTCGCCATAGTATCCCTCCACTGAGACAAGATCGTGAGTATGGACCAAAAGGGTTGATCGATCAGTACTTTTTCAGGATCTATCCGGCAGGAAGGATATGTTTAAGGAGGACTCGGTTCTCCTTTGACGCCCCGCCCGGGTTCTTCATCAGCTCGAGCGCCTCGCCATGACGGCGAGGCTACGGCCCGTAAGCGGGTGCTTACCGATCTAGGCGCCAGGTTTCTTATGGCCGTACTTCTCCAGCACGTCTTCGAGTCCGTCGACGAACGTCCGCAGATGTTCGAGGCCACGTCGATTCAGGCTGTAGAACGCCTGCCGACCGCGGGGCTCCCGTTTCACCAGCCCGGCTTCCAGCAGGATCTTCAACCCCTGCGATACCGCCGGACGGCTTACCTTCATCGTCTTCGTGATCTGCTCGACGGATTTAGGGCCCATCCGCAGCCGGTTCACGATCGTGCGCCGCGTCCGGACGGCCAAGGCCGAGAAGGCATTGATCTCCATGAACAACAGCATACTGCATGCGTAAGCAGGAGCTTACGGGTTGTTCGCCTGATTGGGATGTGCAGAACACCAATCGGTTGGCAACGTGCACTCATCTGGGTTGAACGACGATCGCGCAGGGAGCGGGCCACCTGCCTACCCAATGGTCCACGCCTGGCGGGAAGACAAGTGAGCCGTAGCGACGAAGGGGGACTTGAAAACCGAGTGAAATTCAACTTGATGATTTCAAAAGGATAAACAAATATGCACCACTCGACCAATCACGATCGAACAGTCAACACCGGGCAAGTTGCGCGACAGACGATGTTGTACGCAGTCGACCAGCGCAGATGCGTAGCAACATCCCCGTGTGGTTTGAGTCCGATTGCGATTCCCAACGCGTGAAGCTCATCTGCAGTTTGCACGATTGCGTCCTCCACTGCACCCGTGCGGACGATCGCGAGAGGCTCCTGCTTCAGTTCTCCTGGAGCTACCAAGGCAAGAAGCTTTTGGTGTGCGATTTCCTTTGCCTTCTTTGCCATCTCAACAACATCGGCAGCTGTGTACCAGCGGTTCTCGATAACCTCCGGAACGGGCGAGTGAACATGCATGAGTATGAGTTGGCAATTCCGGCGATTGACGTAAGAAATCGCGTACGGTAGGGCCGCCATGGACTCGCTACTGAAATCGGTGGCGAACAATAGTGGACGTGTGGCGTCGGACACGATCGCGTCTTCTCGCCGGGGCGAGTACGGGCCAACCGTGAGCACCGGGCAAGATGCGTGTCGGAAGATCTGCTCGGCAACGGAGCCGAGCACAACTTTCGCCAAGCCGCCCCGGCTGTGGGTTCCAACGACCAACAGGTCGATCTTTTCCCGTTCGATCACCGATTGCACTTCTGACCACACTTCGCCGGTCTTCACAATCACCTGGTGCTCACAATGATCAAAGAAGCCAGCAGCCGCCAATTCAGAATCCAGATGGCGAGCGTCGCGTAACGCAAGATCCGATGCCAACGTAAGGGATTGAGGACCAACGATGGTGTACCCGAGCGACGAGACCACATTCATCAGGTAGAACTTCGAGCCGTAACGACGAGCGAGCGCTGCGGCATACCGCACCGCTTTTTCCGATGATGGTGCTAGATCCGTTGCAACGAGCACCTTACGCAGTTGGGGATCTACGTGGACGGATTGTGGATGCGACGAGGCGGTTCCGGTGTAGGACACAACGCACCTCCCTGGTGGAGAGGATATGCCATCTTCGTAAAGAATAGCGAGGCGGATCTTGCGTTGTCGGTGACGTGGCGCACTTGACTAAGATTCGTGTGAGCAATGCAGATGGTGCTGATGCCCCGGTACGGTCGCGGAAGGCGAATGCACCGGAATCGAAGTTGCTGCTGATGTTCATCTGGACTACAGTTTCCTTCGTACGTAAGTGTACTCATGCTGGACATAGACAGCCTCGCATTCCGACTGGCCTCGGCTCTTGCAATTGGCTTGCTGATTGGCGCCGAACGCGAACGCCGCAAGGGGGAGGGGCCTTCTCGCTCCCCTGCAGGAATCCGAACCTTTGCGATCGCCTCACTGCTCGGTGCGGTGAGCATGACGCTTGGAACGCCTTGGCTACTCGCTGCGTGCACTCTGGGAATGGCCGCCCTGAGTGCAATCGCATATCTCCGGTCCAGTGAGGACGATCCTGGCCTGACGACTGAAGCAGCGTTGGTGTTAACGGTCCTGCTCGGCGCGTTGGCTACCGTGAGGCCCGGCTTGGCCGCCGGCGTAGCAGTCGCTGTGGTGGTCCTCTTGGCTGCGAGGGATCGCATACACCGATTTGTAAGAGTGGCGCTGAGCGAAGACGAATTATCCGATGCGCTGGTTTTCGCCGCCGGTGTGTTCGTTATTCTGCCTCTCGTTCCGAATCGATACCTCGGACCTTTCAACGCCATAAACCCACATACGATATGGGTCATCGTCATCCTGATGATGTCTATCAGCGCTATCGGCTACATAGCCGTTCGATTGATGGGCCCGCGGTTTGGTCTCCCACTTGCGGGTCTTGCCTCTGGATTTGTATCTAGCATCGCAACGATCGGATCCATGGGTGCAAGGGCGGTGAAGGAGCCAACGCTTTCACGTCCGGCAGTGGCCGGAGCTGTCCTGTCAACGATTGCCACCGTCATCGAGCTGGCTATCGTGCTTGCGGCAACCAGTCGCGCGGCGCTTCAAGCTTTGGCGATACCGTTGACGGCATCGGCGGTTGTGGCGGTGGTCTATGGACTCCTTTTCACATTCAGAACCTTGCGAACCGAAGTACCTGATCAGACGCAACGAGGGCGCCCATTTAGTCTTCGTACGGCCCTGGGCTTCGCCCTTGCCATAGCAGCAATGTTACTTGTCTCCGCTGCCCTGAACTCTTGGTATGGAGAACGGGGCGTGATCGCTGCTGCCGCGCTTGCCGGATTTGCCGATGCACACTCAGTTGCCGTTTCCGTTGCGTCTTTGGTCGCATCTGGGAAGTTAAATCCACAAGATTCTGTCATTCCTGTGTTGGCTGGCCTGACCACAAACACATTCGCCAAGATGGCCGTAGCGTTCGTGAGCGGTCGCCGCCGGTTCGCAATGCAGGTCATTCCCGGATTGTTATTGTTCTTGGCCTCTGCCTGGTTGTGTCTCTTTGTAACGAGGTGAAAAGGTCAGCAATGCACGGCAGCCCTCGTTCAGTATCGGCCGAGACGTCGTCACAGACTAACGGACGTGACTGCTGATAGGCTGGCCGCTAGCTTCGGGTACAACGGGCAGCGCGATGCAATAACGCTCTGAGTCCCGCTAATTCTAAGTTTCTAGATTCCGTATCAGGAGAGCGTATGAGACGAAAACTGTATGTGCGGCTCGGGCTCGTTGGAATCCTCTGCTGTCTTCTTAGTTTTGGAGTTCACGCGCAGGCTAGTGGCCAGTCAACCCAACCGAAGACCGGAACCGCTGCGGCAAAATCGAAACTGGTAGATGTGAACTCCGCAACCAAAGACGAGTTGGCAGCTCTGCCCGGAATCGGCGATGTGTATTCCCAAAAAATAATCGACAATCGCCCTTACAAGGCAAAGACCGATCTTCTGAAGAAGAAGGTACTGCCGCAAGCCGTTTATAAGAAGATCGCGGCGAAGGTCATTGCGAAACAAGCGCCCCTTGAGCAAAAAGCCGCTCCTGCAGCAACTAAGGACTCTGCGAAGGCACCGGTAAGGGCTCCGACGGCAAAGACTCCCAGTACATCCACTCAGCAATCACCTCCGACTCCGCAAGCCAAGAAGGTCGCTCCTCCCGCCAAGCCGATCCTGATCTCGGGCAATCCAATGGGTTCAGTCAAGTTCGAGCACTCGAAGCATCAGGTCGCCTGCGAGACTTGCCACCATGCATCCCGCTCGGAAAAGCCGGCCAGTGCAGCGCAGCAGGCCTGTACGAACTGCCACACGAAACCGACTCAAGCGGGGATGAAGACAGGCAAACAGGCGGCATTTCACAACGCAAGCGCAACTGCGGGCACCTGTATTGACTGCCACAAGAAATCCGGCGGCGCAGCACCGACGAAGTGCACAGAGTGCCATAAGAAGGAAAACGGTTAAGTCCGAATCTGGGATCGCGTCTCATAGCCTTTCATCTATTCACGCGTAATACCCGCGCAATATGGCGGTGGTTTGCTTGCGCGATCGCGCGAGTGCTGGGGATCTGAGAGGAGAACTCCGTGTTCGACGCGCGGTCTTATCTACGTTTCGTGGTGCTCGCCTGCCTTTCGAGCGGATTTCTATGGAGTCAAGCCGGGAGCGGAGCACCGTCTCTTCAGCAATCAACCGAGACCCCGGGAACGACACGCGCGACGGCGCCAACGTCGCAGACCCCAGAAGACAATCTCTTGCTCACCGCCGGGCAGGAGATCCTGTTGCGCACGCGGACAAGCACCTCCTCGGCTGAGGCCAAAGTCGGCGACACAATTCAATTCGAAGTCATAAAGCCCGTCAAAATCGGGGACCTTGTAATTATTGCCAAAGGCGCGATCGCTACAGGAACCGTCACCCTGGTGGAGGCACCGAAGCGCAAAGGGCGCGGGGGCAAACTCCAGATCTCCATTGAGCAGGTGACGCTTGTAACGGGACAGTCATGCAAAGTCCATGCAAAAGAGCTGCGGAAAGCGGGCGATCGCTCGAACAGTGATGACATCCTGGCGACGATCATGACTACGCCCATCCCCCCACTCGGAATAGCTTTCATTCCATTAGTGCTGTGGGAAAAGGGACAAGATCTCATTCTCACCCGAGGTATACGCTTCACCGCGGAAGTGGAGGAGTCGGTTGCACTGAGGCGCGACACCGTGGCCAAAGCACAACCGGCAGAAGCTCCTCTGCCGTCCGGCAAGGCCGAGGTATATATCTACCGAACAGATACGGACTCGCAAGCCGCTGGCGCTCTCGCGATTTTCTGTGGTGAACAGCTAGTCGGCCATCTGGGGCAGCGACAATACATCCATCTCATGCTTCCACCCGGCACCTATTGGCTTCAGGACGATGCATCGCGGTGGACAAAGAACCGTAATAGCGACTCTCCAAAGTACTTTGAGTTGAAACTGGAAACTGGAACTAAGTACTACGTCCGCTACACGGTCAACATCACGACTAAGAAGCCGAAAAACGTAATCGGACAATTCGAGGTTGCTCCTCAAGATGTCGGGGCGGAACAGCTCACGGAGATGTTATCGCCTACTTTCGCAACGGCGCCGGACCTCGTCGTGGAATCGTACAATCGCATAGGAATGTCGTATGGCTGCATGGAGTTCATGAATCGCTACCTGTCGCTTCTACTCCAGGCCCAGCCTGGGACAATGGTGGAGCGAGACAAGAAAGCAGAATCTTACTTTATAAGTTTGGCCGAAACCGGAAAATGTCTCGAAACGTGGGAGGCTGAGCAGTCTGCTCTTCCGATTTCCGATGCATTACGGCAAGGCTTGGTACTGCCAAGTGGCACTTCGATTTGGATTAGTACAGCGAAGATCTTCACCGCGGGAGCGCGCGTGGGAGATCAGCTGGAATTTGAAGTTCTCGAAGACGTGACCAATCGAGGATTCATTCTTGTACCGAAAGGCACAATTGCTAGTGCGTCTATTGCGCGAGTGCGATCGAAGGAAATCATCATCAGTTTCACTCGGCTGCGTTTTGCGAGCGGATTCCAAGTGGACCTTCAACCTGAGCCTCGGCCCGGCAAGAAGGAGAAACCGAGGGTAATCGTGAAAGGTTGCAAAGATCGCGTAAACCAGTCGGCGGCGTGCGGGATCTACAACTACCGTTATCTCTCGCAGAGAGACCGAGTTCCTTTCTTTTTGTTGCGCGACGTGCCGATGGGGATCTCACCTTCTTCCGGCCCGCTGAAATGATCAATCGAAGCGATATGAGGACCGTGAACAAACAGCGAAGCGGGGTACCCAAATGGGGGGGGCCAAACAAATGATATCGCCATACGAAAACCCCGGACGCCTTGTGCCGACACGCAGTGTCGGTCCTCCGCGGCTCTGGCGCTCCTCGGCGACCCAACGAGAGAGAACTCAATCCGTGAAGGCAACAGTGGCTATCATTGCGTTGAAGTCGGCAATGTATTGATCGAAAGAACTTTCTGGCGCACCGGCAGCGATGACGTAATGGCGTCCATTGCGCGAAAGCACGACGATCCAGCGCCGTACCGGGATGCCCTGCTTGTTCACGGTGCGCAACTCGAGCCGTGTACCTGCAACGCCAGCAACCGTTTGTAGCTGCTCAGATAATTTCTCATAGGTCTTCGACTGTTCCCTCGTGTTC
The DNA here is from genome assembly GCA_021779935.1 of Acidobacteriota bacterium. GTDB lineage: Bacteria > Acidobacteriota > Terriglobia > Terriglobales > Acidobacteriaceae > JAJXZT01. The sequence continues at coordinate 9,931 of JAJXZT010000064.1, forward strand.
TTCTCAACCTCGGCGAGGTAGTCCTTAGAGGTACGCGGGTCTTGCTTACTGGAGAGCGAAAGAAGTGCGTTATCGCGCGTGATCTTCAGGTAGGGGACTCTACTATGCTCACCCATAGAACCGGGTTCCACTGTCCAGGAGGCCGCCACCATCAATTTCATCCCGACGTCCGTTCGGTCGACGGGGAACGGCTGGGGCTCTTGCCTGGCAATAGCTTCTTTCGGCAGTACCGAGTACAGTATCAGCGTGAGCTCCGGCGCGTAATTAGCAAGCATGGACTCATGAGCGACGGCGAGCATTACCAGATTGCCACCTTCGACCGGTATCCCAAAAGCGTTCTGCGAATATGTCGAGCCATCTTTGCGACGTACGCTGAGAACGACGCGAGTATATTCCTTGCCGTTCCTCTTGAAGATGTCCTTGGAGACGATCTTGACTTTTTTGGCGCGGTCCTGCGCGACGTTGTAGACGTAGTCGTCGACGACCTGCCAGGACTCACGGTTGTCGCTGAAGATCATGAGGTAAACGAGCGCCTCGTCTCTTGGCGCGGAGAGAATGACTTTCGAGTCTTCGGTTTCCAACCTCCATCCGGAGGGAACGGTGAAGGTGCCAGCCGCAGGCGCTTGCTGGGCAACTGCAACCGTAGAAAGTGCGAGAGCGAAGACGAAAGCGGCAACTAGATGACGAGTGCTGGGCGACACTGGCACCTCCGGTGCGCGGTCAGCATAGCTCGTCCTGGGGCTTCGGGCGATGCCTGCGGTCACCACCCCGCGTGACACAGTTGCCAGGATTAGGAGGGGCACCACAAATAAACCAGGCCTGTTGCCAGCGTCCAAACTCTGCATCGGTTGTTCGTCATTGTGGATATGTGTGCTCCTTCTGGCGGGATGCGTCATCGTGCCAGTGAAGACGCCGACAGTCATCAGAAACACCTCGGCAACAGAAAACGCTGCTTTCGGCCAGCATTGAATTTCCAATTATACGAATGATTGCTCGTATTTGTAGTATAATACACGAGTAATTACTCGTATAGTGGATCAGTGAAGGCAACTATGGCAAGGACGCTATCTGACGGGGACAGCTCACCCGGTCGTGCAGTCTCCAACGCACAGCCGAAGCGCCGGGCACGTGGTCTGAAACGGCAGCGCGAAATACTGGCAGCCGCGGAGCAAGTATTCGCGAAAGTTGGATACCAGGATGCCAATACAAATCTGATCGCCGATCAAGCGAACTGCTCGCCAGGGACGCTCTATCAGTTCTTCCAGAATAAGGAACAGATCGCCGAGACCATTGCCAACGATTACGCACGCGAACTGCAGGCCATCCAACAGGCGATCACTGAGCCATCGCGCTACAAGACGATTGAAGATGCTGTGGATGAAGTGATCGACGGGAATCTGAAGTTTCTGCGCACCGCACCCGCATTCGGCGTGTTGTTGCACGCGACGCATCTTGGTTCGCCCGTGCGGGGCACCGGCCCGGTTCTTGCGCATACGATCGCCGAACGTATAGCGGCCCTGCTGAAGCGGCATGGTCCCGCGCTGTCCGAAGCCGATGCATACTTCCATGCGGAGGTCTGCGTTCGAGTATTTGGTGGCATGCTGCCTCTTCTGCAGCACGCGAATGCGCGAATTCGGCGCCGTGTTGCGCACGAAACGAAGGAACTCGCAAAGAGGTATCTGGGGCCCATCGTTCACGGGAGGTAGCGTGAAGAACGCAATCCATATCACCGCCCTCGTTTTCGTAGTCATTCTGGTTACTGGTGCTTTGCTCGCGCAGGATTCCCAGTCCGCTGCTACGTCCGAGGCGACCGCTCCACTACTTACGGTCGATGAAGCAGTAGCGCTCGCTGTTGCGAATAACCGTCTCGTCAAGAACTCGTCGCTGGAAGCCGAGAAGTTTGACTACCAAATTCACGCGACAGCCACTCGTAGGCGACCGCAGTTCAATGTATCTGTTCTGGGTGGAATGCTGTTGAACCCGATTGACTTCACGTTCCCGGCAGGACTGTTCGGAGTCTTCCCGGGCATCGGGCCGTTCCCGCCAACTCAGACCACCATTACTACGCCGCGACGACCGAGCGTCCTGTCTATGGGCACTATCAACCAGCCAATCACGCAGCAATACAAGATCGGACTCGGCATTCGTGTGCAGGAACTCGGACGCGATATCACACGCGAGGACGTGCGACTTGAGCGGCAGAAGGTGGAGGCAAACGTTCGCAAAGCTTACTTCGAACTCATTGCCACTCAGACCGGCGCGGATGCGGCTCGCCAAGGCGTGACAGCACTTCGGGATGCCAAAACCGTCGCAGAACGATACGCGGCAGAAAGGGCAATATTGTCGGCCGATCTTTTGGAAATCGAGGCGCGGCTTGCGAAGCAGGAATATCAACTTGCGGTGGCTGAGAATGGGCTTGCGACGCAGCGTGAACACCTGAATCAGCTAATGGGTCGCGAGATTGCCGTGAAGTTTCGAGTGAGCAGCACTCCGGAGGTCGAACCGATACCTCTTTCTCTAGATTCCGCACGGCAGCGTGCTATTGCGAACCGCCCTGAAATTCAGCAAGCTAACCTGAAACAACAGCAGGCGGAATACGCGAAGCGGATTGCCAAGGCTGGGGCGATTCCGGACGTCAGCTTCAATGTAAGTTATTTCGGCGTCAACAATGTTGACTTTGTGCCCCGTAACTACGCTATCGCAGGCATTTATCTGTCCTGGGAGCCCTTCGACTGGCAACGGCGCCGGGACGAGGTCGCCGAGAGGTCCCTAACAATCAACCAGGCAAAGAACGCCGTAGCCGAGACGGAGTCGCAGATCGCCGTCGAAGTCGGCATGCGGTTCCGGAAGTGGCGGGAGACGCTGCTTCTGATGAAGTCTGCAGCGCTGACTCAGCAGGCCCGAGCAGAGCAACTGCGAGTCGCAAACAACAAGTTCAAGGAGAACGCCGCGTTGGTAAAGGACGTTCTCCAAGTACAGGCCCAGAGCGCCGAGGCCGATTACCAGTACCAGGAATCCTTGTCCCAATACTGGAGTGCTCTCGCAGACCTCCGCAAAGCCATGGGGGAGTAATGAGCATGAGACGAACAGCACTGCTGGTCACTGCCGCATTTCTGATGTGCGGATGTCATTCGAATAAACCGATCCCACAGCCTCCGCAAGCGGTGCAGGTCGCACAGATAAATGGTTCATCCGATTCTCAATCGAGCGGGCGTTTCTCTGCTGTGGTAATGCCGGATTCACAGGTGCCACTGTCGTTCAGGACGCCGGGCTATGTCATCTCGCTGCTCCGGGTGCGCGCGGCTGAGGGCCCTGCGCACGAGGTCGGCGAAGGCGACCACGTCGGCCGAGGTGAGGTACTCGCGAGTCTCCGTCCATCCGAATACAAGGAGAAGGTTCAACAGGCTAGTTCGCAGGCGGAAGCCGCGCATGCAGCGGCGCAAAAAGCGAAGTCCGATTTCGACCGAGCCAGTCGGCTCTATGAAAGCCAGAGCATTACGAAACCCGAGTTCGACGCTGCGCGGGCACAGTACGATGCCACGCAAGCTCAGTTAAGAGCGGCCCAGGCCGCAACCGGCGAGGCACGGATCGCGTTATCGGATTCAATGCTCAGGTCACCGCTTGACGGCGATGTAGTCAAGAAACTGGTGGAAGTTGGAAGCTTTGTTGGTCCCGGGACACCGGCCTTTGTGGTTGCCAACACCGACCGCGTAAAGATTACGGTTGGCGTGCCGGACGTGACGGTACGAACTTTGAAGTTGGGCGTTCCCGTATCAATTACCACTGATGTCTTCCCCGACCGCGTGTTTGAGAGCCGGGTCTCACGAATTGCAGCGGCAGCCGATCCGAAGAGCCGCAACTTCGACGTTGAGATCTCAATTCCGAATCACGAGCACGTTCTTAAGGCCGGCATGATCGCGTCTGTTGAATTTGCAACCGGAAACAAACAGCAGACGGCCCCCGCCATTCCAATCGCGGCGATCGTGCAATCAACGAGTGGTGGATACGCGGTCTTCATTATCGAGAGAGATAAGGCCACCACGATCGCACGCCTGCGTCCGGTGGAGGTTGGTGATGTCCGCGGCAATGAGATCGAGGTCGTGAAAGGGCTATCCACCGGCGACACGATCGTCAGCACCGGTGCGTCCATTCTTAAGGACGGACAGCCAGTCGAGGTTGTGAAGTAGCCATGGCTGAACAATCGCAAAAGCGGAATATCGCCCGATTCTTCACCGAGAACCGGCAGATCGCATTCGTCGCCCTTTTTGCCACACTATTGTGGGGCGTGTACGGCTACGTCAACATGCCAAAACGTAAGGACCCGCAGACCCCGGTGCGAGTCGCTGTCGCGATCTGCCCATGGCCGGGCATCAGCGCCGATAAAGTCGAACAGCTTGTAACTCGCCGTATTGAGCAGACAGTCGCAGGGAATGCGACCATCGACCGGATCGAATCCACCACGCAGGACAACGTGTCAGTTGTATTCGTCAGGCTGCAAGATCACATCGCGAACACACAGGAGCAGTTCCAGGACATCGGCCAGCGGCTTGAACAGATCCGGGATCTACCTCAAGGCGCCGGACCGGTTCAATGGATCAGCGACTTTGGAGACACCGCCGCACTGATGCTAACAGTGGCAAGCCCAATCGTTCCCGATACAGAGATCGAACTCCGAGCACGTGGCGTCCGCTCGGCGATTGAGCAGACTCGGGGAGGAGCCCCAGGGCCTCGGGTGACAGTCCTTTATTGTTATCCGCCTGCTATCAACTCTTCCGCCGTGGAGCGCTCGTTTGCGCTGTTTGCTAGGAAGGCCGCACGCGAAGATGTCGGCAGGGACGTTCGGTCGCTTTCGTCAGGGGGGTGCTCCGGACTGGATTTTGCAACCTCGCTTACTGATTCTGCATTGCGCGATTATGGTGAGCGATTTATCCGCGAGAACCTGCGCCCCAATGACTTCCACCCCGACGCCTGGGGGCCAATCATCATCCGCGATCCGCAGGACACAAAGGCGAGCATCGCCGAAGTCGCAGGTGATCGTTACAGCTATCGCCAACTCGACGACTATACGGACCTAATTCAGCGCTATCTGCAGCGGATTCCAAATGTGGCGAAGGTCACTAGGTCAGGCGTTCTTCCGGAGGAAATATTCCTGGAATATTCGCAGAACCGGCTTGCCGCTTACGACCTGCAGCCCTTCCGGCTTGGCGCGATACTGAACGCCCGAAATACGACCCTTCCCGGCGGCGTGCTCGAGGCGTCTTCGCGCAACGTGCTTATCGATCCCACGGCGGACTTCAGGTCTGAGCGCGACATCGGTAATGTGCTGGTTACGTCATCAACGACCGGTACTCCCGTGTACTTACGAGACCTCGTTGAAATCTCGCGTGGGTACCAGTCACCCACCCGCTTCGTAAATTACTTGACGACAAGAAGCCAGGATGGCACCTGGCACCGTGATCGTGCCATCACCATCGCGGTACAGATGAGGTCCGGAGAGCAGATTGGCAGTTTTGCATCCGCGGTAGACGCGCAGCTTGCGGAGGTTCGACGTCAACTACCGCCCGATCTCATCATCGCACGTACTTCTGACCAACCAAGGCAGGTTCAGGAGAACGTCAGCCTTTTAATGACGAGCCTTTACGAGGCTATCGTGCTCGTCGTTCTGGTCGCGCTAGTTGGCTTCTGGGATTGGCGAGCGGCGCTGCTGATGGCCGTGTCCATCCCCTTGACACTGGCGATGACCTTCGGGGTCGTGCACCTTCTTGGCGCTGACATTCAACAAGTCTCGATCGCCACACTCATCATCGCGCTGGGCTTGTTGGTCGATATGCCTGTCGTCGCAGGAGATGCCATTAAGCGCGAGTTGGGAGCAGGAACGCCGCGCAACCTTGCAGCGTGGATCGGTCCAACCAAGCTAGCGAAAGCGATTATTTTCGCAACCATTACCAACGTTGTTGCCTATCTGCCGTTTCTGGCACTGAGTGGAGACGTTGGGCGATTCCTATACACCCTTCCAGTAGTGATGACCAGCACCCTGTTTGCGGCGTTGATTGTCTCTTTCACGTTCATCCCGCTCGTGGCCTACTACTTGATCAAGCCTCCGAAACACGGAGAGGTGCCTCTTGCCGAGCGTCGAACGCATGGTTTCGCAGGTTTTTATTATCGCATTGGTAATTTTGCACTAGAACATCGCTGGCAGGTCTTGCTGGGTTCGCTGTTGTTGCTCGTCATCGGCGGCGGGCTGATGAACACATTGAAGCCGCAGTTCTTCCCGAAAGACTTGTCCTATCTCTCTTACGTTGACGTATGGTTGCCGTCCGATGCTCCACTGGGTGCAACCGACAAGGTCGCCAAGGATGCGGAACTGGTCATAAGGGACGAAGCCGATCGCTTCGGAAAAGAACACGGCTACCCCGAGGTGCTTAAGAGTTTGACGACCTTCGTTGGGGGAGGCGGCCCGCGCTTCTGGTTCTCCGTGTCGCCCGAACAGCAGCAATTGAACTACGCGCAGATCATCGTAGAGGTCGCCGACAAACACTACACAAACCAACTGGTCGGTACACTGCAAACGGCTCTAAGTAAGCGCATTCCGGGCGCACGGGTCGACGTTCGCCAACTGGAAACCGGGAAGCCCGTTGGCATTCCGGTATCGATCCGGATCTCAGGTGCGGATCCTGCTGTTCTGCGCCAACTGTCGGCTGAACTGCAGGAGATCCTTCGCAAGGTGCCGACTGCGGCACGAGTGCGGGACGACTGGGGTGAGCCGTCGATGAAAGTGCGGCTCACAGTCGATCCCGACCGCGCCAACCTCTCGGGCATAACTAATCTGGATGTGTCCCTCTCATCGGCGGCGGCGATTTCGGGACTGCCCGTTTCTACCTTGCGGCAAAACGACAAGCAGATTCCCATTGCTGTGCGTCTGCGTATGGAAGAGCGGGCAGATTTGCAGGACATCCAGAACTTATATGTCTACTCCACGACCAGCACACAACGTGTGCCTTTGCGCCAGGTATCGGAACTGAGGACCGAGTTGGCCAATCCCCGGATACTCCGGAGAAACCAGTTCCGTACCATCACGGTGTCTGCATTTCCGGAACCGGGAATCCTCCCTTCTCAGGTGCTATCGGCTGCGGTGAAAGATGTCGACAATTTCCGGAGGAAGTTGCCGCCCGGCTATGGCATCGAAATCGGCGGTGAATATGAGGAGCAGCAGAAAGGCTTCAAGGAACTGGGGGTCGTGATGGCGATCTCCGTCATGATGATCTATATCGCACTCGTCATACAATTTAAGAGCGCGGTGAAGCCTTTGATCGTATTTGCCGCCATTCCTTACGGCATGGTGGGTGCGGTCGCCGCGCTCGCCATTATGGGGCAGCCCTTCGGATTCATGGCGTTCCTCGGCATTGCCAGTCTGACCGGAGTAATTGTCAGCCACATCATCGTGTTATTCGATTTCATCGAAGATGCGCGGGAGCGTGGAGAATCTTTGCGAGAAGGGTTGCTGGATGCTGGCATCGTCAGGCTCCGTCCTGTACTCATCACCGTTGGCGCCACCGTACTTGGCCTGGTGCCATTGGCTATCCACGGCGGTCCGCTTTGGGAGCCATTGTGCTATGGGCAGATCGGTGGGCTGACGATCGCAACCTTCGTAACACTGATCCTGGTACCGGTACTGTACTCGATTGCGGTTCTGGATCTGAAAGTGATCTCCTGGAATGCCAGGGAGTATAAACTCTGAAACTCTGCACAACAGCGTCACGATGAATGCTGAAGCTGCGCGGATAGATGTCTTCCATTTGAGTTTGCAGTTAGGTGAAGGCAGGCACTAGATAACTTGGATTTGACAACCTAAACTGCAAAACTCTTATCCGCGTGATCCGTATGTGGGGGTTCCCAATCAGGGGTGCCCAGGCGATACTTACTGAAACGGTCAGACGAGAATGACAACGACTTACGCGATTGAAGCACCACGAATGAAATTTAGAAGTCGTTGATTCTACGTAACTGTTGGAATTCGGGACCAGGGGGTCGGAGGTTCAAATCCTCTCTCCCCGACCAATCAAAATCGAGCTTTCACTCCATCCTTTCGCGATCGTTCCCCCATTGCTAGAATCTCGGACGCGCTGCGCGCGGCTTTGTTGGTTTGCACGTATGTCCGCCAAAGAGAGACGGGCAGACGGAAGAGTGCTGTGGGCCACAGCCAACTACCCCGCTCAAGCCAACGTCGGGCTTGAACGGGCCACCGTCAGGGGGGGGCGGTAACCTGGGCCACCCGCCCCACATCTGCCAACTGCTGGCAGATATGGGGCACTCTCAAACAATCGTAGTCGACGAGATGTGAGGCACCCGGCATTCCGGATGCTGTCATCAACCTTCTTAATGAGGCAACAGATGGACCCGACTTTCACTGACGGCATCTATACACAGTTCGTCTCGGGAAACTGCTTATGAAGCGCTCGCGAGATTTGTCCGTGGTTATTGGACTTCTAGTCGTGGTGGCCTTTTCCGTTGTGCGGCTGCGGAACATGGGAGCATCGTGGGGTGACTTCGCAGAGCTCGCGCATGTTTACATCGAATCAGGGCTGTTCATTTTCGAGTATTGTGTCGTACTCCTAGGGATCGTCTGGACGGGATCGTGGTGGTGGAACTGGTATCGGAGAGAGACGACTGGTGTCGACCACAGAGGACAGCATCATTGGCGACGCATCTCAGGGGTCGCCGTGCTTTCAGTCGTCGCAGGACTGGCGGCGGGCACACTCTCTGAGTTGCGAACTCCAGGTTGGCAAATCGTAATAGGTCGGGGCTTATGTGCCAGCGCACACGGTGTTCACCCTGACCTCGGATTAGCCATCATGCTCGCAGTTTGCGTGGACTCGATCCTATGCTTTGCGATCTTCTGGGGAGGATACATACTGTGGCGGCGATTCCATGGTCAGGATGTCCAAAAGGGGTCGAGTAGAACCACACGCTAAAGTGACATCTTATGTTTCCCATCAGCGAAAATGGGACTGTTGAGAGAGGAAAGCTAAGCTACAGTTTTTGAGTTTGAGTCAGTTGGCCAGCATAACTGAAGCGGGGGCTGGTGTCGCGGGGTGCGACGGCAGCGCAGCGACTTCGATGCGATCCCACGTCCGCTAACTACGGCAGACATGGTGCACTCGAAAGGAAGTTAGGTATTAGTGGGGACAAGAAGGATCAACACAGAGGGCGCCGAGGAATTGTCGATTTACGATTGCTGATTGACGATTGGAAGGCGGAGGAGTTCTCACCACAGAGACACAGCGGAATGAGATTGGAAAGGCGAAGGAGGGAGGAGAATTCATTCGCGTCTGCGAGAGGAGGGGGCGTAAAGTGATCGGCGCGATTGAGTACGTTGCAGGATGGACGTAAAAGACCCACATCTGCCAACTGCTGGCAGATATGGGGCACCTGTTCGCTCAGTGCGTTCCTGGCAGAGCCGCGGATCACGCGGATGAAAGAGAGCTTGGAAAAGAACGCTCCCCACGTTCTCGGCAAAAAGTAGGCCGCGAACGTGGGGCGCTACAGTATGCGGGAGAGATAGTCTTCCCGTCACGCGCGGACACGCAGTTCCTTGCGGAAGATCCAGTTGAGCACGAAGAGGGTGCCGATCAGGAAGAGCGGACCGGCGATGGTAACGTACGTGAACAACGGGAAGCGTCCGCCGAACCTGTAAAGGTAGAGCAGGCCGAGGGCGAAGTATCCGACGCCACCGATCCACTCCCACTTCCACGCCAGGGCGAGCAGGACGAACAGCACCAGCGTCGGCACGAGGTGGATGAGCAACGCCAGGATCAAGCGCCAAAAAGGCAGATGCTCACTGAAGACGTCGAGGGCGAAAATGCTGATAAACATGGCGAACAGGATGGTGAGTATGCGGGGAACCCAATAGAGAAGCCGTTGCGATACCGTTTTCATGGATTACCTCCTTCGCTGCGACCTGAGATTAGACCGGCAAGTGCGCGAAAGGAGCTTCGGAATTGTTTCGTAAAGGCTTACGCGATGTTTCACGTGCTTGCTTTCAAGGCCTTGCGGGAGAAAGATGTCGCGCCACTCCAGCGATACGCGGTCAGCGTCTTTTAAGGCGGGTGGCAACCTCGCGCGTGATTGCCTGAGCGGCTTCGGTTTCGGCCCGGTCCATATCGGCAGCAGGATAGTCGTAACTTTCGGCCCAAATGAGTTTGCCGGAGTGAACGTCGGCGAGGCGGGCGGTGATGCGAACCCGGTCATCCAGCTTCTGGACCGTTCCTTCCAACAAGACTTCGAGTCCGAGCATTCGTCCCATCCACGCGGGAGAAATGCGCGCGCGCTGGTAGCGTTGGACGGTGCTGGGCGAAATGACCTGTACGGAATCGAGATGGGAAAGGCCGGCGACGGTGATGTCAGTAAACCCCTTGCTGAACTTGCCGCAGTTGATCTCCGGACTGAGACAGTTGAACGGGATCACGGCGATATTCGCGTAACCGCTGCCGCTGGGCACATATCGCGATGGCCGGTAGAACTGCCAATAAATCACAGCTGCCAGAATCCAAAGCGCGACAAGTCCCATGACTACGGTTCGCATGGAAATGCGAGAACGTGCTTCGGAGCTGCCCGGGCCGTCGGCAGTGACGACCTCAACGGGGGCGGCAAAACGGTAGCCACGGCGCGGGATGGTTTCGATATGGCCGCCGGAGTCGGCATCGTCGCCGAGCGCCTTGCGCAGGATAGAGATGTTACGCGCGAGCCCGATCTCTTCGACTGTGGTGCCGGGCCATACAAGCCTCATGAGTTCGGATTTCTCGACGACGCGTCCAGAATTTTCAAGCAAAACGTGCAGCGTGTCGAGGGCTTTGGGCACCAGGGGGACAGGCTTGCCATCGCGGAATAACAGCCGCTGCCGCGCATCGTAGCGGAACGCGCCAAACACATAGACGGGCTTGGTGGCCTCGGCCATTCGACACACATCTTACGCCGACTGGTCAAACGGAAGAAGCGACTGCTCCATCACAAGAACAAAAAGGGAGCGGCGGGCCTCTGGCAAGTTCCCGCCGCTCCCGGCGGCACTTCGTTAACTCCTTTCCGGCATCAGTGAGATGCCTTGAGTGATTGCATTCCGTTTTCGTCGCCGCCAGCGGGTTGCTGTTGCGGAGCAGCGCCGGAGGCGAATCCGCGGAAGACGTCGTTGGCGAAGAAATACTTTCCGTCGGAGGGGACGATCATCAACTGGATCTTGTCGGAGAGGCGCTCGGCGATGATCTTGTTGATGAGCAGCGGATTGTTCTTGAGGACCGCGCCTTCGGTCTTCATGCGCTCGGTGTCGGCGACGGCAGTGAGGCGTATGCGGTTGGCTTCGGCCTGGGAGAGCAGGTCGCGGCGCTGGAGTTCGGCCTTGGCGTCGATGACCTTGGCCTGAGCCTCGGCGTCGGCATTCTGGATGGTGGCTTCCTTACGGGCCTCGGCTTCGAGGCGCGACTGCTCGATCTGTTTCTGCTTGAGGGGAAGGGTGTACTGCATGGCGTCGGCCTGTCCCTTGGCGGCGATGACCTGGGACTGCGCCGCGCCTTCGGCCTGCTTGATCTCCCGGACTTTCTCGGCCTCGGCCTGGAGTTCGGCGATGCGGACGTTCTTCTGCTGGATGTCAGTCTGGATGGTGAGCTGGTCGTCCTCCTGCTCCTTGAGCAAGAGGCGCTCGAGGCCCTTGGCGTACTCGGGCGGGAGCTGGATGTCGCGGAGCATGACCTCCTTGACGATGATGCCGTCGGCGGCGAGCTTGCGGGTGATGATGGCGTCGGCCTGGCGTCGGACCTGCTCACGCTGGGTGCTGAAAATTTCACGGACGGTATAGTTGGGCGAGAGTTCGCGCCATGCGCTGGCGACGACGGGTGGAACAATTTCCGTGGAGACGGGCTGCGGCAGGCGGCTCTGGATGTAGTCGAGACGGTGCGGGTCAAGCTGGTAACGGACGGTGATGGCGAGTCCGACGGTGAGCCCCTCCTTGGCCTGGACGTTGAGAGGCTCGCCGACGGACTTGCCGCGGGCGTCGCGAGAGACGCCCGTGGTGAAGAGCTCGTCGCGCATGTCGAAGGTGTCGACGTGGTCGATGAGCGGGACGATGAGGTGGGAGCCGGGATAGAGCGTGCCGGGAAGCGTCCCGCTGAGCTGGGAGATGCGGACCCCGGCGCGTCCGCTGGGAACGATGGCAATGCTGAGAGCAATGAGCAGGGGAAGCCAGGCCAGGAGGGCGAGGGCAACCCCGGTGCGCCAGCGGATGGGTTCGGGCTCCGAGGGCTGAGCGCCGGCGGCAAGCGCGCGGCGGTAGATGGCTTCAAGCCAGAGATCGTAAACGACGGTGGCTGAGGCGACGGCAAACATCACAATGCTGACAGAGAGCAACAGGTATTTCAGGAAAAACATGACGTTCTCCTCAACGCCGCCCCGGCTGGGTTGTGGGCTCCGGGTGTTGCCGGCGTGGGGCGAAGAAGAGCCGGAACAGCCCGCCGAAGATGAGTTCTTCGAGTAGTGCCGCACAGGACACGGAAAACAAAAGCGTTCCAGCGAGAGTGATCAGTGTCAGGGCGGCGGTCATTGGGAAAGCTCCTTGGGGAAAAAGTTTCGAGTTTCAAGTTTCGAGTTTCGAGAAAGACCCCACCCTTCCCGGCGTTCAGGGTGGGGGATTTGGTCCCCATGCAAGCAAAGGAAGCTTGCATTGGCCACCCGGGTGTTCGGTGTGCGAATGATCACTGGGCGCCTCCGGTGGTGGTGCTGGAGGCGGAGGCGAGGATGACGGGTTCGGAGTGCGGCCCGAAGACCTGGGCGGTAAGAGTGTCGCGCTCGCCGACGATCTGGACTTCGTCGCCGATGCGGACAAGGCTGAAAAGCTGCTCGAGGTCGGCGCGCGCCATGCGGATGCATCCGTGAGAGGCAGCCTTGCCGATGGAGCGGGGTTCGTTGGTGCCGTGGATTCCGTAACCCTTCTGGCTGAGACCCATCCAGCGATTGCCGACTGGATTTTCGGGGCCGGGGCCAATCTCTTTGCCGTGGTGGTAGTAGGTGGGGTTGACGACGCGATTGATGATGGTGAACTTGCCGACCGGGCTGGGAGTGTCGCTCTTGCCGATGGCCACGGGGAAGACCTTGAGGACTTCGCCGTTCTCAATGACCGCGATCTTGCGGTCGGGAAGGCTGACAAGGATCTGACGAGTGGGAGCAGTCTGAGCGACGGCGGAAGTCGCGATCAGGAAAGAGAGAGTGAGCAGCCAGCTTGCGTTTACGTTTGCTTTGCCAGAGGACCGTTTCATTTCATCACCTCGCATCGTGCGTTCGGTGATGGATAGTGCAGGGGATAGACCAATTGGCGCGTATTGAAAAGAAAGGGGTTAGAGGAAGCAGGAAAGAAGAGAACGTGTCAGGAGATAGACGGGTGTGTCAGGGGAGACACGGAGGAAAGTGAAAAGTGGAAAGGAGAATCGGAAAAAGTAAGAAGGAAGAACAGTACAAGCGAAAAGGCATGAAGCCAAACTTCCAACGAGAGCGGCTGGGCTCCGGCAAAAGAAAGGCCCCTCTCGCGGGAGAGGGGCCGGGTGAACGGAGATTCGGTTAGAACTCGAATTTGGCGCCGAGTTGCAGGATGCGCGGATCGCGCGAACCTGTGACCTGGCCAAAAAGGCTGCTACCGAAGGTTGTGTTGATGGTGTTGAAGTTCTCATGGTTGAGAACGTTGAAGGTTTCAAGACGAAGCTGCATGCCGAGCTTTTCGGTGAATTTGACATGCTTGAAGATCGACATGTCAACGCGCCAGTAGCCGGGACCAATGATGGCGCCAGAGCGAGCGGTTCCGACCTGACCCGGAGTTCCGTTGAACGCAAATGCACTGGTGTTGAACCACTGCTTGAGTGTCTTCGGACCGTTGTTAGGATCGCCGATCTCGTTCGGACGAATTGGGCAAGCGGTGGCGCCAAGGATGCAACCCTGACCAGCAGCGTCCTGCGACGAGCCGCCGGTGGGAGCAACGTTGCCGCTCACGTTAAAGGGAACTCCCGTGGCGATGGAAACGATGCCCGAGGTCTGCCAACCACCGAGGATATGTCCGGTGAAGCCTTTCTGATCCTTCATGAAGGGCAACTCGTAGACATAGCTGGCGGTAACGACATGACGGCGGTCAAGAGCGCTAGGACCGTAGTTCTGGCGCAGGTCATAGGTATTGGCAGGAGCGTTGCTGCGATCGCTCATGCTGTCGGTCAAGGAGTGCGACCAGGTGTAGTTGATCTTCACGAGTGAAGCGCTGGAGAAGCGCTTTTCGAGACTGGCCTGGAGCGAATTGTAGTTGGCGTCAAACCACGGCACGATCGCATTGATGGGACCGTAACCGAGGTAAGGACGGATGGCATTGATCCTGGTGACGTTGCTTGACGTCAGGGGCACATTGCTGATGCCGGCAGTTACGTAAGCACCGGGCTGCGGCTGATTGAGATCCACGATGCCAAGCAGGTGGGTGTCCTTAGAGCCGTAGTAGCCGATGTCCAGAATAAAGTTCATGGGGAACTGACGCTGGAGGTCAAGGCTCCACTGCTGCGTGTAAGGAGTGTTACCGCTGGTCTGAACGCCACGAAGCGTCTTGGGAGCGGCAGAGATCGACGGCACGCCCGAGGTTGGTGCGCTGAAGCTGGTGTTGGGAATGGAAATGGTGGCGGAGTATGGCGGGTTGGTGAACATAGCCTGCTCATAGGTTCCGACCAAGGTTGCCTGGTAGAACATTCCGTAACCAGCGCGGATCGAGGTTTTGCCGTCGCCCCAGGGGTCCCAAGCGAGACCGATACGCGGAGCGAAGTTGGTCTTGGCGTTTTCGCCGACGAGATTGCCGTAAGGCGAATTCTTGAGCGGACCGGAGGCGTAGATGAGCCCGTTGTAGGGGTTGCCCTGAGTCGGATTACCCTGGGCGTTAACGACGATATTGCCGGTGGCGGCGTTGATGAGAGGAGCCTGCGACGCGCTGTAAGTCGCGGGATCAAAGTTGCTGAGCACGTTGTTGTTGTCGTTGTTGGGCTGCGGGAAGTAGGAATAGCGCACGCCGTAGCTCAAGGTAAGACGATTGGTAACGCGCCACTCGTCCTGTGCATAGGCTTCCCACTGGTTCATGCGAATGTACGGAGTGAGATCGGCCGCTGCCTGGGTAAATGTGGCCACTTTGCCGGTGAGGAAGTTTGTCCACGCCTGCGCGTTGCGAATATAGCTTGCGACAGTAGTGGAAGTTCCGGTCGGGATAATGGCTCCGGTGGAGTTGAACGCGAACGAACCAGCATTGGCTCCGGCGTTGTTCTCAGTCTTGCTGTACTTGTGGAAGGTAGCGCCGAACTTGAAGTTGTGCTTTCCCTTGATCCACGAGAGGTTGCCGAAGATATTGTGATCGCGGTTGTGTTCCTGGTATGGGCCATAACCCGCAATGCTGGTCATGACGCCGGTGACGCTCGGAATGCGATCAAGAGTGACTGGATACGCCATGATGTTCTTGGTCGCGGCAGCCACGTCAGGAGAGTTGGCGGGATTGATCGTTCCCTGGTTGGTGCTCAGAATCGCGCTCTGGGAGTAGTTGTAGCCGCCATCCAGAAGCATGCTCGGTGTGAGCGATGCGGTAGCGCGGAAGACCCAGCTCTTGCCGGGAGAGTTGGTGGTGCTGTTAGCGACGCCGGGGATATACGTGTTCGGTCCGAAGAGGCCGAGCGGTTCCTGGGTCGGAATGGAGTCATTGAGAAAACGTCCGAAGATAGCCAACTTCGGAGAGAAGACATGATCGATGCGAACCAGTTCCTGGCGCGCGTTGAACTGATTGCGGAAGGACAGAGTCGACAAATTGGAGACTGGGTTGTCCGGCGCTGGAGCCTTGCTCCACACGTCCTTGAGGTATGCAGCCGCTACCGGATTGATGGCCTGCATGTTAGTAATGGGCGTGTTGGCCGGCAATACCTGGGTGCAGGTGGTTCCGCTGTATGTCAGGCAAGTGTCATAAGGCATCGTGCCGGCCTTCTCGTTGGCGGTAGGAAGCGCGATGCCGGAGAAGGTGGAGTAAGTGATGACGCGGCGGAATTCCTGGGAGAAGAAGAAGAACGTCTTGTCCTTTTTCTCGTTATAGACGCCGGGAATGTAAACCGGCCCACCGATGGTGTAGCCGAAGTCGTGATAACGAAGAGGCGCGGGGTGCGTGGCGTTGAAGACGTTGGTTCCACGCTTGCGCCAGTAATCGTTCGCGTTGAGGGCATCATTGCGCCAGAATTCGTAACCGCTGCCGTGGAACTGCGAGCCACCGGAGCGGGTGACGACGTTGATCTGGCCGGCGCCGCGTCCGAACTCAGCGCTATAGAGACCGCGCAGAACCTTGAACTCCGCGATGGCGTCGATGCTGGGATAGTTCATCAGCGTGAGGTTCGAACCACGGTCGACGTTGTCAGCACCGTCCACGGTCCAGTTGTTGGCGCTGTTGCGAGCACCATTGATGGAGAAGCTCACGACGTTGGCTTGTCCAGCAGGGTTGGTGGTGCCGATATAAAGCTGGTCGGATGCACCGGAAGTAACGCCAGGCATCAGAGAGACCATCTGTTCATAATTGCGGTTGTTGAGCGAGAGCTGCCGGATTTCAACGCCAGAGATAAGACCTGACGCGGTCGGCGACTGAAGCTCAACCTGGGAGGGATTCGCCTCCACCGTGATGGATTGGCCCGTGCTTCCAACTTCCAGCGAGAAATTTTCCGTGAGCCGATCACTAACGTTGAGCTCGATCTTGCTGCGAACGGCGCGCTTGAATCCAGCGGCCTCCACCGCAACGGAGTAATGACCGATGGGTAAAAGTGTGGCGACAAAGCTGCCAGACTGATCGGTTGTGATTGTGCGAACGACGATGTTCTTGTCGGTATTGGTGACCGTGACAGTCGCGTTAGCAACAACAGCACCAGTGGAATCTTTTACGGTGCCGACGATGGTTCCTGTGATTTCCTGGGCAGCCATACATCCTGCGAGCAGGAGCAGGAGAATGCCCACAACAATCCTATTTCTCATTCCTAAGCCTCCGGGAAAACAACTGCATACTTCCATGGAAACAGTGAAGTTACGGCGAATCGTAGGGCCGAGTTGAGAGGCTGTCAAGCAAATGTGAATATATGACGACAGAGAACCGGGCAGCAGGAATCGTGCGAGTAGCAAGGAGTTTGAGAGATATGAGTTTTGGAAGATTTCCCGTTTCAGGCAGAAGATGTGATCGGCAAGAGATACGAGAAAAGTATTCACGTGGCACAAGTCCACGGTCATCGGAAAACCAAATGGACGCGATCCTCTTTGTTCTGTTCCTGCTCGAATTGATCTTATTGCCGTGGATACTGCTGTTGCGGTCGAGCAGGAAGATAAATGACGAATGGAGCAGCAATGGTGAACCTGTAGTGGCTAATTGAGCGTTAGAACGATCGATAGAGCCAATTCGTAGCAAACTGAGAGCTATGATGACCAAGCTGGCGGTCGAAAAAAGGCGGTAGAAACGCCTCCCATCGAAGTGAATCTACAAAAATCCATAGCGAAAGTGACGATCAAAAAAATCGACGAAACTGTCGTTGCGGAGGAAGCCAGAGGGGGCGCGAAGGGCAATAGGTGATGAGTATCAGGTACTGGGTATTAGGTAAAGACAAAAACGAAGGCGAAGGCAAAAGCAAAGACACGAGCAAGAGCAACGACTCTACACAGGCAAAGTTTAGATGAGGCACTCGGCACAAGTCTAAAAATGAGAGATAGAGTGATGCGGCGCAGACGTGGTGCACCAATTGAGTAGACAGCGGCGGGGCGGAACGGGTTGACCGTGCCGATTACGTTTGCTAAGTTCGTGGATAATGTTTTGCCGTCGTCTTGCCCTCTGCATTACCGTTGTTTTCCTGGTTTTTCCCGCACTTGCGAGTGGGCGGGTTGACGCGCTCCTGAGAGCAAATTCCTCGTCGCAGTTGATTCAGAACCAGTATGCCGACAGGATTGGGCTGTCGCGGATGCGCAACGTGAGCATGATCGAGCGCTTCTGCCGCAAGGGTTACCTGGTACGCGTCCCGAGTTCGACGCGGTATTACTACCTGCATCAAATCTCACCGAAATACCAGTACGTGAGGCCGTGGACCAAGTTGTTCCTGGATCGTCTCAGCCGGCAGCATTACGCCAAGTTCGGCAGGCGGCTGCGGGTGACGAGCCTGGTGAGGACGGTCGCGCTGCAAGAGTCGCTCGACAAGACGAATGGGAACGCCGCGGCCGCGCATGGCGAACTCAGTTCGTCGCACCTGACGGGAGCAACCATCGACATCTCGAAACACGGGATGACGGCGGAAGAAGTGGAGTGGATGAGGCGGATCATCTATTCACTGCGGGAACAGGGCTATCTCTACGGGATCGAAGAGTTCGAACAGCCGGTGTTCCATGTGATGGTGTATCGGCGATATGCGGATTTTGTGAAAAGAAACTCGCAAGGAAGAAGTCGCGAGTCACGAGTCATGAGGCGCGAGAAGCAAGGCGTTAGGCATTAGGCGCTGGGTAATAGCGGCAAGTCGAAGAAAGAACAACACCAAAGGAAACGACCCCACCCAAGCAAAGCTTGGATGGGGCACTCGAAAGTACGCGGGCCATCCTGGAAATACCCTCCCGAAATCTCTAAACTCCCGTCCCTCATATCCCAGATCGCCACTGGAGGGGGGAACCTTTCAAGAAAATTCTTCGTATGGAAGGAAAGGGCATTAAGAATGTCTAGAATGCCGCGTCATCTATATGACGGAGTTGAGGGGGAGCGCGTGGCGGTGGCATACCAGCAACGGCCAGCTCCAGTGGACGCACTGGAACAACTGTTTGCCGCGCATCATGGACGGATCATGCGCGCGGCGTACCGGATCACGGGCAGCATGCAGGATGCCGAAGATGTAACGCAAACGGTGTTTCTGCGGCTGCTGCAAGGCGGCGAGGCGCCGGTCGCGAACGTGGAGAGCTATCTCTATCGGGCGGCGATCAACGGGGCGCTGGACCTGATGCGGCGGCGAAGGCCGGAGCGAAATGTGTCGCTGGACGACGCGCTGGAGGTGGCGGGCGGAGAGGCGCGCAACCAACCCGAGCAGGCGGCGCGGGCGGAAGAGATGCGGAAATGGCTGCGGCAGGCAATCGCCGGGCTGAGTCCGCGAGCCGCCGAGATGTTCGCACTCCGTTACCTGGAAGAACGGTCGAACCGGGAGATCGCAGCGATGATGGGCACGTCGCAGGCGGTGGTGGCAGTGATGCTCCACCAGGCACGAGCCCGGCTGAAGAAACAATTCGAAGCAATCATGCGAGGCACGCGATGACGCAGGACAAGAAAAATCCGAAATTCGAGATCGAGGACGCGATCCGCGCGGTGAAGGAAGACACGCCGGCAGAGGCGGAACTTCGCGAGGCGGAAGCGCGCACGTGGAAAAACATGCAGGCGGCAGCTCTGGCAGAGGCGGCGGAGGTGGCACAGATTCGCGGGTGCGCGGACGTGCAGAAGCTGCTGGCGGGGTATGCGAGCGGAGCGCTGACGGCGGAGCGACGGCTGCTGGTGGAGGCCCACCTGGGCGAGTGCGTGGTGTGCCGGAGAAAGGCGCATCACCTGACTTCGCCGGAGCGGGTGGACTGGAGCGCACCGAAAGCGAAGGCTCCGCGAAAGACGTTTGGGCGTCCGGTGTACGCGTTTGCGTCGGTGGCGGCGATAGCCGTGCTGGCGGTGACGAGCTTCTTTGTCTATAGCGCGTACTTTGCGATTCCGGCGGGCGCGCGGGCGAGAGTGGTGTCGCTGGAAGGGCCGGCGTACATGGTGGCGGGCGATACGGAGCGTCCGCTGGCGGTGGGCGACCAACTGATGGATGGCGAGGCGATGCTGACGGGAGGTGGCGGCCATGCGTTCGTCCAATTACAGGATGGCTCGACGGTGGAGGTGAACCAGCGGAGCGAGTTCGCGGTGAAAGCTCGCGGCAAGAACATGACGGTAGCGCTGGGGCAGGGAGCGGTGATTGTGCAAGCCGCGAAAAGAACCTCGGGGCATCTCTACGTAAAGACGCCGGATTGCCGCGTGGCGGTGAAGGGCACGGTGTTCTCAGTGGATTCAGGCATGAAAGGCTCGCGGGTCTCGGTGATCGCGGGCGTGGTGGAGTTCCGCGCTGGCGGCGTGGAGAAAACGCTAGAGGCCGGGCAACAGGCATCGACAAATGCAAATATGACGCCGGTGCCGGTGGCGCAGGACATTGCATGGAGCCAGAACCTGAAGGAACACCTGGCGCTGCTGGCGCAGATGGCGAGTCTGCAAAAGAAGCTGGAAGCGCTGCCGATGCCGGCACCAAGGTATTCAAGCGATCTGCTGAATCGCGTACCGGCGAACACGGTGCTCTACGTGAGCATTCCGAATCTCGGCGAGGCACTGAGCCAGGCGAACAAGATTTTCCAGGACCAGTTGGCGCAGAGTCCAGAGCTGCAAGAGTGGTGGAAGAAGGGACACAAGAATAATCAGCCGGAGAAGTTGACCGAGGTGATCGAGAAGCTGCACGCGATGAGCGGATACCTGGGCGACGAAGTGGTAGTGGCGGGATTAAATGAAGCCGGGCATCCGGGATTTGCGGTGATGGCCGAGGTACGGCGCAGCGGGTTGAAGGACTTCCTGAACACGCAGTTTGCGGAGGCAGGGAAGACTCCGATGACGGTGACGGACGAGCACGGGTTGCTGGCGCTGACGAAGGCGAACACGCAAGGGCGTCCGGTGGCGCTGGTGAGAGACGACCTGGTGGTCTTTGCCAGCGGCATCGATGTGCTGGACCGGATCAACGCACAACTGAATGCGGGGCCGAGCGAATTCGCGTCGACGGATTTTGGACAACAGATTCAGAACGCTTATTCGAGGGGCGCGAGTTTCCTGCTGGCAGCGAACCTGCATGAGTTGATGACAGAGAAGAAGAACCTCTCTGCTGCGGCGCAGAAGAAGCGCGACGAAGGATTGGAGCGGAGCGGCTTCGGCGACATGAAGTACCTGATCGCGGAGCACAGGGAGATCAACGGCATTCCGGACAACCGTCTGTCGGTGGACTTTGCGAACGCTCGGCGTGGCGTGGCTTCGTGGCTGGCGGCTCCGGCTCCGATGGGCTCGCTGGAATTTGTCTCGCCAAATGCGGGCGCAGCAGCGGCGTTCATCCTGAAAGATCCACAGTTGATCCTGAACGACGTGCTGGGAATGGCAGTAGCTTCGGGCAAGGCGAAGGGCCAGCAGGACATGGCGGAAGCGGAGAGCAAGCTGCAAATCAGCATCAAGCAGGACCTGGTGGCGCACTTTGGCGGAGACATTGCCGTGGCCCTGGACGGGCCGGTGGCTCCGACGCCGTCGTGGAAGATGATCGTGGAAGTTCACGATGCGGCGGGATTGCAGGCGACGCTGCAAAAGCTGGTGCAGGTGGTGAATGCAGAGGCGCAGCAACACGGCAAGCAGGGCGTGCAAATCCAGCAGGACATGGTGGACGGGCAACTGTTCTACACGGTGAAGAAGCTGGACACGGGTGCAGACGTGGCGCAGTATACGTTCGCGGCGGGCTACATGATTGTGGCTCCGAGCCGAGCGCTGCTGATGACTGCGCTGCGGACGCAGGCGACGGGAGATTCGCTGGCACGGTCGGCGGAGTTCCGCAACCTGCTGCCAAAGGACCAGCACGCGAACTACTCGGCGATTGTGTACCAGAACCTGAGTTCGGCACTGCAACCGCTGATGTCGCAACTGACCGGAGAGCAGGCGGCACTGGCGCAGCAACTGGCGTCGGATTCGAGGCCGACGGTGGTATGCGCATGGGGCGACAGCGACCGGATCGAGGCGGCGAGCAACAGCCGGTTGTTCGGGTTCGACCTACTGACGATGGGCAAATTTCTACATCCGGGAACTTCCCATCGCAAGGCTGCGTACCAGTGAGAGATGAACATCATTGAGCTAGATGGACTCGAAGTACGCCTCGGGGGCCGAGTGGTCCTGGATCGCCTGACCGGAAAACTAGCCGGAAGGGCGATCGGGCTGCTCGGCCCCAATGGTTCTGGAAAATCGACATTAATCAATACATTGCTTGGATTCCATGAGCCGTCCCAGGGGACGGCTCGCGTGCTTGGCATGGACACGCGCCGGCAGGGGCGGGAAGTGCGGGCGAGCGTGGGATACATGCCGGAGAACGACTCCTTCATCGGCAACCTGACGGGAATACGCTTTGTGCGCTACATGGCGGAACTGGCGGGCGTGCCTTCGGCACACGCGCTGGAACGCGCGCACGAGTCGCTGTTCTACGTGGGATTGGGTGAAGTCCGGTACCGCAAAATCTCCACGTATTCGCTGGGGATGAAGCAACTGGTGAAGCTGGCGCAGGCACTGGCGCATGGACCGAAGCTGCTGATCCTGGATGAACCGACGAACGGGCTGGACCCGCTGGCGCGGCAGAGGATGATTGACCTGGTCCGGGACGTGCGCGACGCGGGCGATATACGGCTGCTGATTTCGTCGCACCTGTTGAGGGACATCGACGATACGTGCGACGAGGTGCTGATCCTGAAAGCGGGAAGAATCGCGGCGATCAGCAATCTGGAAGAGGAGCGACGGGCGCACCGGAAATTTATCGAGATGGAAACGGCGGGCGCGGGCGAGGCTTTTGCCAATGCGATTCGCGAACTTGGATGCGAGTGCGCGGTGTTTCCGCACGACCGCTGGAAGCTGGTGATGCCGGAGCAGGTGGAAATCCGCGACCTGTATGCAGTGGCGGCGCGGCAGGGCGTACAGATTAGGAAGATGCATCACCGGCGGGATTCGCTGGAAGACATCTTCCTGAAGGCAATGGACAGCGAATTGGGGGTGACACGTGTCGGTCTATAAACGGACATACCACTCCTACATGGGCGAAGTGACGCCGCTGCGGACGCGGTTCCTGGTGCTGACGCGCTACGGGTTCTCGGACGTGTGGTCGTCGCGGATCACCAACATCCTGTTTGCCATGTGCTTCCTGCCAACAGTGATCGGGCTGGTCATGATCTACGTGATGAACAGCGACGTGGCGAAGCTGCTGCTGGGAGCGCAGAACATACGCGGACTGACGATTGATCAGAGATTCTTTTTTGGCGTGATGCAATCGCAGTGCTGGCTTGCACTGATTCTGACGGCGTGGATCGGGCCACGGTTGATTTCGGCGGACATGTCGGACAACGCGCTGCCGATTCTGTTGAGCCGTCCAATTACGCGCTGGGAATACGTACTGGGAAAACTAATTGTGCTTTGGACGATGCTTTCGGCGGTGACATGGGCTCCTCTGCTGCTGCTGTGGGGATTCCAGGCATACAACGCGAAGCAGCCATGGGCGGCGGCGAACCTGTTTATCGCCGGGGGTATGGTGGCGGGATCGCTGATATGGGTGGCGCTGCTGTCGCTGGTGGCGCTGGCGCTGTCGTCGTGGGTGAAGTGGCGAGTGGTGGGGACGGGGCTGATCTTTGGAGCAATCTTTATTCCAGCGGGAGTGGGTGGCGTGTTCAACGCAGTGATGCGGACGGACAAAGGATTCCTGCTGAACATCCCATTCATGATGACAATCCTGTGGCACAGATTGTTGCGGGTACCCGCGCTGTTTTTCGAGCAGCGAGTAAGCCTCTCGCTGCCGGAGATATCAATTGCACTGGCGCTGATGTGCGCGGCATGCGTGCTGGTGCTGCATCGCCGAATCCGGGCGCGCGAGGTGGTGCGCGGATGAACGACAGAATCATTTTCGACGACGTATCGAAGTTCTACGGTGAAGTGCTGGGCGTGAATCGCGTCTCGCTCTCGTTGCCGCCGGGGATTACAAGCCTGGTTGGACCGAACGGTTCAGGCAAGACGACATTGATGAACCTGCTGACGGGACTGGTGCAGCCGACGCGGGGAAGCATCAGCGTGCTGGGAATGACGACGATGGACGCGACGGAGTTTTTCCGCGCAGTGGGATATTGCACGCAGTTCGATTCGTTTCCAAAGGGAGTGACGGGCTGGGATTTCGTGTTCGACGGCCTGACACTGCACGGGATTGGATACGAAGAGGCAACGCAGCTTACCAAAGAATCGCTGGAGCGCGTGAACCTGGGCGAGGCCGCGATGCGGAAAGTGGCGGGCTACAGCAAAGGCATGCGTCAGAAGATTCGGCTGGCGCAGGCGATTGCGCATCGTCCGCGAGTGCTGGTGCTGGACGAACCGCTGAACGGACTGGACCCGATGGCGAGGGCGGAGTCGCTGGCGCTGTTTGAGGAGCTGGGACGGCAGGGAATGCACGTGCTGATTTCCAGCCACATATTGGAAGAAGTGGACCGGATCAGCGACCGGATTGTGCTGATGACGGGCGGATACGTGGTGGCGGAAGGGAATATCCACGAGGTTCGGCAGGAAGTCCACGAGAAGCCGATGCAGGTGCTGGTGCGCTGTGACAAGCCGGAAATGCTGGCGTCGAAGATGTTCGCCATGAACCACTGCGTGGAGGCGAAGCTGCACAAGGACGGCGGCGGAGTGTTTGTGCGGACGCGGGACTTGGACGAGTTCTACCGGTTGCTGAACGAAATTGCGGCCGAGGGCGAAGTGAAGATCGACGTGGTGGCTCCGGCGGACGATGACGCGAACGCGATCTACCAGTACCTGATTGGATCGGACGGAGGGCTGTCGTAATGCGAGAGCGACTGGAAGAGGCGAAGAAGTGGGCGGCGCGCCAGCCTTATCGACTGTGGTGGGTGCAACTGCGAGCCGTGGTGCGGCTGGAGGCAAAGCGCAACGTGTTGGCATGGCGCTCGCTGTGGATCTACTTCCTGGGATTCATTCCGGTAGTGATCATCGGATTGCACACAATCGTCGATCCGGCGAAGGCCAGCGGGATGGGCGAAGACACGATGGTATTGGCCGGAATCTTCCAGCTCTACTACATACGGCTGGGGATTTTCTTCGGATGCCTAGGGATTTTCTCGCGGCTGATTCGCGGAGAGATGGTGGAACGAAGCCTGCACTACTACCTGCTGGCTCCAGTGCGGCGGGAGATTTTGCTGCTGGGAAAATTCATTGCCGGATGCATCACGGCGCTGATGATCTTCGAGTCGGCGGTGTTCCTGTCGTTCACGCTGATCTATGCGCATTACGGCGCGGCAGGGCAGGCGTTCGTGATGGACGGGCCGGGGCTGGGACAACTGGAAGCCTACATGGGAATCACGGCGCTGGCGTGCCTGGGATACGGCTCGATCTTCATGCTGTTGAGCATGTTGTTCAAGAACCCAACGCCGGCAGCGATGATCTTTATGGGTTGGGAATTCATCAACCCGATATTGCCTTCGCTGTTGCAAAAGATCAGCATTGCTTCGTACCTGCGGCACCTGATGCCAGTGTCTATGCCGATGCACGGAGTGTTGGCGCTGCTGACGGTAGTGACGGAGCCGGTGCGTCCTTGGGCGGCGACCATGGGTGTGCTGGTACTGACGGCCGTCGTGGTCGGGATTTCCTGCTACCGGATGCGGAAGCTGGAGATTCGGTATACGACAGAATAAAGAATGTAATAGCTAATAGCTATTAGCTGTTAGCAAAAGAAAAAGAAAAAGCAAGAGCAAAAGCAAAAGCCCTTAGTCGAGGGGGCACGGGGATGAGCCCGCTCTATTGAGTTGAGATCGTGTAAGTCCCTTCGATGAGGAATTCCATTTTGCCGGTGGCAGTGGGTTTCGCGCGGTAGGTGCCTTTGCCGCGCAGATGCTGAAGGCGACCGGTGCCTCCAGTGAAAGTCCACGTACCGTTCAGGCGGACGGGAACATTGCCGTTCATAATCGACCCGCCATCGTAACGCAGAAAATACTTATCTCCATTTTCCATGACGCCCACGGCGTAACCATGATCACGGGCGCGATTTCCCTGTACATCATCGACACCGTAAGAAGTATAGACCGCGCCGGAGAGTCCGGCAATGGAGACTGGCGTGTTCCATGTGCACTGGCGCTGATCGAGGTTGAGGGAATGCTGGCGACCGTCATCAATAACGACGGTCTGGTGGACCTGGGAGGTGGCGCATTTGGACGACGAAGAGAGTTTGCCATGCGTCTGCGCCAGCATTGCCACGGGAAAAAGGAACATTGCAAAGAGAGAAACGGCGAGAAGAGATCGCATTGAGATTGACTCCCCGAGCATAGTGGACATCGCGGAGCAGTGTAACAGGGCGGGCAGGATGGTGCGAGGAGATGGAGCCGTGTCCTTTTCGAGATCGGTGTACTGGTGTTGACGGCAGTGGTCGTAGGGACCTCGGCTACAAGATGAGGAAGCTGGAGATCCGGTATACGAAGAAATAGAGCATTCGCGGTGCTACGCCCTTACCAGTACTGCACGGGGCCGGAGCAAGAGCACAGCCGTGATTCCCAACGAGACGTTTTGCGTCATGATCTCGACGATGTGGATGTAACGTTGGACCGTCACCATGAATTCGTTGGGCAGGAGCAGGCCTGCACCACCGCCAACGATCCATACCAGAACGCCCACGGCCAAGGCCGCCGACCAGCGGCGCATCCGCAGCGTGTAAATGATGGGCAGCACGGCGAGAGTCATGACGACTCCGCGCGCCAACTCAATTGCCCAGAACCACAAGCCCAAACGGGAAGTGATCTCCATCGCATGCGGGTAATACTGCCTGGTGAAGAACTGGTAGGTGATGCCGCCGAAGACCAGGTAGTAAACGACGTAAGCGATGCCGCTGACCAGCACCATCGCAAGAACCATTCCCCAAGAACGGCGTTCCACGGCAGGAGCCGATGCATCGGTGCGCTTCCACAATTTGGCGAGGAGAGCAAGCGCAGCGGCTGCGATGGCGTATATTGCGAGGCTTCCGGCGAGATTCCTAAGAAAGATGTGGCTCTTCTCGGGGAAAAAGAGAATGGCTTCCGAGATGGTGCAGACCGAACCGACGACGAACAACGCCAAGAAGATGGCGCCAAACTGCGCCAGCGGGTTGCGGGGACCGAAGCGCGCCAGAGGCACGAACGATGCCGAGATGAGAGCGCCAGATACCCACCACAATGCAAAGTGACCTGCCCCCATGGCCGGTATTGCCAGGCATAGTCCGCCAAGTACGCAATAGAGAGCAATCCGCAGAGATGTCATGACTTTGTCTCCTTTGTCTTCCGCCCGTACAACGCGAGCGACTGGCGGGCCCAGCGGAGCCGCGCTTCGTACTCCTGAATGCCGCACTCAAGGGCGAGGCGCCCTGAGCGGGGCATCGCGCTGCCGTAGGAGGCGAGATAGTGTTTGAGATCCGGGATGTATGCCGCCAGCTCGGCGGCGAACTCCTGCATGAAACGGGCCACCTGCGCCGCGCCGAGCGTCTGCTCAGTGAACGCGAAGCGCAACATTAACTCCGCGGTGCGGCGGATTACGTCATCACGCGTCACCGGCTTCTTCAACCATGCCTGCAACGCAGCCAGGCCCTTGGCCGTGAGGCGGAATTCGCGCCGCTGCCGGAGGCTGGCGGACGCGGAAACCTTTCCGCGAACGAGGCCATCGGTTTCCAGCCGATGCAGCGCGGGATAGATGGCGCCGGGGCTGTCACTGAAGCTCATCATGGGAGTCGAGGCGAATATCTTGCGCAAATCGTAACCGGACATCGGGTGCTGGTGCAGCAACCCAAGCAGCGCGTAGTTGAGTAGTGACTGAGTGTTCATAGTACGTCACGTATTATTACGCCACGTACTATTGCGGTCAAGCGGGAATATTCACACAAAGGGAAGGGCAGTTCTGATTCGGGCAGTAGAGCGGGGCGGCTCCTTGGCGGAGAGCGCTACGCGCGGCGAGGTTCGCTGCGGATTAGAGGATCTTGCGGCGAAGAATTCCGGCCAGCGCGGCGAGTCCGGCGCCGAGCAGGACCAGGGTTCCCGGTTCGGGGATGGGCTGTGTTGGCGTGCTGCAGCAATACACCGGCGGCGACGGAGGTTGAGGCGGCGGTGAATTGGGCGGAGTTGTCGGCGGCGGCGTGCCAGGCGGCACGGTTGGCGGCGGCGTGGGTGGCGGCGGCTGAGGAAGCGGCGGCGGGACATTCTTTGGCTGCGGGATCATCGGTGGAACAGGTTTTTCGAAAACGATGTCCGGCGGTGGCGGGGCGGGCGGAGTAACGGAGGCGTGCAAAGGCCGCGGACGTCGCAGCGCGATGCGATTGCCACAACGGCCGCGGATGAGGTTGGTGCCGTCGGTGAGGACGGTTTCTCCCTGGGCGATCTTCACCTTGTGGTCGGTCCAATAGACAGCGTTGCCCTTGCGGAAGGAAACGTAGGCATACATTGCCTGCGGCAACGTTTCAGGATAGAACTTGGTGGGGTTGAGGCCCTCGTAGTGTTCGGCGGCGACAGGATCGGTCTTGATGGACTCTTCGAGGTCCGCAGCATCGTTTACGCCGCCGGGAATGACCGAGTAAGGAAAGAATTCACGCGCGGCGCGGTAGGTGGGAACGGGGGGCCTGATCTGAACAAGGTCGACGTGATACCAACTCCAGGCTTCGCGCGCCAACAGGGCAAGACCCATCAACATGATCCCGGCCATGATTGCCAGTCGGCGCTTCATTTTATTGTCCCCACCTTCGATGACTGGAAAGCCTGAAAATCAATGAGTCAGTGTTCCTCCGGTCACAGCAACTCGTCAATACGGGTCCGAAGACCGGTCATAATCGTCCGTGACGGCTTAGTATCCCCCAAAGCGCCAATAGCCCGGAGCCGAGAAGCAAGATGGAAGCGGGCTCTGGGACGGGATTGTCGGGCGTGCCTCCGCCGGCATATCCGGTGACACGATTGCTACAAGTGGCGCAACTGGCCATGTCAATGGCGTAAGCATTGGTGCCGGAGAATAGATCATTGGCACTTGTAAATGTTCCGCCATCCTTGCGCGTCACGGTAAAAGTGAGCGTCTGGCCATGAGACTGGTTGGTGTGTGAGCTAATGGCGTATTCGAACGTGCCCATGCCATCCATCTTCTGGCCGCTGCTGGCGTACCAGGGAGAGCTAAGCCCGGAGATATTGAGTTTGCCGGCTCCGCCAATATAGTTGAACCCGAAGGTTGCGCCCTTTCCCCAGAGAACATAATTGCCGGAAAGAGAGACAGTGACGGTGATGGACTTGGCGTCGCTGCTGAGAACGAGATTGACGGTGGCGTAGGGCGGCTGGATGGAGCCGGCCTCGCCAGAACAATCGTATGGCGAACTAGACGCGGTACCGCAGAGACCACCAACATTGCCGAGATTGAGGGTGTAGGAGGCAGTATCGGCGGCGGCGGGCAATACTCCGGCGATGAACACGAAGTAGAGAGCGAGGCAAGCGAGTACGATGCGATAGCGTCGAGGGTTCATATATATGTTGAGTCCGCTCTACGGCGGTTCCTCCAGTTAGATCACCCCTGGCACGTTGGCGGCCAGATTCCAGAAACTCTTCTATATACATAACATACTGAATTCGTGATTCTTACAAGCCCCCGATGGGTCATGCACGGCCGGGAGTTACCTGATTTCTGAATCTCTCCATACCGGCGGTTCTGGCCCACAATTGGTTACAGCGGTTACAAACGATACGACCGCTAATCGAGTTTTGCGAGAGCCTGTTGCGCCTGCTTTGCGTCGTCGTCGCTGAGCTTCAAAGCGAGGGCCTTCTGTAATTCAACCTTGGCAAGCGCCTTGTTGCCGGCGCCAGCGAGCGACATCCCATAATGGAATGCATATGTTGCGTTCTTGGGATTTCGCTGCGCGATGCCCTTCAATATTGGCACTGCGAGCGAGTAGCTGCCCCGGTTGTACTGAACCCAGCCGAGGGTGTCGGTGATGGGGTCGACGTCGGGGAGCAACGCCTTGGCCTTCTGCGCGAGTCCGAGAGCGACGTCGAGGTTGTCCTTCTGCTTGATGTAAATCCAGGCAAGATTGGAGGCGGCGACGGCGAAGTTTCCGTTCAAGGCGAGAGCCTGTTCGTAATACTTGCGAGCAGTTACCAGGTCACCCTTCTGGAGGTAAAGATTACCGACCAGGGTGAGGAGCGGCGGAGAATCGGGCTGAAGATTCATGGCCGTCTGATAGGTCTTGATGGCGTCGTCGACCTGATTGGCTTGTTGCTGCAAGGTTCCCAGGACGAGGTAGGCGCGGACGAATTTTGGATTGAGCTGGATGGCCTTGTCGATTTCGTTGCGAGCGTCCTGCGCCTGGTTGGCCTTGGAGAGGACGTTGGCGAGGAGGTAATGGCCGGCAGCGCTGTCTGGAACGGAAGCGACGAACTGGCGAGCATAGGTAAGAGCCGCGGGTTGCTGGCCGGCGGTTTCAAGGAACGAAATGTATTGCTCGGCGATGTCGGCGTTCTTGGGCTGGAGGCCAAGAGCGGTTTCGTATTCCTTCTTAGCGACCGCGTAGTTCTTGTCGGCGACGTAAGTGCTGGCGAGGTGGACGTGAGGCCAGGGATTGCCGGGATCGAGGCGCTCGGCTTGAAGGAATTCGTTGCGTCCCTGGTTGATTTCATTGTTCGCAATCTCAGCGAGGCCGAGGGAAATGTGCTCATCGGCGCCGCCGGGGTCTAACTGGGTGCAGCGCAGAGCGTATTCCTTGGCGAGCTGGGCGTCACCGGTGGTGAGACTGATGGTGGCGAGGTTTCGCCAGGCGGCAAGCATCTGGGGCGAGTAACGGATGGTGTCGAGGAAGTCATTGCGGGCGAGATCGATCTTGCCCTTCTGCCAATGGGCCATGCCGAGAGTGAAGTGAGCGATGCCGAGATCGGGGCTGTCGGCAATCAGGCTCTGGAGCTCGTTGATGGCATTGTCGACCTGATTCTGCGACATCAGGATGCGGGCGTGGAGAACGCGCCCGAGAGGATTCTTAGGACTCTTCTTGAGGACCTGCGCGTCAAGCGTCTCGGCCTGCTGGATCTGGCCTGTATTGATAAGAACGTCGATGAGGCGGGTGTTGAGTTCGATATTACCGGGATCGGTGGAGAGGCCCTTCTGGTAGGCGGCGATGGCCTGATCAAATCGCTGGAGATTGTTGTAATAGTCGCCGATGGCGACGGCGGCATCCGGGGCGGAACCCTTGAGTTGCGCCAACTGCTGAACGGTGGCGTCTGCCTCGCTGGACTTACGCTGGGCGTTGAGAACCTCGGCCAGCAGCATGTAAAGCTGGGTGGAGTCAGGATTGGACTTGATGCCGTCCTGCAAAACCTGGGTAGCGGTGTCCATCTGCCCCTGAAGGCGATAGAAATTGGCGAGGTTGGCGTAGGCGAGCGGGAACTTGGGATTGACGACGATGGCCTTCTTGAGACTCTTTTCGGCATCGGGAAAGCGGCGCAGCGTAATTTCGACGAGGCCAAGGTTAACGTAGGCGGTGGCATCGTCCGGAGCGAGCGAGACGATCTTCTCAAATGCCGCGTGAGCCTTGTCATTCTGCTGCTCGCCGACATAGGCAGTGCCGAGCAACTGGTAGGCGGCGACATCATCGGGTTGCTTGGCGAGAATCGTGTTGGCCTCCTCCTCGGCACGCGGGTACTCGCGGGTGGAGAGATAGAGCTGGCCCATCATGAGGCGGGCATCCATGCGATTGGGGTCGATGGAAACGGCGGCCTGGAGGGCGGAAAAGGCTTCACGCCACTCGAGCAGCGCAAGGTCGGCCTTGGCGAGACGATAGTATGCTTCGACAAAACGAGGATCGAGCTTGAGAGCGTTGCGGAACTGAATGCGAGCTTCGGAGTACTTTCCCTTGTCCATGTATTGCTGGCCGCTTTCAAGATAGCGTTTCTTGGCGACCTCGGGATTCCGGTGACAGCCGGTGGCCATAGCCATGGCCAGGGCAATCAGTGCGAACACAAACAGGCGTCCTCGCATCGTTTCTCTCCTATCGCGGAAGAACCTTGTCGAGCTCCGGCACCAACTGCTGGGCGAAGCGGACGCAATCCTTACGCGCCTGAGTTTCATCGAGCTGGATGGGCTCGGTAATGCGCACGAGAGCAGCATCGGTCCGATTGCTGCGCAGGGCATTCAAAACCATTTGGATTCTGGCAGTGTACTCGCTGGCGACGATTTCGCCATGAGATTGATACCAGTAAATTACTACCTGGCGCTCGGCGCCGTTGGCGACGACATAGTAATTGGCAGTAACGGCCTTGCGATCCGGCGCGGAAAACGTAATGGTGGAGGCATGGATGGGCAACCATCCTCCGGCGGGCAGGCAGTTTTTGGGAGAATGAATGGAATCGCCGGTGCGCTGGTCTTGATAGTAGCCGACATAGAGCTGCAAAAGGCGATTGTCCGCATTTCTGTAAGTACGGTTGATGTATGAGCTTACGCCGGCCATGGCGACGATATTGGGCATCAAATGAATCTCTTCACCCTGCCAGCCACCTATCCGCAGCGGAATGGCGGTTAACGGTTGTTGAAGAGGAGTTTCCTTGCCGTGCGGAAGGGCACGAACAAGGAATGTTGCCACAACCAGAAGAACCACGGAACTCCAGAAACGGTAGCTCTTCATTGGGCGCTTCCTTTCGGATGCCAGCGCTTGACGATGGCGACAAGCAGGGAATGGAAGCCAACCATTCCAAAGAAAGCGGTGAGAAAGAGCACGATGCCGGAGAGGAGATGATCGATGCCGGTGATGGCGATCTTTCCCCAGTACTGGGCGGCGACAGCGTCAAAGACGACGCGTGCGGCATTGCTGATGACGGCGATGGGAGCCACGGCGGCACAGAGCACGACACGAATCCAGACGCGAGTCTCGCCAAAGTATCCATAAATGATGGTGAGCGCGAAGAGCGAAAGCAGGGAGCGAATGCCGCTGCAGGCTTCGGCAACTTCAAGACTCACGTTGGGCAGCACAAGGATGTTGCCTTCACGAATGACGGGGACAAGATGCGTGATCTGGAGAGTGGCGGTGGCAACCTTGGAGGCGAAGACCTGGAGTGGCAGGACAACCTGGTTGTAGATGATCGTCGGAATCGGGATCATCAGCAGCAGGGTCGCGACCGGTGCGGCAAGTGCGCGCGCCATGTTCCATCCGCCGAGAAACACGATGAGACCGAAGATGACGATGAGCAGGGAAACGCGCGCCAGAAACAACTCGGCGCCAACGAGTCCGAGGGCAAGGACGCAGAGACCGAGGAGGAGAATGGGAATTCCCCACCAGGAGGGCTTGACGGGGATCTCAAGCAGACGCTTGCGGCGCTCCCAGACGAGAAACGCGGCAAAGAAGGGAATGAGGAATCCGTGAGAGTAATTGGCGTCGTCCCACCACTGCTCCACGAGCCGCGTAAGAACGGGGATGTACAGGCAGATGACGGCGATGGCAAGTAATGCCAATCGCCACAGATACGATCTGTCTTCCCGGCGTATTTGTGGAGACGAGGTGGACATGCGAACTGGGGTCACACAACGGACGTGTTATGCAGAGAATTATGGCATGAAGGCCGCGTAGAGCGTTGAGGAATGTGCAGTTCCCGGGAAGATACGGGGGAGGTTACAAGTGTTGGAATTACTTGGAACCATTCCGGGAGCCGAAGAAGCGTAATGGAAAACGGCACTTTTGGGAGGAAATTTTGTGTCGGGGAAAGCAGGTGCCAAGAAAGATGACCGACCGGGAAGTTTCGCCAAAAAGATGTGCAAAAGATCAGCGGGTCGAATAGCCTCTATACAACTCCCGGGTAACCATGAAACCGGATTTGGTGAATGAAGTGGCATGCAAGGCGACGGCCGAGCAGGAGTTTGCATGCCCAAGAAGACCCGACATTGCAGGCACTGAATGACCCAGATATGCGGAGTAAAATTGTGCAACTCAGCCGAAGCGAAGTGGCGTTGGATGTTCCGGGATTAACGATGACGATGCAATGGCG
Source organism: Acidobacteriota bacterium (assembly GCA_021779935.1). Taxonomy (GTDB): domain Bacteria; phylum Acidobacteriota; class Terriglobia; order Terriglobales; family Acidobacteriaceae; genus JAJXZT01. The sequence continues at coordinate 43,807 of JAJXZT010000064.1, forward strand.
AAAAGTGTGGAAGCGGGGACTTATGTGTGCCGCGCTGATCCTGGTGCTGGCGGCGGGTTATCGGGTCCGGCATCACATCCGCCCATACATTGAGCACGTGGAGAACCTCGCCGCATCGTATTCGGCGAAAGCAACGACGCTGCCGGAAGCGACACTGCACCAAAACTATGAGGCCAAACTTCCGGGGAGCGGCGGATCCGGCGACGGCTGGGTGGTCCGCTCGGGAGTATTGCCCCAAGGAATAATATTGAATCCGGACGGAACCCTGCGCGGGATGCCGGAAGTTCCGGGCCAATTCTATTTCAACGTGGCGGAGAAGGCGCCATCGGGCGAAACGGAATCGCTTGGGAAGGCGATGATGCTGCCGGTGAACGGCAGCGGTCTGGCGATTCTTACGACTGACTCGAACCTGCCATGGGGACGTGTGGGACTGAAGTACGAGATTAAACTGACGGCGGGCGGAGGCTCGAAATATTCATGGTCGCTGGACGGAAATCTGCCAGATGGACTGTCGCTCTTGAAGGACGGCACGATTGGTGGAACTCCGAAGCCTGGTGCGGGCGGTGATTACACGTTCACGGCGCGGGTGAGCAGCGATGGACAACAGGCAAGCCGGCAATTCTCGCTGCATATTTCTTCCACCGAACTGGATGAGTTCGGCGGCGTGATGGCAATGCCTTCGGCGCAGGGCGCTACGGGATACTGGCACACGGAGAAGGTGGGTAACCGGTGGGTGCTGATGACGCCGGACGGCCATGCGTTCTGGATGATTGGAGTATGGGGACTTGATGGTGACGTTCATCCAGGACCGCAAGGGAAAAGCTTCAACGATTACTGGGTAGCGAAGTACGGGACGGAAAAGCCGATGACAGCCTGGGCGCAGTCGAACCGGAGGCTGCAATCGTGGGGGTTCAATGCGCTGGGTCCGTGGACGTATCGCATGGCTCTGCCGACGAATCCAAAAGGAGGAGGATGGGGAGGCGAGCAGAAGATCAAATTTCCGTTTGTATGCCTGGGACCGAATGCGTCGATTACCGGACGTGAAGATGGAGTGTTCAAGAACCTCTATGCGGGCATGGACCAGAAGCTCTATCAACTAGGGATAGGGGAGCACTCGAATTTTCCAGATGTGTTTGATCCAGCCTGGGTGAGTAACACCAAGGCTGGATGGGAAAAAGACCAGGACCTGAAGACAAAAGAGAAATCGGCGTACTACGTGGGCGCGTTTTCCGACGATACAGATTACACGATGGGATTCGGTCCGGGCCTCGACTTCGAGACGCAGCCGCTCGACAAGTACAGTCCCCACCTGGGCTTTGTGGCGCTGGCGACGGCTCCGCAACAGACGGAGAATCCATACGCGAAGAACGGAGTGCCGTACAAGGACACAAAAGTTTACACGAAGTACGCGCTGCGGGATTTCCTCGAAAAGAAATACAAGACGATCGCGGCCTTGAACGCAGCCTGGGGGTCGGATTACACGACGTTTGATTCCGACGGCGGATGGCCGAACGGAAGCGGGTTGCTCGACGAAAACGGGCGGCCCTCTCATACATGGCTGGGACACTCGGATGCGGACCTTGGGCCGAAGACGAAGGCCAATCCCAACGTCGTAAAAGATCTGAACGAATTCCTGTACCTGATGGCGAAGCAGTTTTTCTCGGTGCAGAGAGATGGATTCCGAAGCGTTTCGCCGCATGGCCTGTTCCTGGGGCCAACGAACCTGGGTGGATGGTGGGCCCCGGCGCGGGCGCCGATTTATCGCGCAGCGCGCGAATATCTCGACGTGATCAGCATTTCGACGGACCTGAACCAGGCGACGCTGGACTTTGTAACAAGGAATACCGGCGACGTGCCACTGATGATCTGGCAGGGAATCATCGCAAACCAGGATTCTGGCCTCTGGCGCGCCCAGAATGAGGAACCGGCGAACTGGAGACTGCCTACCCAGGAAGCCCGCGGCGCGAAATACCAGCATGACATGCAATTCCTGTTTGACAGCGTATCGTCAAAGACGGGCTCGCATCCCTTCCTGGGCATGCTGTGGTGGACGTGGCAGGACAGCCTGGCCGAGCAGAAAAACTGGGGACTGGTGTCCGTGATGGACAACGCCTATGACGGTGTGGAAGCGACCATGAATCACGGTTATGACGCATGGGGCTTCCCGATCGGCGGAGAAGAGCGAAACTACGGAAATTTTATGGGGCCAGCGAGAGCAACGAACTACTGGATCATGGACCAGTTGGCGGCCGAGGGAAGTCAGCAATCCGCGAAACAGGGCGGCATGGCAGCTGATAAACATTGACATCGGAGCACGGAGTTCGATGGCCGACACGCCGAAATCCATAGGCATCATCGTTCCAACGAAGAACCGCATGGCGGACCTGGAAGCCGCCGTGAAGACTTTGCTCGCGCAGACTGTATTGCCAATAGAAATAATCATCGTCGACCAGAGTCCGGGAATGGAATCGGAGCGGGCGGTGAGGAAGCTCCACGGCGAAGCGCCTGCGCATGTGCGCGAGCGTGTGGAGTTGAAGTACCTGCACGATACGGCGATTGCCGGTGCGGCGACGGCGCGGAACGCGGGGATTGAGATCGCGACGTCGGACGTGCTGCTGTTCCTCGACGACGACGTGGAACTGGAAAAAGAGTTCGTCGAAAACATTCTGGCGGCCTACGCGGAACAACCCGATGCGGTGGGAGTATCGGGAGTGATCACCAACTACCGGCGCGCGCCGCTGCCGATGCACCTCTGGCACAAGATATTTTTCCGCGGACCGTTTTACGACGAGCGGCAGGATATCTACGTGAATGCCGGGCGCCTCGGAAATTCGCCGCCAATCCGGGTAAGCAAGTTTACCGGAGCGCTGATGAGTTTCCGGGCACGGGCGGTGCGGGAGCACAGGTTTGACGCGACTCTGAAGAGAGGGAGCGAGGGCGAAGACGTCGATTTGTGCCTGCGGATGGGGCGAGACGCCAAGCTGCTGATGACGCCCAGGGCGCGGTTAGTACACAAGATTTCGACCTCGGCACGGGCGAGAGAACACTGGATCGGAAGCGTGGCCCGAGGAAATAGCTACCTCTATTACAGGCACTGGAATCATGGAATCCGGAATCGGCTGTTCTTCCAGTGGATGAAGTTTGGGATGGGATTGATCGCAGGGTACGCCTGCTTACGGCGTGGCTCGATCGATCCATGGCGGGACTACCGGGCGGCAGTGGAGTACGGGAAGCGAGCCGCGCAAGGATTGTCCTACTAACAACTCCTCAGGCGCGCGAGCCAAAGACGATTGATGTCAACTTCTGCATTCCGGCCAGGAGGCGCCCTCGCTCCTCGCCCTTCATGGCGAATAGGTACGCCAGCGCTCCAAAGACAACCGACTGCCAGGCGACGGAGAGGAAGAGTCGCGGGAAACTGACGACAGTTTGCGTTGAGCGGAACAACCAGCACACGGCGAGGAAGATGGCAGCGGCGATGAATGGGCCGAGCATGGCTTCGCGGAGATATCGTCGCGGGCTAATGCCGGAAGCTCTTAGCGTGTACCAGGGCTGGACGAAGATCTGCACGACGAGCATTGGGATGGTGGTGCCGAGAGCGATGCCGATAAGTCCGTAGCGACGAGCGAGGATGACGCTGAGGATGAGATTGGCGAGACCTTCGGCAAGCGTCCACCAGCCGCGCGGCTGATGGCTGTGCTTGGCCATGAGAAGATCGACAGAAGGATGCTGCGCGAGAGTGATGCAGTATCCGACGATGAGGACGACGAGAAGCAGGTAGGATTCGGGATATCCGTGGCCCACCCAAAGCGTGATGATGTGCCTTCCGTTTACGAGCAGAATCAGTCCCACATAAAAGCTGAGGATCGAAGTGAGGCGCGTGGCATGGAGGAAATAGCTGCGCAGGTCCTCTTCGTTGCCCTTGCCCTGGAGTTCACTCATGACGCCGGAGAGGGGGCTGGCAAGCGAGAGAAGCAACTGGCGCATGAGCACCATGAGGCGTCCGGCGATGTTGAATGGCGTGATGAGCGCGATGGCGAGGACGCGGCCGATGACGATGTTATCGACGAAGAAGCGGAGGTGGTCGCCGATGTTGCCGAGGAAGGCGTAGACGCTGAAGGAGAGCAGCTCCTTGACGCGCGCGCGCTCGGCGAGCGAGGGACGTAATGAGACCTCGGGGTCGGAGCGGTGGACCAGGTAGAGATTGAGGAGGAAGGAAAGAACAGTAGCTCCGAAAGTGATAGCGCCAACGGCGATAACGCCGTAGTGGAGCCGAAGCACAAGAATGATGAGACCTGCACGAAGCAGCCCACTGAGGATGACCGTGAAATTGAAGAGGTCGAAACGGCGGCAGGCGCAGAGATAAGTTCCGAGGAACTGCGCGGGAAACGCAAACGCGACACCGGTGCCGAGCATGGCCACGAGCCAGCGGAAGATATGGCGAGAACTTCCTTCTACATTGAAGAAGCCGGGAAGAAATGCGACAGACACGACGGTGAGCAGGAATACAATCGCGGCGGTGGTGAGCGCGATGATGAAACCGGAAGCGAGCGTGGCATTGAGTTCGCGGCGCTGGTTGGCGCCTTTATAGACGGCGACGAAGCGGAAGAGCGCGTTGCGAACACCGAAGTCGAGCAGGCCGTAGGAGTCGAGAAGGGTGGCGGCGAGCACCCACATGCCGTAATAGAGATCGCCAAGGCCGTGAATGAGGATGGGGGTGAGGATGAGAGAGATGGAGGCGCTGACGAAGAGCCCGACCCAGTTGGACAGGACGCTGCGCAAGGGTGATGCCTGTTCCTGAGCGCGCGCCGGATTTGCGGATGCGAGAGAGTCAGGCATGAAGGTCAGTATTCTAAATGTGTTGCGCGCGAGACGGATATTGCGACTGCCGTTCGCGGACGGCAGCCTCGACGGTATCGTAAACGGTCTGAAAGAAAATTTCGCGCGAAAAACGGGCAGACATGTTTTTCGCATTCGCGGCGAGGCGAGCCGTATATTCCGGATCGCGGAAGATGTGGTCGATTGCTTGGCGCAAGGCCTGGCTGTCGCCCGGGGGAACGAGGATTCCATTCACTCCATGATCGATGTAGTGCCGGAACTCCTGAGGCGCAGCCACCACCAAGGGTTTGCCCAGAGAGAGAGCATTGGCAATTACAGTATGGCCGGAAGTGTGGATACATTCCGAGAATAGCGACAGAACAACCACCTTGGCTGCGGCCATGAGTTCGTCGAAGCGCTCGGGCGTCACCTTGGAGACGGAGATGTGAGGCGGCAGTTCCCCGCCTTCGCTGATTTTCCAGGGCGAACAGATGACCGCGGGATAGGGAGCGTCCATGATGGCACGCAACAAGGTGGGATAGTCGCGGCCTTCAAATCCGCCGGAGAAGAGATAGCCACCGTCCTTGACTTCCGGGCGTGGCGTACGGAGATTGTCGTGGTAAATGACGAACTGAAAAAGGTCACGGCGGGTGCGCAGTTCGCGGGCAAAGCGCTCGGCTTCCTCCGGGCTGGCGTGGGCGAAGATGCGATAGATGGAGCGCGACTCAATCGACATCTGGATGCGCTTCAGGAAGATGGTGAGCTTTCCGGGTGAAGCCGCCCAGGGAAAGTCGATCATGACGTGAGGGACGCGACGGCGACGGGTACGGAGAAGAGACTGGAGAATCGCGAAGAGGTGGCCTGTGTGTTCGGAGCCGGTGACAACCGCATCGTAGCGCGGGCTGAGGCGAAAGAGTTGCCACGCCCAGCGAAGGCTGTCCAGAACACCAAAGTCAAAGGGAGCAATCTCCTTGTGGGCTTCGTACCAGCCGGGAAGCAAAGTGGTGCGCGCGGTCCAGGCTGGATGGAAGTTCTTGTTGTGCGTAGTGAGAATGCGGGGTAATGGGGCGGATGCTCCGGGAGGTGAGTCGGGCGCACCGGCGCTGACCTTGGCGCCACCTTCGATCGCGGAATGAGTATCTTCCGTCATGCCACGGACACCGGTTCGACTTCAGGAACACTCTGCGGGAGATCAAGCTCCCGCTCGGCGAGGCTGGGCTCGGGCGGAGCTTCGCCTTCCGTGGCGGGGGGCTTGGGCTTGCGGATCAGGCCGGGCAGACATGTAGAGAGGAAGATGGAGAACCAGAATATCTTGGAGTGGAGCGCGGAGATGAACATGATACAGACGAGAAATCCGGGTATTCCGTTGCGCAGGGCCGAGGCAACGGCATAGGTGAAAACATCGCCGGCTTTTTTCGCCGCACGCCGAGTTTTCTTGAGACTGCGAAAAGTTCCATAGAGCATGGCGAGGAATATGGAAAGACCAACGAAGCCGAGCTCGACAGCGATCTGAATGTAGGTGTTGTGAGGAACGTAGAAGTTCAGATCCTGACCGGGCGCATAGAGCTCAAGGTAATGATGGAATTTGCCGATGCCGGCGCCGAGGACGGGATACTCGTCGATCACGCGTCCGGCGACGCGCCACATCTCAAGCCGCGAATCAGAGGATTCCTTGTCGCTGTAGTTGGGGTGAAGGAGACGGTCCAGCGGCGAAGCGGGCGAAATCAGCACGGCAAGCACAATGACGGCAGAAAGGCCAATAAAAGCCTTGCGATGAGTTGAGTCGCGCGCCTGGAGAACGAGAACCGCAATCATTCCCAGCAGACCGCCGCGAGACTGACCGATGAGAATGGCGCCAATGGTAAGCAGCAGGCAACTCATACAGAAATAGCGCGGCAGTTTCCGCTTGAGATTGATGATGAAGTAAAGATTTAGCGGCAGGACGACAAGCGCGCCGGCAGTGAAGAAATTAGGATCGCCCACGACGTACCCGGCGCGGTAATCGATTCCATAACTGCCGATGTTTCCGGCCCACTCGCGGAGAAGATACGCGGCGCCAAAGCCGACGGCGCCGATGTACGCCAGGCAGCAGTAATAAAGACGCTTTTGCGAGTCAATGGTGATCTGGCTGACGAAGAAGAAAAAGAATTGCGAGATGAGAATGGAGATCAGGCCCTGGAAGGCAAGGTCCTTCGCGGTGACAAGATAAGAAGACAGAACGAGGATGACGAAGGCGATAAACATTTTCGCCTGGAAGGTGCGAAGGAAGCGCGGTGTACCCTTGCGCGTGGGGAAGTACCAGATGGCATAAAAGATGGCGCCGAAGCCAATCCATTTCTCGACGGTGAACGGACCAAGCTGACGACCGAAGTGAGGATCGGCCACGAGTGCCATCGAGAAGATGAGGATATAGACGATTATCATCTGTCCGCGCCAGTACGGTCCTCTCTAATTTCACCGCAAACAAAATACAAATCCTAACGACACCTAAGAAACGGCCTGGTGCCGCCGCGAGTCAACAGAATTTCCATTGCCGGATGGGACGAACTCCAAAAGGCAGCGATGCAGCGACCTTCGGAGCGCCTGAATACTGTATTCCTGCGCGGCTCGAGCACGGGCCGCTTTGCCCATCGACTCCCGACGCCCGGGGCTGGCCAGAAGAGCGGCCGTAACGCGAGCGAACTCCACGGGAGCATCGGTGATTTCAATGTCGGCGCCATTCACGAAGTTAAGCCCCTCGGCGCCAATGGACGTGGAGACAACGGGCCGCTCCATGGCGGCTGCCTCCATGATTTTAAGACGAGTGCCGCTGCCAATGCGAAGCGGAACGATGGAGACAGCGGCGGCGGAGATCTGTGTGCGCATGTCCGCGACTTCGCCGGTAAAGACGACATCGGGCGCCTGGAGTTCACGCTGGAAGTCCGGCGGAAGGGCACGGCCCGCGACGACGAGACGGACACCGGGAGACAGTTTGCGCAGCTCCGGAAGAATTTCAGCGACGAAGTAACGCACGGCATCGCGATTGGGCAACCAGTCCATGGCGCCGACGTAAAGAACCGTGTGCCCGTCATTTGTCGCAACGGGTGAATAAGAATCTACGTCGATGACGTTGGGAACGACGGCAAAACCGGCAGCGGGGCAGAGGCCGCGAAGCAGGTCGAGATCGCGCTGGGAACAGGCGAGCACGGCGCGGACACGGCGGCAAGCGTCGATCTCCCAGGCGCGTACGTTGCGAGCCTCGAAGGCGATATAGGCGCGCTTGAGCGGATTGGACTCGAAGCGGGCGTAGCGCTGCATGATCTCAAACGTGAGATCGTGCTTGTTCAGCAGGACGGGGAGACGGCACTCGCGCGGAAGATTGCCGAGCATGTAGACGTCGTCGCAGAAGATGGCGTCATACGCGTGCGCGGCGAGTTCACTGCGCAAGGCTCGCTGCATGGCGGCGCTTCGGAACTTGAGTACGCCGTAAGGGCGAGCGCGCAAGGCCGAGACGAGACGCGTCACGAGGGAGCGGACCGGTCCGGGCGAAGGAAGCGGTACGGGGATGACGCTTGGGCAGTATGGCGCGGCAAGCGAGAGATGTTGGCGATCGGCGTCCGAGACGAAGGCGACGAGGGTGACGTTGTGGCCCTCCTGGGCGAGTGCGCGCACCAAGCTGCTGTTGCGCATGCGATTCCCGTTGCTTGCGGGAAACGGGAAGGCGAGAGATGTGAACAGTATGCGCATGGCCGGGCGAACAGCGTGGCGCTAGTCGCGACCCTCCACGATTCCAATGCGCCGGGCAACCTGCACGGCGGCGCGGATGGGATAGAAAACGTAATTCTTCTCCAGCATGTACTTCACGAACCAGCGGTAACGGCTCATGTAATCCATGGCGGCGATGGCCTTATCGAGGATGGCTGGCTTGAACTGGGTGCGATGCTTCTCCCAATCACCATCGACGGTGATGCGCTCGGCTTCCCAGTTGCCAAGGCCGAGCTGTGCTGTCAACTGGACGTGGCGGCAGAGTTCCGGATTGAGGCCGACGAGACGCATGGCGGTGGTGTCAACGGCGACAGAGTCGCGACCGGCGAGCAAGAGGTCAATGCGGCGCGGCTTGCCATTGGCAGGGCCACGGCCTTCCATGCCGATGATGCCATCCATGATGGAGATGCAGGGCTTGAAGATGCCGTGCATGGAGGCGAGCATGGGATCGAGGTAGCGATGATAAAGGATGCGGTCGTATTGCGGCAGACATCCCCACTGGTTCTTGATGGAGCCGGTGAAATAGGTGAGAGCGTGCGTTTTGAGCACGGGAAGAGTGATGAAGGCATGGCCCTGCATCATGATGTCCGGCAGCTTGACCTGATGAGCGGGGGCGACGTCGACGGCGGTCTGCGGAGACTCGCTGAGGTTCATCAGTTCGACACCAAGGCGCTTGGCGATGGGAAGGTAACCGGATTCCTCGAAGGCCTGCCACGCGGTCTGGCGAAGACCGTCAGACTCGACGAGATAGATCTTGCGAGTGCGCGTGAGCAGAACTTCGCAGACTGCTTCCGCGATGCGCGGGTCCGTGTTGGACATTTCGCACTTGCCGGGTACGGCGGTGCAGAGGTTTGGCTTGATGACGACGGTGGAGTCGGGCGCGACAAGGCTCTTCCAGTCACAGAACTCCATGCATTCGGCGACGACGCTGCGGAGCGTATTGTCGGAAACGCCGCGAAGAATTACACGGCTGACGTTGTTTTCAGATTGCTGCACGGTACACCACCTTCGATCGCACGGGTTGCTACGACGAGTAAATTTTTCCGGAAAATATCGCCGGCCGGGAGACGCTCAAAACAATCTCCGCCAAGCCGCATGAGAAACAGGAGAACCGTCCAGGCAAGGTGAATGGGCGGCTTGAACTTGTCGAACGTCGAGCCTTCACGGAACGCCCACGTGGCTTCATAGGTGTGGGCCTGCGCCGGCCGGTTACGCTGACGCGCTCGGCGGAAAACGTGAAGCGGCTTCTCATGAAGATAACGGTAGAGCAGGCTGGCCCAGGGGCGCAGCCGCAGGAAGTCTATGCGAATGTCGACAAAGCCAGCGTCGGAGAGAGCGGAGAAAAGTTCATCACGCGATTGGAAAAACGTAACGCCTGCGCCGGGAACGTTGGGATACTGGAGATACAACTGGCCGCCGGGATAGAGCAGAGCCGCCATGTTTTGCAACGCGACACGCGGGTTGGGGACGTACTCGAAAACCTCAACGGCTTCGATGGCGTCAAAGCGCATGCCAATATCGTCAACCACGCGCGGATCGGAAATGTCTCCGGCAAGCAGACGAATGTTGGCGACAGAAGCAAAGACCGGCCGCAGACGTGCAATATTGGGCTCGGCGACATCGACAGTGGTGAGATGGCGGACCAGGCGGGCGAGCTGGATCGTTGGGAAACCGCTTCCAGGGCCGATTTCGAGAAGGTTCATCTCCGTGGAAAACTCGGCGAACTGGTAAAGAATTTCGTCGCGGATGGGAAGGTCGGTGAGCGGAGCCCTCCATAGATCAGAGACACGCCAACGGGGACGAGTGCCGGTGCAGCCTCGAATTGCCATCCTCTGTTCCACGCTGGTCCCCATCATGCGCGCGTCTCCACCGTGAAGCGCCTGTAGTTCCACACGATATCATCGGCGAGGTCATTCCACGAAGCTTCGTGGATCCGCGGAGATGAAACCGGCAACAAGTGTTCCACATTTCGAGCGAGTTCCTGTGTGGGTGCGGAGTCCGCGGGTAATTGACAGAACAATAAGTGTGCCGCTTCATAGATGCAATAGCGAGGCGTCCCACGGGTAAACAACGTGAGCCAGTGAGTCCAATGCCGCCAGCTCTCATGCCAACCTTCGGCGCGCACAGCGTACATCCAGCCACGCAAGGTCATGACGGTAGATAACTGGCGGCAGAGATGGCGAAAGAGAACGTCGTCAGCCCCCGAGGCGCCGGTAAGATGACGAAGCTCCCACGTCCAGAGAAGACGCGCGTGGTCGACGGCGTCGCGGCAAAGAGTAGCGGGGAGGTTGAGACCTTCCGGCGAGAGTTTGAAGGCCGTGCATTGCGCGATGCGCGCGGCGAACTCGATGGCGGGAAACGGGAGGCGTGAAGGCTCGCGTGCGGCAAGCTGTACAAGACGCGTCGACCGCCCCTGGTACGTGGGCTCGTATTCACCGAGGAAGACGAGCAGCGAGGTCGCCATGTCGAGAAACAGCTTTATGGCGCGATACTGCGTCTCCGGTGAGGGAGTGTCACTCCCGATATCGCCAGCACTTCCGAGGAATTCCGTCATGCGATTGGCGAGCAGCCGCCACGCATCTTCGCGCGAGAGTTCGGAAACTGCGTATTGCGGGACGGATGCCAGGATTGTCGCGTCGCCGGCAATCACCAGTCCGTGCGAGCGCAGTTCGTAGGTGAAGATGTGCGGCGGGAGGAGGGCAAGATACCCCGGCTGCACCAGGGCAAGGCTGACATGGATGCGGAGCCCAAGGCGCGCAAGAGCGACTTCAACCCGGCCAGTCAACTGTGGCTGCAAGGACTGCGCCGCATGCGAATGGACGACGACGAGGAACTCCGCATCGCTGAGAAAGCGGAGACCGGAACCATCGTCAAGGATGCTGGCTTCGTCGCGGGCAAGGCTGCCGGTGAGGATGAGAGCGACGAGATCGGAGCCGAGAAACGCCTGACATTCCTCGCGTACCGCGGCACAGATCGACATGCGCAAATGCATGCGGATTGCGTGGTGTGGCGGTAACGAGTTGTCGATCCCAGTCATATTCATGCGTCCGTGTCAGATGCCTTCCGCCATCCGTGGCAGCGGCGCCGCATCGGTTTGCGGGATTGGCGTTCCGGTGCGTGCCTGCCAGAGACGGAGGTAAAGGGTTTCAATCTGTTCGACCATTCGCTCGATGGAAAAGCTGCGCTCGACCAGTTCACGGCCCTGCCGTGCGAACGTCGCGCGGAGTTCGGGGTCGTGCAGGAGGCGAGCGATGGCATGGGTGAGCGCGGTCGAATCTCGCGAAGGGACGGTCAGTCCGGTGACGCCATCGACGACGATTTCCGGCGTGCCGTCGACGGCGGTGGCAACCATGGGTTTCTCCGACGCGAAAGCTTCAATCGCCGTGATCGGAAGTCCTTCGAAGAGCGATGGAAGGACCACGATGTCGGCAAGGGCGTACCAGCGGGCCATGTCGCGCTGATAGCCGACGAAACGCACGGCATCCGCAACGCCGAGATCGCGCGCATGATGCTGGAGCTCCGAGATGAGCGAGCCTTCGCCAACACAGAACAACAGGACACCCGGGAACTCGACGCGAATCGATGGCATCGCGTCGAGAAGGTAACGATGGCCCTTCTGCGGTTCCAGGCGTCCGGCAACAAGAAGAACGGGTTGCGATGGCGAGATGCCAAGTTCGCGGCGAAGCGCCTGGCCGGCGGACTGCTGCCGCGTGAACGGGCGGAGATCGGCGCCGCAGGGAATGACGGAAATCTTGTTCGCGGGCAGACGCTTCTCGTCGACGAGATAGCGCTTGTTGGCCTGGGAGACGGCGATATAGCCGGAAACGAAATGCCCAGCGATTCGATCGACAGCGTAGTTCGCCTTCCAGCCGGCACGCCAGTATTCGCGAATGTGCGGCGTCTCGACCGTGACGGGGATGCCGGACAGGCTGGCAGTGGGCGAAGCGACGAGGCTGGCGCGGAACTGATGGGAGTGGACGATCTGCACGCGACGGTCGCGGAGGAAATGCGAGAAGCGGCGCAGCTCGCCAAACTGGGTCGGACGGGCGATGTGGACAGGGAAGACGTTGACATCCGGCGGAATGTCGGGCGTTAATAAATCGATAAGTGACGATGGACAGGCAAGGCTGGGACGAAAGCGCTGGCGGTCGAGGCGCTGCAATACCCCGAGCATGTATTCCTCGGCGCCGGCACGGGTCGTGGAGTTGGCGAAGTGGCAGACTTCAAGCGGAAAAGCATTTGACGCAGTTGTCACGAGATCGCCTCCCGCATGCAACGGTAAATATCTGTGACGATGGTGACGGGCGGCAGAATTTCGCGATTGGTGAGGAAGACCCCGTAAGAGTGCTCGTCGTCCGGATGGTAGCCGTGCATGCCAACCGGCATCCAACTGGCGGAGTGGAAAGCGCTGCTGGCGATGAGGCAGCCGGGGTCCATGAGAAAAATGATGTCGCCGTAGCGGTTGTCGGAGAACGAGAGCAGGAGTGATTTCAATTCGCCGTGCGAGAGGATGTGTCCGCAGGGAACCTGCTCCAACTGGCGCGTGAGCGCGTCGCGAGCCGCGTCGGAGAAGCACCAGAAGCGCGCCATGGTGGAGTCATAAACGGCGAGGAAATCCTTTGGCGTGGAGAGCGAAGCGCGTTCGACATCGGCGGCGAGATCGTAGTGGCGCGTCACGGGCGTCATGCCGTGATCGGAGAAGAGGTAGAAGCAAGCCTCGGGATCGCGGCGCAGGGCAGCGTCAAAGACGTGGCGCAGTTGACGGTCATACCAGGCGAGGCGCTCGGCGATGCGCGCCGGATCGCTGCAGTGATCGTGCAGGAATTTGTCGACTTCGCTGAGATAGACGAAATAGAAATTCTCGTGGCCCTCGTCAATGTGGCGCGGCACGGCCTGGAGAATCTCCTCATCCGTGTTGCGATGGTAGCTGTAGGAGCGATAGGGAACGCCATCGGCGACGAGCTTGTCAAAGATGGACTGGACGCCAGGAATTCCACCGGGATCGTAGATGTTGCGCCGCTCGGCCCAGTTGAAATAGTGGAGGAGGCGCGGGCTGACGCAGCAGTCGAATCCGTGGCCGAGACCGAGAACGCGTCGGCCGAGTTCAGTGAAGGCGCGTCGCGCGTAACGGTTGTCGAGCAGCGGTCGCGGAACAGATTGGAAGTGACGCATCCAGCGAAAGGGCGAATGCTCGGGATCGTAATAGACGAGATTCCAGACGGCGCTCTCGGCGGGCGTGAGGCCGGTGAGGATCGACGGAATGACCCCGGAGCTGAAGCCGAGGATGGTTCGCAAGGGCTGGCGATAAGGGAGGACGTCGTCAAGAAACGGCGTCTGCTGGAGGAACTTCCATCCAAGCGCGTCGATGAGCACGAAGACGTGAAGCCTGTCCGATGTCATGCGGGCTCCTTGTTCGCGCGTGCTCCAAGCAACGACGGCGCAAAACGCAGAACCAATTGCTTGAATGGATAAAGTGAGACGTTGCGAGCCATGTGACGCGAATAGATGAATGGATCGCCATCGAGGATGCGATCGAATTCGACAAGAGTGGTGTTTTGTCCGACGGCAATGCGATGAATGAGCGGCACTCCCGCGGTGGCCGGCCATGGACGCGAAGTGCAAAAGATTTCGAACCCGGCTTCGCGGGCGATGTCCAGCGAGAACCGGTTATACGAACCGTAAGGAAACGCGAGACACTTTGCGGGACGGCCAAGGCGATCTTCAAGGATGGTGCGCGACTGCGTGAGTTCGCTGAGGAGAAGCGCGCGCGGAAGATGCGAGAGGTAGTAGTGGCGATGTCCGTGGGAGTGAAAGGACATGCCGGCGCGCTGCATCTCCACGACCTGAGCCCATGACAGGTAGCCGGACGTGCCGACCAGCGCAGTGCAGAGAAAGAAATCGGCGGACATACCCGCTGCAAGGAGCCTCGGAAAAGCCTGCTCATAGACGGAGAGGAGACCATCGTCGAAGGTGATGCCAACGCGTGGAGTACCGGAAGCCTGCGATGCAGCAAATGTCTCGACGGAGACCTGCGCGAAACCGCGCTGGCGGATGCGGGCGAGGAACGACGAGAACCGATCGGACTCCACTGCGTATCGATCGGATTCCGCACCAACTCCATGAAACATCAGGAAGGGCGTTCCGCGCAGAGCAAAGCGGCGAGAAGGCTGGGCTAGCTGACGCGTTGCCATGTTGCCTCCTTCCCGGAAGTGAGAGCCTGCACGAGTCCGACGAGGAAAGCGAAGTTCATCGCGACGAGGAAGTATCCAAGAGAAATAAAAGGCACTCCGCGCAGGCGGTCGCGCCAGGCGTAACCTGCGGCGGCCCACAAATAAAGGACGGCCTGCACGGTGAGCGCAAGGCGATAGTGCGGCTCGGTAAGCAGAGCAATGTTGCTGAGCAGAAGCGCGATGGCAAAGACCGGAACGAACCAGCGCAGAACCTTGTGGGAAAAGAAGGCGAAGAGTGTTGCGCCGGGAAGCCGTATTTTCGCAAGGCTGCCAAGCGCGCGGAAGCTGCCGGTGGCGATACGGACGCGGCGGCGGAATTCGCCGGAGACATCGCTGGCGGCGAAATCAGTGGCGCGAGCCTCGGGATCGTAGAGCACGGCAAGCCCGTGACGGCGAACGTTCATGGTAGCGACAAAATCATCGATGAGCGTGCCGGGCGGAAACGGATCGAGTGCATCGCGACGGATGGCATAGATGGCGCCGCTGGGCGTGAGCGTGGCACCAAGCCGTGCTTCCATCAGGCGCAGAATAGTTTCGTATTTCCAATAGACGCCTTCCGTTCGCTGCGATTCGCCGCTGGCTTCAAAACGAAGCGCGCCGCAGACCGCTCCAATGTTGGGGTTGCGGAAGTGACGGACGAGCTTGCGGATGGCATCGGGATCGAAGAGCGTGCTGGCGTCGGTGAGAACGATGATGCCGTGACGCACCTGCTGCAATCCCAGGTTGAGGGCCGATGTCTTGCCGGAGCGTTGCTCGGGAAAGATGACGCAGACATTCGGATCGGTGACGGAGCGAAGGATTGCGTTGGTGGCGTCAGTGGAGCCGTCTGAAACGATGACGACCTGGAGCTTGTCCGGCGGATAAGAGAGCGTGCGGGTGTTTTCCAGCTTGCGCTCGATATATCGCTCTTCATTGTAAGCGGCGAAGAGAAGCGTAACCGGTGGAAGTTCGTCGTCGCTCCGGTCGCCAGTCCGGCGGTCGGCGGGGGAGACGAGATGCTGGAAGTCGCGGCGAACCTGGGCGAATCCGTAGAGCACAAAGAGGATGACGGGATAACCGAGATAGGTGTAAACGATCGCCGCGAAGGACGCCCAAAAGACGCATTGCAGCACGGTTATCATGCAGGGCTCCGGCTCAACAGCATCTTGGCGGTTCGTACCACGACAAGCATGTCGAGACCCAGAGACATGTGCTTGATATAGAAGAGGTCATAGGCGAGCTTGTCGGCGTTATCGGCAAGCGTTTCGCAATAGCCGCGATTGACCTGGGCCCATCCGGTGAGACCCGGAGGAATGGCCCAGCGCTGGCGGTAGAAGGGGATGGCGCGGACGCAGTCCTCTTCCTGGTTGGGTACGAACGGGCGGGGACCGACGAGTTCCATGTCACCGCGCAGGACATTCCAGAGCTGCGGCAGTTCATCGAGACGGCGGGTTCGAATCCAGCGCCCTACACGAGTAATGCGTTCGTCCTGCTGAGAGGCGGGCCGATGAATGGGTGCGTTCTCGCTGCCCTGGTACATGGAGCGAAACTTGTGAACAGTGAAAATCCTGCCGAGCTTTCCCACCCTGCGCTGATTGAGCAGGATGGGCCCTTCGGAATCGAGGCGGATGGCGATGGCGACCAGCAGCATGACGGGAAGCGCGATCACCAGGATGGTGAGAGCAACCAGAAAAGACGCAACCCGCTTCATGATGGGGTAAAAACGCGAGGGCTGGAATTCGGGGGAAAAAAGAATCGCGCTGGGGCGCAGCGTGGAGAGATCAATCTTGCCGGTAAGTGTTTCGTAGAGATCGTGGCCGTTCTGAATGAAGATTCCCTGACGCTTGAGCTCGAGGAGCGAATCGAAGGGAAGCTTGCCGCGACGGTCTCCGAGAGCGACGATGACTTTGCGAACGCGCAACTGCTCAACGATTCGGGCAAGTTCATCGGAGAAGTCCCCGGACTGAAAACTCTTCGGGGATGGATCTCCGGGCTGGGTCTCCGGGATGTGACGGACAACTTCCAGGTTCAGCTCGGGGTGGTTGCGCATCTCCTGGAGAAGAAACTCCGCCAGAGCGCCGCTGCCGAGGAGGAGAACCCGTTCGCGAAACATCGGCCAGGTGCTGACGAAGAGTTCGCGCCAAAGGATTAGAAACAGGCCAGCGGCAAGAGTACCAATAATAAAGACGTAGCGGTTCAGCCGGACGGAAGGGAAGATGGCATAGAGGGCCGCCACGATGAAACACATGGAGGCAAGAACCTGTACGAGCCGGGTAAAAGTTTCACGACCGCTATGCAGGATGAGCGGGTCATAGAGGTCGAAGTAGTACATACACACCGCGATGGTGGCGATGACCAGCAGTACCTTGAGCGCACCCTGTTGATAGCTGAGGGCAATGATCGTATTCAGCAGGCCGTGAAAGGCCACCATGGCGATGAGGAAAGCCGATGTCGCCAGGAGGATTTCCGAAGCGCCGAGGAAGAGAAGGCGAGCCGGAAGATAGGCGTGCTGGGACCGGATCACTTCCTTTCCTTTCGTGGTTTCTTTTCTGGACCTTTTGCCTTTGCGGCTGGTTCCTTGGGCGGTTCCTTGGGCCTGGTGGAGTAATACTGGTCGTAGTAGTCGACACGGTCGAAGTCGTCGGCGTCATTGAGCACGACACCCACAAGTTTGGGAGCGTCCATGCTCTCCATGGCGCGCTGCAGTGCGCGGCGCGGTGCAACTCCCTCGCGAATGACGAGCAGCGTGCCGTCGACGAGTCGCGCCCAGAGGTTCGAATCCGCCATGGGCAACAGGGGCGGAGTATCGACGATGACCCAGTCGAACCAGATGCGGAACTGCGCCATCAGATCGTTCATGCGTCCCGATTGCAGAACGGAGACGGGATGAGGCGTGGTACCGGCCGGCAGCAGACATAGCTGCGTATTGTTGATTCGGCGCAGGAAGGGAATGATGGAGGCATCCGCCTGGTTCCACCACTCGCCGATGCCGTTCGTCGATGTCAATCCGAGGACGGGGCAGACGGCCGGCTTGCGGAGGTCGCCCTCGACCAGCAGGACGGATTGCCCAGAACGGCGGGCCAGTGTAGCCGCGAGATTGGTGGAGACGAGGGTCTTGCCTTCACCGATGATGCTGCTGGTGATCTGAATGACCTGCAAGCCGGTGTTGCGCCGGATGTTTGCAAGGCGGGTGGCGAGTACGCGAAACTTTTCGGCGCCCAGACCGTGTTCATCGGTCATCGAGACCAGGTGGCCGTCGTCGGGCGGAAGAGCGTTTACGGAAATCAACTGGTCAAGATCGAATCCGCCTGGGTGCGATGAACCATAAACCGGCGAGGGCGCTGCAGCCGGTTTCGAAGTTACATGCGGTGCAGGACTGGTGGCGGCCCGAACGACGGGAGGAGAAGCCGGCGGCGGAGGTTCGGGAGGAAGTTGCTCGTGGGCGGCGGGTGACGAGAGGGGCACGGGCGGCGGCAGGAAAGACGACGTCGCTGGTTCCATCGGACCAAAGTCGAGGTCCGGGAGCGGGGGCAATTCGGGTACGACCACATCCTGCGGAGCCGGAGAAGCCGCGTCCTTCGGCGTATCCTTCGGCGCGTCGGGCTTGGTCTTACCCTTGCGAGCGTCCTCGTCGAACTGACGCAATGCGTCAAAAACCCGGCTCATCGAATCGACGCTCCTTCCGTGTTCTTGCGGGGGGCGCCCTGCTGACTCATGGTGGTGACGTTGAGTCGCAGGTCAGCGGCAATCTCATCGATGATTTCCGGCTTGATGACCGATTCCCTCCGCGCATACCCGGTGAGTAACGCACCGTCACAGAGATGATTAATGACTCTGGGCGTGCCCCGCGAATGGAAGAAAATGCGTTCCACCGTCACGCGGGGAAAAATTGTCTTGGCGCGCTCGCCTGCGCCCGCCAGTTCCAGCCGCCGGACGATGTAGCCGTGCACGTCGTTTTCCTCCAGGGGAGGCAGATGGCAGCGCAGCGCGACGCGCTGCTTCAACTGGCGCAGCTCCGGAGAATCGAGGAGATCGTCAAGTTCCGGCTGACCGACAAAGACGATCTGCAGGAGTTTGTATTCGGGAGTCTCGATATTTGTCAGGAGACGGATTTCCTCCAGCAGTTCGGCGGTCAGCAAGTGCGCCTCGTCGACGAGGAGAGCCGCTGTCTGGCCATTGCGATTGACTTCGATCAGGAAATCCTGGAATTGCTGGAGCATGGCGCCGCGCGTACTCTGGGGGTTCTTGATGCCAAAAGTGGCGAGGACGAACTGCATGAAGTCGGTGGGCGTGAGGTGAGGATTGAAGACATAGGCATACTGCACCTTGGCCCGCACCAGCGTGTTGATGAGGTAACGCACCAGCAGAGTCTTGCCGGTTCCGACTTCACCGGTAAGGACAACAAATCCCTTGCGGCGCTGAATGCCGTACGCGAGATTGGCCAGCGCCTCGTTGTGCCGTGGCGTTGGGCAATAGAAGAAAGGGTCCGGGCTGATGCCGAACGGAACTCGCGTCAATCCGTAGAAGTGTCTATACATGTTATGCCTTATAGAAAGTCACAAGGTTTCCCGCGACCATCAGGATAAGCATGACGGTTGCGGTACACCATTCAAGAATGCGCCGGCGTGCCTGCTGCTTCTCCTGACGCTCGGTAGTGAGGTGGGGAATCCCGACCAGCACGCGAGCGTGGAAAAGGTTGACATCGCGGAACAGACGCACGCGGTCGTCGATGAATTCGACGCCGGCGATACAGATGATTCCCAGCACCACTCCCGCAACCAGGCCGAGCGCGCTATAGCGGACACGGTTAGGGGAAAACGGACGCTGCGGCAGGCTGGGAGGATCGATGATACGGAACTGCTGGCCCTGCTGACTCTTCTCCAGGTTGGTGGCCAACTGGGATTGCTGCTGCTTTTGCAGCAGCGAATCGTAATTCGCCTTCGACTGGTTGTAATCGCGCGTAAGGTCGGAGAGTTGCTGCTCGCGCATCGGCGTAACGTTCAGGCGTGACTGGTACGCCTTGAGCTGGCCTTCAAGCTGCTTCAACTCATTCTGCGAATCGCTGATTTCCTGATCGTTGGCCTTGATCTGGCCTTCCAATTGAAGGATGGGAGACATGGCCTGCAATTCGGATGCACTATGCGGCGCGCTGTCGCTCTTGGTGCTGGAGCTTGAGAGATCCTTCTCGATCGCCTTTTTCATCTTTTCGGTTTGGGCGATCTGGGCCTTCAGTCGAATGACATCGGGGTGCTGCGGCGTGTACTTTGCCTCTGCATCGGTGAGCTGTGCGCGAAGTTTGGCAAGTTCATCCTGGATCGCGGGAAGAGTGTTTGTCCCGGAGTGGTCGCCGAACTTGACCGAGCGGTACTGGCTGAGGAGCGATTCGAGATAGAGCTTCTGTTCCTGTGCGTGGTTTAGATTCTGACTGACGTTGTGATAGCGATCCTGAAGGCCGTTGAGTATCTGAACATTACCTTCCATCTGGGAAGGCAGCTCGCCGAGATACTGTGTCTTGAAAGCCTGAATCTTGGCTTCCTGCTCGGTCAGGGCCGAACGTGCCACGTCGAGTTCGTTGGACAGGAACTCGGTGGTGCTTTCGGCCTGTTGCGTCTGCTGCTGAAGATTTTCGTCAATGAACAACGAGGTCAGCTGAGTGGCGACCTGCTGCGCGAGCTTGGGATTGGGCGCGTTGAAGGCGATGCGGAAGGCCGTGAGATCCTCGGACTTTCCCGGCGCGTCGACAAGTTCGATGGTGATGTCCTTGCGCATGGCGTCGACAGGACCATCCGGGCCAAGTCGCTTCCTCAGGCTGTCATAGAGATGAAATTGTTCGATGATCCGCTGCAGACGAGTGCGGCTGAGAATCTGTTGGGTCATGCTCTGCAGGCGTTCCTGCAGATCGACGGAAACATTGGAAACCACGTATTGCTGCGGGACCTTTTGCTGTTCCACCAGGATCAGGGTTTCCGAGCGATAGACGGCCGGAGTGATCCAACTGGCGATCCAGGCAAGGGCCCAGCAGCCAAAGATTACGGCCAGCAGCCACCAGCGCCGGCGCTGGAGAATCTGCCAGTAATCCTGGATCGATAATGTCGGGCCTTCCTGTTCTTCTTCGAACATACTTACCTACCCAAGGGCTTGACGAGATAGTACTGGATTCCCATTTGATAAAGATTGTGATCAGTCGGACTGGTTGTGAGCCCGGTTCCAGTCTGATTGATATGGGCATACTCAAATTGGATTGAGAAATTTCTTGTCAGGATCCTCGAAAGCGACAAGCCTCCCCAATAGGAGCGAAACGCGCTCGACTGATTGGTAAGGCTGAGTCCTTCCTGGTCGGTGACGCGGAACGTTGTGTCCATGGTCCACCGGCGAGTAAGCCGGGTGTGCCAACCGACGGCGCCGTAGGTCATGCTAACGGTGCTCATGAGGCCTCCGCCGTCGCTAAGGCGGCGAACCGCCTGTACCTGGATGGCGTTGCGGTCGCCGGACCACTGGTATGCGAGTCCGGCCGTGGGCCGCCAACCCGAAGTGTCCGCCGAGGCCAGCAGGGTGAATGGACCGAACTGTATAGGGAAAACATTGTGGCTGCGTGAGAATTCGGCTCCGCCATACACCATGAGCGAAGTGTGACGGGAAAGTTGCCAGCTATCGAACAACAGCAGTCCATGGGACTGCGTGCGGGCGCTGGGCAGCGAGTGGATGTCCATGAAGGCGTATTGCAGTCCGACAGAATTGCGCCTGGTCATCTGTCGCGTAAAGAACATGGAAGCATTGATATCCCTGGCGCCGATGAGGGTTGAGAGAGCCGCAACGGAGTTGGGAGCAACGATGGGATTGTAGTCAAATCGCTGGTAGCCTCCGGTGAAGCCAAGGGAAGTCCGCGGTGTCATCACGTACGAAAGTTCCGCAGTCGAGACGAGCGACGTGCGCTTGGTGGAGGGCAGTACGCCGTCATAGTTAGGTCCAAAGTAGCCCCCAAGACTGGGCAATACGCTCACCTTTCCCACCGACTCGAAAGGATTCGTCGAAACGCTGTAATCCTGCCGGAGATGAATGATCATCCGGCTGAATGGACTGAACTGCAAATCAGCCGAAAGATTGTGCGTGTAGCTTGCCCCTGAAACGTTCTGTATGCTGCCGTCGATTCCGGGAGCGTAGCTCACCGTAATCCGCGTGTTGCCATGAGTTCTCTGGTAGGCAATGCTGGGCTGAGCGAAGAACCGCTTGTCGCCGGTGAAGTGAGCGGGGGTGCTTCCCGTGGCGGCCACGGCGATGGCGTTGTCTTCATACATGGCTCCGCCGAGGAAACTGGCAACGATGACGTTCTTGTACTCGAGATCGCTCTGCGAGGTGAGGCCGGGTGTCTCGCTGCCAACGTGAGCCGGCATTGCAGGCTGCGAGGATTGCGGCGAAGACTGGGACGTGTCAGTCTGCGCCGCAACCGGAATGGCCGCAGCTAGCGCGAGTACAAAGATGAGAAGCCGTCGTTGCATCCTGCCTGGTCCTTACGGGATGACAATCGTGTCCCGTGGCTGAAGCGGAAAATTCTTGGAGGCATCGCCATTCAGCGCGGCCCGGTAGTTGAATTCAATCCTCGTTGTGGTTCCGTTCTTGTTCACCCTCAATACATAGATTTTCTTCACATTTGCGAAATCCTTGAATCCCCCAGCAAGGGCAAGACCTTCGAGTACACTAAGCTGCTGTCCAAGGGGGTATGCGCCGGGTTTCATGACTTCCCCGACGATGCTGAAATACTTGCTGCGCGCATCCTGCACAATGACAGTGACTTCCGGGCGATCCAAGTACCTTTTCAGTTGCTCTGTAATCGCGTCCTGCAATTGATCTGGAGTAAGGCCTGCGGCCTGAATATCCCCAACCAGGGGTAAAGAAATTTTTCCATCAAGGCGGACAGAAACAGTGCGGGAGATTTCGGGCTCGTGCCAGACGTCAATTGCCAGCACGTCGCTCTCGCCGATGGAATAAGTACCGGGCTTCTCGGGAGTGGGATTGTCCCCGGAGTTGGCCGATTGGGACGGGGCCTTGGCCTCTGGAGCTTTGTCAGGCGCAGCCGGAACGCTCTGTTTGGCAGTGTCCTTTTGTTTCGATGATTGCGGAGTCTTGTCCTTGCCGACGGCAAAAACAGCCGTAAGAATCAACACTCCAAGAAGCAACCGGCGCATAATCATTCTCCTTTGTTACCGTTGCGGGTCCAGGTCGATTAGATTCTGGCCGGACCCGTTGCTGGCGTGGTTGTTGCCGTCCAAGCCAGCCTTCTTCATCTTGTAAAGCAATGCCCGGTAGCTGATCTTCAAATTCCGGGCAGCCTGTTTTCTGTTCCACTTGGTGGCCTGGAGAGCGCTGAGAATAATCTTGTTTTCCAGGTTCTTGGTGGCGTTCCTGGTGACCTGCTTGAGCGATATGGACTTGCCTTCCACAAAGTTGGGTTCGGCGCGTTGAGACGTGCGCGTGATCATTTCGCTTGTGATGACGTCTTCCGTACCAAAAATCACATAGCGCTTGCAGAGATTTTCAAGTTCGCGGATGTTGCCCGGCCACTGATGAGCCTGTAGCAGGGCGCGCGTACCGGGTGAAAGCGGTCCTGCATTTCGCTGGTAGCGCTGGCTGTAGACCCTGATGAGATAGTCGGCTATCTGGGGAATGTCCGCCACGCGCTGGCGCAACGCGGGAAGGCGAAGCACAACGCCGGTGATGCGGTAATAGAGATCCTGACGAAAACGTCCGGCTGCCACCTCGCGGTCAAGGACGCGGTTGGTTGCACACACAACCCGAATATCTATTCTCTTTCCGTCGCGGGCGTTGACCGGACAGAACTGGCCGTCCTGCAGTAATTCGAGCAACTTGGATTGCAGGCTGACGTCGAGCTCGGAAATCTCATCAAGGAAGAGGGTTCCGCAATCGGCCATTTCAGCGCGCCCCGGTATCGCTCCAATCGTGCCGGCAGAAGTTGCCTCCCCATATCCAAAAAGCTCGCTCTGTACGAGGGTTCCGGAAGCAGAGGGACAACTGACCTTGACGAATGGGCCGGGAGCCCAATGCGATCGCTGGTGAATGAATTTCGCGATGATTTCCTTGCCAGTACCGCTCTCGCCCTCAATGAGGACAGGAATATTCGTCTCGGCAATCTTCAACAGATTGTCGCGAATCGCTTCCATCTGAAGCGTTGATCCAAAGATCACCGCGTCGGGAGGAAGCCCCGCCTCGGAACTGGGAGTCGCTAAACCCGTGACACTCATCAGAGCAAAAGATTTCAATCAGTTTGTGAAAGCGTTCATTTAAGTCGGGTACATTTTCCCGATCTATTGTGTATGGGGGTAAATCTTTGAAAACAAGTATAGTAGAGAACCCTCAGGACGGATGTAATATTTCTCACTTGTAACAAAAAGTGGAAACTTTTTGCACACTCTGGAACGGCGCTCCAAATCGGAACAGTCGCATAGCCCGAATCGATGCCGACTTGCCGGTCACATCGTTCCGAAGAAGGTCATTTGTCGAGGCAGGAGTCGAACCAAACAGGCATGAACGGAAATTGTCTGGAGACAATTTCTTCTTATTATCCCCTTAACCCATTTCATTACATTCAGATATGGCAATCTGAGTGAATGGAGCAAGTGCGCGCCGCCTGGCGCGGCCATTCGTTTGGTAACCGGCGTAGTCGTTTCCAGTAATAGCCATGTCCTGGATGGACCGTTACCAAAGAAACTGAATTGGGTGACCATAACTGAGAGATGATCCGCTTCAGAAGATCGGTTTGCACATGCTGACGGCAGGGGGGGCACCGATCAGGCTTGTGGAGCGTCGTCACGAATAGCGGGTACGGCTTCCAGCGCCGCTCCGCGAAAATACCTGAGCAGCACGCAGATGAGCAGTACTTCCACGCCGGCGGTGGCGATCAGTCCGGCGACATCGCCAAACCAGCCTTGCAGTGCAACCGGCGTCCAGCTAGCTACCAGCACAAGGACGGCGAGTTCGGTCCAGCGGCGGGCGCTGAGCGGCAGGGAAGAGCACATGATGGGAATGGCAAGGAAAAATGCCGGCCACGCGTAAAGAATGTAGCGATAAATGACCGTGCCGAGCAACGGGGCGACGGCGAAATTTGCCAGTCCATAGAACAGCACGACCTTGATCCAGAGATCGTTCCTATGGCGGAAGAGGTGCTTGCGGAAGATCCACCCGAAGATCGGCAGGAGTCCGAAGCTGGCGAAGAGCACGACGAATGTGTTGACCGGACGGAGCAGACTGAAGTCGCAGTAGCCGACGGCGGTGATGGCTCCGAGGTGAAAATGTCCCGGGAAAGTGTAGGTCCAGCGCGGAGTCTCGGTGAGCTCGGTTGTGTTGGTCCAGAGCAGCACGCCGAAGATGTTATAGATGACGGCGTAGACAACCTTGAGCACGTAAAGAACGGGCATCGGAAGGTGGTGGATGTTGCCGGCGTGGCGTCCGATGAGGCGCGCCGCGGTAAACCACGCGGCAAAGCCGGTGAGGAACGTGGCGGCGCAGAGCCAGTGCCTGCCTGCAAGCCAAGCGAGCACGGCAACCACAACCACCAGGAGAGCCGTGGATTCGCGCGTGAGATATAGAAGATAGATAAGTGGAAGACTAAGCCACGGAGACTTGCGAAAGACGAGGAAGAAGATCATCAGAAGCAAGCAGTGGAACAGGTCGTGGGAGTAGTAATTCCGATAGGCCTCCAGCGTCAGCGGGTTGACGAGGATGGCAAATAACAGCAGGAGTCGCACGCGTTGCTGCTGGAGTTCCACTCCCAGTAGCGTGACGAAGCCGAGCAGGCACGCGCAGGAGACGAGCCAGAACGCTTTCGGAATATCGGTTCCGGTGACGTGCGAAACGGCGCGAACCACCAGCGGGTGGACGATGCGGGCAAGATAGAAGAATCGCACCTGCTGAGTATTGCCACTCGCAAGATTGACGTAATCGTTATCTTCCCAGGTGGGAGCATGGAACTTGTAAGGGAAGAGCGCGATGACGATCGCAGCCAAAAGCAGGCATGCGCCGATTACGAACCAGCGCTGTGCTGCTGGTCGCTCTGCAACGGAGACGGTGGAACCGGGTTGATCGTGCATTGGAAGCGGGAGACCCCATCACACTGAAACGATTGCAGCGCACACATATCCGGCGAATGACAGAATCCGCGAGAAACCCAGAATAGTAAATCGAAAACGTGACAAATCGCCGGTGCGCTTTTTCGGAAGTATAGTGTCAGCCCCCGGAAAGCACAAAGAGTTTCCATTGGTGCCAGCGTCACGATCGGGTAAATAGGAACGGTTGAAGGAGAAGTGTTACGTGGGACTGGCGGGCGCCAATCCCACTTTTCCGCAGAATACAAAGCCGGTCACTGAAGACTGTCGAGGTAGGCCCGGATGGCTTTGGTTTCATCCGCACTAAACGTGAAGTGCGGCATGTGACCTGCTTCCATCTTGGGCAACGGGTGCAGGAACAGATCGTGGAACTGATCCTCTGAAAACTGATTGCCGATTCCGATCAACTTCGGTGCGATAGCAGTTCCGACCGCGCCGTCGCCGTGGCAGATGTTGCACTGGTGAGATTCGAATATCTTTTTTCCTTCAGCCACGGCTGGGTCGGTAGCTGACGCTGCCGCACCCGCGGCGGCGAGTTGTGACCCCGAGGCCATTTGTGGCTTGAAAGGTGCCTTCATGTACTCTGTTTCCGCCTGACTTTGCTGCGCCAATTGTTGCGCAACATCCTTGTCGTGGGAATCCTGGTAATAGCTGTAGGCTCCCAGGGTGATCAGGGCGATGAAGACGAGCGAAAAGATTCCGACTGCAAGGGGTCGCCGCCAGGGTCGCCGTTCCAGGCGGCGATCATAGAAGGGAAGGCCCACAAAGAGGGCAACGATGATGCCGGGGACGACGACAATCCGAAGGAATTCCCCTTTGCCTTGCCAGATCTTGAGCCATTCAAACAGCGGGCGATAGTACCACTCCGGGCGCGGCAGAAAATGCGTGTCCGCAGGGTTTGCCAGAGGTCCGAGCGTGGCCGGAATAAAATACGCCGCAAAACCCAGGGCCACGACCAGCAACAGCGCAAATGCCAGATCCATCACCAATTGGCGTGGATAGAAGCTTTCGGTTCGCTGTTGCGGATGGACAGGATTCTCGCTGATGGGGCCAGCTGCTCCAGCCTTGCGGAACAGGTAAATGTGAACCGCCACAAAGAGGAAGATCAGCGCCGGAATGTAGAACACGTGCATGACAAAGAAACGCGAGAGCGTCAACGTGCCGATCTGGTTTCCGCCGCGCATCAGTTGTTTGGCGAATGTGCCGACAATCGGGACCTCGCTTGCAACGTTGGTCCCGACGGCAGTTGCAAAGTACGCTTTCTGGTCCCAAGGCAGCAGGTAGCCGGTAAAGGCCATGCCCATGACAAGGGCAAACAGAACAGTCCCTGAGACCCAAAGCAGTTCGCGCCTTCCCTTATAAGAGCCAAAGAGAAAAGTCTGGCTCAGGTGCAAGAGCACGATGATCACCATCGCGCTGGCACCATAAACGTGAAGGCTGCGAAGGAAAGCTCCGGCAGCAACTACCTTGGTGATGTAGGCAACCGTGACGTGAGCGTGATCGGCAGAAGGGACATAGTAAAGCGCAAGAAATATCCCGGTAATGAACTGCGAAAGGAAAATGAAGAGCAATCCAGACCCAAAGATGTAGGCATAACGCGCGCCACCTGGAATGGGTTCATCGAGCGCTTCATGCAGCAGCTTATTCAGGCCCGTGCGTTGCTCGAACCAATGGAATAGCGAGGCGCGTTTAGTCTTGCTCGCAGTTTGGCGACCGTTATCTGGCGGTGGTTGTGTCGACATAAGCTACGATTCCCTCTATTCCACTTGTTTCTTGTATGACAAGAGTGCCTGAAAATATTCGTAACGAGCCATTAAGTCATCGTTCTCAGCTTTAAGAGGCAGGGTGTCCATCCCACGCTCGGCTGGACCCAGTTGGAGAGAACCGTCAGGGGCAAATACGCTGCCATGACAAGGGCAAATGAATTTTCCCTCGGCTTCATTCCAGGGGACCTCGCAGCCAAGGTGTGGACAGACCGCAGACAGCACCTGGACACCGTCAAGGGATTCTTTGCTGTTGCCCTTGGTGATGTACACAGGCTTCCTGGAAATTTCCTCGCGCCATCCGTCGATTTGCTTAATCTCCACAACCTGCTTAACGGGGGTTGTAATAGAGAGGAATTTGCTTTTCTTCCCGAGGTTCGACCACGAAACCGAAGTTGTTTTGGCAAACACCGGGTAAAACACATAGCGCACCAGCGGAGCGGAGAGCAATGTGGTCATTGCGGCCGCGCCTACAGCAATGAGCCAAAGAAAGAAAGACCGCCGCCCCTCCAGGACTCGTTTATCGTCGAACGCGTCAGAATCGTGCTGAAGCGGTTCGAGGTTTGCTTGCTTTGAGTTATCTTCCATCCAACGACTCCCGAACTGTCATCTTTGACTAATTTCCTCTTGGGTTCGTGCATTCGTGCAAATGAAACCACCACTGCATCGGTGGCGCCAAGACATGAAAAGCCTTGCTTCCCGCCGCTATCTGCCTCCAATAGCCGGGCAGAACGGTGGCGCAGTCTTCCCCGAACGCCGTCTGCTTCTAGGGAGTGCCTCGAAACTTTTCAACCAGCCATGCAACCCTTTCTGGCCGTGAAACGCATTGGGCGGCACGGCTCCGTCCTGCTTCCAGTCGAACAGGTGAAAGCAGTTCTGACCGATCAGCACATTACAGCGTTTTGAGATATTCGATCAGGTCGTTCATCTGTGCCTTTGAAAGCTTGCTTGCAAACGGCGGCATCGGCAGGGGCTTGCCCGCGGCATTGCCCTTTTCGATCTGATCACGGACGTTGTCGACGGTGACCGGCTTGTGAGAGGTGGGAAGTTCCTTGGCCTTGAAGAGACCTTTCATGCCCGGTCCCACCTTGGCACTCGTCGAGGTAGCGTTATGACATAGCGCACAGTTTTGCTGGAATACCTTTTCGCCCGCCTTGGCTGCGGGAGTAAGCACTGTTTTGTCTTTGGCCCAACTGGTGACCGCCGACAAAGTCAGCACGAACACCAGAACAAACATCCACTTTGTACTTTTCAACGAACGTCCTTGCATCGTATCTCCTTACCGTTAGTTCAATTTGTTTGCTACTTTCGCGGCCGGGCCGTGCATATCTTCACCAGTATGCTGTTGGATTCATGGAAGCAACTGCGAGGATGCTTCATGCGGACCCGATGTTCCACTGTTTGCCGCCAATGCCCGAATCGACACCAACGTATCCGAAAAAATCGCAGGGAGGACTAACTCCGCACTTTCGCTTGAGCCTGCAACAGATTCTCAAAACTCAATGCCTGCCTCCCTGCCTTTTCGCGACACGGCCTAGAAAATGAACCAGGCAGTCAGATACGTTGCGTTGTTATCGGAGGCGTTCCGGCCGGCGCCATCGTAGTTGGTGCTTGCGCCATTAAACTTCAAGTAGCCGGTATACTGCGCGGTGAAGTCGACGTTCTGCCACGGCCAGTATGCGAACTGGAGGGTATAACCGTCACTTCCTGGGTTTCCATTGGCGCTGCCGTTTATAGGGTTCTGAGCATATAGTACCGGGTCTGCTGTCCCCCAGGTGTTGAAATATCCGGCGGTGGCGCCATATTTGTTTCCAAAGTGATACGTGCCATCCAACTTGAACGTGCTCAGGTCATGATGTGGAAAAGCCGTGCCACCCTGGCCAAATGTGGCGACCAAGTCAGAACTTTCATGGATGTAGTTAGTATGGACGGAAATTGAGTCGTTGCCTAACGACGGCAGGGTGCGTTCATACTGGGCATCCGCGGCCAGGTCAGTAAACGAATCTTCCGGTCCGGTAATGGCTCCGGGCGATGACACTACGTGCATGCCAAAGGTTCCGACTTCGAGATAGTTGTTTCCCATGGTTTGCTGCCAGGCAACTCGCCAGTAGGGGGCAGCGCCGCGAATATTGATGCCATATCCCGTCCCGGCGTTAGGCTGCGCGTTGCCGATATGCTCGGAGCGGTAGATGGTGGCAGCACCGTAAAGGTGGTCATTCCACATGGCATAACCGCCAACTCCAGCCACATCCTGTGCGAGGCCGCCGTCAATGAGAGTACCCGCCATTGGAGTGGGAGTCTGGTCCGGACTTACCCAAGGGAATCCCCAGGCCGGGGTGTCGTTCCAAGGATCCTCCACCGTGGGATTGTTGTTGAACGTGGCACCATAGACGAGATCCTTGCCGGCGAAGGTTCTCCGGTTTGCATACCGAACGTCGGTGTTGTCCCAGCTAAAGTGATCGGCCTGCCCGTTGTAGGTGACCTGAATGAAGCTCCCAACGTGAGGGGAGATGGACCCAGCCAGGAAGAGGCTCGCTGACTGCGGAAATTCGAAATTCCAATTTTCCGTACCCGGTTGCGGTTTATTGCTGCCAGCATAGGAGAATTGAATGAAAGCAGCAATCGGCATATAGCGGTTGATGTCGAGCCCCGCTTTCTTCTTTCCAGGCTTCTCCTTAATCTGTTCCATGCCCGTCAACGTATACCCATTGAGTTTGAATTCTCTTCCGAACGGAGTAAGCTCCGGCGGAGTAGTGTGGCAGGAACTGCAAGGCAGACCGGTCTGCCTTGCGAAACTAGTGATGGCGTAAGCCCTCGGGCTGGGCATCAAGAGGATAAAAACTGGAATTGACAGTACGACGAAAGCAATCGTTTTAACGATGGGATTGAATCGTCCGAAAAAGCGTTCGAAATAATTCATTTCGTCTCACCCCTCTACTTAACTTATGGAGAAATTCGCTGTGTGAGTTGCACTCGCATACGACGCTCGCAGCTGTCGCGATTCGCTGGTGCGGCTGGAGTTATCTGCGCATATTGCCGATCCCCATACGCCTGTACCGAAGGAATCCGTGCGGTCTAATCCGGCTGGATATTCGGGAGAATCGCGCCGCGCGCGTTTTCTAGAGTACACCCACATAGATATTCCATACCTCATTGTGACCAGTGAATCCATACAAATAAAGGGGTATAAGCGAATACTTTGTCTGATCTAAAACAGCGAATCGAGAATAGTTGTGAGATGAGGGAATATCCGGCGGTTTTGCACCACCAACGTGTGATTACGTATCCGGCGGTCAGGTCAAGAAAGAATAGCGCAGGACTTTAGCTGGATGAAAACTGATGAAGGAAATGGGGGTCGCGCTGCTGTGAGTTTGCCGGCGAATGTAATCAGAACCTGAAGACGATTCCCGCGCCGATCCGAAGGTTGTTCTGTACATTGGTGGTCGCGTTGGGCAGTTGCGTGCGCAACCATGAGGCCTCGAAGGCACGCACCGCAAACCGGCGAGACAACGTCAGGTCCACTCCTCCGCCTACCTGTACAGCGAAGGGACTTGCAGTGCTGCGCGTTCCGTTAACGCCAGGGAAGATACCATGGAAGCCGGAAGCTACTCCAGACAGGCTTTGGCCGAAGAGCGACACCGAGCTATGTGCGGGCGACCAGGTGTAATGTGGCAATCATATTCGAACCCCGTGGCGCTTCAAGCGGCTATCACTTGCCGAAGTACACTACACTTGAGGCCACGGCTGTTCGTCCAGTGAGCCTAAAGCAGGGGCCGTGATTTGCATCGGCGATGTAGATGGTCCGGATTTATGGCATGGCGCTGGCCCGGTAACTTCGTTTATTGCCTAAAACTGCATTGCGCATTCTTCGGGTCACCGAGGAGTGTGCGTGTTGTCACCGTTGGTTTGCAGAGTTGTAGCTAACACTGTTCTCGCGGATATTGAGCATCGCAACTCCTGATGTGCCAGAGGACTTATGGATACAAAACACCTTGGAATCAACAGCAAGCTGATCCACGCGGGATATAAGCCCGACGCTACGGGCTCGGTCAGTGTTCCCATTTACCAGACGTCGACGTTTGCCTTCAAAAATGCCGCGCATGGCGCCGCGCTGTTTGCGGGCGAAGAAGACGGGTACATCTACACCCGGATCGGCAATCCAACGATTAAGGCACTGGAAGAGAATGTGGCATCACTGGAGAACGGTTGCGGGGGAATCGCGACCAGTTCGGGGATGTCGGCAGTGTGCACGGTGTACCTTGCCTTTCTGGAATCAGGCGCTCACGTTGTCAGTACAGCATCGGTGTATGGCCCCACGCGTGGATTGATGGAAAAGGAATTCGCCAGATTCGGCGTTCAGTCCACATATGTAGACACTTCCGATGCGGAGAATGTTCGTCATGCGATGAAGCCCAATACGCGATTGGTCTACATTGAGTCGCCGGCAAATCCTTCGATGCAGGTCAGCGACATTGCCGCCATTGCGACCATTGCCCACGCGCAGGGCGCGCTCGTCGTGGTTGACAATACTTTTGCCAGTCCATACCTGCAACGCCCGCTTGATCTGGGCGCCGATGTGGTGCTGCATTCCGTGACCAAGTTCATCAACGGCCACGCCGATGTGGTGGGTGGAATTCTGGTTGCGAAAGACCCCGCACTCTACAAACGCCTTCGCAGCGTGATGATCAGTTCCGGTTGCAACATGGATCCGCACCAGGCGTTCCTGGTCGTACGCGGATTGAAGACGCTTGGGATTCGAGTGGAGCGTGCACAGCAGAACGCGATGGAAATCGCACGCTGGCTGGAAGAGCAGCCGGAGGTCGCGATGGTTCGTTACATCGGCCTGGAATCGCATCCGCAACACGAACTCGCAAAGCGACAAATGAACGGATACGGATCGATGATCAGCTTCGAGTTAAAAGGCGGATTCGAAGCGGGACGAACATTGATGGATAACGTTCGCGTCGCAACACTGGCAGTGTCACTCGGAGGTGTGGAAACACTGATTGAACATCCGGCTTCGATGACCCATGCCAGCATGTCACCCGAGGCGCGGCGCGCGGCGGGATTCACCGATGGGCTTGTGCGCTATGCGGTCGGGATTGAAGACGTGGAAGACCTGATTGCTGACCTCAGGCAAGCTCTCGATTTCGTGAGTGCGAAATCGAACAAACCCAAACACGAACCAGTTGGCACACTCTAGAGGGGCCTGGTCGCGCGCGTTCCGCTTCAGTGGAAGCGAGGCTGCTAAGACTGGGTAGTTGAGCTAAAGTCTGGAGTTTAAGTCACCCGGCAACTGGGGTTAGATTGCGGCGACAAACGGAGCGAACGCAAGCGGTCTAACCTCGGCGGCCGGAGAGGGTGACAAAATAAACGCCCAGAAAAGTCCGCAAACCCGTCCGCGATGCTGGGAATCACGCAGAGGGGGTACTCGCCTTTTCATCATCCTCACCGGCATCCGCCGCCGCAGATTTCCGCCGACGCATTTCGTCCTTCCACTCACTCAGTGCCGGACCCGCTATGGCTCCCATAAGGACCAAACCAAGCGCAACATCAAAAACGGGGAACGAGAAGACCAGCAATCCGGCGAGAAGAAGAGGAATTACCAACACCAGCCTTGCATGATGAAAGACGTATGTCAGCACCAGAAGCAACAGTCCCGCCGGGATCAAAGCGAGACAACAATAGAACGCGTCGATCAGGCCAAAGTGATTCCTCAGCACGAAGCGCACGGCGCCAAGCAGAAACAGTAGAGCCCCGACTGTAACCACAATCAAAGCCCCCCATTCGATTTTTCGGACCGTGAATTTGTCTGAGGTCACTGCTCATTTCTCCGCGAGATGTGTCGCATCCGGGCAAAAGGTTCGAAGACCTATGGCCTGAGAATTCAATGGCAAGGCCAGAGATGGTCGATCGCGGCAGCGTTTCCGTCCTCGGTAGCCAGACCGTAAACCTCTTTGTGTCCGTTCAACCAAGCCAGGACCTTTGCCGTGAGCTCCTTGGTTCCAACGTTATCCGGGGAGGTGCAATGCAAACTCTTGCCGTTGAGCGTCTGCGCGGCGTAGGCATTGACGCTGGCCTGCACTATCTCACTCGCGCACTTCGTGTAGTGTTTGGCGTCCGCGCAAAACGCTACGAACGGGCCGGTCTTGTCCGGTACGCCCCAGGAGGTGACGCCGGTGGCAACGGATTTCTGGCAATTCCACAGCGCCTTGATAGCAGCGTTTATGCCGTCAGCCGTGCTCATGTCGGCCGCGGATGGGTGTGCCGAAAGCCAGGCAACGATGGCTCGGTCACCTGCCGCGAATTCAATCCCCTTGGGCACCGTACAGGCATCAATGGGGGGCGAACTGGTCATCGCTTTGACTTCGGCGTCAGTCTCCACTTCTTGAATCTTGCCATCGCAACCCTTCTTAAGCGGGGTGCAGTAGGTGGCGAAAGCTCCGGCGGTCGCGGGTATGGCTTGCGCCCAGATCGTATTCGGAGCGAGCACCCAAGCGGCGACGAAAAGTACTACCGTCTTGCATGGAATTCGTTTCCAGTTTGCAATGGTCATTTATTGGCTCCCAACCAAACGCGTTCTATGGTTTCTGGCAGGAATAGAGTGCTCGATACGCGGCTAGAATGCTCTGATTGCGTGGCTGTGCCGCCAATTCCCTGTGATCTTTCATCCATTTGTTCACGGTGCTGATATAGCTGTAAAAGGTTGCGTCGGTGGCGTACACGGAATCGGGCACGCAAATGGCGCCCGGTGTCTTGATAAGCGATGCCAATTGCACGTTTGTAATAACGTCCGCACATGCGTCCTTGTGCAATTGATCATCGTGCTCGCAATAGTCCACAAATTGGCCAGTTATCTTCGGCAGGTGGTCCGTATATTCCGCGGCACAGGCTTGAGTCATCGGCCACACTTCTTTGATGGCCGCCCGAAGAGTTTTCTGTGTTGGGTCGTCGGCCAAGGCGGGATGAGCGCTGATCCATGCTTTGACTTTGTTTACACTCTCCGGCGTTAGCGTACCGTTGTTGTATGCGGACTCTGGAACGCAGAAGTCATTTCCTCCTGCATTCACCAACATGGCGACCTCGGTGATGGATATTGCGTTCGCACAATCAGCCGCGTTCGC
Organism: Acidobacteriota bacterium; assembly: GCA_021779935.1. GTDB lineage: Bacteria > Acidobacteriota > Terriglobia > Terriglobales > Acidobacteriaceae > JAJXZT01. The sequence goes on from JAJXZT010000064.1 coordinate 78,579, forward strand.
ATCGCAAAACTTCACGAAATCCCTGGTCACCGGCGGCGTCTTGGAGGCGGCATCCACATGTACCCAGGCAGTGAGAAGCAGCATCGCCAACAGTGTGAAAGAAAGTCGCTTTCCGTTCATCATCGTACTTACTCCGTTCTTGATGCATGGCCAGGGATGTTCCGTTAAGCACTCGAACAACAGATAGGGGAGATCCCAAGGATCGTAGCGGCGCCATATCCGGTACGTGAGTTGCGCGACAGTATCATGAGCTATTGGGAATGTACAAAGAATGTTGGGTGAACAGTTTTTTTGCGGCGCCTATCGGTTGTCGAATCTGGAGAGTTGCAGTCGAAGACAGAGATACCGAATTAGTCAGTCAGCTTCTTGAGCTTGCAGCAACTTTCCGGATCACTGCCGTTGTAACGCCGTATGGAAATGCGGTGATGGAATCGAAGCGGGATGCGAACAGCAAGGTCGTTCGCATGGCACGTCCGCTCCTGCAACAAGCACGCGCATAGTTATGAAAGCAGTTCGAGGAATTGAAAAAGGGCTGCTCGCAGCAGCCCTTTTCAGTTGAACTTACGAGTGCAATTTCTTATTGGACCTTTTTGGACCTGCGCTCGGAGCGCTTAAAGCTCGCAACTTATTGATTCTTTTGGTTGCGGGGGTAGGATTTGAACCTACGACCTTTGGGTTATGAGCCCAACGAGCTACCAGGCTGCTCCACCCCGCAACATGATAGTAACAACAGGTGTGGTTGCCGTCAAACTTCCGAGCTTGGTTTCTATTCAAGTTTGTCGATGTGCTCTGATTTCTTGAGCGAAGGACGCAGAATAGCCGGCGAGGAATTGGAAATCGCTGATCAATGCCCGCCAGTTTGCTGCAAAATCAACTGGACAAGCGCGCGCTCACTCTCGATTGCGCTGCGGGGAGCTGGACTTCAAATGTTGATCCGGAGTTCAATTTGCTGCTTGCCCAGACGAAGCCCCCACTTTGCTTGACGATTCCATAGACGGTGGCCAGCCCCAGGCCGGTACCACGGTCTTCCTTCGTTGTGAAGAAGGGTTCAAAGACGTGAGCCAGTGTGGTCTCATCCATGCCGGTTCCGGTATCGCGAATGACAATGCGCACGTAATCGCCTGCTTTGACACGACAGCCGTGCTGGTCTTCATCTTCTTCCAACTTGAAATTTTCAGTGCGGATCTCGAGTTCGCCGCCGTTCGGCATTGCGTCGCGTGCGTTTACCACGAGATTAAGAGCGACTTGCTGCATCTGGACTGGGTCGGCAAAAACGCTGTGCAGTCCCTTGTCGTAATTGATCGAAAGGCGCACATCTTCGCCAATCAACCGCTTGAGGATTTCCGCGATTTCGGAAATGACGAGGTTGAGATTGATGACTCTTGGCTGCAAAACCTGCTGACGGCTGAAAGCCAGCAGTTGTCGGGTGAGCAGAGCTGCCCGGTCGGCAGCGACATCGATGGCGCGCAGCTTTTCGCGCACAGGCCCGGTTATGTCGTTCCGGCGCATAAGTAATCCTGAATATCCCTTGATGACGGTGAGCAGGTTATTGAAGTCGTGGGAGACACCGCCAGCCAGCCTTCCGATTGCCTCCATCTTCTGCGACTGCCGGAATCGTTGCTCCAATTGCTTCTGCTCGGTGACGTCCTGAATCATGACTTCGATAGCCCCGGCATCACCGAGCTGCGGAATCGGTCGCGCCCAGACACGCACCGTGGCATGACTATCGTCGGCACGCAGCCACTCGGCTTCGTAACAGTTGATTTCCGATTCCTGGGCCAGCGTTCGGAACATGTTGTCAGCCTCGGCGGCGGACGAGAAGAGTCGTTTAAGCGTTGTCTCGGATAGAGCGCTTGGGGAATCGAATCCGAGGATTTTCGCGAAGGCTGCATTTGATTGAAGAATTGTCGAGTCTCCCGCGACAGAGGAGATGCCGAACGGAGAGTGATCGATCAGCGCCTTTGTTGCCCGATGAGCGTCAATGAGTTTCTGTTGTACGCCAAGCGCACGAATGCCAACCTTAATGCGGGCGTGCAATTCATCCTGGTTGAAGGGCTTGGTCAGGTAATCGTCAACGCCGGCGTCAAGCGCTGCCAGCATCTCGACTTTGTATGTGCGGGCGGTGAGAAGAATAACGTACGTGTAGTTCTCGGACGCTTCGCGGCGAATACGGCGGCAAAGCTCCACTCCATCTATGCCCGGCATCATCCAGTCGAGCACAAGCAACCGAAGGGCATCTTGTTCTTCATGCAGCTTTTTCCATGCCTCCGTCCCGGAGGCGGTTTCAATCACCTCGTGGCCCTGTTTGGTTAATCCGCTGGTAATGAGATGGCGGCAAACCGGATCGTCATCTGCGACAAGTATTCGCATTCCTGTCACGTTCCGTCATGGGGATCGAAATAGCGGGACCGGACAAACGAGAAGAGTCCCACTTCTTCATCGGCAGACTGCCCTGATGGCTTGACCGGGATTCAACCCGTACTCATCAAAATGCCGCATTCTGCCGAATAGAACACTTGAGGCAGTTTGCTCGCCACATTTCCCAGGCAGGATGACGCCGCATGTCGCTTATCAAGAGTTCCGTCTGGCGCAAACTTACGGCGCTGATGATTATCGTCAGCGGAGGCACGTTGCTACTGGTGTGCGCGGCCCTGGTGGCCAATGACCGGCTGAATGACTCACGAGTGATGGCAGCGCGAGACTCCGCAGAAAACTCGAAGCTCGCCGCGACGATTGCCTCTCCGTTGCAGAGCCATGATTTAAGCACACTGAACTCCATGCTGGAGAAGGCCGGACAGAATCCAACATTGCTGTATTCATCGGTATGGGATCTCCGCGGAGTACAGGTCGCACAATTCCGGCGCACCAATCATTCGAAAGACCTTCTTTCTGCGAGACCGGAGGAAGGAATTTCAGTTGGACTCGGCTCGATAGTAGTTTCGCAGCGAGTCATGAAGGACGGAAAGCTGCTCGGGACACTGGCAAGCGTGTTCGATCTTTCCATGCTTAACGAACGCTGGAAGAGCTATGCAACCATCGTTATCGTCTTCATGCTGGCGTCGCTCTTTGTATCCATCCTGGTAGGAGCATGGCTCCAGAAACACATCACCGTCCCTATTCTCACGCTGGTGAATATTGCCCGCGAAGTTTCCGATCGCAAGGATTATTCGATACGGGCGGCGCGACATGGGCATGATGAACTCGGGATGCTGGTCGACGAGTTCAACTGCATGCTGGCCGAGATCGACGAGCGCGACCGCGAACTGCAACAGAGCAAATATATTCTCGAAGAAGAAATCCGCGTGCGAAGCGCGATCAACGAGCAACTGGCGGATGCCAAGGAGGCAGCTGAGTCCGCAAGCCGTGCCAAGAGCGAATTTCTCGCGAACATGAGCCACGAGATACGCACTCCGATGAACGCCATCATGGGCATGACCGAACTGGCCCTGGAGACGGATCTAAACTCGGAACAGCGCGAATATTTGACGACGGTCAAATCCTCGGCGGAAGCGCTGCTCAGCGTCATCAACGATGTTCTCGATTTCTCCAAGATCGAGGCTGGCAAACTCGATCTCGACCGCGCGCCATTTGACATCGACGAATTGCTCGGCGATACGCTGCGCGGAATTGCGCTGCGTGCGCACCAGAAAGGGCTTGAACTGGCTTATGACCTGGAGCCCGAGGTGCCGACCATTGTGGTTGGAGACGATTCCCGTCTGCGACAGGTGCTGATCAACCTGATAGGCAACGCCATAAAATTCACGGAATCCGGCGAAGTTGTGTTGAGAGTCGGGCTGGAGAACTCGAGTGAGAGTGACTGCGTGTTGCACTTCACGGTGCGCGATACGGGCATCGGAATTCCGAAGGAGAAACTTGGGATCATCTTCGAAGCCTTCGGACAGGCTGACGGTTCGAGCGCGAGGAGGTACGGCGGAACCGGGCTTGGGCTTACGATTTCATCCCGCATTGTCAGCATGATGCGTGGAAAAATATGGGTCGAGAGCGTCGTGGGAGAGGGAAGCACATTCCACTTCACAGTGCAGCTTGGCCGAACCGACACGCAGCCGCTGAAAGTTGTTCCAGCCGAGGTGGAGACACTGAAAAGCATGCGTGCATTGATTGTTGACGACAACCGCACGAATCGCCAGATTCTCCGCGCCATGCTTATGCAGTGGCAAATGGCCCCGTCACAGTCGGCTGGAGGACCAGACGCCTTGCTGGAACTAGACAGGGCATGCGCGGTGGGTCAGCCTTATCCCCTGATTCTCATCGATGGACAAATGCCGGAGATGGATGGCTTCGAACTTGCGGGGGAAATCAAGCGGGACCCGCGGCTGGCCGGAGCTACGGTGATGATGCTTACTTCCGCAACGCGACATGGCGACGCCGCAAGATGCAAGAATCTCGGAATATCTTCATATCTCATCAAGCCAATCAGGCGTCCTGAACTCCTGCAGTCGATCCTGGTGGCTCTGGGCAGGCGCTCGGACGAGGTACGAAACGGTGTGCAGAAGTCTTCGGAGGCGCGCATGCGGCGGCTGAACATCCTGCTGGCCGAAGACAACGCAGTGAATCAGCAACTCGCCCTGCGGCTTCTGCAGAAAGAAAACCATATTGTGCGGGTCGCGCAAAACGGAAAAGAAGCGGTTGCGGCACATGCCGCGGAGACGTTTGATCTGGTGCTGATGGACGTGCAGATGCCGGAGATGGATGGCTTTGAAGCGACAGCGGCGATTCGGCGGCAAGATGCGACCAGCGGCATACACACGCCGATCATCGCGATGACGGCTCACGCAATGAAGGGGGACCGGGAACGTTGTCTTGCGGCAGGCATGGATGATTACCTCTCGAAGCCCATTCATCGCAAGGAACTTCTGTTGGCGATTGAGCACCATTGCGCGGAAATACCGAACAACAGCCATGGAGGACTTTATGACACTCATGAACAAGGAAGCAGCCTTGGAGAGAATCGGGGGTGACGAGGAACTCCTCGTCGATCTCGGGCAGATATTCGAAAATGAATGCCCCAAGATGTTTGCGGAGATATACGAGGCAGAGAGGGCTGAAGATGCAGCGCGGCTCTGCGGGGCGGCGCACAGACTGAAGGGAGCCGCCAGCATGTTTTGCGCGGAAAAAGCCAGCAAGGCCGCGCTTGACCTTGAAGAGCTTGCTCGCACGGGAGATATTGCCAGCGCCCGAGCACTGATTGGCGGAGTAGAACGCGAGATGGGAGAGCTGCGTGCCGAACTTCGCCAGCTTTCTCAAATGACACGCCAGTAATATTGCGCGTCCCGGCGATCCAAGAAACATGGCAAAAGGAAAGGAGCCGCCCCATTTGCAGAACGGCTCCTTGCACGGCATTTTCTCAATGCCTAGTAGCTCTTGGCGCAATAACCTCCGCCGGCGTTCACCCAGTTCTGCTGGATGAGCCAGTTGCGGCCATTGAACGTCATGTTGTACTTGGAGCCGTTTCCCGCGATCGATTCCGTTCCGAAGGTCCACGCACACTTATCGGCATTCTCTGCGCCGCTCGAGTCATACCATGCGTTGAGGTCCGGGTCGGTCGCAGCCTCCTCGAGTTCGTGTGAGATGACCGACGCCATCCCGTCCGCGCCAGGGTTGCTGTTCGGGCTGGAACTCGACTGCGCTTCGCAGGCCGAAGGACACCGGTCAGGGTTGCCAACGAACGCGTACTTGATATCGGTTCCACTGCTTGTTCCATGCGTGTGCCAGCCGCAGTACTTGGTGCAGAATCCCGAAGTCTCCGCTACGTCCTTCGATGTCAGAACAAAGTAGACGGCATTCGAATCGCGCGGCAATTTTCCGTTGTTGATCGCGTTGAAGACCACCGCCTGGACCTTTGCGTCGGTCAGGCGTTTACCTTGCGAGTAGTTGTCGCTGGTTGACGTGACGTAGTTCACGCGATTTGCCACTGCGACGTTGTTCCCATCAAAGTAGGTGGTGTTGATGTTGAAGTAAGGCGTCCCGCCTATGCCGGTAGCGAGATCCGTGAGGATCGTGGTGGCTGTGTTGCCCGACCACGCGCCGTACCAGATGTAATAGACGTTGGTTCCGCCGGTGCTGTTGAGCAGCGGACCACCGTGATAGTTGATGCCATTCGGACCGGTAGTTGCCGTTCCAGCCGATCGTGCGGGAGCATTGTCATGCGACTCCGCCCAGCCTTTTCCAGTTGGAACCATATGGTCCGCTTGCTTTGCAATCTGCGCGGTCGCCAGCGCAAAAGACACCACCACGAACAGCAGTGTTGCGAGAATCTGCTTCATTCGACGCTCACCTTTCGTTGTCGAACTGCTTTTAAATCCCACCATCCCCGATGGAAAACCTGGAAGAGTTGTCAGATTAGACACTAGAACGTTTCGGCTGCATACGGCCAAAAAGTGCCACAAGTAGTGCTTTTTCGTTCAATCGCTTAGGTGTTATGCTTGGCTCAACAAACCCAATCGTCGATCCGGGCAAAGCCGGCCCACTTGGCCCGTTTTAATGCATACGAACAACCAGAGTATGAACATTTGCGGGGAGTGATGGTCCATGGAGAACCCTCTTAAACTAAAGAGAGTCCACCACGTTGAATTCCTGGTGGGCAACGCGAAACAAGCCGCTTTCTACTATCGTAACGGATTTGGCTTCTCCCAGGTCGCCTACAAGGGGCTTGAGACGGGAGTCCGCAATCAGACCTCGTACGCGCTTACGCAGAACAAAACAAATTTTGTACTGACCTCTCCACTGCAGCCGAACGATTTTGCCGCCGAGCACCTGAAGAAGCACGGCGATGGCATCCGTGACATCGCTCTGGAAGTGGCCGACGCGGACTTCGCGTTCACCGAGGCAGTTCGCCGCGGAGCAAAGCCATGCGTGGAACCGCATGACATGACCGATGAGCACGGAACAGTGCGCCACGCAGCCATCCACACGTACGGCGACACGATTCATTCGCTGATCTCGTACAAGGATTACAAGGGGCCGTTTCTTCCAGGGTTTGTTGCACAGGACGTGAAGGGCAAGGACACCGGCATCCTTCGCGTGGACCACATGGTGGGCAACGTGGAACTTGGCAAGATGAATCACTGGGCCGACTTCTACAGCTCGGTGTTCGGTTTCCACCGGTACATCACGTTCGATGACAAGGACATTTCGACCGAATACAGCGCTCTGATGTCGATCGTGATGAGCGACGACTCCTATTCCGTAAAGTTTCCGATCAACGAACCGGCGCCCGCGCGGCGCAAGAGCCAGATCGACGAGTACCTGGAAGCGTATGGCGGGCCGGGCGTACAGCACGTGGCGCTCCAAGTCAAAGACGTGCTCTACACGGTGGATCGCTTACAGCAGAACGGCGTGGAATTCCTGCGCGTGCCAGACTCTTACTACGATCTGCTCACCGATCGGATTGGAGAACTGGAAGAACCGATGGAAGAGATCAGGCGACTTGGCATCCTGGTGGACAAGGACCAGGAAGGTTATCTGCTGCAGATCTTTTCGAAGCCGGTGCAGGACCGTCCTACCGTGTTTTTTGAAATCATTCAGCGCAAGGGAAGCCGGGGCTTCGGCAAAGGGAACTTCAAGGCGCTGTTCGAAGCTCTTGAACTGGAACAGGCCCGCCGGGGAAACCTGTAACTGCAAGGCAGCGAGGACAATTTAATGGCTACCAACAGGCCAGGCAAATCACTGGAGCAGTTGCAGTATCACTCTGGATTTGGCAACGAGTTTGCCAGCGAAGCGGTGGCAGGCGCGCTGCCCGCTGGACAGAATTCGCCACAACAGGCGCCGCTCGGGCTCTATGCGGAGCAACTCAGCGGCACGCCGTTCACCGCGCCGCGTGTTTCCAACCGGCGCACGTGGGCCTATCGTATCCGGCCTTCGGTTACGCACAAGCCCTACCGGCCGCTCGACAGCCGGTTGTTGCGCAGCACGCCATTCGTCGAAGTTCCAACGTCGCCGAACCAATTGCGCTGGAACCCGATTCCGATTCCAACGGAGCCGACGGACTTTGTCGATGGCCTCATCACCATCGCGGGGAACGGAGACTGCGCCATGCACTCCGGAGTCGCTATCCATATTTACGTGGCGAACCGCAGCATGGAAAATCGCTGCTTCTATGACGCCGACGGGGAACTGCTGATCGTTCCGCAGCTCGGCTCCCTGGTGGTGCATACCGAATTTGGACGTATCGGCCTGAAGCCTGGCGAGATCTGCGTTATTCAGAGAGGCATCAAGTTCCGCGTAGAACTGTTGGAGTCGCAGGCGCGTGGATACATCTGCGAAAACTTTGGCGGCCTCTTCCGCCTGCCCGACCTTGGCCCGATCGGCGCAAATGGATTGGCCAATTCGCGCGATTTCCTGACGCCGCATGCGTCATATGAAGACCGCGACGGAGACTTCAGGGTTGTCGCAAAATTTCTCGGCGGATTGTGGGAGGCGGAATACAATCACTCGCCGCTTGACGTGGTGGCATGGCACGGCAATTACGCTCCCTACAAATACGATCTTGCGAACTTCAACTGCATCAACTCGGTGAGCTTCGATCATCCAGACCCGTCAATCTATACCGTGCTCACGTCGCCGTCGGAAATTCCGGGAACCGCGAACTGCGACTTCGTGGTATTTCCACCGCGATGGATGGTGGCTGAGCACACCTTCCGTCCGCCGTGGTTCCACCGCAACTTCATGAACGAGTTCATGGGACTGATTCACGGCGAGTACGACGCAAAGGCTGAAGGGTTCCTGCCCGGGGGTGCGAGTCTGCACAACTGCATGTCCGGCCATGGACCGGACGCTGCGACCTACGAGAAAGCTTCGACAATGGAGCTGAAGCCACAGTACCTCGGAGACACGCTGGCATTCATGTTCGAGACGCGCTTTGTCTGCCGTCCCACGAAGTACGCGATGGATACGGCGGAATTGCAGCACGACTATTTTGAGTGCTGGCAAGGGCTCAAGAAGAATTTCCAAACGAAAGGTTAAGCTACCCAGTGACCATCGCGACGGAAGCACAACGGGATGCAATCCCAACGTCCCTGCGCATGCTTCTTTTCGAACTCGTGGACTACGCCGGACTTTTTCCTCCGGCCGCACTCGACATGGAGCGAGCCGTGCGAAACTTCGGCGGCTACCTGGCCAGTACGGATGCGTGGGCACTTGCCCGGTTTGTCCTGCCGGTTTCACGCTTCGCCGAGTTCGAAGACGCACAAAGTGCTTTCACGGAGATTGCCCGGCCTTGGCGACTGAGCGCTCTGGTGGGCGCGGATGCCGCAGCGGACGCCGCCGCCATCGTGGAGTTCAATACCCGCAATGCGGAGAGGGCCTGCGTCGATGCAATTGAAGTGAAGGCTGCTGACGAGCAGGACATTCATCGCATCCATTCCGCTATTCCGCGGAGCGTCACCTCTTATTTCGAGGTTGCTCCGGCCAGTGCTTTTGAATTGTTGCCCGTGCTGCGAACCGTCGGAGTGCGAGCGAAAATTCGCACTGGGGGAGTGACAGTCGAGTTGTTTCCATCACCCTCCACGGTGGCGCGCTTCATCGCCGAGTGCGCAAGGATCGGTGTTCCGTTCAAGGCTACAGCGGGACTGCATCATCCTGTACGTTGCACGAAACCACTGACCTACGAACCGAATGCTCCGGTGGGAGTGATGCATGGTTTTCTAAATGTGTTTCTCGCCGCGGCGTTCGCGTTGCACGGTGCGGGCACGAGCGAGCTAACATCGCTGCTGGAAGATCAGAATTCGCAACACTTCCAATTCGATGACGCGGGAGTGCGATGGAATGGATACTCGCTGGAGACTGCACAGTTAGAGGCGGCTCGGGAGCGCTTTGCCATCTCCTTCGGATCGTGTTCCTTTGAAGAACCACTCAGCGACTTGCGAGATTTGAGAATCTTATGATCTATTCCATCAATGAAACGCATGAGCCGAACGCGCGCTCGTGGGTAGAATCGGCCAACGCAGGCGGAAGCGATTTTCCAATCCAGAATCTCCCATACGGTGTATTTCATTGCGGCAAGGACCGCGCGTGTATCGGCGTTGCAATTGGCGACCAGGTGTTAAACCTGTGCGCATGTGCGGAAGACAATCTGCTGGATGGCGTCGACGAGGCAACCCTGGAGGCGTGCCAGGATGAGAACCTGAACGAACTGATGGGCCTTGGCTGGCAACGCTGGTCGGCGCTGCGACGCAGTATCTTCCATCTCCTGCGTGACGAGTTCCCGCGCGCACGGGATGTCGCAAAGCACCTGGTTGCGATGTCGACAGTCCGCCTGATGGTTCCAGCTGCGATCGGCGACTATACGGATTTCTACGCATCGATCTTCCATGCAACAAACGTAGGCAGTATGTTTCGTCCGGATAACCCGCTGCTGCCGAACTACAAATGGGTGCCGATTGGTTACCACGGCCGGGCATCGTCGATCGTTGCGAGCGGAACGCCGGTAAAACGTCCGAGCGGGCAGACCAAGCCTGACGGCAGCGATGTCCCAGTGTTTGGACCGACGAAGCGTTTTGACTACGAACTCGAAGTTGGAGTCTACGTCGGCACCGGCAACGAACTCGGCACCACGATTGCGATTGGCAATGCGGAGCAGCACGCATTCGGGCTATGCCTGGTCAACGACTGGTCAGCACGTGATGTGCAAGCATGGGAATATCAACCGCTTGGGCCATTTCTTGCCAAGAACTTTTCAACCACGGTTTCTCCGTGGGTAGTGACTCTGGAAGCGTTGGCTCCTTATAGAATTCCGGCGTTCGCGCGTCCTGAAAGCGATCCGGTTCCATTGCCCTACCTGGCGAGCGATGAGAATGAACGCTACGGAGGAGTGGACATCACGCTCGAGGTCTATCTGTCAACGCGGGCGATGCGCGACCAGCGGCTGGCGGCGCATCGGTTAAGTCGCGGAAGCTTTCGCGACATGTACTGGACCATTGCGCAGTTGATTACGCATCACGCGAGCAACGGCTGCAATCTCCAACCCGGTGACCTGCTGGCGAGTGGTACGGTGTCGGGCAATTCGAAAGATGCGCGTGGATGCCTGCTTGAAATTACGTGGAAAGGGAGCGAGCCCATCCAACTCCCGTCGGGCGAGCAGCGCCGGTTCCTGGAAGACGGCGACGAGGTCGTGGTACGCGGATTCTGCGAGAAAACAGGCGCGGCAAGAATCGGATTTGGCGAATGCATCGGGATGGTTCTTGGCTGATTGCACACTTCTGTTTTTGGGACACAGGCCCAGCCGGGATTCCGACTGGGCTTTCTTCTTTTCAATAGACCGATCCTCGGTATGATACAAAGCGACTCGTGTATCAATGCAAGTCCAGGTTCAAGTGGTCCTTATGCCGACTGATTACGAATCACAATTCCAAGCCACCGTCGCAGCGGCGATGGACGGCGCCACGGTAGTGACGGCAAACACGCGTGCAGCCCGCGCCGTGCTGGCTGAGTGTGCCAGGCATCTTCGCGACAAGGAGAGCGCATGGAGAACTCCCGATGTGCTGCCGCAGGATGCATGGATGAGTCGTGCATGGAGTGACGCACAATTAGCGGGAGCAACCGGGAAGGTCCTGCTCTCGCCGGCACAGCAGCGAAAAATGTGGGAAGTCACGCTTGAGCTGAGTGGCAGCTCTCGAGGCTTGCTGCAACCGGCAGGAGTTGCTTCAGAGGCGATGGAGGCGTGGGAGCTCGTTCACAGTTATCGTATTCCGCTCGGTGCCGGAGAGTTTCATGCAATCCCGGAAGGACGCGAATTCGTGGGTTGGGCCGAGAACTACGAACGGCAACTCGCGCAGCGTAAGTGGATTGATGCGGTCACGGCTCCGGACGAGATAAGGGGCGTGTGGGAGCAATCACCGGAATTGCAGCCAAAGCGACTGGCGTTTTGGGGCTTCGACCGCGTCAAGCCACAGGAGCGAGAACTGCGGCAGTGGCTGGCATCGCGTGGCGTGCAAGTGGAGGAATTCGGCGCCCAGCGCGATGCAGATTGGGCCAGGGCCCGTCACGTGACTCTGGACGACTGCGCGGATGAACTGCGGAGAGCGGCATCATGGGCGCGCGCAAAACTTGTGCAGAATCCTGCGGCTCGAATCGGAATAGTTGTGCCCGGCCTCGGGCAGGTACGGGCCGAAGCGGAGCAAATTTTCCTGTCGACATTGCATCCGGAATTTTTCGGCGGCGTGAAGGGACCGCAGGCGTTCGATATTTCCCTGGGAATTCCACTGTCGGATTACGGAATTGTGCGCGCTGCGTTGCTCACACTGAAACTCGCTGCCGGCGAAGTTCCGTTCGTAGAGTTTGCTGAGTTATTGCGTTCGCCATATGCGTGGGGCGATGGAGCGGGAACGGATGAAGGAACGCGACTCGCACATTGGTTTGCGGGGAGGGTCCGCGCAGGGGTCACGATCAATGACGCACTTGCTCTCCTCAACACGAAAGAAGGAAGGGCAAGCGGCGGAACGATTCACACACGGTTGCAGGCGTTAATGGAAAGTATGCGTGCGAACCCGCCGAGGGCATCCATGAGCGTCTGGGCAGACCGGATGCAAGAGATACTGGGAGCGATTCGTTGGCCGATCGAGAAGGAAAGCGGCCGACGCCTAAACAGCGGCGAATATCAGACGAGCGAGAAATGGAATAACCTGCTTGCGACCCTGGCATCGCTGGACGCGGTGGTTCCAACAGTACCGTACTCGTTCGCTGTCGCGGAACTTCTGAAGCAGGCGAATACGACGATCTTCAAGCCCGAAAACGTTGGCGCGCCTGTGCAGGTGATGGGCGAGATGGAGGCGGCCGGTTCTCGGTTCGATCACTTGTGGGTGTGCGGAACGACCGACGAAGTGTGGCCTGCAAGAAAGAGACCGAATCCATTCCTGCCAGTCGCATTGCAGCGCGCGGCGGGCGTTCCCGAAAGCTCGTGCGAAGCGCAAATAGAATTTTCGCACACCGTGTTTGCGCGGTTGGCGCAAAGCTCTCCGGAAGTGATCTTCAGTTCGCCGCAACGCGAACAGGATCGCGAACTGCGTCCGTCACCGTTGCTCAGCAATGTCCCCAAGATCGACAGGGATGAAATTGCGCAGGCGGCCGTTCCACGATGGATGGAATTGCAGGAAGGAAGCAAGTTAGAGGAGAGCCAGGACGAATTTGCTCCGCCGATTGCACGGCAGAACTTGATGCACAGCGGGACGCGACTCCTGGAGTTGCAGTCAAAGTGCCCATTTCGTGCATTCGCAGAGTTACGGCTGGGAGCAACGAAGCCGGAGCATCCGGAACCCGGGCTGAAGGCTACGCTACGCGGCAACATCGTGGAGCGAGTCCTGGAGAATGTCTGGCGCGAATTGCGCGATTTGTTCACGCTGCAGAATCCGCCGGGCGGCGAAGAACACATTGGGCTGATCGTTCGAGCAGCCGTCGAGAAGGCGTTGCGCGAAGTTTTTCCATCCGATGACGATCCTTGGACGCATCGCTTGAGAGAGTTGGAGCGGACTCGATTGATCGCGCTTACGCACGAATGGCTGGATGTCGAGCGGCGTCGCGAGCCGTTCGCGGTTATCGAGCATCAGCAGAAGATCGAGTGGGAAATTGCGGGTCTGAAGTTGAACGGAAGAATCGACCGATTCGATCGCCTCGACGATGGCGCGCTTGTCGTGCTGGACTATAAAACTGGCACAACCACTTACAGTCCGGGAGAATGGAAGACTCCGCGGCCGGAAAGTCCGCAACTTCCCATATACGTCGGCGCGCTTGAAGCGCAAGGCAAAGAGGTTGCGGGAGTTGCATTCGCAGTGGTGAATCGCGGCGATTGCACATTGAAAGGTTACGCTACGCGCAAGGAGATTCTGGGGAGCGGCAGGGATAACTCCCGCGAATTTGCGGAACGGCGTGCGACCTGGGTTCCCGAGATGGAGAGGCTTGCGGGAGATTTCCTGGCGGGAAACGCAACGGTCGATCCGAAGAGGCCGCCGAAGAGCGGACGCAACTCGACCTGCGCGCTGTGCCACTTGCAGGCATTATGCCGCGTAGCTGAGCAGGGCGTTCCGGGAGATGAGGAGGTGGACGATGAGCAGTGAATATCAACTGCCCGTCGACATTTCCGACGCGAACGTCCGGCGCATTGTCACCGATCCATCGCGGTCGTTCATCGTGCAGGCGCCGGCTGGTTCAGGCAAGACCGAACTGCTGATGCTGCGCTTTCTGCGCGTGCTGGCCGAGGCTCCCCTGGAAGAACCCGAGTCGGTGCTGGCGATTACATTTACGCGCAAGGCAGCGAGCGAGATGCGAACTCGCATCCTGAAAGCACTGGAAGAAGCGTCGCGACCGCTGACGGCGGAAGAAGAACAATGCTACAAGGCTCACGATTACGAACGGCGCAGAGTCGCGGCGGAAGTGTTACAGCGCGACGCGCAGCATGGCTGGAAGCTACTGGAAAATCCGTCGCGCCTACAGGTGCGCACTGTGGATTCCTTCTGCGATGCACTGGCACGGCAGATGCCGGTGCTGGCGTCGATGGCAAGGCAACTGGAAGTCACCGACGATCCAACCCCACTTTATAAAGAGGCTTCTGCACGAACAATCGCGCTGCTTGGCAGCGATCATAAGCCCATTGCCGATGCAGTAGCGAGGTTGCTGCTCGACCTTGACAACCGTGTGATGACGGCGCGCGATCTGTTCACGAAGATGCTGGGGCGGCGGGACCAGTGGATGCGCATTCTTGGCAGGTCGGATGCGCTGGAAGAATCGCAACTCGACGAATTGCGGCTGAAACTGGAGGAGGCCCTGGCGGACTCCGTGTGTCACGAACTTCGTCAAGTACGCAGGGACGTGCTCGCGCTGTGCGATGCCGAGACGGTCAACAAAATTCTCCAGTGCGCATCCTTCGCGGGCAGCCACGTCGAGGAAGATGATCAACTCGCGAGGCTGAAGGGGATTATCGCGTTGCCGGGAACGGAAGTGGAGGACCTAGCTGCGTGGAGTGCGTTGCGCAACTTCGTTGTGATTGGAGATGGAAAGAGCATTCGCAAAGCGTTCAATGTGAAATTAGGCTTTCCCAAAGAACATGCGAGCTATCGCGACGAGTGCAAGGCATTCTTTGAGGTGCTCGGCGAGGCTGAAGGCGCTGCGCTCCTCTGCGAATTGCTGCGCCGGTTGGATGTGCTGCCACCCTCTCGATACACCGCGCAACAGTGGGCGTTCATACGTGCGCTGCTGCTGGCGCTGCCGTTGGCAGTGGCCAATCTGAAGATTGTGTGTGCCGAAGAGTCGAAGGTGGATTTCATCGAGGTGGCGCAGGCCGCACGTGAGGCGCTTGGGCCAAAGGATTCGCCAACAGACCTGGGACTGGTGCTGGGCGCGAAAATCCAGCATATTCTTGTCGACGAATTCCAGGACACATCGATATCGCAGATCGAATTTCTGCAGAGCCTGATTGCCTCATGGACTTCCGAGGGGACCTCGCTGTTTCTCGTCGGCGACCCTATGCAGTCGATCTATGGATTCCGGGCCGCGGAGGTCACGCAGTTCAAGCGGACATGGGAGAATCACCAATTCGATATCGCGCTCGATGCGTTGCGTCTGACGTCGAATTTCCGTTCACAGGCAGGACTGGTTGAGTGGTTCAACACGACCTTTCCGCACATTCTCGATGAAGATAACGAGTTGACCGGCGCCGTGGAGTACGCGCCGTGCAAGGCGGTGAAGGAAGCCGCAGAAGGTACGGCAGTCGCGATGCACGGCTTTGCACCGCAGGACTACGAATCAGAAGCGCAGCGCGTAACGGAATTAATCAAAGGAGCGCTGCAAGAGGACACGCAGCAGCGGATTGCGGTGCTGGTGCGAGCGCGGTCACACTTGGCTCATATCGTAAAGGTCCTGCGCGAGAGTCGAGTTCCATTTCGCGCGGTGAAGATCGATTCGTTGCCGCAACGTCAGGTTGTTCGCGATCTGGATGCATTGACGAGAGCACTGGTGAATTTCGCGGATCGCACATCGTGGCTGGCGGTGTTGCGCGCTCCATGGTGCGGGCTTTCCCTGGGGGACCTGTGGCAACTTTGTCGTGATGACGAAACAAGCACGGTGTGGAAACTGTTGAGCGAGCGCATCGGCAGTCTGAGCGATGATGGCCAACGGCGGGTGCAAAGGGTCCGCGCGGTCATGGAAGATGCGTTGCAAGATCGCGGACAGATTCCATTGCGCGCGTTAGTGGAGCGTACGTGGGTGTCTCTGGGCGGCCCGGCGGCATTGCGGGATGGGGAATCGAGCGCCAATCTCCTGGATGTAGAAACTTACCTCGCGTTGATCCAGCAACTGGAAGTGGGCGGATTAGTCGCGGACATGGATCTCTTGACGCGAAAGATGGAGGAACTCTATGCTCCGCCGGACACTTCGCCGCAGATTCGCGTTGAGATCATGACAATCCATAATGCGAAGGGACTGGAGTGGGACACGGTAATTGTGCCGGGACTTGGGCGCGCCCCGCAGCGCGACGAGCGGCAACTGCTCTATTGGCGAGAGCAGGTACTGGAGGGAAGGGACGAGCTATTGTTGGCCCCGATGGAGAGTGTGACGGATCGCGGAGAAGAAAAGTTGGGGACCATCCAGAAGTACCTGCATCAACTTGCGGATGACAGAGCATACGAGGAGAGTAAGCGGCTGCTTTACGTGGCGGCGACGCGCGCGAAGAAACATCTGCACCTGTTGGCAACCCTGCCGAAAACTGGCAGACCGGGTAAGGGTACTCTGCTCGACATGCTGTGGAATGTACCGGGCATCCGCGAGCAGTTTGCCTCACAAGGCGATCCGCAGAGTTCGGAGAATCCTCCGGTACGCAGCGCGCGGTTGCTGCGGTCGTTGCATGCGGAATGGACATTGCCCGATGCTCCCACGCCGCTGGAGTGGAACGCGGTGGCGCCAATAGATATGTCAAATACAACTCCACACACATTCGAGTGGGTTGGACAGAAACTGCGGCGCGTCGGAACGGTGACGCACGCGTTCCTGGAAAAGATTGCGCGCGAGGGACTGGAACACTGGACAACCGCGCGAATCGCGGATTCCAGCGGGGCTATTCGCACGGCGCTGGCCAACACGGGCCTCGCCACTCAATCGCTGGACGAAGCGTGTGCGCAAGTGAAGAAGGCTCTGCTCAACACGCTGACGGATGCGCGAGGGCGGTGGCTGCTGGAGCAGCACGCGGAGTCCGACTGCGAGCTTGATCTGACAGTTGTGCTGGATGGACGCGTGCAACGCATGAAGGTGGATCGTACGTTTGTCGATGGAAATGGCGATCGCTGGGTCGTCGATTATAAAACGAGCGATCCTGGGGGCAGTCTGCTGGAAGAGTTTTTGAAAGCTCAAGAGGACAAGTACCGGGAAGATTTGCGGCGCTACGCCAGAGCAATGAGTTTATTTGATGCGCGACCGGTGCGGTGTGGATTGTACTTCCCGTTGTTGCAGGCGTGGCGTGAGGTTCCGGTCGAGCGAGTGGCGTACTGATTGGACGAAAGTGCCGCTGAACATGGATCATAAAGGACAGGAGCCAGCAGAAGCCGAACAGCATGGAGCCATTTCTCATCGAGGAGTCAACGCCAGCCAGGAGTTGGCAAGTTGATCGAGGCGTTCTGGTGCTCATGCTCGCCGGCACTACGACCTTTGTCGATGTCTACACAACGCAAGCTCTACTGCCATTCCTTAAGGGCATCTACCATGCGAGCGAACTCGAAGTCAGCCTGACGGTAAGCGCCACGATCCTCGCAGTCGCAATTGCCGCGCCGTTTGTCGGGCTTTTCGCTGAAGGGATCGGGCGCAAGCGAATTATTGTACCGGCGCTCTTCGGGCTTGCGGTTCCCACATTTCTCGCCGCCACGTCCGGAAGTCTCCACGCCCTTATCTTCTGGAGGTTTCTGCAAGGGCTGTTTATCCCCGGCATTATCGCCGTCACCATGGCGTATATCAATGAAGAATGGGCCGGGCGCGGCGTGGGCGCGGCGATGGCAGCGTACGTGGCGGGAACCGTCTTCGGCGGCTTCCTCGGACGGCTGATTCCCGGCATCATAACGACCCACTGGAACTGGCGCACTGCGTTTGTCGTGCTGGGGATGCTGAACCTTCTCGGTGGGTTGGGAGTGTGGAGATGGCTTCCTCCTTCTGAGAAGTTTGTGGCGTCATCCCAGGTGCGTGAATCGGTAGGGCACTTCTTCGGTCATCTGCGAAACACCAGGCTGCTGGCGACGTTCGGCATGGGCAGCAGTCTGTTGTTCGCGCTGGTAGCTGCATTTACATATGTCAATTTCCACCTGGCGGCCGCTCCTTATCATCTGAACACTGCGGAACTTGGCAGTATTTTCTTCGTCTACCTGCTGGGACTTGTGATCACTCCGGTTGCCGGGCGCTATCTTGATCGCGTCGGATTCCTGAAGACCGCGACACTGGCGGCATGCTTGAGCAGCATAGGCTTGGGGCTGACGCTCCTCTCGTCTTTGCCGGGGATCATTATTGGACTGGCACTATTTTCGTCCGGCAAGTTCGTTCTCCAGGCGACGGCAACATCCCAGATGGGGAAGGTCGCTGGGCGCGCCCGCTCGGCGGCGGCAGGATTGTACCTCACGTTCTATTATGCGGGAGGTAGCCTTGGCGCGGTGGTGCCCGCGTTCTTCTGGAAGTGGGGCGGATGGCCGGCGTGCGTCGCGCTGGTCTTCACGGTCACGTGGATCACGATTCTATTTGCACGGGCGAGCACGGAGTAAGGGATGGTACTGACGACGTTGACCATGGCGAATGTCAGCCTGACAGCAGCGTGGATATTGTTCGCGGTGAGCTACGCCGTTTTTGCGTTCGGGCGGCTGCCCGGGACGAAACTGGATCGCACGGCGGTTGCCTTGATTGCGGCCGTGTTGATGTTTGTGTTTGGAGTTCTGGACCGGCGAAGTGCGCTTAGCTCCATTGATTTCGCTACGATTGTTCTCCTGTTCTCAATGATGCTGATCGTGGCGGGGCTGCACCTGGCTGGTTTTTTTGATCGCGTCGCCGACACGATTGCTGAGCGCATCGATCCGCCGCACCTGCTGCCCGGCATCATTTTTGCCAGCGGAATCCTCTCCGCGTTCCTGGTCAACGACGTTGTGTGCCTCTTTATGGCTCCGCTGGTGTTGCGGTTGAGCCGTCAATTGAAGCGACCCGCTGTCCCAATGTTGCTTGCTCTCGCAACCGCTTCGAACATAGGAAGCGTGGCGACGATCACCGGAAATCCGCAGAACATTTTGATCGGATCGCTATCAGGCATTCGGTACGTTCGATTTCTGACCCACCTTGGCCCGGTGGCGGCCATAGGGTTGCTGCTCGACTGGGCGATTCTGCACTGGTATACGGAGCGGAAATACAAAGGTTATGCAAGCAATGTTGAGAAACCCTTACACAGAACGGCGCGTCAGGAGACACACCTGGCGTGGCCGCTCGGAGTGATGGCGCTCGTCATTGCAGGATTTTTTGCGGGGTATTCGCCGGCCCCGGTCGCGGCTCTTGGTGGAGCGCTCATGCTATTGGGACCGGGCATCGACCGTCAACGCATCTTCGAGGAAATAGATTGGTCGCTGCTCGTTCTGTTTATGGGGTTGTTCCTTATCCTTGGCGGAGCGGAGCGAGCCGGCATTGCAGGCAAACTGCTTGCGGTGGCGCAACGCGGAAACCTGCATGATCCGTTCGTTCTTTCGGGAGCCGTAACGCTACTCTCGAACGTGGTAAGCAACGTACCCGCGGTGATGCTGCTTAAGGGAATTATTCCTCAGATGGCGGACCCGCAGCGCTCGTGGATGCTGCTGGCGCTTACCAGCACACTGGCTGGAAATTTGACGATTACCGGATCGGTGGCGAACATCATCGTGGTGGAGAAAGCGCGCGACGAAGCCCCGATTAGTTTCTGGGAATATCTTCAGGTTGGTGTGCCGGTGACGCTGGCTACATTAATCGTTGGCATCGGATGGCTGTTGTACGTAGCGCGCTAATGTCCGCGAAGCCGGCCGCCTAGCTCGTAACGAGCTCGCGTATCTTGGCCAGCAGCTTGGAAAATGTGAATGGCTTTTGCAGGAAGGCAGCTCCATTTTCCAACAGTGCGTGGCGCCCCACACGCTCGTCCGCGTAGCCGGACATGTAGAGAACCTTGATATCGGGACGCTTGGCAGAAAGCCGGTCCACCAGTTCCTTGCCATTCAATCGCGGCATTACAACGTCGGTCAATACCACACTGATCAGTCCCGGGTGTGAGTCAGCTACTCGCAGGGCGTCGAGTCCATCGCTGGCCTGCAGGATGGTGAATCCATGTTCGGAGAGAAAATCTGCAATGGAAGCCCGGAGCGCGCTCTCATCCTCCACCAGCAGGATTGTGTTGCCGCCCTTGGCGGACGCCGGCTTGATCATCGGAGTCGGTTGCTCGACCACTTCATCCGTGGCAGGAAAATAGAGGTCGAAGTGCGTTCCTCCGCCCGGCGCCGTTTCCAGAGAAATATAGCCGCCACTCTGCTGGACAATTCCATAAACCATGGAAAGTCCCAGTCCCGTGCCTTTGCCAAGTTCCTTGGTGGTGAAGAATGGCTCGAAGATGTGGTCTCGAATTTCCGCGGAAATACCGGTGCCTGTATCGGCGACGGAAAGAACGACGTAGCGACCGGGAGGGATCACTGCATTCTCCACCGGATAGCTGGCGTCGAGGATTCTGTTGCAGGTCCTTATCACAACAGAGCCGCCATGCGGCACAGCGTCACGCGCGTTGACGGCGAGATTGAGCAAGACTTGGACGATCTGGCCAGAGTCGGCCTTGATGCTCCAGAGATCGGGGGACGGCCAGTAATCGAGAGTGATGTCTTCACCGATCATCCGGCCCAACATTTTCAGTGTCTCCTGAATAATCGCGTCAAGGTTAATGACTTCAGACGACAGAACCTGGCGGCGGCTGAAGGCAAGCATTTGCTGCGTCAGCGACGAGCCTCGTTCTGCCGCGGAAATTACCTCAGCAATATAACGCCGACCGGGATGCTCGGGAGGAAGGTGCTCCTGCAGCAACTCGGAATAGCTGGTGATGACCATGAGCAGATTATTGAAGTCGTGTGCAATGCCGCCGGCGAGCCTGCCCACGGACTCGATTCGCTGTGCATGACGGTAGCGCTCCTCGAGTTCACTGGCACGTTTTGCTTCCGTGAGATCACGAATGATCTGTGCAGTGCCAACCAGATTTCCGTTGCGATCGTGAATGGCCGAGAGCGTGATGGTAACGGGGATGTTTGTTCCATCGTGCCGTTTCCGAATACTTTCAAAGTGATCAGTGAATTCGGCGTTGCCGTGCAGCCGAAGAAGGTCGATTGAAGTTTGATGCTTTCCTGGGGGAAGCAGTATGGACTCCGGGGCCCCGATGAGTTCAGAGGAGGTATAGCCGAACAATCGCTGCGCACCCTTATTCCAGCTCTGTATGCGACCATCGAGCGACAGCGAGAGAATTGCGTCGTCGGTGTTTTCTACGATTCGGGCGAGACGCTCGATCTCCTGCCTCGCCTTGGCTAATTCGGAGATGTCCAGCACGTAGCCGATGATTTCGCCGCCACCTGCGTCGAGAAGTGCTCCCGCCGCCAACGCGGAGACCCTACTGCCGTCTTTCCGAAGAAATTCTTTTTCGTAAGCCGGGCAAGCTCCATTCTGCAGGAGTTGATGCAGAACACGCTGATCGGCGTCGCGAAATTCAGGTGCGGTCAGAGCAATCCACGAGAGTTTCCCGTTGAGCAGTTCTTCGCGACTGCACCCCAGCATCTTGAGAAAGGCATCGTTAGCGTCACGTATCTGGCCGGAAGCATCGCAGAACATCAATCCAATCAGGTCGGATTCGAAAACCCGGCGCATGCGATTCGTGGCCTCCAGCAGTTCGGCGGTCCTGTCTGCAATGTGCAGTTCAAGGTTTTCGGCTGTCCGGATGGCATCCATCTCGGCGGTCTTGTGGTCGGTGATGTCGATGCATGAACCAATGTAACCGGCAAATGTGCCATCGCTGGTGCGAGGGGCGCCATTGTCGAGCACCCAGCGATACTCGCCGTCGTGACGGCGCAGCCTGTATTCCAGTTGAAATTGCTGCCGGTTGCCGAGGGCATCCCGGTATTGTGCCAGGCAAGCATCAAGGTCGTCGGGGTGAACGCTGTTGCTCCAGCCAAACCCGGCTTCTTCTTCCAGAGTTCTGCCGGTAAAGGCGAGCCAGCAGCGATTGAAGTAGAAACATTCCCCATTTTCATCGGCGATCCGCATCATGGATGGAGCGGAATCGAAAATTTCACGGAAATCGCTGACCAGTTTCATACTGCTTCTCTGGACTCCCTGCTACTTGCCGATATGAACCCAGGGCCGTTACTGCGCGGTCTCCAGTCGTTGGCGGATTTTTTCCGCCGAGTCATAGACGGTTCGCAAGTGCTGCTGGGCGTCCGCGGGATTGTCGGAATGAATTGCCAGATCGGTTGAAAGCAGGATCGCGGTCACGGCGCTGCGGAGATCGCTGCGCAACGAGAATTCAGCCGCGCGCATGGCAACCTGTTGTTCGGTGTCGTAGCGGCGAAGCGCAACCCTTACTTCGCGGACAATTCGAGAGATCCCGGAGACAGCCAGGTTTACGTGGATGGGGAGTGTGGTGGAGCAGCGTTCCACAAAAGCTTCCGCACTGAGTGGATCGGAGTTGATCAGTGTTTCGTCGCAGACGACGGCCGTGTACTGGCCGCTGGAAAGCATGGATGCCGCCTTCTTCAGCGAGGTCGCCACATCCACATGCTGGCTTGTATTCAAGCGGAGCGCCTCGGCCAATTCTCCGCGGCGCTCACAGGACGCAATTAGAAGAATCATGGAGCCGGCTGCCTTTCCCAAGCGCGTGACAACTATTCGCCGCCTTGTTCGTACTCGCTGAGCTTCCGGTACAACGTTGTCCGCCCGATGCCCAGTGCTCGTGCCGCTTTCAACTTGTCGCCGTTCATCCGTTCAATCGTTCCGAGGATGGCCCGTTTTTCAATTTCGGCAAGGGTCAGTGCTTCTTCCTTCGGCTTATCGACCGTTGCGGGTTGCCAGTCACGTATCGCGGCAGGCAGATCAGCCACACGAAGCGTAGTTCCGGAAGACATGGAGCAGGCCCGTTCGATGCAGTTCTCCAGTTCTCGAATGTTGCCCGGCCAGTTGTATTCCAGAAGTTTCTTGAGCGCTTCATCCGAAATGATGTGCCTCAGGCCATCCTGCTGCGCCACGTGCTGGAGAAAATATCCTGCCAGGACGGGTATGTCTTCGCGGCGTTCACGTAATGGAGGAATCCGAATCGACAGGACGTTGAGCCGGAAGTACAAATCCTGACGGAAGCGTCCTTCGGCAACGGCGCGATCGATGTCCTGGGAGGTTGCCGCAAGAATTCTCACGTTGATCGGGACCGTCTTGGTGCCTCCAATCGGGCGGATTTCCTTCTCCTGGATGGCGCGCAAAAGCTTTGCCTGCAAATCGAGTTGCATTTCCGCGATGTCGTCGAGAAACAGCGTCCCACCATCGGCCACTGCAAGCATCCCTTCCTTGCTCGTCGTGGTTCCGGGAACCGCACCTTTCACGTGTCCGAACAATTCGCTTTCCAGAAGAGATGGGATCAACGAACCGCAGTCGACGGGCAGGAATGGTTTCTCGCGATTGGGACCGGAGATATGAATGGAACGAGCCAGCACTTCTTTCCCGGTTCCGCTCTCGCCAAGGATAAGTACAGGGTGCGTACTGAAGGCAGCGCGGCCAACCACGCGAAACAATTTCTGCATTTCTGGAGACCGGCCGACCATCAGGGAGAATCCACCGGAGGCGTGCATCTGCTCGCGCAGAACCCTGTTTTCAGCGGTCATCTGGAGATGCTTATCGATGCGCCGCAGGAGCAGGCGCAATTCCTCCACGTGGAATGGTTTCGTAATATAGTCATAGGCGCCTTTCTTCATCGCCTCCACTGCGGACTCGATCGACCCGTAGCCGGTCATCATGACGACAACCACGTCGGGATACGAGGTTCGAATGCGATCAAGCGCCTCCAATCCGCTCATGCCTGGCATCCGCAAATCCATCAGAACAACGTCAAACGGTTGCGTACCGAGAAATCGCAGGGCCTCATCGGCGGATTGTGCGGAAACCGTGGAGTAGCCAACGCTCTGTGCGATGGTTTCGCACGCTGCGCGAATCGGTCGTTCATCGTCCACGACCAGCAGCCGGGTTGAAATCGCCGCGTCTCGCGGGGATTCCTGCTCGTCTCTTGCGGCAGGTGCAATGGATGCCTGGATTGCCGCCGGTTGCGATGCACCCGTCTTTGGATTCGCCAGGGAAGCCGCGCTCTGGGAGGGGGACAGACGGTCTTGTTTCGTCATATCTCTTACGACTCCTTCCTGCCCAATTCTGCTGAGCTTCGGACGACGGCCTCGACAGCCGTCAACCACCGCTACCGGGAGTTTTCTTGCAATGAACAACTTGTGAAGAAGTCCACTTGTATTTCCAAAGTGAAACATCTTTCGCGTGAGCTGGTACGGAAAAAGTCCAATGAATTATTTTGGTGGTGTTCTGAATTGGTACACGGCGATGACAGGTTGAGTGGGATTTTATCGTGGTGCCAATCTGGCTGGAGACTCTATGACCAAACTCTGATGGACGAAAGATGGATTGAAAACGGCGAATCCGCTAGACATCCGCACAAGGTGGATTCTCGCGCGAATTAAACGAAATCAACCTCGAGATCGATCCCGCAAACGGTTGCAGCAACGCCGTCATCCCCTGGGTTGCGGTCCTGTCAGCTCGTTCGCGAAGCTCAAGCCACTTAAGTTCCGGAACCTGGGTAAAGAGTGCGACGACTTCCGGATCGAACTGGGTTCCGCTGCCGCGCTGGATTTCAGCACTTGCCAGCGCATAACCGAGCGAACTGCGATAGCAACGATCAGAGGTCATCGCGTCGAGTGCGTCCGCCACGGCGAAGAGCCGCGCCCCGAACGGGATGTTCTTCCCCTTGATTCCATCTGGATAGCCCGAGCCATCGTAATGTTCATGATGGCGGAGAACGATTGCAGCGGATGGGCGGAGTGCGTCTATCTGCCAGAGCATTTCTGCACCCTTGATTGGATGCCGCCGAATTTCGTCGCGCTCCTCGCTGGTCAGGGGATCCAGCTTGTCGAGAATAGAGTCACGGATGGCGATTTTACCGACGTCGTGCAGCAGTGCGGCGTAATTCAGTTGGACAAGTTCGCTTTCGGGGTAGTGTGCCAGCTCGGCCAGGTGCATCGTGTATTCACGAACGCGCAAGGAGTGTATGCATGTATCCGGCTCGGCTGCGTCCAGGGCGACGATAAACGCTTCAATGCTGGCGCGTTCCACTGCGGTGAGCAACTTGGCGTGGCCGTCTACTTGCAGCAACCGGCTGCTTCGCTCCCGCTGAACCGACTTGAAGGCGCGCTCTACGGATTGAATCAGTGCGGTCCGGGAAAACGGCTTCATCAGGAAGTCGGCCGCCCGCATCTGAACGCTGGCGACAGCATCGGCGAGCTCTGGCTTCCCGGACATGATAATTACTGCCGGATCGTGATTTCGTGTGGCGGTGAATTGCAGAAGTTGTGTGCCAACTCCTCCCGGCATGTAGAGATCGGACAAAACGACATCGACGGGCGTGGTGGAAAGCAGTGCAATTGCCTGGGAAACGCTGGAGGCTGTGGTGACGGAATGGGCAACCGTCTGCAGCATTTCGCTCACTGCGTCGCGCATTGACGGTTCATCGTCAACAATAAGAACCCTGGGGCCGGGACCCGGAACCGAGGTCATGCGGGGAACTCCTCACTGCGCTCTTACCGTCCCTCTTGTTCGGCCGGGGCGAAGCCGGGGATGATGCGGATGTGGTTCCAGCCGCATTGCTACGTGCCGAAGTGCCTTGGCATGGATCTGGGAGACGCGAGACTCGGTCCGGTGTATACGGGCCGCGATAGCGCGCATCGTCCACTCCTCAAAATAATATAGTCGTAAAACCTGATGTTCGTCTTGTGGGAGACTGTCGAGAACCTTCCCTAGTACCTCCTTCATTTCATGTTTGAAGAAAGCGCAGTCAGGGCGTGCATCCTCGGACGCCGGGAGCAATTCGGCCGTATTCGGCGCGAAGTCCTCATCAGGTAACGGTTTTGGGTCAATCTTGCGAAGCTCCTGGACTGCGGCGGCGAACTCAAAATACGAATCCAGGTCCATATGCAGTTCTTCAGCAATGTCCTCCGCGGTGACCGACCGGCCGAGCCGGCTCTGCGCGCGTTCGGCGGCGGCGCTGAGTTTCTGTTGGCGAGTACGCATGTAGCGCGATAGCCAATCCTGGCCACGCAGACTGTCAAAGATTGCGCCCGTTATGCGAATGCGGATGTATTGGTCGGGAGAAACCTGGCGGCTTGGGTCGACGCGTTCCACGGCATCTACCAAGCCCAGCATGCCGGCCTGAACCAGATCTTCCAGTTCCACATGCGATGGCAACCGTCGATGAATGCGTCCTGCGATCAGGCGAACTTCGTGGAGATGGGAGAGCACGGCCTGGTTGCGGTCAAATTGCGTGGAGTCGAGGGAGGCCGGGAGAGTTGCCCTGCCGTCGCCATCCGGTTCGATATTGACGGTAGCGGCGCTTGCCAGCGCTGCAAATTCTCCCGGTTCCGCCGCGAATTCAGATACTGTACCCGCCGTGGCCATGGTTCGCTCCTATGAGTTTGCGACCATTGGAGAGCGGTCTTCGACCATGGGGACGCCGGACCGGCTGGGAGCGTAGATGTTTTCAGCCATGCGCTTGCGCGCCCGTTCCAGCACCAGGTCGTTATCGTAACCGTCCTTCAGCGTTGAAAGCCCGAGCCGTACCTTGAGCTTGTATTCCAGCTTGGTGGTTTCGTTCCATTTGTCGATGGCGCGCAACATACGGGAGATTGGAAATTGAGCGGTTGCCTCATTGGTTTCCGGCATGATGACGGTGAAGTCCGGTTCGCCGCTGCGGCAGATGATGTCCGAGCCGCGCAAGGTGCTCTTCAGGGTTTGCGCCAGAACCATCAGCAGGTGATCGCCCGCGAGCTGCCCATAGCGACGCTTGATTCCCGCATAATCGCCAACTTCGGCCATCAGCAACGTGAGCTGCGACTGCTGGCGTGTGGCGCGTGACAACTCACGCGGCAGAGCCTGATCCAGATAAACCCGGCTGAAGGTGTGCGTTACCGGATCGAGCAGTGATGTTTGATGCGCCGTCTCATCCAGCAACCGGCGAAGCAGTTGATCGCGTGTCTGGCTAAGGCGTCGTTTCTGGTCAAGCATGTAGACGTTGAACAGGATCACCAGCACGATAAAGCCGGAAAACAACTGGGGGAGGTACCGGCCATCCACGTGAAGCGTTTCACCCTTCCACAAAAGGTTGGGCGCAATAAGGGCGACAAACCCGATGGCAAGAATGGCGAACACCAGCAGCCCGATCGACCAGAGTTGGAAGTCTCTCTCGGCGACGTCACGGAGTTCGAGGTTTAGCTGCTGCTTGTTGAGCGCGTCACGGGATTCTGTCATCGTTGCATCTCCTGCGGCGAGGGTTTGAAGCCGACGGATTCTATTGTTGGCGTCTACCGAGAGACTCACAATGGAAACATCGACAGATCGGTCACAGTTCTTTACGGGACGATACAGAAGATGTGCGTGTTTCTGGTTGGTACACCCTAAAGTGGCGGAAGGACAGGCGAGTCCAGTTCAGGCCAACGGCACGTCGCGTCCTGGTGTTGCGCAAAATGCCGGTTATAAACGCGGGTGAGGCCTAAAAACCAAAGGGGAGCCTTGGCTCCCCTTAATTTCTATATATCGCGATACCGTCTACTCGGTCACTACCTTCCAGCCGCCGGCTTCCTGCTGCAAGATCACCATCACTTTCGTCGGAGCCCCGTGATAGAAGGCAACGCCGTACTTATCGATGAGCGTGCTCCGGTCCCAGGTGTTGAAGTCTTTTACAAAACTGCCATCTGCATCGAATTCTTCACCCATCGGATTGGGGTTCCACTTCCACGTGTATGTCACCTTGAAGCGAGTGGGTGAGAGCTTGTCGATGCTGGCAATTCCGACCAGGGAGCGTGTCGCCAGAGGGATCTTGTAAATGCTTGTTCCGCCGGAGCCAGCAGTCTTTTCGACGCCGGAAATGGAGGCGATGAGTTTTTCCCCGTCGGGCGTGAATGTGACGTCCGATACTCCACCCCTGGGCTTCGTCATCTTGACAATGCCGGCCTTGACCAGCAGGCGGTATTGAGGATCCTCGAGTTTCTCGTTGACGTCAGGCGTGATGTGTCCAATGTGAAACTTGACGTACGCCGGGCCCTGGTTCGCGAGAATCGTTGAGATAACCGCGGACGCTTCTTCCGGCTTCAGTGTTTTTCTTGTTTGGTAGACGACCCACGCGATGCCGCCGACAAGCATGGCGACGAGGAGGAGAATGATAATCAGCGGACCGAAGGAAGAGCCTTCCTTCTGTTCCAGTTCCAATTCCTGCTCAAACATGTGGCACCCCTCCGCTTAAGAGTTGACCCACGCAGACATCAGGATTGTGGCAGAACCGCGGAGCAGCCCTGCACTGGGCATGATAGTCCCGCTTCTGCACGCCGCGTCTGTGAAATACGTCACACGGCAGTGGGCAATAGTAACCAGCAGGAAACTCGGCGCCACGGGGAACCCAGCAGCGGGGAATATGGCCCCCAGGTTTCTCGATATAGGGCGCACTTTAGATTTCCCGGTTGGGAAATTCGATTACTTCAGCCAGAGGAGCCAAAAGAAAACCGCGGCCGCAAGCCAGACAATCGCAATGATGTTTGCCAGCCACCATCCAGCGCTGGCAAATTGCTTCAATTCAGGACGGTACAGTGCCTCCTCGGGGATGTATATCCCGGTCTCATAGAAACCCAGCGCAATTTCGCAACGGACGAGAAGGTTTCTGGTAGACCTGCGTGCGCGGCTGCGGAAGTGGGTGTAAACCGTCCCGAATAGCAGGACGGCCAACGCAACTGCCGTCAACGCGAACTTTCCATTTGTATGCAGTGGCGAAGTTTCTTTTGCAAGTAGAGAAACACCGGCGCTGAATACACCGAGGAGCAGTCCGGTTAGTTTCATCTGAGAATCTTCGATGGCGCGCAGTTCCTCGGTGTGCTTCTTGTAGACATCACGCAGGACTGTCAATTTGTCTTCGGATGATACAGGCTGAATAACCACCATCTGATCGTCCTCCTTAATGACGAGGCCAATATAAAACCTGTGCAGGGACATTCCGGAGTACAACATCTGAGCCGATGGTCGTGCGGCAGTATAGGTTGCCGACACCAGAAATGCGATCAGATATTGGCGGTATTGAGAGTGCTGTCAATGCGTTGGGAACTGCCTGCGTGAAGGCTGATTCCGGTCCGACGTCGCCTTTGAAGGCACGTCAGGTGTCTCGCATTACGAGAAAAAGGTCAGTCACCGGACGAGAATCATTGATTGAATGCCCTGGATTGTTCTTGTTGGAACGTACTTGAGGAATTCCCGCGACTCTTCCGCACGTTGCCTCATCTATTTCAATAGAATGCCCTCAAACCCTTCCGGCTCAGAATCTTAGTTCCTAATCCCCAATGCATGGCCGGACGATTTAATATAAAGGGCAAGAGTCTGTGTGAAGAGGAATACCGAGTGAACAATTCTGATAAGAATGAGACACAGGGTCTCGAAGTCCTGGAGACCCGTGAGTGGCTCGACTCGCTGGATTATGTATTGCAGTCCGGCGGACCCGAGCGAGCAGGTCGGCTCTTGCAGCAGTTGGAACTGCACACGGCACGGTCGGGATACCGCATGCCGTTCTCGGCCACGACCCCCTACCAAAACACAATTCCATCCAGTAAGCAGCCGCCATTTCCCGGAAGTCAGGAACTCGAACGCCGGATTAAAAGCCTTGTGCGCTGGAACGCGCTGGCGATGGTGATGCGCGCCAACAAGAGATCTGAAGGTGTCGGCGGACACATTTCCACGTATGCTTCGGCCGCGACCCTCTACGAAGTCGGCTTCAATCATTTCTTTCGCGCGCAAACCGAAGACGGCGACCGCGACATTGTTTATTTCCAGGGACACGCATCGCCCGGCATTTATGCCCGCGCATTTCTCGAAGGACGCCTGAGTGAACAGCAGCTTCAGGATTTCCGCCGCGAGCTGAGCGAGAGTCACGGTCTTTCGTCGTATCCGCACCCCTGGCTGATGCCCAATTTCTGGGAGTTCCCGACGGTGTCGATGGGGCTCGGCCCAATCCAGGCAATCTACCAGGCACGGTTCAATCGTTATCTCGAAAACCGTGGCCTGAAGAAGAGCAAGCAGGGTAAGGTGTGGGCGTTCCTCGGCGACGGTGAAACGGATGAACCGGAGTCGCTGGGAGCGATAACGCTTGCAGCGCGCGAAAATCTCGACAACCTCATTTTCGTGATCAACTGCAACCTTCAGCGGCTCGACGGCCCTGTGCGCGGCAACGGCAAGATCATTCAGGAGCTCGAAGCGGCCTTCCGCGGCGCCGGCTGGAACGTCATCAAGGTCATCTGGGGTACGGACTGGGACGCGCTATTACAGAAGGACCGCGATGGCCTGCTGGTGAAGCGCATGGGCGAAATCCCCGACGGTCAGTTCCAGAAGTATTTCGTCGAGAGCGGCGCCTACTTCCGCAAGAACTTCTTCGGCACCGATCCCCGGCTGCTGAAGATGGTGGAGCACCTGAGCGACGATCAACTGGCGAAAATGCGACTCGGTGGACATGATCCGCTGAAGGTCTATGCCGCTTTCAAGGCGGCCGTGGAGCATACCGGTTCTCCGACCGTTGTCCTTGCCAAGACCATCAAGGGCTACGGCCTGGGCGAGAGTGGCGAAGGTAAAAACATCACGCACCAGCAGAAGAAGATCAACGATCAGGAGCTGATGATCTTCCGCTCGCGCTTTGGCATTCCAATCCCCGACGAGGAACTGCACAACGCGCCATTCTATCGTCCGGCGGATGACAGCATCGAGATGCAGTACATGCAGGAGCGTCGCAAGCAGCTCGGCGGATACATGCCTGCGCGCAAGGTTCGTGCCGAGAAGCTCGCTCCAGTCGACGAAGAGTTGTTCAAGGAGTTCTACGAGGGCGCAAGCGACCGCAAGGCTTCCACGACGATGGTGCTGGTTCGTATCGTGGCCAAGCTGGTTCGCGACAAGGCGGTGGGCAAGCTGATTGTGCCGATCATTCCTGACGAAGCGCGCACCTTCGGCATGGAAGCGCTCTTCCGCCAGATTGGCATTTATTCCAGCGTCGGCCAGCTCTATGAACCGGTCGACATGGACACGCTGCTTTATTACAAGGAAGCCAAGGACGGACAGATTCTGGAAGAGGGCATCACCGAAGCAGGGTCGATGTGTTCGTTCATTGCAGCGGGAACCTCGTACGCCAATCACGGGATCAACACGATCCCGTTTTTTATTTATTACTCGATGTTCGGATTGCAGCGCGTTGGCGACCTGGTGTGGGCCGCTGGCGATCAGCGCACGCGCGGATTCATGGTGGGCGGTACGGCAGGCCGCACGACGCTCAATGGAGAAGGTCTGCAACACCAGGATGGCAATAGCCAACTGCTGGTATACCCGGTGCCCAACCTCGTCGCATACGACCCTGCCTTCGCCTATGAAATCGCGGTGATCGTGCAGGAAGGTATTCGCCGAATGTTCGTCGAAGGCGAAGATATCTTCTACTACATCACGGTGATGAACGAACCGTGGGCAATGCCTGCAATGCCGGAAGGCAGTCGCGAAGGAATCCTCCGCGGCATGTATCGTTTCAAAGCGTCAGCGAAGAAAGATTCGAAGCTGAAGGCCAACCTGTTCGGCAGCGGCGCAATGATGCTTGAAGCGATCAAGGCGGCGGAGATTCTCGAAGAGAAATACGGTGTTGCCGCCGATGTGTGGAGCATTACCAGCTACAAGGAACTCTACAAGGACGGAAACGCCTGCGAACGCTGGAACATGATGCACCCGGGAGAAAAGCCGCGAGTGCCGTACGTGACGGAAGTGCTGAAGGACGCACAAGGTGCGTTCGTCGCGGCTTCCGACTACGTGAAGGCGCTGCCCGAATCCATTTCGCAATGGATGCCGGGCAAGCTGGTCGCACTCGGCACCGATGGCTTCGGACGCAGCGAAAGCCGCGCCGCACTGCGCGACTTTTTCGAAGTGGATGCAAAGCATATCGTGCTGGCTGCACTCACCAGTCTGATGCGCGACGGCAAACTGAAGGCGGCCGATGTGCAGAAGGCCATCAAGGATCTCGGCATCAATCCAGAGAAAAAAGATCCGTTCGTTTCCTAACCAGAGAAAGGACAAGTTGTGGCCATTGAATTCAAACTGCCGGAGTTAGGAGAGAACATCGAGTCCGGCGACCTGGTACGCGTGATCGTCAAGCAGGGTGAGACGATCGATAAAGGACAGCCGGTCGTGGAGTTGGAGACGGACAAGGCAGTCATTGAAGTGCCTTCAACCATTGGCGGCAAGGTGCAGGAGATCAAGGTGAAGGAAGGGCAAAAGCTGAAAGTTGGCGATGTCATCCTCACCGTGGAAGGCACGGACGCCGCGCCTGTAGCGGCAAAAGAATCTCCGAAAGCCGAAGCGAAGAAACCGGAACCTGCAAAAATCGAAAAATCGGCACAAGCCCCGGCACCCGCGCCGGTCGCGATGCAATCCGTCGGCAAGAGCACCGTCGCAGAGTTCCGTCTGCCGGAGCTTGGCGAGAACATTGAAGCCGGCGACGTCGTTCGCGTGCTTGTGGAGCCAGGGAAGCCCGTGGTCGAAAACCAGTCTGTGCTGGAACTCGAGACCGACAAGGCAGTCGTGGAAGTTCCCTCGACCGTCAGCGGTGTCGTTCGAGAAGTAATGGCCAGGCAAGGACAGAAGATCAAGGTCGGCGAAGTCATCTTCACGCTCGAGGCGGGAGCAGTTGCGGCGAGTACACCTGAAGCCGTCGCATCGGCCATTCCAGCGGCAGAGGAGGAAGCCAGCAGTTCGCAGCTTGCACGCCAGGCATACCAGTCGGCGCGCCAACTGGAAGGCAAGAGCGAGCATGAGGCGTTCCCGCCGGACGCGGCACCGGTGTCGCGACAGGAAGTGATTCCTCCACAACTCGTGAAGAATGCGGGTGAGGAGCATAGGGCTCCCGTGCCCGCGTCTCCGTCCGTGCGGCGACTTGCGCGTGAAATTGGTGTCGACATCTTCGAAGTGAAGGGTACCGGTCCAGGCGGACGCATCAGCGAAACGGATGTAAAGAGCTATGCGAAGGCGATTGTCACGGGCGCCGCCACGGCCATGGCCGCACAGGCCACAGGTGTGGCACGCACAGCTCCGAAGCTGCCTGACTTCTCCAAGTGGGGAGCAATTGAAGCCGTGTCGATGCGCTCGGTGCGTCGCAAGACTGCCGAGCACCTGGTGGAAGCGTGGAACACGATTCCACACGTCACGCAGCACGACAAGGCGGACGTTACCGAGCTTGAAGAATTGCGCAAACGCTTTGCTCCGAAGGCGGAGCTGGCCGGCGGCAAGATGACCATGACGGCCATCACCCTCAAAGTTGTGGCTTCGGCGCTGAAGACGTTCCCGCAATTCAACGCTTCCATCGACATGTCGAAGGAAGAGATCATCTACAAGCGCTACGTCAACATCGGTGTGGCGGTCGATACCGACCGCGGATTGCTCGTTCCGGTGATCCGCGACGTGGACCACAAGAACATCGTGGAACTGGCCGCGGAACTGGCGACGATCTCAAAGAAAGCGCGAGACAAGAAAATAACGCCGGAAGACATGGAAGGCGGAACATTCACGATTACGAATCTTGGCGGAATCGGCGGAACGTATTTCACCCCAATCGTGAATCATCCGGAGGTGGCGATTCTCGGCATGTCGCGTTCCAGTATCGAGCCGAAGTGGGTGAACAACCAGTTTGAACCGCGGCTGATGTTGCCGCTGTCGCTGAGTTATGATCATCGGTTGGTCGACGGCGCTGATGCGGCGCGCTTCCTGCGCTGGGTGGTGGAGGCGCTGGAGCAGCCGTTCCTTCTGTCCGTACAGGGATAAGTTCCGGGCTGAAAAGTTTGAAACTATAACGCACGCGCACTGCGCACGAGAGCGAGAGAAATGGCAAATACGAATGTAAAGGTTGCAATCATCGGCGGTGGTCCAGGCGGTTACGCAGCGGCATTCCTGGCCGCGGACCTTGGTATGCAGGTCACGCTGATTGACATGGAAAAAAATCCGGGCGGTGTGTGCCTGTATCGTGGGTGCATTCCGTCCAAGGCGTTGCTGCACGTGGCTGCGCTGATCAATGAATCGAAACACGCAGCGAACTGGGGCATTGAGTTCGGCGATCCGAAAATCGACATCGCGAAACTTCGCAGCTTCAAAGAGGGTGTGGTTACAAAGCTCACTGGCGGACTCGGCCAGCTCTCGAAGCAGCGCAAGGTGACGTACGTCCAGGGCAAGGCGAGCTTCGTGAACTCGACGACCTTGGAAGTGGAGAAGACGGCGGGTGGCAAGGAAAAGCTTAGCTTTGACAAGATCATCATCGCGACCGGATCAAGCCCTGCGCGACCAGGCCCGCTGGCTACACAGTCGCCGCGCATCTGGGATTCCACCGGCGCTCTGGAAATGCAGGAAGTGCCGAAGTCGCTGCTGGTGGTTGGCGGTGGCTACATCGGGTTGGAACTCGGGACCGTCTACGCCACGCTGGGCAGCAAGGTGGACGTGGTGGAAATGACGCCGGGACTTCTGCCTGGTGCAGATCGCGATCTGGTTGTGCCGCTGCAAAAGCGCGTCAGCAAAATTTTTGGCGAGATCATGCTCAACACGACGGTGATGGCGCTGAAGGACGACGTGAAGAGCGTAAAGGTTACATTCAAGATGCCTGACGGCACAACAGTAGAGAAGAGTTACGATCGCGTGCTGGTGTCCGTGGGACGGCGTCCAAACTCGAAGATTCCTGGGCTGGAGAACACGAAGGTAAAGGTGAACGAGCGCGGATTCATCTCCGTGAACAAGCAACTCCAGACGAACGATCCCTCGATCTATGCGATTGGCGACGTGACTGGCGATCCGATGCTGGCGCACAAGGCATCGCACGAAGGCCGCACAGCGGTGGAGCACATTGCCGGGCACAAAGTCGCGTTCGAGCCGTACGCGATTCCGGCCGTCATTTTTACCGATCCCGAGATTGCCTGGGCAGGTCTGACGCAGGCCGAGGCAGAGAGCAAGGGAATCGAAGTGGAAGTTGCGAAATTCCCGTGGGGCGCCAGCGGACGCGCCGTGGCCCTGGACCGCACCGACGGCATGACGAAGCTGCTCATCGACAAGAAAACAGAACGCATTCTTGGCGGTGCGATTGTTGGACCGGGAGCAGGCGACATGATCGCCGAGGTCGTGCACGCCATCGAGATGGGTGCGACGGCTTACGACATTGCCCACACGATTCATCCGCACCCGACGCTTTCCGAAACGATCATGGAAGCGGCCGAAGTCTTCTATGGAACCTCGACGGATATGTATCGGCCGAAGAGGTAGAAGTCTTTCACAACAATAGACATGGCCGCCGGTTTGCCGGCGGCCATTCTTTTCCCGGAAAGGACTGGAAGGGATCAACATAACCGCCAGTGAAGCACGTCCGTACATTTCACTTGTAACGTAATGGTCGGCATTCTGCTACCATTCGCCCGAGGGGAGCCGTGGTCGGCGAGATTATCTCGCACTATCGCGTGTTGAGGCTGCTCGGTCGCGGCGGCATGGGTGTAGTGTACGAAGCCGAAGACACTCGCCTCGGGCGCAAGGTTGCGCTGAAGTTCCTGCCAGAAGATCTTACCCACGATGTTCACATCCTTGAACGATTCCGTCGCGAGGCACGCGCCGCATCGTCACTGAATCATCCAAACATCTGCACCATCCACGACATTGCGGAGTACAAGGGCGTTCCTTACATCGTGATGGAATTGCTCGAGGGCGAGAGCTTGGCGACACGGCTCAAGCGCGGTCCTATGCCGGCGGAAGAAATCGTGGACATCGGCATTCAGATCGCGGACGCGCTCTACACGGCGCACGTGCAGGGCATAGTCCACCGCGACATAAAGCCGGGAAACATCTTCGTTAACGATCGCGGACAGGCGAAGATCCTCGACTTCGGCCTGGCGAAGTTGATAGCCGCGCCACGCATCGCCCATGAACCGATTGTAATTCTGCGAACAACTCGCCACGGATCCGGTGATGAACCGATTACGGCGACGGGATCGATTGCAGGCACTTCGGCGTACATGTCGCCGGAACAGATACGAAACGAAGAACTCGACGGCAGAGCGGACCTGTTTTCACTCGGCGTGGTGATGTACGAGATGGCAACTGGACACCGCCCATTCGGCGACCAGAATTCATTGCATACGCTTTCAGCGGTACTCGATAAGCGGCCAATTTCTCCGCATTCGTACAAGCCGGAAATTCCAGAAGAGTTTGAAGCCATAATAGGCCGTGCACTCGAAAAGGACCGACTGAGGCGGTACCAGAACTGCTCGGAGTTGAAAGCGGACCTTGTTCATCTGAAGCGAGTGTTTGATTCCGGTGAGACGCTTGGAATCCTGACGCCTGCGCCGCTGAGTAGAAAGACCCGAGCATTTCGCCGCGCAGGAACGAGAAGCATTGCTCTGCTTTCGGTGACGACAGGCGTGCTGTTGATGCTTGTTATCGTGCTGGGATTGTGGTGGTACCGGCACAGTCCATTCTTCGGACCGAAGCGTCCCAGCATCGCTGTGTTGCCCTTTCAATCGATGGACCCAACAGATATTGGGCATGATTATCTGCGGCTGGCGCTGGCGGAAGAAGTGACAACGATTCTGACGTACGCGCCGACATTGGAAGTTCGGCCTATCAATGTGAGCGGTCGCTACGCGAGCAATTCCGATCCACAGAAAGTCGGAAAGGAATTGAAAGTTGGAACGGTGGTGACCGGCACGTACCTCTATCGCGATGGCAAATTGACAATCACCATCTCCGCGATTGATGTGCCGTCGAACCGCGTGCTGTGGCAGAACGCGATGATCCTGCCGGCGCAAGACATGATCGCGATGCAGAAACAATTGGCGGTCGTGCTTCGACTGGGATTGCTGCCGCTGATTGCGGGCAAGGGTACCGGATTCGAAGAGAGCACGCGGCCGAAAAATCCTGAAGCATACGATCTCTACCTGCGCAGTGCGGCGCTGCCGCATGATCCGGAGCCGAATAAGCAAGCGATTGCAATGCTGGAGAGGTCGGTGGGACTCGATCCGAGCTACGCGCCGGCATGGGATGCATTGGGCTTGCGATACTACTACGATTCACAATATGCGGGCGGAGGGGAGCAAGCGTTTGAACGAGCTGGCGCAGCTTACGAACGAGCAGTCGCGCTTGACCCAAACTTCATTCAGGCAGCGGCACACCTTATCCGCAACCAGGTGGAACGCGGAGAACTAACCGAGGCATACAACAGCGCGAAGGCTTTGTTGAAGAGGCGTCCAGACAACGCGGAAGCCCACTTCACGATGGCGTATGTGTTGCGTTATGCGGGCCTGCTGCAGGAGTCGTCGAAGGAGTGCGATACCGCGTTGAAGCTCGATCCAGGAAATTACACGGTGCGTTCGTGTGCGTTCGGATTGTTCGAGATGGGTGAGGACAAACGCGCGACGGAGTACCTGGACCTGGATGCGGGCAGCGATTGGTATCGAAACATGAAGCCCGCATTACTATTACGCGTCGGCGATTTGCAGGATGCGCAGAACGCGGCGCACGATATGACCGCGAACGACGTGTGGTTCGGACGGTTGTGGCAAGCGTGCCTTGATCAGAGGCCCGCGTCGGAGTTGAATGTGCTATCACTTCAGTATGAGCCGAAATTATTAGCGCAGCGCGATCCGGAATTTAGATATTTGCAGGGGTCGATGCTGGCGTGGTGCGGGCAGATGGATATTGCGTCGCGATTGATGCACAGCGCGATCCAGCAGAATTACTGCGCGGCGGAAGCACTGCAAGAAGACCCAGTGTTAAGGCGGTTCCGGACGCGTCCGGAGTATGGGCCGATGCTGACGAGCGCCGAAGCGTGCCAGAAACGCTTCGAGCAGGCTACCGATATCAAGTAGTAATCAGTTACTTCCGAGTATATTTTCCTATTGCACAAATCGATACTGGGCGGTGGCGGATCCGGCATGGGTTTGCCTCTTGACAAAGACGAGCTCAGGAAAGGCGCCTCAGTTGGACGTTTTTGGCCGGAGGCAAGGCGAGGGACGTTGGTGCCATGCGGGAAACGATGGATGTGTCACTTGCGATACTGGAGATTCCGGGAAGAATGCGATAAGAAAGAGATGAGGCAGCTAAAGATGACGCACGCGCAACTGGTGCAGGCTGGAGTGGAGTGGCTGCGGCGAGGATATCGCTGCGGCATCGTGCTCTCGGAACAGGGTTGCTCGAGTGGCGAGATGCCGGACGCAATCGGGTGGAAAGGCAGGAACCACTCGGTGATGGTGGAGTGCAAAATCAGCCGTGCGGATTTTCTGGCGGACGGCGGGAAATCGTGGCGCGTGAATGGCGCAATCGCGCTGGGATGCGAGCGCTATTACCTGGCGCCACGAGGGATGATCCGCGTGGAAGAGTTGCCGGAGGGATGGGGACTGCTGGAGTTCCACGGACGCAAGGTCGCGATGGTGAAGAAGTCGAAGAAGAACCTGCGACAGCCGGAAGGATTTATGAACGAGATGAACCTGTTGCTGGC
Source organism: Acidobacteriota bacterium (assembly GCA_021779935.1). Classification (GTDB taxonomy): domain Bacteria; phylum Acidobacteriota; class Terriglobia; order Terriglobales; family Acidobacteriaceae; genus JAJXZT01. The sequence continues at coordinate 117,406 of JAJXZT010000064.1, forward strand.
AAGTCTGCGGCGGGTGGAGATCAGAATCGAGCCGCAGAGGATCACGGAGTTTCTGAAGTGGAAGAACCGGCTGGCTGAGTACAACGGTGGCGAACTGCCAGAAGGTGTGGTGGCCGAGGCGGAAGAAGAAAATACGCACCTGGTGAATTGAGAAAAGAAGTTTCGAGTTTCCAGTTTCAAGTTTTGACAATAAAGTATTCACATACATGGATATAGTGCGGGCGAGGTGAAGGGGTGGACGATAAGTTCAGGAAGAAAGTCTTCTGGTTACTCTGGGGGCTGGTGAGTGCGTTGTCGTACTTCATGTCGTTCGGCTGGGGAGCGGTGTGGACGATGGTGTCGCTGGTGCTGACGTGGTGGCTGGTGTACAAGTCGGGGATGATGTGAGGAAAGAAGCTGCTAGCTATTAGCTACTAGCTGCTAGCTATTAGCTAAAAGCAAAAGCAAAAGCAAAAGCAAAGGCAAAGGCAAAGACAAAAGCAAAGGCAAAAGCAACAACAGCAAAGGCAACAACAAAGGCGATGGCGCGGCGATGGCGATAACCGGTACAAGCAAAAAAGCCATGGATGCGACGGTCGCTTCTCTGTAGACCCATATCCACCAACAGAATGTTCAGTCCCATGACCTCCTTTACAGGATGTCTCACCCTGTCGCTGCGCGCGAGAGCAGGGCACGACGAGAGTTTGTGCGCTGGAAAGGGCGGGGGCTCGCCCTCAAGTTCGATTCCACGAGGCAACGTTATCGCGTGGAGAATCGCAGCACGGTAATCGAGTGAAAGCGTTGTCCCGGTTTCAATTCTGTCGTGGGGAAGTTCGAGTGGTTCGGCGAATCCGGGTAGTGCTGCGTTTCCAGCGTAAGCCCGTAGTGCTTCTTGTAGACGTGCCCGCCTTTGCCCGTCAGCGTCCCATCCAGAAAATTGCCCGTGTAGAACTGGATGCCGGACTCGGTTGTGAACACCGTCAGCACGCGGCCGGTTGCAGGATCGTAAACTTCCGCGGCCTCGGCCAGTTTCCCGTTTTGGTTATCCAGTGCCCAGTTGTCGTCATAGCCCCTGGCAAAGTGCAGTTGCTGGTTATTTTCTCCGATGCGGGCGCCGATTACGGTCAGCTTGCGGAAGTCAAACGGCGTGTCCGCTACCGGGGCAATCTCTCCGGTCGGAATCTGCGTGGCGTCGGTTGGCGTGTAGTAGCTGGCGTTGATCTTTAACTCTTCGGGCAGGATGGTTCCGGTGCCCTGGCCCGCGAGATTGAAGTACGAATGGTTGGTCAGGTTGAGGACCGTGTCCTTGTCCGTGGCGGCCGCGTACTCGATGCGCAGTTCGTTGCCCTGGAGCGTGTAGCGCACGGCGACGCGCAGCGTACCCGGATAGCCCTGATCGCCATCCTTACTGACATGGGTCAGTTCGACACCGTCCTTGATTTCCTTGGCTTTCCACACGACTTTATCGAAGCCCTTCAGGCCGCCGTGCAACGAGTTGGGGCCGTCGTTGACCGGGAGCGTATAGGTCTTGCCGTCGAGCGTGAACTTGGCGTGCGCAATGCGATTCGCGAAGCGCCCGATGATCGCTCCGAAGTACGCCGAATTTTCCGTCTTCACGTACTGGTCCAGCGAATCGAAACCGAGAACGATGTCGGCATCCCTGCCGTTGCGGCCGGGTGCCTGCAGCGCCTGAAGGATGCCGCCGTAAGTCATGATGCGGGCTTCGATCTTTCCGCTCTTGAGGGTGTAGATTTCGACGGGAGTTCCGTCCGGCATCTTGCCGAACGGTTTCTTTGTCACCTTGGTGAAGTCGGATTGCGCTTGTACGAAAGTCGCCATCATCAGCAAGAGTAGCGCCCCAAGTTTCATTGTGTCCCCATGGCAGGCGAAGGAAGCCAAAGACTCTTAACCTGGGTTTCACACCGAATGCCGGAGGCCAGGTTCGGTTGACCACCGAACTCGCCGAAGCAAATACGGATGTCTGCCGGAACACCGGGACGAACCGCGTCAAGTTTGTTTCGGAAGAGTACGGATCACGATGATACATGAAGGGTGGGCCAGCCGCCTCCTTCCTTATATTGCGCAGCACTCCCCACGTTATCGGCCAACAGCGGGGCGTGGTGTTGCCGGTTCCGAGATGATCGTCACGGTCGCTTCGTCGAGTCCTGACGAGCGAGCCAGCAGTTGCACCTCGCCCGGCTGTTTTGTGGCTTGGACAAATACGACACATAGTCCATTAAATGCGCGCCGGATGTTGCTCTTATCCGCCTCGTGACTGCTGGGGTCCCCGTTGCCGACGCCGATGATTTTGCCGTACGCGCTGAGCACTCCTAGGGGCGGGCCCACGGGCTGCTCCGCGTCGCTGATGCGGCCTCCGCCGCCGTGGCGTGAGGCGTTCAGGCTGCCGGTGCCGCCGACGATGTGAAATGCGATCTCGTTACCCGCATAGGGAACGATTCGGCCTGCCGCGTCGACGACCTCAACGGCGACAACCGAGACATCTTCGCCATCGGCAGAGATTCGCGCACGGTCTGGCCGCAACACGATGCGCGCCGGGGCGCCGGTGGTTTCGCGGCGCTCGGTGAGCACAACGCGTCCGCCCTTGTAGGCTCGGGCCTCGATGACGCCGGGAGCGTAGGGCACCTGCCATTCGAGGTGGCCGTTGTGCGGCACGTCCTGCGCGCCGAGGCTGCGGTTGTTGAGGAATAGCTCGACACGCTCAAGGGTGGAGTAGCACCAGACGTGTATGGGCTGGCCTTCGCGTCCCGCCCAGTTCCAGTGGGGAAACAGGTGCAGCATGGGGCGGTCGCGCCACCACGCGAGGTAATAGTAGTAGTTGTCCTTGGGGAAGCCGCAGGTGTCCATCAAGCCGAAGTGCGAACTGATGCATGGCCAGCCGTAGGGAGTGGGCTCGCCGCGATAGTCGAAGCCGGTCCAGACGAAGCCGCCCGAGAGAAACATCCGCTCATCATAGGTGCGCCACCAGTCTTCGGCGGTGGTGGCCCACGGCGGCGCGTAGAGATCGTAAGAGCTGACGTAGCCGAGTTCGGCGTCGTTGGCGTAGATACCGCGCGTGGAGACGGTGCTGGCCACCTCGGTCCCCACACTCGGCTGTGAAGGAAACTTCTGGTGATAAGCATCGATCTTCTCGGCCTTGCCGTAGTTAAATCCCTGCACGTCGACAACACTGGAGAGCCCCAGTCCCCAGGAGTTATTCATGGCTTCGGTGACCAGTCGCGTGGGATCGAGACGTCGGGCAAGCCTCTTCATCGCCTTCGCGATGTTCGCGCCGCGCGGAGTTCCCTGGGCCGGTTCTTCGTTGCCGATGGACCAGATAACGACGCAGGGATGATTGCGGTCGCGACGGATCAGGCGGCTGAGCTGGCTGAGACCTTCGTCCGACGAAGAGAACATGCGCGTTTCATCCATAACCAGCATGCCGAGGCGGTCGCAGGCATCGAGCAGCTCCGGCGTTGGCGGATTGTGCGAAGTGCGATAGGCGTTCGAGCCCATCTCCTTGAGCTTCTCAATGCGATAGAACTGGATGCGATCAGGCAGCGCCGAGCCGAGTCCGGCATGATCCTGATGGTTGCAGGTACCCTTCAGCTTTACTGGTTCGCCGTTGAGGAAGAAGCCATGGTTGGCGTCAAAGCGAATCGTCCGGATTCCGAAGGACTGCTCGTAGCGATCGGAGACTCCGGCGGCGTTGGCGATGGTGACAATGGCGCGATAGAGGACGGGCTTATCGAGCGACCAAAGTTGCGCGTCCGGCACGGAGAACTTCTGGCGGCATGGCGCTTCGTCGTGGGCGTTGAGGGCATCGAGCGAAGTGGTTTGCCGAGCCACTGCCTTGCCATCAGGGTCGAAGATGACCGTCTCCACCTGGCAGGGCGAGGCATCGTCGTGGTCGTTTGCGATCTGCGAGACGACGGTGACCTCGGCGACAGAAGGCCGAACGGAAGTTGTAATCTGCACGCCCCACTGCGGCACATGCAACGGCGCGGTCTTTACCAGCCAGACATGACGATAGATGCCGGCGCCTTCATAGAACCAGCCCTCTTGTTCGGTCGCGTCCACGCGCACGACCAGCACGTTGGGGCCACCGAAGTTGACGAAGTCGGTGATGTCATAACTGAAGGGCGCATAGCCGCTCAGATTGCAGCCCAGAAAATCACCATTGAGCGCAACCATGGCGTTGCGGAACACTCCGTCGAACTCGAGCGAGATGCGCTTGCCGGCGTCCGAAGCTGGAATCTGGAAGACACGCCTGTACCAACCAATGCTGGTTTCGGGATAGGCTCGTCCGATTGGCTTCGAGCCATGTTCGGTCAGTACACGATCTTCCACGAAAGGCAGTTCGACAGCCCAATCGTGCGGGAGATCGAGCGCGCGCCATTGGCTGTCGTCGAAATCAGACTGCGAGGGAGCGAAGAGATCGTTGGTCTTGGAGAACTCGGAGCGGCTGCCGTAGCCGAAATCTTTTTCCGGATCGTTGGCGTTGCCGAGATGGAATCGCCAGCCGAAATCCATGAGCAGGCGTTCGCGCGGGCCGGCGACTTCCGAAAGCTGCTCTGTGTGCGCAGCGTGTTCCTGCGCTGACGGTATCTCCGCCGCAAGCAGACGGCTGGTGGCACCGGGCAACAGCGCGGAACCGGTAGTTGCTGCTCCAATCTTGATGAAGTCTCTTCGCGTCCAGTCAGACATTTCATTACTCCCGAGATGTAGTGAATCGACCAGCAACTCTGGAAGTCAGTTTCGAGTTTTGAGAAAGTGTAACGGAATAGTTTCGAGTTTCGAGAAGTATAAAAACCAAAGACAAAAGCAAAAACCGCAGTCAAGCAAAAGAGGCGTGAATGGGAGGTCGCCTCTCTACAAACCCACATCTGCCAACCGCCGGCAGATATGAGACACCGGGCGTTCGGATTTGCGGCGATAAGGAACACGCGCAATCCATAGCCGCCTTTACAAATTTACAGACAGGGTATTCGGGCATAATTCAGCGCTATTCAGAGCTTTTTCGATTGACACCTGCGGTTGGCTCCGGGATGATTCACGAACGTTGGTACCGGGAGCACACGTGGTTTATTCCAAGGGCAAGACTGCGTCGCTGATTATCTTCATTGTTTTAGTTAGCGCATTTGGCACATTTGCATTTCCACAAGTAGAAGCTGGTGCTGTCCGCCGTATCACCACGAGCATCGACAACAGCGAGACGGTGACTTTGGCGGGACAAGTTCATTATTTGGCGCGACGCCAATTTGATCACGGAGAAGTCGCTCCCGATCTTCCAATGGACCGCATCAATCTCCTCTTACGGGGAACTCCTGAACAGGAAACCGCACTGCAGCAACTACTGATCGAACAGCAGGACCCGAACTCACCGAAGTATCACCAGTGGCTTACTCCAGAACAGTTCGGGGAGAAGTTCGGCGCCAGTGTGGCCGACCTACAGACGATCACGAACTGGCTAAGCCAGCAGGGATTTCACGACATTGTGGTTGGAAAAGGACGTCGCTCCATCGAATTCAGCGGGGCGGCAGCGCAGGTCGAGCAGGCCTTCCATACTGAAATCCACAAGTTCAGCGCTAATGGCACGGCGTTCATCGCCAACTCCACGGCACCCACGATCCCGGTCGCGTTTGCACCGGTTATCCGCGGTTTCGCGTCTCTCAATAATTACCCGCATCGGGCTTCGGTTCGGATCCTGAAGCGAGCCCCGGTGGCGATCAGGCGAGGCGCAGACGCAAAGCCACAGTTCAACTTGGCGAGCGGTGGCAATGCTCTTGCACCGGGCGACTTCGCGACCATCTATAACGTGGCGCCGCTTTGGAAGAACGGGGTGGATGGCACCGGTCAGTCAATCGCAGTGGTGGGACGCAGCGGCCTGTATGGCTCTGATCCGTCGTCTTTTAGAAACATCTTTGGGATGCCTCCCGAGGATTGGACGATGATTGTCAACGGCGGCGATCCAGGAGTCGGGTCGACCGGAGACGTGGTGGAAGCGTCACTCGATATTGAGTGGGCGGGTGCAGTCGCGAAGAACGCCAAGATCTACTACGTTGCGACGAAGAGTACCAATGCCAGCGATGGCGTGGACCTCTCGGCGCAATACGTGGTGGACCACAACCTGGCCGGGATTCTCAGCGTCAGTTATGGATTTTGCGAAGCGGAGCAATCGGCGGATACGTTCTACCAGATGCTGTGGCAACAGGCGGCAGCCCAGGGAATCTCGGTGTTCGTATCGGCGGGCGATAGCGGTTCGGCGGGCTGCGATGATCCCACGGTGAAGTCGCCCTCCACGCACGGATTGTCGGTTAGCGGCTTAGCGTCGACGCCAGATAATGTCGCAGTCGGCGGCACGGCACTCAATGATGCTCCCACGCCGTCCGTTTACTGGAGTGCGACCAACGATGCGGCCAAAGCATCGGCCCTGAGCTACATCCCAGAGACGACCTGGAACGACAGCAGTTCGACGAGCATTAAGGCCGGATCAGGAGGCGTGAGTTCGATATACGCGACACCTATATGGCAGTCCGGTGCGGGAGTTCCTACCTCGGACCCTGGAACGACTGGCCAACACCACCGCTACCTGCCGGATGTGTCACTCAGCGCGGCAGGGCATGTACCGTACCTGGTTTGCGCCATGAGCAGTTGCTCAATGGCCGATTCGAATGGGCAGCTGGAGTTATACCAGGTTTATGGAACGTCGGTTTCGTCACCAGCCTTCGCCGGCATTATGGCCCTGGTGGACCAAAGCGCCGGAGGACGACAGGGCAATCCGAACTTTCATTTCTACCCGCTGGCACAGACGGCTGGTATCTTCCACGACATCACCACCGGAACGAACGCGGTACCATGCTCGTCCGGAACCGGATGCTCGAATGGAGTGCTCAGCGGTTATGCCGCGGGCTCAGGATACGACCTTGCGACCGGATGGGGCTCAGTTGATGCAAACGCGCTGGTGAACAATTGGAGCAACGTGAGTTTCCTGCCGAGCTCGATTACTGCGAGTGCGACTCCAACCAGTTTCGTGCACGGTTCCACCCTCAACTTCACGGCGACCGTGAGTACGAGTTCGGGTACTCCGAGCGGTGTTGTGGACGCCTACGAAGTGCAGAACAACACTACAACGGAGCTGGGAAGCGCGGTGCTGGCGAACGGGGTGGCGACAGGATCCACGACGAAGGCTCCCGGGGGAAGCGGCAATTTGTACCTGAGGTACGCAGGAGACGGCATTTACGGTAGCAGTGTTTCAAGCGCCATTCCGATCACCGTGGCACTGGAGGGTGTAAACGTCACGATGGATCCTCCGTCGAAAACACTCGCATTGGGAGAATTCACGGGTACGACGGTGACGGTGGCAGCGCAGTCGGGCAACGGGACGCCAACCGGAATGGTAACCCTCACATATGGCGGGAAGACCCTGGGCCAGGAGACGTTAAACAATGGCGCCGCATCGCTGGTAGAGGCATGGTCACCGCCAGGAGTGGGCACTTACCAGCTCAACGTGAATTACAGCGGAGACGATAGCTACGATGCGTCGATAACGCAGTGGCCGCTGACCTTCACGCAGGGGAAGCCCCCGGTCATCCTTTTCTGCAATAACCTGGGGCGCGATGTAGTAGCCGGAACGTCCGTGCCGTGTAACGCGAACGTGTCAACTGTTTTTGGGCCTCCCGCAAGCGGCACCATCCAGTTCACCGATAACAACGCCGCGATCGGTTCGGCCCTGTCATACACAGGTTCGAACGTGACTCTCGATATTGGAACGTTGCCCACTGGAGCGCACAACGTCGGCGCACAGTATTCAGGCGACACCAATTACCTCCCCAACTCGGCGAATACCTGGGCCACGTTCAATGTAGTCAGCAAAGGGACGGTGGGATTGCAAATCAGCGGCCAGAACACGCAAAAACCTGGTTCCGGCAGCAATCTATCCCTGTCTGTCAGTGCGATGCAACTTGGCCCATCCTTGAATGGGACGGCGACCCTGTATGACGACTCTACTGTGCTGGCCACGTACCAGATATCAGGGGGATCGCAGTGGAGCATGACCGCGTATTTCAACACTGCGACGGCAGCGATGGCGACCGGCACGCATCCGTTGAAGTTGAGCTACACAGGCGATCCGACGTATGCGGATGCGACTTCCACGGTCTTCAACCTTTTGATCTCAAATCCTGATTTCACGATCACGGGGCTCAACGACATCACCCTGAAGCAGGGGGATCACTGGCTTAGCTACCCTACTATTCAGCCTATTTCGGGCTTAACAGGCCCGGTGAACCTCAGTTGCACAGGCGCACCCAGCGAGGCAACCTGCACCATCGACTCGCCCGCACAGATCAATTCGACTCCTTCCCTGAACATCACGACAACGGCTCCCCAAGTGGGATGGAATCACAGCCCGTGGGAGAAGCCATTCGTCTTCGCGATGCTTCCTTTTGCCGGTATGCTGGCTGGGTTCTCGCGGATGAAACGCTGGCGCAAACTCCTATGGATTTGTCTTTTCGTTGTGGCTCTCGCACTGAGTATGACGTCGTGCGGCGGAGGCGGAGGCAGCTCAAGTAGTCCATCCGCACCGAGCGGAGGTACTAAAGATCCTGGCACTCCGACGGGAACCTACACGCTCACCATCACCGCAACGTATGGGACAGGAACTTCAGCGATTACGCATTCCTATCCGTTCAAATTGACCGTGCAGTAGAAGATGTCCTGCGTGTATGGAGTGTCGGATGGCGCCGTTATCGGGCCACCCATGGAAACCTCTACACGCGCCGATACCTCACAAAGGGCTGTGGCAATGTGGGTGCGCGGAGGGGTGGGACGGCGTATGATGTTCGGTGCCAAATCAGCGCGGGGATTGAAGGGTGCTGGTTTGGACCTGCGGGCGAAACTTCTCGGGCACGATTTTCAGGGAAAACCTGGAGCAATTTTATGAGACGAAGAATACTCCTGATCGTAGCGATGGTTTGTGTGCTGGCCAGCCTGGCAGCAGCAGACGAAGGAATGTGGCTGTATAACAAGGCGCCGGTGAACAGGATCAAGGCGAAATACGGCTTTGAGCCGACGCAGGCGTGGCTGGACCATCTGCGGCTGGGTTCGGTGCGCTTCAACAACGGCGGGTCCGGGTCGTTCGTTTCGCCGGACGGGCTGACCTTCACGAACCATCACGTGGGGCGAGTTTGCCTGCAACAGCTTTCGACAGACAAAGTGGATTACATCAAGACCGGTTTCTACGCGAAGACGGAAGCGGAAGAAGCCAAGTGTCCTGACCTTGAACTGAACGTGCTGATGAACATCAAGGACGTGACGGCCGAGGTACACGACGCGGCGACGAAAGGCATGACCGCAGCAGAGGCGGGCAAGGCGGAACGCGAAAAGATCTCCGAGATTGAGACGAACTGCGCGAAAACAACCGGGCTGCGTTGCGACGTGGTGACGCTGTATTCGGGCGGCATGTACAACCTCTACGAGTACAAGAAATACACGGACGTGCGGCTGGTGTTTGCGCCGGAAGCATCAACGGCATTCTTCGGCGGCGATCCGGACAATTTTGAATTTCCAAGGTACGACCTGGACATTACGTTCTTCCGCGTCTACGAAAACGGCAAGCCGGTGCAACTGGGCAACGACTACCTGCGCTGGGCGAAACAGGGCGTGAAGGAAGGCGACCTGGTGTTCGTCTCGGGGAATCCGGGCGGCACGGACCGCACAATGACGATGGCGCAATTGGGTTTCATGCGCGATGTTTCGTATCCGTTCGCGGTGGAGTTCCTGACGCATCGCGACAACCTGCTGAAGAAATTCTCGGCGGAGTCGGAAGAGAACGCGCGAGTGGCGGCGGACGACATCTTCGGAATTGAGAATTCGCTGAAGGTGTATCACGGGCGGGTTCGCGGACTGGCGGACGCCAAGCTGATGGAGACAAAGCAAGCGGAAGAAGATGCGCTGCGCAAGGCCGTGGATGCAAATCCCGAGCTGAAAGCGAAGTACGGCGACGCGTGGGACAAGCTGGCAGCGGTGAGCGCGGTGGAGCGGAAGCTCTATCTGCCGTATGCACTGGAAGAGCGCGGCATCGGTTTCTCAGGCGAACTGGCCGGGATAGCGCGCAACCTGGTGAGAGTGGCGGCGGAAAAAGAAAAGCCGAGCGCACTGCGAATGCGCGAATACAGCGATGCGCGGTTGCCTTCGCTGGAGCAGGGATTGTTTTCTTCGGCGCCGATTTATAAGTCGATGGAAGAGACGCTGCTGACGGATTCGCTGACGATGCTGAGGGACAAGCTGGGCGCGGAGAGCGAAGTGGTGAAGGCCGCGCTGAATGGCAAGACTCCGGCGGAAGTGGCGACGAACGCAGTGGACAATACGAAGCTGTATGACGTGGCGTTCCGCAAGGAACTTTTCAACGGCGGAGAAAAGGCAATCGCAGAGAGCACGGACCCGATGATCGTGCTGATGCGGTCGGTTGATCCGGAAGCGCGCGCGGTCCGCAAACAGTGGCAGGACGAAGTGGAGTCGGTCGTCCGGCAGAATGCAACGCGCATTGCACAAGCGCGGTTTGCGGTGCAGGGAACGGATTCGTATCCGGACGCGACGTTTACCCTGCGGCTGGCATATGGAACGGTAAAAGGCTACGAACAGGACGGAAAGAAGATTCCGGCGTGGACGACGATGGGCGCGACATATAAATATGCCGCGGAACACGGAGACAAAGATCCTTACAAGCTGGAGGAGACATGGGTGAAAGCGAAATCAGCAATCAATCCCAAAACGCCATTTGACTTTGTTTCGACGGCGGACATCATCGGCGGAAACTCGGGCTCTCCCACGGTGGACAAGAACGGAAACGTGGTGGGAATCGTGTTCGACATGAACGAGCCGTCACTGGTGTGGGACTTTGCCTACGACAGCCGGCAGGGACGGTGCGTACACGTGGATTCGCGGGCGATTATCGAGGCGCTGCGGAATATCTACCACGCGAACGGACTGGCTAATGAGCTGGAAGGAATCAAGAAGTAGAGAAACTGCGTTGCAGGGAAGGGCTGCCTGAGGGCGGCCCTTTTTTTGGTGCAAGCTACAAGTCACGAGTGGATGGCTTAGAATCTGCGAAGAGGAACCTGGAGATGGAGCGTACGTACTTCCACGTCGATATGGACGCGTTTTTCGTGTCGGTGGAAGAGTTGTATGACCCGTCGCTGAAGGGCAAGCCGGTGGTGGTCGGCGGGAAGCCGAACGAGCGCGGTGTGGTGGCGGCAGCCTCGTATGCGGCGAGGAAGTTTGGCGTGCACTCGGCGATGCCACTGCGGACAGCGGCAAAGATGTGTCCGCAGGCAGTGTTCGTGGAAGGGCATCCGGAGAGGTACAGGGAATACTCGGGGCGTGTGCATACGGTGCTGGAGAAGTTTTCGCCGCTGGTGGAGATGGCATCGATCGACGAAGCGTACCTGGACATGACGGGGACGGAGCGCCTGCACGGGCCGGCGTTGCGCGCGGCGCATCTGCTGCATGAAACGATGAAGCGCGAGACAAACCTGAACTGCTCGATTGGAATTGCGGGGGCGCGCGTGGTGGCGAAAATCTGCTCGGACCAGGCGAAACCGAACGGTGTGCTGTGGATTGTGCCGGGAGCGGAGGCGGCATTCCTGGCGCCGCTGGAGATTCGGCGGATGCCGGGCGTGGGTAAGGTTACAGAACAAAAGTTGCAGGAGATGGGCATTCGACTGGTGGGCGAGCTGGCGAAATGGGACGTAGAAAAAGTCCGCGAGGAGCTGGGCGAGTGGGCGGCGACACTGGCGGAAAAGGCTCGGGGGACGGACGCGGGCGGATGGTATGACACGGCAATCGGCGAGAACAGCGATGCGAAATCGATCAGCCATGAACATACGTTTTCGCGCGACGAGGGCGATACACAGGCGCTGGAGTCGATGCTGGCGCGGCTGTCAGAGATGGTGTGCCGGAGATTGCGCGAACAGAAATTGCACGCACGGAAGATCGAACTGAAGCTGAGGTTTGCGGACTTCACGACGATTACGCGCGGACGAACGGTGGAACATCCGACGCAACTCGATACGGAAGTGTTTGGCATCGTGCGAGAACTGTTTCGCGCGAACCGCAAGGCGGGAAGCATGATTCGGCTGCTGGGAGTGAAAGTGGCGTCGTTCGAAGACGCTCCGGCGGAACAGCTTGCCCTGCTGGACGCTGGGCGCGACGACAGGATGCGTACGGCGCTGACGACAATGGACAAGCTGCGGGATAAGTTCGGCGAGAACGCAGTGTCACTGGCGACAGGAATGAAGGCGCGGTTCCGCGAAAAGACACATGACAATCCGGCGGCGTTGCCGGGAAAGAAGAAGAGTCGCGAGTCACGAGACTCGGGTCACAAGAAATAAGGACAGTTTCGAGTTTCAAGTTTCGAGTTTCGAGAAAGAACAAAATCAACTTCGTTACATGGGCAGGTCGCTGTTGGCCTTGATGGCGCGGGTCCAGACGAGCGCTTCGGAGTAAGCCTCCCAGGTGGTGGAATCCTTAAGATTCAGGTCGGCGCAAAGCTCGCGGAGGGCGGGCCAGTCGCCGCGTTCGCAGGCGACGGCGAGGCTTAGCGCCTGAGCGATGCGGTTGTCGCCTCCCTGGAGCGCGTCACGACAGGGCGCGGAGAGCGGCAGGCGCGAGAGCACGTTGGACATCGGCTGGTCGAGAATGGCGTCGATGAGCGAAAGCATACCGGCGAGGAAAAGATCAGTATCGTTCTCGCGGATTTCAGGGGCGAGGAGTTCGCAGAAGCGTCCGCGGGCGAGCGCGGTGACGAGGAGCTCCGAAGAACGGCGTCCGGCGAGCGTGACGGCGGCGACGATGGCGGTCCATTTGCGGATTTCATTCTGCCCAAGCATGGTCAAGGCGTGGCGAATGGAACGGATGGGGTAGACGCCAAAGGCGGCCGAGTTGAGATAACGGAGGAGACGATAACAAAGCGCGGGCTCCTGCTTGATGACGCGTTCGATGAAGACGACGTTGTACTCGGGCTCGAAGACGGTCTGCAGGATGCGCAGCACGTTCATCTGAAGGCATGGCAGGTCACGAGCCACGACGGTGACGGGCCGGCAGAAAAAATATCCCTGGAAATAGTGATAGCCCATGTCGAGAGCGGCCTTGAACTGGTCGTGGGTCTCGATTTTTTCGGCAACCATGGCGATGCCGCGGCGCGAATAATCGCGGGCGAGGCGCTCCTGTTGATCGGGCGTGGTGGTGCGGAAGTCGACCTTGATGATGTCGGCAAGATCGGTGAGGGCGAGGCGCTGGTCGCCTCCCTCGAAATCGTCGAGCGCGAGAAGGTACCCGGCGCGACGGAGACGATGGCAGGCGTCGATGACCTGCTGGTCGGCGGGGACATCCTCGAGGATCTCAAGCACGGAAAGATCGCGCGGCAGGACGGTGACAAGCTCTTCGACAAGGAGGTTGCGCGTGCAATTGATGAAAGCGCGGCGGCCGTCGGTGAGGGAGTCAGTGCCGATGAGCAGCGAGGTGTCGATGGTGCTGCGAGTGGCTTCGTCGCCGTCGCCGGTCATGAACCAGGCGTCGGCACCGGCGCGGAAGAGAAGCTCGTAGCCGTAGACGCGCTCGTGGCGGTCGAGAATGGGCTGGCGCGCAACAAAGCGTACCTCACCGATTTCGCTGGTTTGGGGACCGCGGTCGGAGAGCAGCTCAAGGCGGACAGGCTGATTGGGTTCGGCGTGCAGACGCATACAGTACTGGGTTACACCTTTGTGGGGATGGTGTGGAAAAAGAGTGAGGAGTGTTTTGCGTCGGGAAACGCATACGGGACGGGGATTCAGAATGGGAAGAGGGAAGAAGCAGTCAGCCGTCAGCACTCAGCATTCAGCCAGTCGAGGGTCGGCTGCGAGCGAGCCGGGAATAGTTTCGAGTTTCAAGTTTCGAGAAAGGGCAGAAGCAAAATACGGAGGAAAGAGGTTTCGAAGGTTTCGGAAGTTGCGGAGGTTTCGAAAAGCAGAAGCTATTTTGCAGGACGGAATGAGTGGGGCGGCCCCACGGCCTCGGCAGGTAAGGCCACGAAAGCCGTGGTGGTCCTCGATGGAGCTGGGCCTACACGGGGGAGGATTGAGGCTGGTGGTTGTGGAGGGAGGTGCGGGTGTAGTCGACGACGTCGGCGATGATCTGGTCGAGCGAGCGCGTTGGGTTGAAGCCGAAATACTCGCGGGCCTTGGAGATGTCCGGGACGCGGCGGTTCATGTCCTCGAAGCCGGGGGCGTAGGCCTCGGAGTAAGGGGTGTAGGTGATGGCGCTGGTGGAGCCGGTGAAGTCGATGATCTGCCGGGCAAGGCCGTTGATGGAAATTTCCGTGGTGTTGCCGAGGTTGAAGATCTGGCCGATGGTGCGGTCGCAATTGAGGATCTGGACGAAGCCGTCAACGATGTCATGAACGTGTCCGAAGCAGCGGGATTGCTCGCCGGTACCGTAGACGGTGATGGGCTGAGTGGTGAGCGCTTGGCGCACGAATGTGGGCAGGACCATGCCGTATTGGCCAGTCTGGCGCGGGCCGACGGTGTTGAAGAGGCGGACGATGGTGACAGGGAGGTGGCGCTCGCGGTGATAGGCGAGCGAAAGAAATTCATCGATGGCCTTGGAACAGGCGTATCCCCAGCGCGAGTTGACGGTGGGGCCGAGAACGAGGTCGTCGGTCTCAGAGAAAGGAAGCTTGGTGGATTTTCCGTAGACCTCGGAGGTGGAAGTGATGAGGACGCGCTTGTGCTTCTTGGAGGCGAGTGCGAGGACGATTTCGGAGCCAGCGACGTTGGTCTCGATGGTCTGGACAGGGAATTCGACGATGCGCTTTACGCCGACGGCAGCGGCGAGATGGATGACGACATCGGCCATGTCGACAAGTTCGGCCATGAGATGGCGGTTGAAGATGGAATCGGCATGGAAGGTGTAAGCCGGGTGAGAGCGGAAAGAAGCGATGTTGGCGACACTGCCGGTGGAGAGATCGTCGATGGCGACGACGTGGTGATCGAGCGAAAGCAAACGTTCCGTGAGATGAGAACCGATAAAGCCTGCTCCACCGGTGATGAGGATGTGCATTCAGGGCTCCAATGATGTGCGGTCATTATAAAGGGAAGGTAGAAGAGGAAGAAGTTTCAAGTTTCGAGAATCCCACCTTTCGCCAAGTTCAGGATGGAGCACGCGAGGCAGGTGGTGGGAATAGAATGCAGAGATGATTCTGAAGCGAGATGATGCGGAGATTTATTACGAAGTGAGGGGAGAGGGCCCGGACGTGGTGCTGGTGCATCCATTTCCCTCGTGCGGCGAATTCTGGGCGCCTATGGCGGAGCGGCTGGAGGCGCGGTTTCGGGTGGTGATTCCCGATTTGCGCGGACACGGGCGGTCGGGGGCGGGCGAAGGCTCGGCGACGATGCGGAAACACGCGCAGGACCTGGCAGCGCTGTGCGACGAGACGGGAGTGGGACGCGCGGCGTTTGTGGGCTGCTCGATTGGCGGATATGTGCTGTTCGAGTTCTGGCGAGAGTTTCGCGAGAGAGTGCGGGCGCTGGTGCTGTGTGACACGAAGGCCGGGGCAGACACGGATGAGGCGAGAACGAATCGTCTGCGGATAGCGGAAGACGTGCTGCTGAAGGGGCCGGAGACGGTGATCGATGGAATGATGGAAAAGTTGCTGGGCGAGTCGACGAGAAGGAACCGCCTGGACGTGGCGCGGGCGGCGCGGGAGACGATGGCGCGGTCGACGGCGCAAGGGATTGCGGCGGTGCAGAGAGGAATGGCGGAGAGGCCGGATTCGACAAATACATTGATGACTATCGATGTTCCGGCGCTGGTGGCGGGCGGAGAGGAAGACACGCTGGCTCCGAGGGAAGAACTGGAAAAAATGGCGAGGGGGATTCACGGGGCAGAACTGAAGATGGTGGCGCAGGCGGGACACTATGCGCCGTTTGAGCAGGCTGAAGAAGTGGCCCGAATGGTACGGCAGTTTCTGGAGAAGAACGCGGGAAGGGCTTGACCGGGCGGTGCGTGAGACCTGAAGCTACAAGCGGTGAGCAAAATCAACAGCAAAGGCAACAACCCCACCCTGTCGCGAAAAACTTGCGACAAGGGTAGGGCACATTGGCAGAGGAGGCTTTGAGCGGCGATGGTGGACAACTATCTGATTCCTGAAGGTACGGTGATGAAGGCGAACGGTGACGGCGAAGCGGTGGCGATCGGCGGCGCACAGAACAGGGTGTTCCTGTTGGGATTGAAGATTGCGGAAGTGGTGGAGCAGGAGTCGCTGGATGTGTCGATCTATGCCTCGGTGGATGGTCAGGCATGGGAGGCGAAGCCGGTGATGAAGTTTCCGCAACACTTCTATGCGGGCGAGAGTCCGATGCTGCTGGATTTGACGGGGCGTCCCGAGGTGAAGTGGGTGCGGGCGCACTGGGAAGTGGCGCGCTGGGGGCGCGGGTCGGAACAGCCACGCTTTGTGGCGAGTCTGAGAGTGAGGGAAGTGTCGAGAGAGGTTTTAGGTACCAGGGACTAGGTGTTAGGGAAGAAGTTTCGAGTTTCAAGTTTCGAGTTTCGAGAAAAAGCATAAAGATAAGCGGCAAGTGAAGAAGTCACAAGCTACAAGCAAGAAAGCGACAGCAACAGCAACGACCCCACGCGAGCAAATTTTGGATGGGACACCCGACAAAGTGTTTCCATTAATAAAGGCCCGGTAAGGATTGGAATGAATAAGACCGAAACGGTGACGATATATCCGGCGAAGAACATTACGGGCGGGGTGAGCCTGCCGGGAGACAAGTCGATTTCGCATCGCTATGCGATGCTGGCGGGGATTGCCGAGGGGACGACGAAGCTTAAGAACTTTTCAAGCGCGGCGGATTGCGCGAGTACGCTGAGCTGCATGGAAGCCCTGGGATGCGCGGTGCGGCGCACGGGCGGAGAAGTGGAGATCGACGGAGCGGCGAGAAAGTTGCGCGCACCGGCGGCGGTGCTGGACTGCGGAAACTCGGGTTCGACAATGCGGATGCTGTCGGGGATGGTGGCGGCACAGGAGTTCGCGAGCGAACTGACGGGCGACGACTCGCTGCGGAAGCGTCCGATGAAAAGGATTATGGACCCGCTGCGGCAGATGGGCGCGGAGATTGAGGCCAAGGGCGAAGGCGACCGGCCACCGCTGCGGATTACCGGCCGCAAGCTGAAAGGGATGACCTACAAGATGCCGCTGGCGAGCGCGCAGGTGAAGAGCTGCGTGCTGTTCGCGGGACTGTTTGCCGAAGGCGAAACGACGGTGGAAGAGACGGTGGCGACGCGCGACCACACGGAACAGGCGCTGCGGGCTTTTGGCGTGACGGTGAAACGCGAGAAGGGCCGAGCGACGGTGGCGGGCGGGCAACGGCTGAAGTCGATTGAGGCGTATGTACCGGGCGATATTTCGTCGGCAACATTCTTCCTGTGCGCGGCGGGAATTTTTGCGGGATCGAACGTGGTGTTCGACAGCGTGCTGCTGAATCCGACGCGGGCGGCGCTGCTGGACGTGATGACACAGATGGGGATGAAGCTGAACTTCCTGAAAGTGGAGGAACAGTTCGGCGAACTGATTGGGACGGTGCAAGCACAGGCGGCGGGGCTGAAGGGCGCGACGATCAAGGGCGGACTGACGGCGGCGCTGATCGATGAACTGCCGGCGCTGGCGGCGATCGCACCGTACACGCGGGAAGGAATCGAGATTCGCGATGCGAAAGAGCTGCGGGTGAAGGAGTCTGACCGGATTGCCGCAGTGGCGGAAAACCTGCGAAGGATGGGCGCGACGGTGGAAGAGTTCGAGGACGGGCTGCGGGTTCCGGGTGGACAGAAACTGCACGGAGCCGAGATTGAGACGTATGGCGATCATCGAATCGCAATGGCGTTCAGTGTGGCGGCACTAAGAGCCGAGGGCGAAACGAAGATCGTGGGATCAGAGGCGGTGGCAGTGTCGTACCCGGAATTTTTCGAGACACTGGAACGGATGGTGGAGAGGTAAGGGATTTTCGAATTGAAAAGCAAAGAATTGAACGCAGAGGTCGCAGAGGTACGCGGGGAAAAACGGCAGCCGAGGGAGACTGCCGCTAGAAGAGCGGGGCGGATGAGAGACGGGTCGCGCATGTTCCCACGTTATCGTCCAACAACGGGACGTGAACGCGGGGCACCCACTGCGGAGGCCCGGAAAGTCCGAAAGTTGGAAGGTCTGAAGGGCCGAAAGTCGTAAGGCAAACACGGGAGCAAATTCTTCGAATCGTAATTGTTGGCGGCGGCGAGATCGATTAGAATCCCCCCTCAATGAAGTTCCATCTGCGTGGATTTACCTGACAGAAGCACCTATAACGCCCGTCGGTCGTTAACGGACACAGGTGTCTTTTGCCAGGAGGGTTTATGTCACGCAGTGTGCGCGCCGCGATGATGGCGCTGGTTGTCTTCTCATCTCTTATGGTTGCCGCACAGACGCGGCAGCGTCATTTCCGATTTACATATGCATTCACGGTTCGCAACCTGCCGGTGGGAAAGCCGGTGCGGGTGTGGTTTCCGATGGCGACGAGCGACGCGTGGCAGACGGTGAAAGTGGTTTCGGCCACGGGCGACCTGCCGCTGCGGGAGACGCGCGAGCCGGAGTATGGCGACCGGATGTTCTACGCCGAAGCGAAAAAGGCGACGAAGGCGGAGTACCACTTCGCGGTGACGTACGACGTGGTGCGTCGCGAGCGCGTGGGATACAGGGACGGGCATTTTGTCGGACCGGCGGTGTATCCGCAGAGCGCGGTACTGCGGCGGCTCCTTGAGCCGGACCGGTTGGTGCCGACGACGGGAAAGCTGGCGGAGCTGGCGAAAGTACAGACGCAGGGCGATACGACGCCAATGGCGAAGGCGCGCGCGATCTATGACTACGTTTTCCGCACGATGCGCTACGACAAGAGCGGAACAGGATGGGGGCGCGGCGACGCGGAGTGGGCTTGCGATGCGAAGCACGGCAACTGCACGGACTTCCACTCACTGTTTATCTCGATGGCGCGGTCGCAGGGGATTCCGTCGCGATTTGCAATCGGGTTTCCGATCCCGGAGAACACTCATGCGGGAGAGATTCCGGGATATCACTGCTGGGTGGATTTCTACGCGGACAAGCATTGGGTGCCGATCGATATTTCCGAGGCATGGCTGGATAAGGCGAAGAAGGATTACTACTTCGGATCGCGCGGCGACAATCGCGTGCAATTCAGCGTGGGACGCGACATACGGCTGAGTCCGGCACAGGCGGGAGAGCCGGTGAATTACTTCGTGTATCCATACGTGGAAGTGGAAGGAAAGGCATTTCCAAATGTGCGAAATGAATTCAGCTTTGCCGATGTGATGGGGCCGAAGAAGACAAAGATCGCGAAGAAGTAGACCAGGGGAATTGTGCTAAAGTAAGAGTGTGGGCGCGTAGCTCAGTTGGTAGAGCAACGCCCTTTTAAGGCGTGGGTCCTGGGTTCGAGTCCCAGCGCGCTCACCAAGATTCCGAAAGACTTACGCCGAATTGGATAAGCAAGTTTCAGACGCCATAAGAGGCTGGGATGATGATCCCGGCCTTTTCTATTGGCCGCCAGATTGAATCTTATTTTTGAGCTTCTTCGACAACGCCTTTAGTAAAAGCATCTGGACAACCCTGGCGTGGGCACTGGCCGGGAAACAGAAGTCTGCACCTAAATGAATGAATCCCCTGCGCGCCCGGCAGCGCGGAACACCAGCCTGAACATCGGTGTTACGCGAAGGTGATACGGCGGGTACACGGAAGGGTACCGTGGTAACCCTCGGCAATAACGAGAGTGGTATTCCCATGGATCAGGTTCCGGGGTAAACTTCCCTCCAACTTGTGCAGTGGACATTTGTAAATGCGAAGCACTTGTCCTTAAGGACACGCTTGCCAAGCACAGCTGCGCAGGGCACACGAAGTCGATAAGCCAAACGGCAGAGTACCGGGCGGCGAAGTGGCGGAAGTAGTCTTGCAGTTGGCAGAAGGTTTTGTTCGAGCGGCGCCGGTTAAAGATTCGCGAAGTTGGGCATTATAGAGCGAATGAGCCGGCGGAAGGGCGCTTGTCACGTGAAGGGGAAAGGTACTGGGGCCGTGAAGCATGGGTCCTGGGCTGGTTCATCAGCAATCGGCAATATTCGCCGGACCAATCTCCCGACACAAAGAATCTGCGACGCAAGTGCGAGCCGAGACTTCTCGACGGCGGAGCCCCAACCCCGTAGCGGGTTCTGATGGGCGGCAAAGGCTCCCCTTTTGCCATGGCCCAACATGGTAGGAAGCAGAACGGCTGGAGCCACTACTCCAGCCGTTTTTATTTTGAGTGAGAGCGCTCTAATGCCGCGGCGGTGATGCTTCGGCGGCTGCATGAGCGGAGTGCATTTCCTCCCACATCTCGACGACACGGTTGCGAAGTTCGCGGGTGAGACGATCATAGGCGACCTCGGGCGGTTCATTGGGGTCGGGATAGATGGGCTTGCCGATGCGAATCTTTAGCGGAGCAAATTTCTGGAATTTATGATTGCGCGGCCATGCATCGTAGAAGCCGTCGTGTGCGACGGGAACGATGGGGACGTTGAGATGGCGCGCGAGGATGGCCGCACCCTTCTTGAAGACACGCGGTGTACCGTCGATGCTGCGCTCGCCCTCGGGGTAAAGCACGAGGATCTGATCGTGACGCAAGCCATAGGCTCCGGCACGCATGGCAGGGACGAGGTTGGCATCAGGATCGACGGGGATGAGGCGGAGGAAGCGCGCGAAACGGCGCATGAGGCCCTCGCCAAAAATCTCACTGGTGCCGACATAGAAGAGCCGATGGAAGACACTCCAAGGCATGAGCGCGGTGAGGATGGGAGCGTCGAGGAAACTCTGGTGGTTGGGGCTGAGGATGAACGGTCCTTCGAGCGGGACGTTTTCCAGGCCCTCGACCTTGAGGTGGAAGGCATCGCTGGCAAAGATGGTGACGAGTTTTCCGAAGATAAACCAGAAGCGGAAGACGATGCGAATGGCGAGGCTGCGACGCTCGGACAGCGCGAGAACCTCTGGATCGGTCATCTCGCCGGCGAGAAGGTTTTCCCAGCCGGCACCGTTGGCGACGCCGCGTCCGGCGTGGGAGCGCACGAGGTCGATGAGTTCGCGGACGGTGTAGACCTCGGCGGCGGCAGTGTCATCAACATCGGCATCGAGGTTGTGTTCGAGCTCGACGAGGAGCTCGACACGCTCCATGGAGTCGAGGCCAAGATCGAGTTCGAGATTGTCGTCGGGGTGGACGTCACCACCCTGCCTCTTGGAAGCCTTGCGGACGAGGGAGAGCGCGCGCTGAACATCGGACTCGGCGAGCCACTGTTGGTCGGCTTCAGTAAGCTTGCGGGCGGTAACGATGTCGGGCTGCTCAACCTGGGCGTTGGCCATTAAGTCGCGCACGCGGCGCTCAATTTCAAAACGGCGCAGCTTGCGCGTAGTGGTGCGCGGAAGATCCTCCTGCCAGATGTCGTAGCTGAGAATGCGCTTGGTGGCGGGCAGGTGGGTGGAGATGTTCTCGATGTCGTAACGGATGACTTCGCGGGTGTTGACGATCTTCTTCTGACGAAGGAGGTCGAAGTTGGGGACGATGACGGCGTGGAGGCGCTCGCTGAAAGGCTCGCCGGGCCGGCTCTCCAGTCCCATGACGCAGATGTCCTTGATCCACGGCGACTTTAGGTAGTAGCCCTCGATCTCCTCGGGGTAGATGTTTTTGCCGGAGCTGAGGACGATGACTTCCTTGGCGCGGCCGGTGATGAAGTAGTGGCCGGCATGATCGACGTAGGCGAGGTCTCCGGTGTGGAGCCAGCCGTCCTTGAGCACGGCATCGGTGGCGTCAGGGCGGTTGTAATAGCCCTTCATGATGATGTCGCCCCGAATGGCGATTTCTCCAACGGCCTGTCCGGAGGTGTCGACGCCAACCTTGGGATCGAGGAGCTTGGCCTCGACGGTGGGAAGCGGCTTGCCGATGGAGCCCATGACGTTGTCGCCAAGACGCGTGACGAAGCCTCCGCCGGTGCACTCGGTGAGGCCATAGGCCTGCAAAATCTCAAAACCGAGGGCCTGGAAGTCGCGGCCAATGGCGGGGTCGAAGCGCGAACCGCCGGTGACGAAGAAACGCACGTTGGGGCCAAGCATCTGGTGAATCTTGCCGAAGAAAACCTTGCCGAGATTGATGTGGAACTTGTGAGCGGCGCGCGAGAGGAGCATGAGCGCCTTGAAAGCGCGTTGCGCCATGAGGCCGCGTTTCTTGACTTCGCTGAAGACGCGCTCGTGGATGAGGTAATAGAACTGCGGGACGCAGCAGAAGATGGTGATGCCGCGGTCGCGCAAGGCGGTCATGAGCTCGGTGGTGTTGAGCGAGTCGAGATAGACGACGCGCATGCCGCTGGCGAGAGCGAGCAGCAGGTTGGCCATCTGAGCGAGGGCGTGGAAGAGCGGCAGTACGCCAAGGATTGCGTCCGTGGGGCCGAGGTCGAAGGTAGAAAAGACGGCTTCCATCTCGCCGCGCAGATTGTTCTGCGTGAGCATGACGCCCTTGGGGTCGCTGGTGGTGCCGGACGTATAGAGGATGCAGGCGACATCGTCAGGGCCGGTGACGGTGTGGGCAAAGCCTTCGGCCGAAGTGTTGCGGAAGATGTCGTCGAAGCTGGGAAGGCCGTCGATGTGAGCGTCGAGAAGGACGAGAGCGACATCGCGCCCGGAGACAGCTTCGCGGGCGTGAGCAAGGTTGCGTTCGTCGACGAAAAGAAGGCGCGCGCCGCAGTCGTCGAGGAGCTTGGCCACCTGATCGGGGTGGAAGGCGGTGTCGAGCGGAACGGCGGTGTTGCCGCTGGCGACGACGCCAAGATAAGCGGCTACCCAGCGCGGACTGTTGGCGGCGAGGACAGCGCAACGGGTTCCGGCGGAAAAGCCACTGCGCTGGAGCCACGCTCCAACGCGCTCGGCCATCTGGCGGAGCTGGGAAAGGGTGTAGCTCTCGATGACGTGTCCGTCGGCAGCGGTGGTGACACTGGACGGGTAAAGCCGGGGGACTTCAGACCCCGGTTGGCGCTGGATCTCAACCGCGATGACATCGGGCCAGCGCTCTACGGACTCCAGGAAGCGGCTGTAGAACATAGTTGGGGCGATGATACAGGAGGCCGGAAGATGCTACGAGAAGTTTTGGGAGGAGAGAATCAGGTGCTGAAGTGCGTGTGCAGGAGCGCAAAAAGTCCCGAAAGCAGCGAAAACAGGACTTGAATGATGGATGGAGAAATGTCGTAGTGCGATATACCAGCATCCGGAATGGCGGCACGAATGGAGGATACGGATTTCTGGACCCCCCATATTTGCACTACGGAATTTCGTAAGTCGGCACTAACATGCCACGAATGCCGATAAGCACGAAAGTTTTATAGTCACATATCTTTAAGTAAATGCATGGAGTCGGCGGGCTTGATGGAACCCGGACACGAGCGCGGCGGCGGGTGAACGCGTCAGCGTTGGCCAAAGCAAATTGGATATCTCCTGAATTCCATACATCGACGTAAGGCGATATGATCGCCTTAAATTCACAAAAGTCAATATTTACATATAGATATCAGGGGCGGATTGGCTTGGTCTCCCAGTTGCAGCAGCAGGGACAAGCTTGGGGACTGTTGTGTGTTGTGTTCGACCGTTTCTCTTGAAGTGAGTGAAGTCTACGCGACTATTCACCGTGCTCATTAGGTCTCGCTGGAAGGAGAAATCCAGCGAGGTTTATCCACTGCGTAGATGCCGGATTCTCCCGGTATTTCACAAAAAGAGAAAAGGATACGACACGATGAGTGATGCAAGGCTAGCTCCCAGTCTGCGAACACTATTCGCGGTTTTCGCGTTTCTGATAGCCGCGACAATCATTACGTTGCCCGTGTTTGGCCAGGCAACGGTAGCTTCGGGAAATATCACAGGAGTAGTTACGGACCAGACAGGCGCGGTGGTACCTGGCGCCAAGGTCACGATTACCAACACTGCAACCGGGCAGGCGATTACGCGCACGAGCAATTCAGCCGGCAACTACAGCTCCGGTGGACTGCAACCGAGTGTGTATAAAATTCGCGTGGAAGCGAAAGGCTTCCAGACAGCGCAATTGACGGTATCCGTGCAGGTCGGCGTCAATGCGTCCGGCAACGTCAAGATGTCCGTGGGTGCGGCGAACCAGGTGGTTGAAGTTTCGACTTCGACCGCGCAGGTGAACACGGAACAGCCGATGATACAAGGCGTTCTGACCAGCAAACAGATTGAAAATCTCCCCGTCAATGGCCGCAACTTCCTCGATCTGGCGCAGCTCGAACCGGGCGTGCAGATCCAGGACGGCGGCAACTTTGATCCGACGAAAAACGGATTCTCATCGATCTCGTTCGGCAGCCGCGCGGGCCGCACT
The DNA here is from genome assembly GCA_021779935.1 of Acidobacteriota bacterium. GTDB lineage: Bacteria > Acidobacteriota > Terriglobia > Terriglobales > Acidobacteriaceae > JAJXZT01. The sequence goes on from JAJXZT010000064.1 coordinate 141,852, forward strand.
GCGCGCATTACGCTGGACGGCATTGACATCTCGGACGAAACAGTAGGCACGACGACGCAGAATGTCTCTGCGAGCGCGATTTCGGAATTCCAGCTAAGCCAGTCGTCGCTGGACCTTTCGACGGAACTGACTTCTTCGGGCGCGGTGAACGTGGTGACGAAGTCGGGCACGAACGCGGTGCACGGCGGCGGTTTCTATAACTTCCGCGACCAGCGCGCTGGATTTGCGGCGTTCCCGGGAGGGAAGAGCACTCCGTTCCAGCGCAACCAGTTCGGCGGCAACATCGGCGGACCGATCATCAAGAACGACCTGTTCTTCTTCGCGAGCGCAGAGCGCGTGAAGCAGGACCTGATGGTTCCACTGTCGCCGGAAAAACCGTTCCAGAACCTGCCGAGCGGATATCCTTCACCGTTCCGTGACAACACGCTTTTTGGACGGTTGGACTGGATTGCTCCACACAACGTCCGGCTGTTCTATCACTTCAATTACAACTGGAACAATGACACATCGGCCTACGGCCAGACGTATCAACCATTCGCGAACCGGGACAATACTCCAGGGCACGGAGTGGGTGCGGACTGGACAACGGGAAATTTCTCGCATTCGGTACGCTTCGGCTGGTTCAAATTCCAGAACCACATTTCGGATGCAGTAGCGCAGACGGGCGTTTATAACCCGGGCTCCCCGTGGGATGTCGCGATCCGCATTGGCGGAGCGGGCACACAGGAGCGCTTTGGCCCCTCTCGTCTGGCTCCGCAGGCGACATTCCAGCAAAACACCCAGATCAAGTATGACGGTAGCTGGGTGAAGGGCTCGCACATCATCCGTTACGGCGTGGACTTCAACCGCATCATGGGCGGAGGATTTGCGTCGTTCTATGGACTGGCCCCGGAAATCCGCACAAACAACAACGCGGCGGCGCAGGCTGCGGCTGCCGGTGGGCCCTTCCCCGGCGGAGCTTCCAATCCGCTGAACTACATGATGAGCTATGCACTGGTTGGCAACGGTCAGGGCTATTTCACGGAAACTCCGGCGTTCAATTACCCGGCTGGCGGACAGCACGACAAGCGGCTGGGCCTCTACATTGGCGATACGTGGAAGATCACCCCGCGGTTGACGGTGACATACGGCGTCCGCTACTCGCACGACACGGGACGTTCAGACAGCGACCTGGCGCCTCCGACGTGCGACCAGATCACCACGGGCCTCAATCCTGGGACGCTGCCGCCGTGCACGGGCAAGAGCCTGTTGATGAACGCATTCGGCGATGGTTTGGGTGGCCGCGTGAACCAGCCGTCCATGGACTTCGGTCCACAGGTTGGATTTGCGTGGGACCCGACGGGCAGCGGCAAGACTGTCATCCGTGGCGGTGCCGGCCTGTACTACGAAAATGCGATCTTCAACAACGTGCTATTTGACCGTCCGGGACGCCTGGCGCAGGGCCTCTTCTGGGGTTACACGCTGGTGTGCTCCGCGGGCAACCCGACGCTGCAGACACCGCAGGGGCCGGTAACGACGTTTACGTACGGCGGCAAGAGCTACAACCTTGCCGACGCCTGCGGCCAGCCGGTAGGCGTTGCGGCACCGATCATTGGCGCCGCGCAGAAGTACTATCAGCAACAGATCAAAGCAGCAGGAGCACAGGGGAACCCGAATTTTATTGGGAATACGCTGGCGAATGGACCGAACTCGACGGGCAACAACTTCTACTCTCCCAACTATCACACTCCGCAGTCGTGGCAGATGAACCTCGGGTTCCAGCATCAGCTTCGTCAAGGGATGATTCTGAGCGTGGACTTCCTGCGGAACGTATCGCTGCACTACCTTCTGGGTTATGACACGAACCACGTGGGCGATGCGCGCTTCCTGAACGTTCCGGCAGCACAAAATGCGATCGCGCAGACGCTGGCAGCGTGCGGCGTGTCAACGATCAATCAAGCAATTGCTGCTTGCCCGGGGCTGCATCCGGCAACGAGTACATCTCCGGTGGGAGGAGCGACGATCGACGATTTTGCGGGGTGGGGACTTGATTCAGGCACTTCGTACATGTACGGATTCCCCGCGTCATTGAGCGTGGACCAGAATGGCAATCCGCTAACAGTGTCGACTGGCGCGGCGTTTGGAGGCATCAACCCGGCGGTGGGAGAGAACGTCATGCTGTTCCCAATAGGACGTTCGACCTATACGGCACTGCAAACGAAGTTGACGGGTACATGGCAGACGCCGTTCACGGGAGTGGACAACGCCAACATGCAGGTGTCGTACTCGTTTTCGCGCTTCAATACGATGGCGGGCGACCAGGACTTTGTGAACAGTTCGCTCGACTATCGCAACCCGGGCCGGTACTTCGGACCAGGTGGACTGGACCGCACGCACCAGCTCTCGTTTGGCAGCTCGTTCACGATCAAGCATGGACCGCAGATCAGCCTGATCGGTCACTTCTTCTCACCGCTGGCGGTAACGCCTACGCTGCTCAACCAAGGCCGCGCGGGAGAAATCTTCCACACGGACATGACTGGTGACGGCACGGTGGGCGACGTCCTGCCGGGCGCAAACGTTGGGTCGTATGGGAGAAGTGTGACAGGGAGCGGACTTAACAGCCTGATCAACGCCTACAACAGCACGTATGCGGGCAAGCTGACGCCAGCAGGGCAGGCGCTGGTGAATGCCGGACTGTTTTCGACGGCGCAGTTAATCGCGCTGGGCGCAACGGCAGACACGGTGAGTGCGGCGCCGAGCAATCAAGTGAACCTTGGCTGGCTGAAGGTGTTTGACCTGAAGCTGGATTACCCGGTGAAGATGGGTGAGCGCGTCTCGCTGCATCCATCCATCGGGTTCTATAACCTGTTCAACTTTGCGAACTTCGACAGCCCGAGCAATGCACTGTCGGGCCAGTTGACGGGTACGGCTGGAGCGATCAACGGCACAGGCCCGGCGGACCATAACTCGAACCGCATTGGACTGGGTACGGGCGTAAATACGATCGGCTCTCCACGTGAGATTGAATTTGGGTTGCGGCTGGTGTTCTAACCACAATCTCCTTAGTAACCAACTTGGGCTACCGGCATGGGCTGGTAGCCCGTTTTTTTGTCAGGATGTGGCGGAAGCGAATGTTGATGGGGTCGGGATGTGGTGGAAATTCAGCGAGTTGAGAGACTTTCGCGGACGGGAACCGAGGGCGGAACTCTGACCAACGAGCGGCATCCAATATGGTAGGCTTGGTATGACGATCCACAGGCCCAAGGGATGGAATTCCGGCCAGTGGCGTGGCTGAAGATGGCCCGCCGAAAGCCGGAAGCTCCCTGTCCCGGACCGAATGAAGAGGGTTCAGAGCTTTGATCAACAAGCTACTTGGCAAGGTGTTTGGCACCCAGAACGAGCGCGAACTCAAGCGTTTGAGGCCGCGCGTACAGCGGATCAACGACCTGGAGCCGCAGATGCGCGAGCTGACCGATGAACAGCTTCGCGCCAAAACCGACGAGTTCCGGAAGTTTGTACAGGAGCGCCTGGCGGCAGTGCAGGACGAACCGGATGCGGACATCGACCGGCGCAAACAGATTGAGAACGATAAGAAGCAAGCCATCGAAGAAGCGCTCGACGAGATTCTGGAAGAAGCGTTTGCGGTGGTGCGCGAGGCAGGCCGCCGCGTACTCAACATGCGGCACTTCGACGTGCAACTGATTGGCGGCATGGTGCTGCACAAGGGCACAATCTCCGAGATGAAAACCGGTGAAGGTAAGACGCTGGTTGCGACCCTGCCGGTGTACCTGAATGCGCTCTCCGGACGCGGTGTGCACGTGGTGACGGTGAACGATTACCTGGCTAAGCGCGACTCGGAGTGGATGGGCAAGCTGTACAGCTTCCTGGGACTTTCGGTAGGCGTCATCATCCACGACCTGGACGACGATCAGCGGCGCGAAGCATACGCGGCCGACGTGACCTACGGCACGAACAACGAATTCGGATTCGACTACCTGCGCGACAACATGAAGTTCGACCTGAACGACTGCGTGCAGCGCGGACACAACTTCTCGATCGTCGACGAAGTGGACTCGATCCTGATCGACGAAGCGCGTACCCCGCTGATCATCAGCGGCGCAAGCGAGGAGTCGACCGACAAATACGCCAAGGTAAACAAGATCATCCCGAACCTGGTGGCGGGCGAAGAACTGGATGGCCCCGAACCGAACGAGAAGATCCTGACGGGCGACTTCGTGATCGACGAAAAGCACAAGACGGTGGCAGTCACCGAAGAGGGTTGGGAAAAAGTCGAGAAGATGCTTGGCATCGACAACATTGCCGATCCGGAGAACTGGGCGCTGAAGCATCACGTGGAAACCGCGGTGAAGGCGCACCACCTCTACAAGCGCGACGTGGACTACGTGGTGAAGGACGGCGAAGTCATCATCGTGGATGAGTTCACGGGACGCCTGATGCCGGGACGGCGCTGGTCGGACGGACTGCACCAGTCGGTGGAAGCGAAGGAGAACGTAAAAGTCGAACGCGAGAACCAGACGCTGGCGACGATCACGTTCCAGAATTACTTCCGCATGTACAAGAAGCTGGCGGGCATGACCGGTACGGCCGAGACGGAAGCGGCGGAGTTCGGAAAAATCTACAACCTCGACGTGATGGTGATTCCGACGAACCGGCAACTGTTGCGCGTGGAGAACCCGGACATTGTCTACCGCACGGAAAAGGAAAAGTACCACGCGGCGGCGGACGACATTGCGAAGCTGACGGAAACGGGCCAGCCGGTGCTGGTGGGCACGACATCGATCGAAAAGTCGGAACGGCTGTCGGAGCTGCTGAAGAAAAAAGGCGTGAAGCACGTGGTGCTGAACGCGAAGTTCCACGAAAAGGAAGCGGAATACGTGGCACAGGCAGGACGCTTCCGTGCGGTGACCATTGCAACGAACATGGCCGGCCGCGGCACCGACATTCTGCTGGGCGGCAACCCGGACTTCATGGCGAAACAGGAGTGCGTGAAGAAAGGGCTGGCGCAACTTGTGCATGAGGCGGCGGGCGCAGTGGAAGCGCGTCCGGACGATCCGACGACGACCTACTGGTATTACCAGGGCAATGAATATCGTGTCCCGACAGAACAGTGGACGGAGATCTTCACGAAGTACAAGGCGGAAACGGACGCCGAACACATCAACGTAATTAATGCGGGCGGACTGTTCATCCTGGGCACGGAACGGCACGAGGCACGGCGCATCGACAACCAGTTGCGAGGCCGCGCAGGCCGCCAGGGAGACCCGGGCGCATCGCGCTTCTACCTGTCGCTGGAAGACGACTTGATGCGCATCTTCGCCAAGGAGTGGGTGAGCACGCTGCTGCAACGACTGGGCATGGAAGAGGGCGTGCCGATCGAGTCGAAGATGATTTCGCGCCGGATTGAAGCCGCGCAGCAAGCAGTGGAAGGGCAGAACTTCGAAGCCCGCAAACACCTGCTGGAATACGACGACGTGATGAACAAGCAGCGCGAGGCGGTCTATGGACTGCGCCGGCGTCTGCTGGAAGGACTGGACCAGAAAGATCTCATCCTGGAAGACTACGTCCGCGACATGCTGGGAACGCAACTGGATAAGTTCGCGGCGGAGAACGTACATCCGGAAGACTGGGACATCGAAGGCCTGAAGAGCGAAGTGTTCACGCGCTTCGGCGTGGACTTTGTCGCCGAGGGAGTGAAGGCCGAAACACTGAACCGGCAGGAACTGGGCGATGCGATCTTCGACAAACTGGTGGAACGGTACGAGGCAAAGGAAAAACTGATCGGACCGGAAGCGATGCGTCACCACGAGCGGGTGATCATGCTGAGCGTGATCGACCAGTTGTGGAAGGACCACCTGCTGGGAATGGACCACCTGAAAGAAGGAATCGGACTGCGCGGCTACGGGCAGCACGATCCACTGGTGGAATACAAGCGGGAATCGTTCGAGATGTTCGAGGCGATGATGGCAGGCTTCGAAGAGCAGACGGTGCGCTACCTGTACCTGATGCAGATCATCGACGAAGCCGGGACGAACATCACGCCGGGACGGACGTCGGCGCCGCCACAGACGATCGAAGGAGAGTTCGAGCCGGAAGTGCCGGTGGTCTCCGGCGGAGACGGCGGACGCAGGCGCGCGGTGACTTCGCTGGACGACGTGGAGCAGGAATTCCAGCGCAAGAAACGGCGTGAACTGGAAGAAGCCCGGATGGCCGGTGCGGGCGAAATGGAAAAAGTGCAACAGGTCGTCCGCGGCGACAAGGTGGGACGCAACGATCCGTGTCCGTGCGGCAGCGGAAAGAAATATAAGAAGTGCTGCGGCGCCTGAGCAAAGCGGCAAACCAAGGAAACAATAAAACCCCGGGGGCGACCACCCCGGGGTTTTCCGTTAGCGGAGTGTCCCACTCGCATTGCGAGGAGACTCACATGAACGAACTGGAAAATATCGTATCACGATATGGTGCGGAGGCAAGCGATTTGTCGCGTCAATGCACGGCATCGGAATTATTGTTGACTGACGCGGGTTTTCCGGGTGCGGAGGCAGGTAACTCCTGCAACAAATGAAATCACACGGTGTTGTGACATATTGCGACCGTAATTCGGGCAGCATGGCATTTATGTGGAATGGAGGCCAAGGATGTTAGGACTGAAGTTTGCACGACTTATCGAGAAGCACTCACAACGTCTGGGCGAAGGTCTTGCGCACAAGCTGCGCACGTCGGAGCGTACGGAGGGATTCCGGATCATTCCGGAAGAGGAGCTGGCTCGCGACATCGTGCGGCTCTATGCGAACCTGGCGGACTGGATTGGAATGCGCACGGAACAGGATGTGGAAAAACGGTACAGGGAGATCGGACGACGCCGCGCGGAACAGGGGATACCGGCAGAAGAACTGGTGTGGGCATTGGTATTGAGCAAGGAACATCTCTGGCACTTTTTGCAGCGCGAATCAACGGCGGATGGAGCACTGGAGCTGTTCGGTGAACTCGACTTCCTGCTGTCGCTGGAACAATTCTTCGACCGCGCGACGTATCACGCGATGGCAGGATACAGCGGAGCGAAGAAGAAGAAGGAAGCGGCAGCGTAGGAAAGAAGTTACTAAGCTGCTGAGCTAGAAGCAGAAGCAAAGGCAGAAGCAGAAGCCCCACTCAGGCAATAGAAGTCTGAATGGGGCATGTTTTTTGCTTACTTACTTGGCCTGCTGTTTGGCCATGTGGGTGGGATTGTCGACCCAGGCCATGGTTTGATCGTCGGGGACACGGACGCGCACGAGTGTGAGTTCATTGTCTTCAGCGGTGACAATGAATAAGCGCATTCGCTGACTGGTGCTGGCGGTGTCCATGTAGACGAGGGTGATCTCGTGATCCTTCCTGGAGAAGACTCGCACAAATGGACGCCAGTTCGAGGGCAGCGAACGGTTGACGGTGTTCTCGAAGTCAACCGGTTCGAAGCGTCCGGGCTGGATGTTTTCGAACGTTGCGACCTCGACCTCGGTTTTCCGAGCGTCCCCGGAGTGACGGGCGAGAGCCATCATCGGTCCCATGAAGATGCCGCGCAGCGGATACTCGGGACGCGGCAGCGAATAGTGATGCCGCAGGGTGTTGACGAGCGAATCGAACTCCTTGTCGGCGGCGCGGGCCGGGAGAGCCACGACGACGGCAAGAAGCAAACCAAGGGCGAACGCAGCGCGCTTCATTTCGGCACCGCCTTGGGAGCGGGCTTCGCCTTCGGCCGGGTTTCCATCTTTGGAATGCCGAAGTTCCCGCCGAGTTTCTCAAGCTGGCTGGGATTGATGGGGCCATCTAGATTGACGAATGTCAATTCACGGGGTTCCTCGACCAGAACGACCATGCCCATCATCTTGCCGTTAACGTTGCGAACGTAGACTGCGACGTGCTCATTGTCTTTCCTGCTCTCGACGCCGACAATGCGAGTCCACTCGGGCGAACGGAGCTGGGCGCGGATTTCCTCAACGTCGGCAGAGTTATATTCGTTATCCTTGTCGAACTCGAAGCTCTTCACGTAAATGCCATTCAAGTTCTGAATGAGCTCGCGGCCTTCCTTGTCGTCCTTCTCGCTGGAATCCTGCGACATGAACTGACTTGCCATCCCGAGCATCTTCTTGTCGAGCTGGACGTCGACGACCTGGCTGGCCTTGGCGGCAAGCTTGTCGAGCTTGACGGGCCACTGGATCTGCTGCGCCATGGCACAGCCGGCGAAAAAGAGTGCGATGAGTGCTACACGAAGTGGTGCTTTCATTGTTCACGAGCCTCCCGGTCTCGATTCAACTGCCGTACTTTCCACTGCACCTGCTGGAGCTTTTCAGAAGTGATGCGCAGGGCGAGCATGACCTGCTGCTTTGCACGTTCGCCTTCCCGCCGCTCCTGAACCTGCTTGTGATATTCGAAGCCTCCACCGGCGGCGATGATGATGACGGCCGCGGCCGCCCATCGCAGGACGGGCATGGCAAACCAGCGACGGCTCCGTTGCCGCTGGCGCTCGTGCCCGGCGACGCGGGCGAGCACGCGATCCGAGAAGCCCTCGGGTGGTTCCTCGCGCCGCAATGCGGATTTCAGTTCTTCTTCCAACCTGTTCATACGCAACTCATTCCTGTAACGCGTTCGAGTTTTTCGCGCAAGACGGCGAGCGAACGATGCAAGCGACTCTTGACGGTGGCGAGCGGCATGGCCAGCACGCGCGCGATCTCCTCCACGTCCATCTCTTCCTGGAAGCGGAGGATGACGACGATGCGCTGCTTCTCGGGCAGAGAGGCAACGACCTGCTGCAATCGGCGGCGGAGCATCGGGTCGCCAAAGTCCTGCGGCGGCGACGAAGGCTCGGCAACATCTTCGAGCGGCAAGGGATCATGCTTGTGCCGCCGAATGTAGTCGATGCAGCGGTGACCGGTCACCCGGCGAAGCCAGAAACGGACATGATCGGGCGTCTCAAGGCCGGGCAGGGCATCGTGCAATTGCAGGAAGACATCCTGTGCGAGCTCCTCGGCGGCCATGCGGTCGCGAAGAAAATGGAGTGCGACGCTAAACACCATGGACTGATGTTCGGTGACCAGCGTTGCGAAGTCTTTCCAGTTCTCCAAGCAGCGCTCCCAGTACTGCGTTTCCTGCCTTCACACGGTATATACGGAAGTGGAGAGAGAAGCGGTTGCAAAAAAAAGCTACCTAAGCTGCTGAGCTACTGAGCAAGAGCAAAGCGATCCGGAGGCGCAAGAACGGAGCGCGATGGTTAAGTGACGAATCAATAAATGACGGCTAACTAATTGAAATGCTTGATCGTAGGCCAGACGTCTTTTAGCGGCCATTTGAGTCCTATGCAGTGATAAATGGGAATGTTTTCGTCGGGGCGCGCCCAGGGATCGTCGAGCGTGGTAATGACCTTGACGGTGGTGCATTCCTGCCGGAGCTTCACCGGGTCACCTTCGCCGAGGACGATGAGGCTCTCTCCGGTGTAGCCGCGCGGGCCCCAGTAGTAATAGTTCTGGTGGGTGCTGATGGCGGGAGGGAGACCATATTTCGGACCGAAGAAGTCAATGGCTCCAGCCTCACCGTAGTTGTTGCCGAAGATCCCGGTTTTGGCGCGAAGGTCGGGGGGAAGGCTGTTGTAGTAGGTGGCGACGGCGCGCGTCATGTTTCGCCAACCATGCATGTCGGCAAAGAGCTGCGGCAGAGAACCCTGTGGTTGGTTCTCGAACCTGGGGAGCTGAATGTGCATGAGCTTCGCGTATTGGATGAAGTGCTGCTCGGAAAGAAAAGGAATGGCGGCAGGAACCGAGACGATTCCAAGGAGCGCTATGAGCGCGGCATAAACCGGGCGAGACCAGCGCAAGGAGCGGCGTTCGGTCCAGTGCTCGAAGGCAACGGCGCCGGCGGCGAACATCATGGGATAGACCGGGGCGAGATAGTAGTTCTTCCCCTTGAGGAACATCATCGTCAGGAAGGTGACAAGGAATCCCCAGCCGAGGACACGATAGGGTTTACCGATGCGCGTAAAGAAGAAGACGACGGCGGCGAATACGAGCAGGTAGGCAAGGAAGTTCATCATGCCGGCCTGCTGTCCGACGAAGGGGAGCGGCGAGAGACGGACATCGCGACCGGAGCGGCGGATGTTCTCCATAAGAATAAGGAAGGGGAAGCCGCGATGGAGCTGCCAGAGGAAGTTGGGCAGGGCCATGAGGCCGGCGATGACGATGCCGATCCAGATCCACGGGCGGGCGAGCGAGCGGCGCAACGGCGTGAGAAGGATTCCGGAGAAGAGTCCGATGGCGAAGAAAAGGATGTCGTACTTGCTGAGTATGCCGATGCCGAGGAGGACTCCGAACCAGAGCCAGAGTTTTTGATTGCCGGTCTTGAGAATGCGGATGATGACCAGTGCGCAACCCATCCAGAGAAGCGGCGTCCAGGCGTTCATGGTGAAGAGATGTCCCATGGCGAGGTAGACGGGCGCGGCAAAGATGGCGAGAGCGGCAAGCCACGGCGCAATGCGCCGGCCGCCGAACTCAACGGCAAACCAGCCGGTCATCCAGACAATGACGGCAGCGCTGAGAGCGGGAATGAGACGCAGGGCATAAAGCGAGGTGCCGATGGTGTGCTCGAGCAGCCAGGCAATCCACGGAGCGACGGGCGGCTGATCGACATAACCCCACGCGGGATGACGTCCGCAGGCAAGGTAGTAGAGCTCATCGCGAAAGTAGCCGTAACGGGGATCGACGCAGATGTGAAGGATGAGATTGGCGGCGGCTAGTATGGTGACGGCAGCCATGGCGCCGGTGAACCAGCGTGAGCCAGAGGAAAATTCAGACTCTGGAGCAGGGGTGAGCGATTCCTGGGTGCTCATGAAAATTCTGGCCCTTCCTTTTGTTGGATCAAGAGTTGAGCGCTCCGAGATGGCGCCGAACGCTTGAAGAGATATCGCAAGCAAGTACGAATGAGCAACCGCAAAAGTTCAAAAGCTCACGACGAGTGGCACTTTCAGGGAATCCGGCGCGGGAGGCGGGGTTTGCGCGTGCCACACTCGCGGAAGGTCATGTGGAGGGCGGAGCTGCGGGTGCGACGCTTCCAGGCGAAGAAAAGTTCGACATAGGAGTCGGTGATGTATTGATCGCGGCGAATGCCCAGCTTGCGGGCGGTCTGGTCGATCCAGCGCGGGGAGCCTTCGATCTCGGCGACGTTGCCGATGGGAGTGCGATCAACGACGATTTCGCCGTGAGAGTCGGTCCACTGGGAGCGGAATTTTTCATAGACGAAAGCGGGCTGGTAGCCGAGAGCGCGCAGGATGCTGTCCATGCGCTCGCCATCGGTGAGAGAAGTTTCGTGCTCGATGCGCGACTTGTGACGTCCGGTGGAACCCTTGGATTTGTGCGTGACGGTCCAGCGGTCGCCATAGAGACGAATGCGGAGGACTTCGCGCTTGCCACGAAGCGTGCCGATGGGAGTGTCGTAGAGCGTATTGCGCTCGAAGGTGGGCACGGTTGTCTGACGGAAGCCGAGATCGAGAAGTTGTCGCTCCAGCTCAGCGGGATCAGCGACGAGGAACTTGATTTCAACTTCGGTATGTTTGCGGGTCATGGGGCACCGATCGCCGTTCAATGGACAACGGACGTAGCGATTGTAACGGCGCGGAGGTGAAAGCGTAAGGGATGAATGAGGGGCGGCACGTTACAATAAATACGTGGCACTTTTCAGAAATATTGGAACCACCCTGGAAATGATCAAGTGGGAGCACTCGTTCCTGACGCTCCCATTTGGATTGACGGGCGCGGTGATTGCCGCGAACGGAATACCGACGCTGCACCAGTCACTGTGGATCGTGGTGGCACTGGTGGCGGCACGATCGGCGGCAATGGCCTTCAACCGGCTGGCCGATGCGCAGATCGACGCGGGGAATCCGCGGACGGCGACGCGCGCTCTGCCGGCGGGACTGCTGACGCGGCAATTCGTCTTCTGGTTCGTGGTGATCACGTCGGTCATACTGATTTTTGCGGCGCGGCAATTGAATCCGCTGGCGTTCTATCTTTCGCCGGTGGCGTTGGCGATCGTCTTCGCGTACTCGTACATGAAGCGGTTTACGCGGTGGGCGCACCTGTTCCTGGGATTGGCGATGGGCATTGCTCCGGCGGCGGCGTGGGTGGCGATACGGGGGAACCTCGACCCGCGCATCTTTATTATTACGTCGGCCGTGATGTTCTGGGGCGGAGGATTCGATGTGCTCTATAGCTGCCAGGATTACGAATATGACGTGCGGGAGGGGCTGCACTCGGTTCCCAGCCGCTTTGGGATTGCAAAAGCGCTGATGATTGCGCGCGGATTCCACGTGATCGCGTTTGCGCTGTTCGTGTGGATGGTGCCGGCGTTCGGGCTGGGCAGGCTGGCGCTGGCAGGCGTGATCGTGGTGGGAGCGCTGCTGGTTTACGAGCACTCGCTGGTGCATGCGAAGGACTTGAGCCGGCTGAACGCGGCGTTCTTTACGACAAACGGAATGATCTCGATGCTGCTGTTTTTTACGATCCTGGCGGACCGGGTGTTCCTGCGGTAGATATTCATCTCAGCAAGACAGGTAAAATTGATCGATATGTCTCAATCTAATTCCATGCCGACGACGCGGCATGAATTCCACACGGACGATGCGCGGCTGCGCACGATTCACGGCAAAGTGATGGCGGGAGAGTCGCTGACGCGGGAAGACGCCCTGGCGCTCTACAAGACGACGGATATCCTGGCGCTGGGATGGATGGCGAATTCCGTTCGCGAGCGGATGCACGGCAACCGGACGACGTTTGGAGCGGCGGTGGAGTTGACGGCACATGCGGATGGCTGTGCGTGGTGCGGAGCGAAGAATCCGCGCGAGGCAGCGGAGGCCGCGGTAAAAAAACTGCCGGAGACGGGCACGGTGCAGATCGTGCTCGGCGGGCATCCGGAGATTGCGGAAGAAGCGATGGCGGGAGTGATGGAGGAACTGGCGCGGAAGAAACCGGGAGTCGCGGCGAGAGCGGTAGCGATCGGGAGCCAGTTGAGCTCGGACGAGAAGCGAGTGGAGTTCCTGCTGCAGGTAAGGGCGATGCAGGAAAGATTCAAATGTGTCGATGCATACGCGCCGAGAGTGATGCCGCGAATCGGCGTGGAGGGAGTGTTCTCTTCGACGGGAATGCAGGAGATGAAACATATTGCGGTGGCACGGCTGGTGCTGCATAACGTGGCACATATCAGTGCGTCATGGGAGTTGCTGGCGATGAAGGTGGCGCAGATCGCGCTGCGCTTTGGAGCGGATGACGTGGAAAGCACGACGCTGCGGAGCAACCCGCTGGCGGAGTTCGGGCCGAAAAAGACATTCCGAGAGGAGTTGGTGCGCTTTGTGGAAGCTGCCGGCCGGGTGCCGGTTGAGCGGGGCGAAAGTTACGGTGCAATGGAATCGAAGGTAACTGCAGGAAGGTTACAGATTTAACGGTAAGCAAGTATCGCGCCAAATCGCAAAGTGAAACTGCCGCTGCGTGGGGAGAACCCGGCAGCGGTTTTGTTTTCAGCGATCAAGAGGGGATGGAAAAATATACCGATAGCGGCCGGGGCGACGGACTCTGAAAAAACGGGTTGGGTGCGGGAGGGGCAATTGGCATGCCGTGAAAATGAATGGGGCGAGGCAACCGCCCATTTAGTAGTTGCTTCCGAGTAGTCAGGTGTAGAATGCGACGCAAGAGGAACGTACTGCAAGGTGCATCGGTTGTAGTGTCCGAGGCTCGAGCATGAACGTCCATATTACCTACAAACTCTCTAAAACTTCCGACGTAGAACAAGCAATCCAACAACAAGTAGAGAAGCTGCGTAAACGGCTGCACGTGTTCAAGCCGGACATGGTGTCGCTGCATGGCACGGTTGAGGAGGGCAACAAGCGGGGATTCATCGTCTCGCTGAACCTCCGGTTGCCAACTGGGCAGATTGCGGCACGAAGTTCGACGGAGACACTGGCGCCGGCGATCAAGAGCAGCTTCGACGACCTGATCGAGCAGGTGACGAAACACAAGGATCACCTGCGAAACCATCACAAGTGGCCACGGAACAAACGGATGGAGCGCGGACGCTACCAATCGCAGGTTCCGTTTGAGAAAACGCTGGCGGCGGTGCAGACGCCGACGATCTCGGAAGACGATATTACTGGATTCGTAAATGTAAATCTACAAAAGCTGGAACGATTCGTGTCGAACGAGTTGCGATTCCGCATCAGCAGCGGACAGCCGAACCTGGAAAGAATCGCGACGGAAGAAGTGATCGACGAAGTAATTGCGAATGCACTGGACGATAGAAAGGAGCGTCCGGAGAAAGTGGCGCTGGAGCCGTGGCTCTACAGGCTGGCGCGCAGGGCAATGGACCGGTTGGCGAACCAGAGCCGTCCCGAGGCCCCGTCGATTTCGGTGAACCTGCTGGTGCCACGAGAAAAGGATGACGGACACGATGAGGTAATCCAGGAGTATGACCAGCCGGATGAAATGCTGACCAACGAAAACCTGATCGCAGACGGACGCACGGCGACGCCGGAAGACATTGCCTCCAATGATGAAGTGGTGGCGATGGTGGACGCGGCGCTGCTCCATACGCGGCACGAAGACAGGGAAGCATTCATCCTGAACACGATGGAAGGTTTTACGGTGCAGGAAATCGGGGCGATCACAGAGCGTCCCGAACAGGAGGTGAGAGAGTCAATCCGCAGAGCGAGAGAACATCTGCGGAAGGTGATTCCAGTCCCGGACAACATGAAGAACAAATCGACAGTACGGTCGGAATCTGCGTGAAGCATTTTGTAATCGAACAGCATTTCACGATTGAGAGGTGTTCATGATCACTCGAGAAGCAATCCGCGAATTGGCCGAATACGAATCTCCACATGGATGCGCGCTGACGTTCTACTACCAGCCGACAGCGCCGAAAGACCAGTCACATCGCGAGGAAGCGATTGTATTGAAGGACGTAGTGCGAGGGGCGATGCGCGAAGCAGAGAAGCAGGGACGCAACGAATGCGCGCGCGCCGACCTGAAACGCATACTCGAGATGGCTGACAAGATCCAGAAAAACGGAGGCAGAGCGAAGGCAATATTCGCGGACTCATCAACCGGCTTCTGGCGGGAGTTCGACCTGCCGGCGAAGCTGGAAGGGACAAAATTGATCGTGAACCGGCGATTCCACCTGAAGCACATGGCACCGGTGCTGGAGTGGAAGCCGCGGGTGATGGCATGCCTGGTGGACCGTTCGCGGGCACGGCTCTTCCGATACGAGAACGACACGGTGGAGGAAGTTGTGGGCTTCCATCATGAATTGCCGCGGCTCGGAGAGAGCGACGGATTCCTGGGCTATGACGCCGGGCACAATGAACGTCACGTGGCGGAAGCGGCAAAGCAGCATTACAAGGCGGTGGCCGATGCGCTGCGAAAGATGTATGAGCGCGACGCGTGGGAGTCGCTGGCGGTGGGATGCCGCGAAGAAACGTGGCCGGAGTTTGAAGGGGTGATGCATCGCTACCTGCGGGAGAACCTGCTGGGCCGCTTCCGGATCGATCCGGTGGCGGCGAACGGCGATGCCGTGCGCGACGGAATAAGAAAGCTGTTGCGCGAGCAGGAGACGATGCGTCGCGACGACCTGGTGAGGGAAGTGATTGGAGAGGCGCACCGAAACGGACGTGGAGCAATCGGACTGCGGCGCGTGCTGCGGTCGCTGCAAAACGGCGAGGTGCAGACGCTGTTGATCGGCGACCGGTTCGACGCACCGGGAACGCAGTGCGGTCATTGCCGGCACGTTGACCTGAAGATGTCCGCGATATGCGCGGCCTGCGGGCAGAAGACGGTCGAGATGGATGACATCGCGGATGCAATCATCGGCAACGCGCTGAAGAACAGCATCGGCGTGGTCTACGTGAAGGGCGATGTGAAACTGGAAAAAGCCGGAAACATCGCAGCGCTACTGCGCTTCCGCGCCGACCAGAACACGGCCGTGAGGCAAGCGTCCTAGATAAAAAACGAAGACCGTCTACGTGCAGTTGTTTGCCAGCCGGACAGAGATTCGGCTGGCATTTCTTTGGAAAAGTGCGGATCGCTGTTTAACGATAAGCCGCTGGGCTTCCCGCCGATTCCGAGGATGCGGCGCAGAGGGTCAATGTCTGAAAAACGAGAGGGCGCAGAAGCGGCAATTCGTTGTAAACTAAGCGCATTCCCGTTTGAGGCATGTATGCGCACCCTAGCTATCGGCCTGATCGTCGCTACTCTCTGCACCATTGCCATGGCGGAATCGCGTGGACCTTCCACGCCGCAGGAGCGCAAGCGCGCGCTGCAGGTGATTGAGAAACTGGAGCAAGACCCGATGAGTCCCGCGTTGAAAGAGGACAGGGATTGGGTGTTCCAGTGGGTCAAGGAAGTTCCGGATATTCACGCGCAGGCGTGCATGTCGATCGTGGGGCCACTGATGGACGAGAAACTTTCTCCGGCGCGAAACGCCCTAACGCTGCAGAACATCCTGGCAAGCGCGGCGTTCGTGATGCAGCACCCTGAGAAGTCCAACGATATGTTTGCGGTCTACCTGGCGGGGACGCAGGGAATGCTGCGGGCGTACTGCAACATCGTGAAAGTGGATCCGTCAAAGAAAGACGCATTCCTGGAATCACTGCTAAAAAAGCAGACGGACGGAACGCTGGAGGAATTCGTCCGCAAAGGTACGGAAGAGTGCCGGTTGCATCCGGCGACGACACTGAAACCGTAATCCTGCCGGGAAGACTTTGACGCAGCCGCCTTGAGGGGCGGCTTTCGCTTTATAAATATCGTTGAAGTGGGTTACGACAGGAGTTGGAGAGCATGTTTATTCCGACAGAAGCTGCAAAACTACATTCCTTCTTCTCGTCGATGACCGAGTTTTCGGTGGTGGCGTTTACATCGGTCTTCTTCCTGGTGGATCCATTTGCGGCGATTCCGGCATTCCTGGTGATGACGGTGGATGCAGACGCGGTGGGACGTCGCAGGATGGCGAAGCGCGCGGCATGGACGTGCTTCATCGTGTTGAGCGCGTTTGCGGCGGCGGGTTCGCTGATCTTCAAGATGTTTGGTATCACGCTGCCCGCGTTTGAAATTGCCGGAGGACTGATCCTGCTGCTGATTGGACTGGAGATGCTTCAGGCAAAGCGCTCGACGCAGGAAGGCCCGAGCGAAACCGAAGAGGGCGCGCACAAGGAAGACGTTGGCATCACGCCGCTGGGGATTCCTCTGCTGGCGGGGCCGGGCGCGATTTCGACGGTGATGGTGCTGATGGGCGCATCTCCGACGTGGGCGCATGTGATCCCGATCTACGTGGCAATCGCAGTGACTGCGCTTGCGAGCTACTGGGTGCTGGCATCGGCGGACAAGGTGCGGAAACGCATAGGCGACACGGGCATTCGCATCATGATGCGAATCATGGGATTGCTGCTGACGGCAATTGCGATTCAGTTTGTACTGAACGGGTTGGCGCTGATTGGGTTGGTGAATTTGAGCGGGCAGTAGGAAAGGTGCTTGGTACTGGGTATTAGGTACTAGGGGGCTGTGCGGAATTTTCGAACGTTATGCGCAATCCCCGAACGCCTAAAACCCAGTACCTAATACCCCGCGACTGCCTTTCTACTGGAAGCGAATGGCCATGTCGCCAGTCTGTTCTTCGAGATGGATGGTGTCGATGAAGCGCACTTTGCCGGAGGCCATCTTCATTACGAGCGATGAGGTACGGACACCGCCTCCGAAGAAACGCACGCCGCGCAGCATGGCTCCATCGGTGACGCCGGTGGCGGCGAAGATGATGTTCTTACCGGGGGCAAGTTCATCGGCGGTGTAAATCTTGTTCACGTCCTTGATGCCCATCTTGTACATGCGCTCTTTTTGCTCGGGAGTGTAGCCGGTGAGGCGTCCGACCATGTATCCGTTGACGCAGCGAATGGCGGCGGCGGTGATGACACCTTCGGGCGCTCCGCCGGTACCCATGACGGCGTGGATACCCGTGCCGGTGACGGCAGCAGCAATGCCGGTGGCAAGGTCGCCATCGCCAATGAGCTTGATGCGGGCACCGGCGCTGCGGATCTCATCTATGAGTTTTTCGTGACGCGGACGGTCGAGCACGATGATGACAAGGTCCTCGACATCGCGATCCATGGCTTTGGCGATGTTCGCGAGATTAACGGCGACGGGGGCATCGAGATCGACGACGCCTTTGCAGGCAGGGCCGACGACGATCTTCTCCATGTAACAGTCCGGGGCGTGGAGCAGTCCGCCGTGTTCGGAGGCGGCGAGGACAGTGATAGCTCCGGGAGCGCCAGTGGCGCAGAGGTTGGTGCCTTCGAGCGGATCGACCGCGATATCGACCTCGGGAAAAGTGGTGCCGTCAGTGGATTTGCGGCCGACCTTCTCACCGATGTAAAGCATGGGAGCTTCGTCGCGCTCGCCTTCGCCAATGACGATGACGCCCTGCATGGGGACGGAATCCATGACATGCCGCATGGTTTCGGTGGCGACGTGGTCGGCGGTTTTGCGGTCCCCGTATCCCATGGTGCGTGCGGATGCGATGGCAGCGGCTTCGACGACGCGCAGCAGTTCGAGTGCGAGGTCGGATTCGAGGTTCGTCTGTACGTTATCTTCGATTTTCATCGTCTCTGTTGCGCCTCCAAGTCGATCAATGCTTCCCAACAAAAACAGGACGCCCACAGCCTAGCTACCGGGGCCGAGGGCATGTCCCGCGAAATGTATGAAACCGCGGCTCACCGGAGCGGCACATCATGCCCCGTATTTCAGAATGCGTCAATCCCCGTGATCGCGGAGCCGACGATCAAGGTGTGAATGTCGTGCGTTCCTTCGTAGGTCTTCACCGATTCGAGGTTCGCCATGTGGCGGAAGATCGGGTACTCATCGGCGATGCCATTCGCTCCCAGGATGTCGCGCGCCATGCGAGCGCACTCCAGGGCCATCCAGACGTTGTTCCGCTTGACCAGCGAAATATGTTCGGGACGAACCTTGTCCTGATCCTTGAGGCGGCCAACCTGCAACAGCATGAACTGCGCCTTGGTGATCTCGTTGATCATCCAGACCAGCTTCTGCTGCACGAGCTGGTGCGAGGCGATGGGCTGGTCACGGAACTGCTTGCGGAACTGCGCGTATTGCAAGGCGCAATCGTAACAGGCCATGGCCGCGCCGACGGCTCCCCAGGCGATGCCGTAGCGCGCCTGGTTGAGGCACATCAGCGCAGACTTCAATCCCGAAGACTTGGGCAGCAGGTTTTCAGCCGGGATGCGAACGTCCTGCATGGAGAGCGAGGAGGTGACGGAAGCGCGCAGCGACCACTTGCCGTGGATGTCCTTGGCGACGAAGCCGGGACGGTCGGTTTCGACGAGGAAGCCGCGGACCTTGCCGCCGTGTTCGTCGCTCTTGGCCCAGATGACGGCGACGTCGGCGATGGAGCCGGAGGTGATCCACATCTTCTCGCCGCTGAGGACATACTCGGTTCCTTCGCGACGGGCGCGGGTGCGCATACTGCCAGGGTTGGAGCCGGAGTCGGGTTCGGTGAGTCCGAAGCATCCGAGCTTATCGCCCTTGGCCATGCCGGGCAGCCAGCGGTCCTTCTGCTCGTCACTGCCGAAGGCATAGATGGGGTACATGACGAGTCCGGACTGAACGCTGGCGAAGGAGCGGAGACCACTGTCACCCCGCTCGAGCTCCTGCATGATGAGTCCGTACTCGACGTTATTCATTTCGGCGCAGCCATAGCCCCTGAGCGTGGGACCGAAGAAGCCGAGTTCGCCCATTGGCTTGACGAGCTCGCGCGGGAAGCGGCCGTCGCGGTTGCACTGCTCGATGATGGGCAGAAGGTTATCTTCGATGAACTCGCGGGTGGTGGCGCGCACCATGCGCTCTTCATCGGAAAGAAGGGTATCGAATTCGAGAAAATCAACGCCTTTGAATTTGATTGCCATAAGAAAGCCGTTGGTCGTCAGTCGTCAGCAAACGCTGCCGGCAGACAGATGAAGTTTTGTGGGAACCAAAATCGCCCTGCCGCGGACGATGACTGCGGCAGGGCGAAGGGGAACTATCGACAGTATCAAACGATGGAAGCGATGGTCAAACAGGGAATTCCGATTACCAGCCGTTCCGCTTTCTTAACTCAGTGATGTGGGCGACGTGGTGGCGCGAGTGCCAGGCGTAAATAGCAAGGTTGGCGTCGAGGGACATGACTCCGCGCTCGGGGTGGCGAACGGTGCGTGCCCAATCTTCAAGCTTAAGAGTACGAAGCAGAGCGACCCAGCGCGCGTGGAGGCTATCAAGCAAGGCGAGAGAGACTTCAACGGGCGTTGACTGATTTTCGGGCGTAGTGGCCCAAGCGGCCTCGTCGTAGGGCTTGATGGTCGGCTCGTTTTCGGTGAGCGCGAGCTTGAAGCGCACATAGCTGTTGAGGTGGCTGTCCGGAAGGTGATGTATGACCTGGCGGACGGTCCAGCCTTCGGGACGGTAGGGGGTGTCGAGCTGCCCGGGAGTGAGGCCGCGAACGGCTTCGCGCAGACGGGCAGGGGCGTCGGCGATGATCTGGATGTATTGCTGGCGGTCGGCATCGGTGTTGGAGCCGGACCACTGGAGCTTGCCGATGGGATAACGAAGATCGACGGCGGGCGACGAAGACATAAACGAACTCCGGGATGAGATTAGGTTACAGGGAATTAGAGAGTGGACATGGTAGCGGGGATTCAGACAATGCCGCAAGGACAGTATCGGCGGGCGTTGTGTAGAATAGAGAAGCTACCCGGTAAATGCGCTTGGAAACGAGCGTATCCCCCGCGCCGTTTCCGGTGCGGGACCAGCAAAGATATCCCCGGGTTCCGGAAGAAGAAACGCTTCCTGGGTGGTTTCCGGGCAGAAGCCCTTGCGGTGCAAGGTGTCCCATGTCCGGCCAGAGCAGATTAAAATCAGGAGACTTCCATGGCGAAGATCGCAAAGACAGCAGATCGTAAGAAGGTAATGGACACGTCGAAGAGTACGGACTGTCCAAAATGCGGCAAACCGACGCGTATCGTCAAGCGGGTGAAAGACCGCGAACGCAATGTTCCGGGCGGAGTGTACATCTCTTGCTCAGCCTGTGAGTTCTACGAAAAGCTGTAAGCAGACGCTTAACTTGCCGGGCTAAAACCACAGGTCCGGCAAATCGACACAGGACGCGCCTTTCGGGGCGCGTTTTTGCTGCCTAGAAGGAAGCGGCCGGACTGGACTGCATTTCGCGAAGGATGGCTTCGGCGGCCTCGGCGGGATTCGGAGCGGCAGTGATCGGACGGCCGACGACGATGTGGGAAGCGCCGGCATCGATGGCCTCCGCCGGGGTGACGACGCGAGCCTGGTCTCCATGGCTGGAACCAGCCGGACGGACTCCCGGGGTGACGATGGCAAAGCCGGTGCCCAAGGCTCGCCGGATCTCGCGGGCTTCATGCGCCGAGGCGACAATCCCTCCGCAACCTGACTGGATCGCCAGGTCGGCGAGGCGTAACACCTGTGACTGGAGAGTCCCGCAGACGCCAACCTCGTCGATATCCGCCTGCGACATGGAGGTCAGGACGGTGACACCGAGGATCATGGGACGGGCGTCGAAGGAACTGACGGCTTCGACGGCGGCACGGAGCATCTTGCTGCCGCCGGAGGTGTGAACCGTGAGCATGGCGACCTTGAGTTCGGCGGCCGAGCGAACGGCTCCGGCGACGGTGTTGGGGATGTCGTGGAATTTGAGGTCGAGGAAGACCTTGCGGCCGGAGGCAATGAGGTCGCGGACGATCTGCGGGCCTTCGGCGGTAAAAAGTTGCTTACCGACCTTGAAGGTGGAGATCGAAGTTCCGATGGATTGAACAATCTGGCGGGCCTCGGCGGCGGTGGAGACGTCGAGAGCGACGATCAGGCGATCGCGAGTGTGCAGCATCAAGGGCAGTGTACTACGCTGATTTGCCCTGAAGCAGGCAATTCCCGGAGATTTTTGGGGAGAAAGTAACGGGTTGAAGCTCCGCCGGATGTCCGTCCGGCGGAGACAGGGAGCTAGCGAGACCCAATCCCAACTTGTGGCAGTCTCTGTTCAGCCATCACTGACACACTCTCAGAGTCCTTAACCAGGTCAAGGCGCACTTTAGCGATACCGCGCTGGCTCATCTGCAGAGACTTGGCCGCGTTATAGGACAGATCAATGATCCGTCCGGGAACTATGGGGCCACGGTCGTTGATTCTTACGATGATCGACCGTTGGTTCTTCAGGTTCGTTACGCGAACCCAGGTTCCCAGCGGTAGAGTCGGATGAGCGGCCGTATAGTCGTACATATCGTAGGCCTCACCGCTGGCGGTCGGCTTCCCTTGGAAAATATCCCCGTACCAGGATGCCTTCCCCACCTGGTAGGGTTTGGACACGTTATCTTGAACTTTCTGACTGGATACCGGGGTAACCTTTGCCTTGGAGTCCGATGTTATCTGGCCGGGTGCCGCTCCCAGGGTGCTGGCCAACAGAATAGCCAGCGTCGACAGGGTCAGTACTCGTCGCATTCAAACACCTCTCTTCAATCTCAAAGTTTTTGCCCCTCCTGGGGACTAGGTTGGAACCGAATGATCGTCCTGAATGGATGGTCCCCTTGAAACGTTGAAGCCCGGGATGTCCCCCAGGCCGCGTCTCTGTAATTGTATGAAACTGCGGCAATTAGGGTCAACCCCAAAGAAAATAAATAGAATTTTCCTGTTGCATTTTAGACCCACCCATGGTACGCCGCCGGAGGGGGCTTTCCGACGTGGCAGGGAGGGGGACTGGCCCTGAAATTTTGACCCGGAGGAAACCTCCTGCGGATTCCAATGCCTTGAAGAGGGCCTATCCGGCGAGCCGGGAAAGTCCATCCTTAGCAAACATGTATATTCACTGGCATTACGAAGGTACCCAATTTGCGGAGCACGGTCCAAACCCGCGACTGGCAAGGGTTTCCCAACTTTGCCAAGGGGTACTTGGGTTGTATCTATTCAGGGGGGAAGGATTGGTTTAGCGTGCGGGTATGGCAGAGAAGAACGGCCTAACCCGGAACAATACTCCTATCGTACTGACCATCGCCGGATTCGATCCCTCGTCGGGGGCAGGCATTACGGCGGACGTGAAGACGGCGGCCGCGCACGGGTGTTTCGCAGTCTGCTGCATTACGGGCCTGACGGTGCAGTCGACCCAGGGGGTGCAGTCGGTACACCCGGTTCGCGGAAGTGTGATTCGGATGACCCTGGAGGAGCTGGCGAGGGACCTGCCGATTGTGGCCATAAGGCTGGGGATGCTGGGGTCGGCCGAGGCGGCCGAGGCGGTGGCTGACTTTCTGGACCGATTCCGACCGGCAATGGTCGTCACGGACCCGGTCATACGGGCGTCGTCCGGCGCGGCTCTGCTCGACGAGGCGGGAGTGACGATCCTGAAAAACAGGATTCTGCCGCTGTCGGCAGTAGTGACCCCGAACGTGGCGGAGGCGGAAGAACTGACGGGAGTAAAGGTGGAGACGCCGGAGGACCAGAGCCGGTCAGCCCAGGCGCTGCTGGCGCTGGGGGTAGGGGCGGCGGTGGTGACGGGAGGCCATCTGGCGGAGGCGGTCGACCTGCTGGCTTGGCGCGGAGGCGATGAGATACACAAGGAATGCTTTGCTGGAGAACATCTGGACTCGCGGTCGACCCACGGGACGGGTTGTGCGTTCGCGATGTCGCTGGCGTGCAGGCTGGCCAAAGGAGTGCCGCTGGTATCGGCAGTGGCCGAAGCCAAGGCATACGTCCGCCGAGCCATCGAGACAGCCCACCCGATGGGAAAGGGTATTGGGCCGGTGAACCACCTCTGGCCGTTCGAGCGATAGTACTTCCGCTATCCCGGGCTACTCCTCCGGCGGCGGTGAAGTTCGTCGCTGGAAGAGCTCGGCGCCAAGCAGTGCCACGATTGCGCCGAGGAGCCACTCCATCCGCCAGACTTGCACGGCCTGCCATTGTACGAGCGTAGCCGCCTTGTTCAGGAAGCCGGTGAGGATGGCTCCGATGGCACATCCAAAGCCGCAGACGAAAAGCACAAAACTCATCGGCGTAAGGCCGGACCTCAACTGAAGCTTGCGCACATCGAAGAGATGGCCGAGCCAGATCAGGGCCCTTGTGGGTGCGATGGACTCACGGCCATTGCCACAAACATGGCAGAAACGCGCACCGTCGGCGAGGCGGTTGCCACAGTTGGTGCAAAAGTGGATCGCTGGCGCATCCGGCGAAGCGTCGTCCAGTTGGATCGGCTTCCAATATTGGTGAGGGATTTCCTTCTGCATGTCGGACATCGATAATCCTCCATAACAGGGAATGGCATGTCCACTTCCAAACGGGGGTACGCCGGAAGTTTTACTGTTGGCGGGGTTTACGGGGGATGCCGCCGCACCGACTCGGGGCCGGAAGGGAAGGAATTACGGGGAGAGTGAAAGAACTGCCTATACGCCAATCGGGTGATGCGAGAAACGGGTTTTCCCGTGACTCCGCTTCGGTAAGTCCGGAAGATCGGGTAAACTTCTGCGTAGTACAAGACCATGAAACCGAACCGAAGTCTTTCCGTCCGCTGGATAGTTCTCGCATGCCTATTGCTGATTTGCCTGCCAGTATTTGCCGCGTCCAACGAAAACGAAGGGTGTGCCTATAACCCGGACGGATTCGTCAGCCCGCTCAATAATCCGATTGCGAAGCGAGGGTTTGACGAGTTCTACAACATGGACTACGACAAGTCGATCCATGACTTCGAGACGCTGGTGAGGGAACATCCTGACGACCCGTACGCGAATAACTATCTGCTCTCGTCGGTGGTGTTCAAGGAACTTTACCGAATTGGAGCGATGGACGCGGAGAGTTACGCGGACGACAGTTTCCTGGACCGCAAGGCCAAGCGGCCCCTGGACCCGGTAGTACAGAAGCGGATCCACGACCTGATTGCGCGATCGGTGGCGCTCTCGGACGCGCTGCTACAGAAGAATCCCAACGACATACAGGCGCTCTATGCGCGGGGCGTGGCGCGGGGGATGCGCTCGACCTACATGGGGATGGGCGAAAAGGCCTGGCTGGCGGCGATTCGCTCGGCACTGGCGGCCCGGCACGACCACGACCGCGTACTGCAACTGGACCCGTATTACACCGACGCCATGATGATCGTTGGAGTACACAACTACATCATTGGAAGCCTGAGCTGGCCGGTGAAGATCGCGGCGTCGATCGTGGGAATCAGCGGCAGCAAGCAGAAAGGGCTCCAATACCTACGCCTGTCGGCGCGCTCCAACTGTCCCGCCAGCATGGACGCCAAGATCGCGCTGGCGCTGTTCCTCCGCCGCGAGGAGAAATACCCCGAAGCGCTGGAGCTGGTGAAGGAAATGACGCAGCAGTATCCCCGCAGCTTCCTGCTGGCGGTGGAGTACGGTGAACTGCTCAATGCAGCCGGGCATGGATCGGAAGCCATCGCGCAATATCACGCCATGCTGAAGAACTACAAGGAAGGCAAATACTCGCTGCCGGAACCGGCGTCGGCGGCGTGGGGCCTGGGAGTGGCGTTGCGCGGACAGCGGCGGTTCGAAGAAGCAGCGCAGGCGTTCGATATGGTCGGAACGTTTCCGAACGCCGACAAGGAACTTGTCCAGCGTGCGAACCTGGCCTCGGGACAAATGTACGACACGCTGTTGATGCGCGACGCCGCATTGAAACGGTATCAACTGGTACTCGCCTACAACAACTCCGATACCGAGGCTGACCTGGCGCGCCAGTATCTTAAGAAGGCATACAAGTACCGGCCGCAGTAGAGACCGATAAGACGGAGAAGCCCGCTGCGATGGCGGGCTTTTTCTATTGGGAACAAATGTTCGCGATCAAGCGCGGAACCAACGGAAGAGCATGAAGTAGACAATGACGCCGGTGACGGAGACGTACATCCATATCGGATAGGTCCAGCGGGCAATCACCCGGTGGCGCTCGTCGCGGCGCTTGAGGCCCCGGTAGAGCGTCGTCAGCACGAGAGGCACGATGACGATAGCGAGGATGGTGTGCGTGATGAGGATGGTGAAGTAGACGGGGCGCGTCCAGCCTTGTCCCTTGAAATAGATGATTCCGGCGTGCGCGTGAAAGTAAAGATACGAGCAGAGAAAGATTGCCGAGGTGGCGACGGCGGAGAGCATGACCCACTTGTGCGCCACGATCCTGCCGCGCTTGATGAGAGAGCGTCCGGTGAGCAACAAAACCGCACAGGTGCCGTTGAGCACCGCGTTCAGCGCAGGGAGATCGTAGAGCACTTGCATGGATCTGGCTTTCGCAACTCCTCTGCCTAAGCCGCGGGCTTCGTCGTCCGACGATTCGCGACGACGAAGGCGATGGTAAACAGCAACACGGTGAATACGCCAAGGACGATGAGATCAAGGCCCAGTGGGAACTTCGGCGAGGCAGTGGCCGGGAACATCAGTGCGCGCAGAGCCTCCGTACCGTAGGTAAGCGGATTGATGCGCATGAGGAAGCGAATCCAGAAGGACGCGCCGGTAATGGGGAAGAGCGATCCCGAGAGCAGCCAGAGCGGAATCAGGAACAGATTGATGATGGCGTGGAAGCCGGAGGTGGAATCCATGGGCCAGGCAATGATGAAGCCGAGCGCGGTAAGCGAGAAGGCCACGAGGAAGATATCGAGCACGATCAGCAGGAAGCTGAGCACGGTGAAGTGCACGCCGACAAGCGGCGCGAAGACCAGGAAGATGATGCCCTGTAGCGTGGCCAGCGTTGTGCCGCCAAGCACCTTGCCGAGCACGATCACTGAACGGTTCACCGGAGCGACGAGCACGGAGAGCAAGAAGCCTTCATTTCGATCTTCAATCAGCGACATCATGGCGAAGATCGAAGTGAAGAGGACGATCATGATGAGTGCGCCGGGGAAGAAGAAGTCGAGGTAATGCTGCGACGCTCCGTTGGCGCCGTTGCGGAAGGAGGTGCCGAAGCCGGAGCCGATGACGATCCAGAAGAGCAGGGGCGAAGCAATGACGCCGACGACGCGGCTGATGTTGCGATAGAAGCGGACGACTTCGCGCTGCCAGAGCGAAAACGCTGGCAACAAGCTGAAGGTGTTGCCGGCGACGGGACGTGTAATGACGTTGGATTGCGTAGCCATGAAGCGTTACTTTCTCCGGGGCCGAAGCCCGGTTATGACGACCGTATTAATGTTTCTTCTTCTTGTCCGCTTCGGCGCGTTCCTGCTTTGCCGCCAAATCTTCATTCCAGAAGCGATGACCGGTGCGATGGATGAACACGTCTTCCAGCGTTGGCTTGGCGATGGAGATTGCGTCGATGGCGCCGGGAAAAGCTTCGACCAGGTCGGTGACGAAGCGATGGCCGCCCTCGCGTTCGAGGCGCACCTGGGTGTCGACGATCTTGGTCTCAATGCCGAAGCGCTGCTGAATTTTCTGTGCGAGCGCGTCGGGAGCCTTCGTCTCAAGCGCGATGACATCGCCACCGATCTCCGACTTCAACTCGGTGGGCGTGCCGAGCGCGACAAGATGTCCGTGGCTGAGAATCGCCAACCGGTCGCACTTCTCGGCCTCTTCCATCAGGTGAGTGGTGACGATGACGGTCACGCCCTCCTGATCGCGCAACACCTGGAGATATTGCCAGAGGTCGCGCCGCGCGCCGGGATCGAGGCCGGTGGTGGGCTCGTCGAGCAGAAGCACCGAGGGATGATGCAACAGTCCCTTGGCGAGTTCGAGGCGGCGCTGCATGCCGCCGGAGAAAGTTTCAGCGCGATCGCCAGCACGGTCGTCGAGCGCCACGCGGCGCAGCATCTCGCTGACGCGCTGCTTGAGCGCGGAACCGCTGAGCCCGTAGAGGTGCCCGACATGTGTCAGATTTTCAGCGGCGGTCAGCTTGACGTCAATGCTCTGCGCCTGGAAGACGACGCCGATCTCGCGACGAACGCCGGAAGGATCCGTGGCAGTGTCGTGTCCCATGATGACGGCACGGCCGCCGCTGGGAATCATCAGCGTCGAAAGGATGCGGAACATCGTCGTCTTGCCGCTGCCGTTCGGACCAAGCAGGCCGAAGATTTCAGCGGGATGAACATCGAAGGAAACGCCGTCGAGCGCCTTGCGGTCGCCATATGCGTGACGAAGGTCTTGAACGCTTATGACCGGAGAATTGCCTGCCGGCGCTGAGTGGATAGAGGATTCAGCCGGAGCGGAAAGTGTACTTTTTGTGGTCACTATTAGATTGTAACAACGCGGCCGCCGAGTTGGGACTCGCAGCTCGCCGCAAATCAGCGCGAAAAACTAGACCACGCTGTTGATCATCATAAGAGCGAACAGCAGAGGCAGGTAAATTACAGTCGCCTGTAACAGGTGTCGCGCGAGAACCTTGGAGCGCGGCGCCGAAGGCGGCAGGACTTCCCGCCAGACCCGTACGCAGAAATAAAATAAGGCCAAACCAAGTACAGAAGAACCCATCAAGTACCATACACCGGTCATGCCCATAAGGGTTGGCGCCATGGTGGTGGGTAGCAACGCGCTTCCATAAAGCATGATAGCGCTGGCCGTCGAACGCCCATCGTCTTCCACCACGGGCAACATCCGAATGCCGGCGCGCTCGTAGTCTTCACGATAAAGCAGCGCGATGGAATGGAAGTGCGGGAACTGCCAAAAGAAGACGATGGCGAAGAGCACGAACGATTCCCACTCGAGACGTCCGCGAATCGCCGTCCAGCCGAGGACACCGGGCATGGCGCCAGGGAACGCGCCGATAAAAGTGCAGATTGGCCCGACTTTCTTGAGCGGCGTGTAGGCGAGCAGGTAGACAAGCGAAGTGGCCAGCGCCAGCGCAGCCGTCAGCCAGTTGCACTCGATGCCGAGGTACACCGCGCCGCCGAGAATCATCACAAGCGAAACGGTGGTGGCGTGCAGTACGCTCATCGACCGGGTGACAAGCGGACGGATGGCGGTGCGGCGCATGAGCGCGTCGGTATCGCGTTCGATGACTTCGTTCATGGCCGCGGTTCCGCCGGAGACAAGCCCGATGCCGGCGAGCGCGTGAAAGAGAGTCCACGAAAGTGTCGGAACACCCGACTTGAGGGCGCCGAAGTAATAACCGCACCAGGCACTCATCACGATCAACGTGGTGACGCGAACCTTGACCAGCTCGGAGTAGTCCTTGAATAGACCCGCGACTCCGGTGCGGGGCATGGTGAGTTGCTGCGTGGCTGTACTCATGCATGCACCGCCTTTTGCGTGGATGCCACGGGGACCTCGCTGGATACGGCAAGATGACGCCGTGCCTGAATTGCAAATACAACCGAGGTCGCAAGCACAAGCGCTCCCACGGCAACGTGAGCCACGGTCACAATGACCATGCTGGTGAGCGGCCGCGGCGCGTTCTTATCCCAGACGACCAGCGTGAGATATGCGCCGAGGCCAAGCGTGAGCTGAATCCAGAGTAGCGAGTGCAACAGCAGGGCCGCTTTGCGCAACTGCGGAATTCCGCGATAACGGCGAAGCGCCGTGAGAGTCGTCCAGAGAATCATGGTGGTGACCACGCAGGCGCTGATGATGTGCGGGATCAGCTTGAGCCCGTTGTGCCGGAAGGCCGCGCCGAGGACGAGTTGCACGAACACCGAAAGCACGGTCAGGACGCTGAGCGTCGTGAGGCGAGGACTGGTTGTCTGCGGCAATTGCTCGGGCGATCCCTCGGTCCAGTCGCGATTGGTAAACAGGGCGATGCTGACGAGGATGCAGAAGAAAATCTGCGCCAGCGTGGCGTGAGCGGTGGAAATGGCCGGCGGAAGATAGAAGAGTACGGTGATGCCGCCAAGTATCCCCTGCGCGATGACGACGCCGAGCGCGGTCCATCCAAGGGCGCGCATCCACGGACGGCGATCCACTTTCTGCGTCCAGACAGCGAGGATGATGGTGAAGATGCCGATGAGTTGGGCGATCATGCGATGGCCGTGTTCATAAAGGACGCCGCCGACGAGCGGAACTTCAAAATAACGGTACGTGACGGGGAAGCGTCCGAAGGAGGTCGGCCAATCGGGGACGGAAAGGCCCGCATCCTTGCTGGTGACCATGGCCCCTATGATGATGAGCAGGAACGTGCAACACGCGGTGAACACCGCAAACCGGTGATGCGCGCGGTTATAGGGTGTGCTGGACGCGTTCGTAGCGGACTCCTTAATGTATTCGAAAAATAATTATGCCTGGAAAGCGAACCCGGACGGGAAGCATGTCTCCGGGGCCCGCAAGTTCACCCTTCATCACAGCATCACCCCACACTGTGATGTAACTCACAATCATACCGTACGAGGCTACAGATGCGCACGAGGAGTTCCCCGATGCAGAGATAAAGTTGGAAGAATCCGGCGGTTCTGATTCGGTACCGGGCCGGAAAAAATGGCCACGAAAGGTCCATGAAAGGGGGAGCAAGAAAAACGGCACAGCCGAAGCCGTGCCGCAAGGAATCAAATTTTCCTAAGCCTGTTCGCTCATCTTCGCAATGACGGCATCGGCGAATTCGCTGGTGCTGGCCGTTCCGCCCATGTCCTTCGTCAAGTGCAAACGCTCGGTGTAGATGGCGTGGATAGCGTGTTTCACGCGGTCGGCTGCTTCGTTCTCGCCGAGATGGCGGAGCATGAGAATTCCCGAGCGGGTGACGGCCGTGGGATTGGCGATGCCTTTGCCGGCGATGTCCGGGGCAGAGCCGTGGACAGCTTCAAAGACGGCACACTCATGTCCGAAGTTTGCTCCGGGCACAAGGCCGAGTCCGCCGACAAACGCTGCGCAGAGATCGCTGACGATGTCGCCGTAGAGGTTCTCCAGCAGCAGCATGTCGTACTGGTAGGGATTGGTCACGAGTTGCATGCAGGTGTTGTCAACGATGTGTTCGGCGTATGCAATCTCGGGATATTCCTTGGAAATATTGCGAGAGCAGCGAATGAAGAGACCATCGGAAAGCTTCATGATGTTTGCTTTGTGGATGGCGTGAATCTTCTTGCGTCCCATCTTGCGCGCATAGTCAAACGCCCAGCGCGAGATCCGCGTGGAGGCCTTCTCGGTGATGATCTTCAGGCTCTCCACCACTCCGGGCACCACCTCGTGCTCGATGCCGGAGTAGAGTCCCTCGGTATTTTCGCGCACGATGATGAGATCGACGCCCGGGTAGTGCGTCGGCACGTTGGGCAGATTGCGGATGGGGCGGAAGTTTGCGAACAGCTCGAAATGCTTGCGGAGCTGAACGTTGATGCTGCTGAATCCGCCGCCAATCGGCGTGGTGACCGGGCCCTTGAGCGCCACTCGCGTCCGCTCGACGGAGTCAAGCAGCGGTTTGGGAAGATATTCGTGGTACTTCTCGTAGGCGTCAGCGCCCGCCTCAAAGCTCTCCCACTCGAACTTGAGGCCAGTCGCTTCCAGAATGCGGACGGCCGCGCCGGTAACTTCCGGCCCGATACCGTCACCGGGAATCAGGGTAACTTTATAGGACATGATCTTGTTCGTTCGTGCCGTTCGCGCGGAACGGCCGGCTCAGCCCCACCAGGCGAGCCTGAAATGTCAGTGTTGCCGGCGCAGCTTACACGATCAAGCCATCTACTCCAGCGACCCATCGCTCCATCGGCCCCACTAGCCGTTAGATGCTCAGCGGCCCGCTTTCGACTTGGCGGAAGACAAAAGCTTCGCGATATCTTTTTCGCGAGGCTCTTTGCTGCGAAGCAGGTCCTGCAACTCCGACATGAATTCGTGTACATCCTTGAAGTCGAGATACACCGAGGCGAAACGCACGTAGGCAACCTTGTCGAGGTTGCGCAGGCGATTCATGATGAGTTCGCCAATCTCGCTGGTGCGGCGCTCGCGCTCGGGGGAATCGATGACGAAACCCTCGGCTTCATTGACGATCTGTTCCAGTTTTCCAATGGAAACGGGGCGTTTTTCGCAAGCGCGCAGCAACCCGTTGAGGACTTTCTGGCGGTCGAATTTCTCGCGGCGGCCATCTTTTTTGACGACCATGTACGGTATTTCGTCGATGCGCTCATACGTAGTAAAGCGCTTCTCGCACTTGAGGCATTCGCGGCGGCGGCGAATCGATGCGCCTTCCTTGCTCTCACGCGAGTCGACTACTTTATCGTTTGCAAAGCCGCAGAATGGACATTTCATGGGCTGATCGCGCCAGCGACGCTCTCCCGCACGGGTAACGGAGTCTGGCAGGAAGTGCTGACTCCCCTGATTGTAACAGGGGATGGGAAGCCCAATGCCGTGGAGTGGGAAAATGCCCGCTTAAATTTTGCAACAAAAGGAAGCGAGGATTAGAGGGCGGAGGACTCTTCCTTATTTTCTTCTTCCGCCTCGGTTTCGCTTTCGGCGCTCAACTCGCGCAGGGAAATGCGCTCCCGATGGGCCAGGATGAGTCCCGCCGGAATGACCGACATGAACGTAACCAGCCACAACATGATGCCGCAACTGGTGGCGAGCTCGGGCGTGATGTTGTAGGGTTCGCCGCGGAAAATCTCAGAGGAGAGGATGCCGATCACGGCGAGCTGCGACCCGCCACCGACTCCCGGCAACTGCACCACGGATCCCACCATACTGGAACCCATGACGAGGACGACGTCTTCCAGGTGCATCTTGTGGAGGCGGACGGTCCGCATCACGGGCGGCAGCGGGTTACCGTCGCTGTCCACTCGCGTGACTGTCACCTTCATCTCAGGATAAGAGTGCAGCACCTGGATGTACGCCTGTGCCACGGCCAGCCAGATGAGCATGGAAAGCGCGACGATGGAGAGGAACGAGCGCAGATCCTTAATGGTGTGAAGTCCTTCGCCGAAGGACTTTACCTTAACGGTGACCGACGCAGCCATCTTGTGGGAGAACTTCGAAATCAGCCGGCCAAGCGTGACACAAATGAATTCGGTCCTCCACCAGAGAAGGAAGACGGAAATGGAGAGCACGGCTGCAATCCCAAGCATCGCAAAGCCGAGCTCGGCGACCTGCGGCACGGCGCGGTACTTGCTTCCCTTGAGCGCGAGGTTGACGCCAAGCAGTACGGCAACGGCGCCAATATCGAAAACGCGTTCGACCGCCCACACCGCCAGTTGAGAAGAGAACGTGACGTTTTCACGGCGCGCGATGAGAAACGGCCGGACGAGTTCGCCGGGGCGGCCCAGCAGCGCAAGGCCCGTGAACCCGATGACCTGCGGCGCAAGCAGACGCTTCACGGTGGTGTCGTGCGAGGGCTTGAGGAAGATCATCCAGCGGATGGCGCGCAGGTAGTAGACGAAATAAATGAGCCCTATGCCGGCCAGCACGGACCACTTGTTGATTCCGCTGGTGAGGAGCCAGAACTCGTGCCAGTTGAAGGTCCGCCAGTGGCGGAACTGGAAGTAGACCAGCAGCCCCAGAATAACGAAAACAACTGCGGTGGTGATTGCGTGATGACGTTTCATTCGAGGGTCGTTTCGTCCGGCCACTGCGCATGAGCCGAAATTACAAGGTACTTGACCGTGCGACGCCGGTCAAACTACTGGAGGATCAGTTCGTGGATTTTTGAGCCGCGGTTTCTTTCCGGGCTATCTGCGCCGCGCGTTCCTTGCGGCGGTTGAATTCTCGAATCACGCGTGCCACGTAGTCGCGAGTCTCAGTGAATGGCGGCACTCCATTGAATTGCTCGACACGGCCCGGCCCGGCGTTGTATGCGGCCAGGGCCTTGACGGCGTCACCGTTGTAACGCGCCAGCAACTGCCGCAGGTAACGGCTGCCTGCTTCAATGTTTTCCGCGGGATCGAACGGGTTGCGCACGCCGAGTCGCGCGGCCGTTTGCGGCATCAGTTGCATCAGCCCCTGCGCACCCTTGGGAGAAATCGCGCGGGGATTGAAGTCACTCTCGTTATGAATGACGCTGGCGAGAAAATCCTCGTCGATGCCAGTGGCGTCGCTGGCACGGGAAATATCTTCCCGGACGGTGGCAGGTTTGGGATTGTTTGCAGTGGCGACCGTGTCGGCTTCACAGTCTGCAATGTCGCTCGTCGGAACATCGACAAAGCTGGCGGAACCGGAGTCGAGGTAAAGCCGGGTGTTTGCGCCCTGCACTTCCTTGTGATTGAAGCGAAGGTTGAAACCGTTGCGCAGATGCGCGAGTTGCTGGGCACTGGCCGCGGGAAGAAATGCGGCGATCACCAACACGATTTGCAGCAGACGCTTCACGCGTTCAGCACCTTTTCCACGACGTGCGCCACGCCGTCCTGATCGTTGCCCAGGGTCACGGTCCAGCCGGGCTTCTTCAGATCGTCGGACGCATTGCCCATGATAACCGGCACTCCGGCAAACTCAAGCATCTCAATGTCGTTGTAGTTGTCGCCGATGGCCATGATTTCCGCGCTTGGAATTTCGCGGTGCTCGGCCCAGCGGCGAAGAGCGTGCCCCTTGGAGCAGCCCTGGTTGAGCACGTCGACGATGCAGAGGTTGCGTGCCTGGTACTGCGTCTTCAGTACGGTAACTCGTCGCAGCAGTTCCGGCGCGGAAAGCAGATGCGCCTGCGCCTCTTCCATTCTTGCGATGGAGCCGCAGAACATCGCCTGGATGGGGTCTTCCGTCAGCGAGCGTTCAATGGGGCGGACTTGCTCGATATACTCGGCGTTCTTTTCCATCCAGCGCTGAATGGCTGCATTCAACTCGTCCACGCTTTCAACGACGAGCGCTCCGCGGACATCTCGATCGAAAGTCAACACGAGATTGTCGCGAAAATTCGTCATGTGAGCGATCAGCGCCGCGGCGGTCTGGTGAGGCAGTTGATCCTGGTAAAAGAGTTCTCCAGAACTGGAGCGCGTGACGGCGCCATTCGAACTGATGAGCGTGACGTCGAACTGGAGGGCGCGAGCGACCGGGAGGGCGAAGGCATGGCGACGCCCGGTGACGAGGGCGATTTCGACGTTACGCTCGTGTGCGCGCCGAAGGGCCTGCAGGTTGGCCGCCGAGACCTGGAACTGATGGTCGAGCAGCGTGCCGTCAATGTCGATAGCTATAAGGCGAACGCTCGGCATCTTTCCCCGATTCTACACTTTCGTGCGAACGGATTCCGGGAACATAGTACAAATCGCGATATCGAAATGCGATGTGCGCTGTTAGGATTAGCACGCAATGTTCGGGCTAGGCTCAATCTTCTCTTACGGCATCTTTGGTCTCGTGCTGGTGGTTGCAGCGCTCATCCACTTCGTGCGCAAACAGCCGAACTGGTGGTGGATCTGGGTCATCCTTTTCCTCGGGCCAATTGGCGCGCTGGTGTACCTGGCAGTGGAAGCCGCACCGGAACTTGGCGATCCCGGCACGTTCAAGTTCATGCAGCGCGGACGGCGCATTCGAGAACTGGAGATGGCGGTTCGCGACAATCCTTCGGCCGGAAATTACGAAGAACTCGGCCAGCTTTATCTCGACGAAGGTCGCTGGCAGGCCGCGCGCGCGTGCTTTGACCGCTCTATATCGCAGCGCACGGATTCCCCCGATCCTTTCTATCGGCGCGCCGTGGCGGAAGTTGAGCTGGGAGATTTTGAGGCTGCGCGTGTTGACCTGGAGCGTGTCATCGCCAAGGATCGCACCTACGATTTCCATCGCGCGATTGGGTTGCTGGCGTATGCCTATGCGAAGACGAACCATCCGGAGCAGGCCAACGCCATGTTCCAGGACGCGCTGCGGATTTCGACATTGACGGAAACGCAATTGCACTACGCGCAGTTCCTGGCTTCGCAGGGAAGAAACGCCGAGGCGCGCGAGTGGTCACAGCGCATTCTGCAGAAACGCGCCACGATGCCGGGATTTCTCCGTCGTCGCGAGCGGCCGCTGTTTCGCAGGACGAACTCGCTGCTGCGTGGGTTGCCGCGCTAGCCTGACATTGTTTGAACGGACTGCATTGCCCGCATGAGTCAAAAGAGGCAGGGAATCAATGGCAAAAATCTCTCATCTTGAGTGCTCCCGCTGCGGCGAAAAAACGAGCGCCGCGCAGCCGCAAACCGTCTGTCCAAAGTGCGCCGGGCCGCTTTACGTGCGCTATGACCTTACGCCGCTCGCCCGCAACTTTACGCGCGATTCGCTCGCCGGTCGCGAGAAATCCATGTGGCGATACCGCGAGGTTCTGCCGGACGCGGAGCCGGTGACGCTTGGCGAAGGCATGACACCGATGCTGCCGAGTCGGAAATATTCGGGCGCATATATCAAGGATGAGGGCCTGAACCCGACAGGCGCGTTCAAGGCGCGCGGGATGTCGGCGGCGGTGACGATGGCTCGCCACTATGGACTGAAGAAGCTGGCGGCGCCTTCTGCGGGAAACGCGGCGAGCGCACTGGCTGCCTATGCAGCGGCAGCGGGACTGGAAGCGCACCTCTTCATGCCGAAAGATGTGCCGATGGCGAACCGCGTGGAGTGCGAGTCGTACGGCGCGAAGGTCACGCTCGTCGATGGCCTGATCAGCGATTGCGGGCGCATGGTGGCCGAGCGCAAGGACAAAGAAGGCTGGTTCGACGTGTCCACTCTCAAGGAACCCTATCGCGTGGAAGGCAAGAAAACGATGGGCTACGAGGTGGCCGAACAACTCAACTGGCAGGTGCCGGATGCGATCATCTATCCCACGGGCGGCGGCGTGGGCCTGATCGGCATGTGGAAGGCGTTCGAGGAGATGGCGACTCTCGGGTGGATCGGCTCAAAGCGTCCAAAGATGATCACCGTGCAGGCGGCGGGCTGCGCGCCGATCGTAAAGGCATGGGACGAGAACAAGCCGGCCTCCGAAGCGTGGCAAAACGCGAGTACGCTGGCTGCCGGATTGCGCGTCCCCAAGGCGTATGGCGATTTCATCTGCCTCGACATTCTGCACAAGAGCAACGGTACTGCCGTCGCAGTGACCGACGACGAGATCATGCAGGCTTTCCGCGAATGGGCGAGCGACGAAGGTGTCTTCGCGGCGCCGGAAGGCGCGGCCTCGCTGGCCGCTTATCGCAAACTGCTGGCTTCGGGATTCCTGAAGGAAGGCGACCGCACCGTCCTCTTCAACACCGGCTCTGGATTGAAATATATCGATGTAATCTCGAAGTACCTCGGAATCGCCGGACCGGAATTACCGAAGGGCCGGAGCATCGGCGGCATCATTCAGCCGTACTAGCATCACGGAGCTTGTTGGTTTTTCATGACTGAACGTCTCTATTACCAGAATTCCTTTCTCTACGACTTTGTCGCGGCTCTGATGGAGACGCGCACGCTTGCGGACGGACGCACCGCACTGGTGCTCGACCGGACGGCGTTTTATCCGACCAGCGGCGGGCAGACGTTCGATACCGGCTGGATCGAGCTTGAACCGCTGGAGGGCGAGCGCGGGCAGTTCCTGCCGAAGCTGCGAGTGGCCGAAGTTGCGGAGTGCGAGGACGGCGAGATCCTCCACGTCATCGAGTCGGCGGAAGGGCTGAGCGATGCGCCGACGCGCGTACGTGGATTTATCGATGTCGATTTACGGCGCGATCACATGCAGCAGCATTCGGGGCAGCATGTACTCTCGGCGGCATTTGTCGAACTCTTTCAGATGCCGACGGTTTCGTTCCACATGGGCGAGGAAACCTGCACCATCGACCTCGAAACAAAATCGCTTGCGACGGAGCAGGTGCGCCAGGCGGAGTTGCGCGCCAACCAGGTGATATGGGACGACCGTCCTGTGAAGATGCATCTTGCGACAGAAGAGGAAGCCCGCGCGATGGGTGTGCGCAAGATTCCAGCGGCCGATCATGAAAAGCTGCGGCTGATCGACATAGAGGGATTCGACCTTTGCGCGTGCGGCGGAACGCATGTGAAATCGACGGGACAGATAGGAGCGATTCTTATTCGCAAGGTTGAGAAGGTGAAGCAGGGATTTCGCGTCGAGTTTGTCTGCGGAGCACGCGCCGTGCAACATGCGCGCAAGGATTACGAGACGCTCGCCGATGCCGGATCTCTCTTCTCGACGCATGTATGGGATGTGCCGACGCAGATACGCAAGACGACTGACGACAACAAAATCGCGGCGAAGTATGCTCACAAGTTGAACGAAGAAATTGCCGGGCTGCGCGCGGAGAAGATTCTCGCTGAAACGCCGCCAGTCGATGGGCGCAAGATGGTCGCGCTGGTGATGGCGGATCGCGATGCTGGATTCGTGAAGTTGCTGGCGCAGAAACTGGTGGCAGCGGAACAGAATGTAGTAGCGCTGCTGGGCGCAGGTGCGGGGCAGCCGACGCTGGTATTCGCGCAGACGCCGGGAACCGGGCTCGACATGGGTGTGCTGATGAAGCAGGCGATGAGCGCGCTCGGCGGACGCGGCGGCGGCACTCGCGACATGGCGCAGGGCGGCGCGCCCGATACGTCACGGCTGGCGGAGGTCATTGAGTTGGCGAAGAGCGCCTGTTCGCGGTAGTCTCGTTGCAATTTCAATTCGGCGTATCGAAATACTGGAACGGCTTCCATGGACGAGCGGCTGATTCTCATTACGTTGCTGATCAAGCTGGGCGTATGCGCAGCGGTCAGCAGTGTGCTCGCCCGTTCGCGACGCTTTCGCGTGTTGCTCTTCCGGGCGAATCGTTCGCTCTCCGACCGCCTGGAGATGGTGCTCTTCATTGGAGTGCCGTTCGCGCTCGGAACGGTTGTGCGCGGTTCGGTAAAGAATTTCCTGGCTGCGGATTGTACTTTCGAGAGCGCCATCCTGATGGGCGTTATCGCCGGGAGGACCGCCGGGGTTGCCGGTGGAATACTCGTCTCACTGCCTTCGCTGGCGATGCATCAGTGGTGGAACCTGCCGTTGAACGTGCTTGCCGGTTTCTGCGCGGGATTTCTCAGCAATCTGGCGCAGGACCGTGAAGCGATATGGTCATTTTCGCCGCTCTTCGACTTGAGCATCTACCGCTGGATTCGCCGTAGCATCCAGAAATCCTTCATCGACTGGCAGACTTCGTTCTTCTTCATGATTCTGGGACTGGAGTTCGTGCGGCAGGAATTCTGGCGACTCTTCCATCCGCACGTGTTTGCTCTTGTAAGCCCGGTTTTCCTGGTGAAGGTGGCCACCTACGCGACCACGGTGATGTGCGTGGCGATTGCGCTGAAGGTTCTAAATAATACGCGTATTGAGATGAAGCTGGAAGAGCAGGAGCGGCTGCTTTTGCAGACGCGCATGGTGGCCCTGCAAAGCCAGATCAATCCCCATTTCCTGTTCAACACGCTCAACTCAGTTTCGTCGCTCGTGCGCTTTGACCCCGATACGGCGCGCGACATGATCCAGAAACTGGCAAGTATTCTGCGGCGGCTTTTGAGGCAGGGCGACTCGTTCGTGCAACTGCGTGAAGAATTCGCATTTATCGATGATTACCTTGATATTGAAGTCGTGCGTTTCGGACACGACAAATTGCGGGTGGTGAAAGAGCTGGAACCTGCAAGCCTCGACGTCATGGTGCCGAACATGATTCTGCAGCCGCTGGTGGAGAATTCCATCAAGCACGGACTCTCCCCGAAGGTCGAGGGCGGAACCATCTACCTGCGAAGCCGGGTCGTGGATTCCGTGCTGGTGGTGGAAGTGGAAGACGATGGCGTTGGCATGGTCGAAGGGGGAGGGACGGAGAGCGGCGGAACTGGCATCGGAATGGCCAACATTCGCGAACGTCTCAATGTCCTCTACAACGATGCGGCGCGCGTGGAACTCGAAAGTCGCAAGCACAGTGGGACGCTGGTGCGCCTTGTGCTTCCCATCCCACACTCGGACGACTACAGCCCGTCCGTCTACGGTTCGCGCTCCAGCACTCCACGATAGAATTCTTCGTACTTCGGAATAATCCTGGTTGTGCAGAAACGAGCCTGTGCTTCGAAGCGCGCCGCTTTTCCCATCTCGCGCAACCTAGCGTCGTCGCCCAGAACCTCAATGGCACAGCGCGCCATCTCATCCACGGCACCGGCCTCGCACATGAATCCAGTCTGTCCGTGGTCGATCACTTCGGGCACGCCGCCAACATTCGTGGCGATGGGAACGGCTTCGCAGGCCATCGCTTCCAGTGCGGCCAGTCCAAAGGATTCCATCTCGCTCGGCAGCAGCAACGCATCGGCAATGGCGAGCTTCTCATGTACGCGGTCTTGTTTGCCAAGGAACACCACGCGATCGTGGATGCCCTTCTGTTTCGCCAGCCACTCCGCCTTGACGCGATCGGGGCCGTCCCCAATCATCAACAGTCGTGCGGGAATCTTTTTCAGCAGGCGATCGAAGATCTCAATGCAATCGGTGACGCGCTTGACGGGCCGGAAGTTCGAGAGGTGCACGAGGAGCCGCTCATCGTCGCGGGCCCACTCGGCGCGATGTGCTTTTGCTGCCGGGTCGCGACGATAAATGTCGCAGTTGACGAAGTTGTAGATGACATCGATTGGCGTGGTGATCGAAAACTCTTCGAGCGTCTTCTGCTTGAGGTAGCGCGAGATCGCGGTGACCCCGTTGCTTTGCTGAATGGAAAAACGCGTAATCGGCAAGTAAGAACGGTCAAGCCCAACGAGCGTGATGTCCGTTCCGTGCAGGGTGGTGATATAGGGCAGGCGGCGGGATTTTCCGCGCACGCGGTCACAGGCAAGCATCTGCCGCGCAAGCATGGCGCTCACCGAATGTGGAATGGCGTAATGCACGTGCAGCAGGTCGAGGTCGTAAAGCTCG
The DNA here is from genome assembly GCA_021779935.1 of Acidobacteriota bacterium. GTDB lineage: Bacteria > Acidobacteriota > Terriglobia > Terriglobales > Acidobacteriaceae > JAJXZT01. The sequence continues at coordinate 182,564 of JAJXZT010000064.1, forward strand.
GCCACCTCGGCCATGCGCGTTGCCAGCGCAAGGTCGTAGGGCGGGTATTCGAACAACGGATACTGCGGAACCTCGACTTCGTGATAGTGGATGTTGGGATGCGCTTCGGTGAGGCGGATGGGCTGCGAGTACGAGATGAAATGCACCTGGTGTCCGCGCTGCGCCAACTCAATGCCGAGTTCGGTGGCGACGACGCCGCTGCCGCCGTACGTTGGATAGCATGTGATTCCGATGCGCATGGTCATTCCATTGGATCATCCGCGCACGCGGCCGGATTCAAACGCTCACGGGAGACGTGGCAGGGTACGGTAGGAAATGAGGTGAACCTCGTTTTCCTCAAGGATGGTGCGAGCCCCGGCCGACGCGAGCAGTTCGAACTCGACGCCGCGTGAACGTCTTAGCTGTGTTTGGGCTTTCGCCAGGTCAGCGTCGTTGTAGCCCGGGTGACAAACCAATTCCCATGTCCCATCGGTCATGCGCTTTACCATCTGTTCAAACAGCAGGAGGTCGAGGCTGCCAGTGGCGGTTACGCCAAGGCTGCCCTCTGTGGTCGAGAGTCCAAATCGACGAACGTTTCTTAAGAATCTGCGCCGGTACAGCAGGCGCAGCGCGGAGACCTGCGAAAACCGCCCCGCAAGTTTCTTGTCGACCATCAGGCTGTGGAGCGGCAGCGTTCCGGCCGGCTCGAATGGATTGCGAATCGCCCTCACACCGCAATTCGCGGCGGCGCGCAGAATCGGCACAAGCACGGAAGGGAACATGTGCGCGTGTTTATGTGCATCGACGTGCGACACTTCGATGCCAGCTTCCTGTATCTTGCGGATTTGCGCGGTGGCTTCGGCTTCTATTTCCGCGGGGTTCAACCGATTCATCCACGCGGCATTCGCGAACTCGGCAATCGTTGTGCGGAAACGCTCTCGATCATGGCCAAGCAGGCTGCCAACCTCGTTGAGCGGCAACAGCGGTTCGCCATCGACGAGCACGATATGGCATCCCACGCCGAGATAAGGTTGCAACTCGGAGGCTCTGATGGCGCCGCTGAACGCCGAACCTGTGGCCATCAGCGTGGTTGATGTGACGATGCCGGCATCGTGCGCTTCGATGATGGCGGAGTTGATACCCGCCGTCATTCCGAAATCATCCGCGTTGACGATCAAGCGCTTCACCGGATCAGTTTAACAGGAGGAGTGCCGGACTTGCCGTCCCGCTCAAAGCAGGGGAAGACAGATACGGGATGCGCTGGAAAGTGGCGGCTAGCAAGGCGTTCCGGGGCCTTACGCGCTCTTCAGCCGGCATTCGGTTGCCTCACTCTCGCCGATACAAAGTTTGAGTTGCTCGATGAGAGAAGGGAACAGTTCGCGCTTCTGGAGGCAAACGACGATGTCCTTGTGGCCGCTGATGGGATCGTACCCGGTAATCAGAATAACGGGCAGATCGGGTTGGCGATGATGGATAAGCGTTGCCAGTTCCAGCCCATCCATTCCGTCCATGCGCAGATCGGTGACCACGGCGTCGAATTTTTCCCGATCGAATTTGTCCAGCGCTTCCGCGCCGCTGTTTGCGCTGATGGCGCGGTAACCGTGCATTTCCAGGATCTCGCAACTCAATTGCGCCAGCATTTCGTGATCATCGACGAACAGAATCGTTTTCATAAGATCACCTCGGAGCTGTAGCGCGGCGGATGCCGGCTGGGACGGCCCATGTGATCCCGGGTAGTAAGGTGTCGTGAGACTCGACCGAGGGCCCGGGGCTGGCCGCGAGGAAGCGATAGAATGATGACGGATGGCGACACGGTTTTCAAGAGGTTTCAGCGAATGGAGCCGGAGCCTCGGCGGTTTGACCAAAGTGAAAGTCTTTCGTATACTCCAATTGCGAGTTGGTTCCGCTTCGATGCCGCCCTCGTCGTAGTCGGAGAGTTGCGCCGATGGGCGCGACCGGGTTTCCGACGGTGAGAGGGGGCGGTTAGCTCAGCTGGTTAGAGCGCCTGCCTTACAAGCAGGAGGTCGCAGGTTCGAGTCCTGCACTGCCCACCATAAAGCTCATCGCCAGAAGGAATCCTAAAGCCGGTCTCCCGGGACCGAGTTGTAAAGTGCGCTCCAGCGCATTCCGCGAAAACGCGGGGACGTAGTTCAGTTGGTTAGAACGCTGCCCTGTCACGGCAGAGGTCGCGAGTTCGAGTCTCGTCGTCCCCGCCATTCTAAAAATGGCTACTCGATGCCCTTCGGGGCATTTTGTATGTGCGGTCATTTTTCTCCGTTTCAACTTCTTCCAGTCGAATCGCCATTTGACCTGGCACCGCGCTATCAAGCAGCATACTGACAAACACTTTTCCGCCACCACGGAACGAGGAGAGCGATGAACTACCGCAAATTCGGACGTACGGGATTCGAGGTCAGCGACATTGGTTATGGCATGTGGGGCATGAGCGGTTGGAGCGGGTCCGACGATGCGGAGTCAAGGCAATCGTTGCAACTGGCCGTCGACGGTGGCTGCAACTTCTTCGACACGGCGTGGGCCTACGGACAGGGAAAGAGCGACGGCTTCCTCGGCGAAGCGATTGCGTGCAATTCCGGCAAGCGGCTGTTTGCGGCGTCGAAGGTTCCTCCTCTCAATCAGAAGTGGCCGGCCGATCCACGTGACAAGTATGCTGACGTCTTTCCCGCCGCCCATGTCTTCAAGATGGCGGACATGATCCGCGAGAAGTTGCGCTGTGAAACCATCGACCTGCTGCAATTCCACGTGTGGCAAGACAAGTGGACTGACGAGCCGGAGTTCCGCACCACGGTTGAGAAGCTGAAGCATGACGGCATCGTGCGCAGCTTCGGGCTTAGCCTCAATCGCTGGGAGCCGGCCAATGGACTGCGGGCGATTCGCACCGGGCTGGTGGATGCCGTGCAGGTCATCTACAACATTTTCGACCAGGCACCGGAGGACGAGCTCTTTCCGCTCTGTCGCGAAATGAATATCGGCGTGATTGCGCGCGTGCCGCTCGACGAGGGAAGTCTCGGCGGCAAACTCACCCTCGACACGAAGTTTCCCGAGGGCGACTGGCGCGGCAGCTACTTCGGTCCGGAAAATCTCAAGGCAACCGTGGAGCGCGTCGACAGGCTGAAGGCAATTCTTCCCGTCGGCATGAGTCTTCCGGAGATGGCGTTGCGCTTCATTCTGTCGAACCCGGATGTCAGCACGGCGATTATCGGCATGCGCAACCCGGCGCATGTAAAGGCTAATCTCAGCTACAGCGACCTCGGGGCGCTCGATCCGGCGCTGCTCGCGGAACTCAGGAAGCATCGCTGGGACCGCGCGCCGAAGCGCTGGTCCGATTAATATCGCGTCACGATAAAAATGAAAACACGCGGCTAGTGCGTGTGCGAATGTCCGCCAGGGCCGTGGACGTGCGGGTGGGAGTGCGTCACGCCATCGTGGGTGTGGCGGTGCGAGTGCACCAGGTTGGTCCGCAGCAACAGATCGCCATCGGAGAGTATCTCCGCCGGCGTTCCCGTCGCCATGATTTGCCCCTGCTGCATGACGAAACACTTGTCGGCAATCGCGTCGACGAGTTCCAGTTGATGCGTCGCGGTAATGACCGTCTTGGCGCCGCTCTTCCAGTCGACCAGAAGATCGATGACCTGGCTCTGGCTCTTCGGGTCGAGCGTGACCGTAGGCTCATCAAGCAGCACAACTTCCGGATCGAGTACGAGTACGGAAGCGATTGCCACGCGCTTCTTTTCGCCGCCGGATAAGCGGTGCGGCGCGCGATCCCACAGATGTGCGATCTCCATCCCTTCGAGTGCCCGGGTTACGGCTTCATTCACTTTGCCGTGTGTCCATCCCATCTGTAGAGGGCCGAACGCGACCTCGTCGAAGACCGTCGGGTTGAAGAGTTGTACGTCGGGATTCTGGAAGACCAGGCCCACTTTGCGCCGGAAGTCGTAGGCGAAAGACTCGTCTTCCATGCTCTGCGGCGTCAGCGGCGAGCCGAAGAATTTCACTTCACCCTTGTCGCCAAAGGCGAGCGCATCGAGAATGCGGAGCAGCGTGGATTTGCCGGAGCCATTCGCGCCAAGCAGCGCGATGCGCTCACCCCGCCCGATCTTCAACGACAGGCCATTTAATGCCGGAACCTTGTCGTAGCGGTAGTTGAGCCCGGTGATTTCGAAAACAGCCGTACCCGATGGATTCATATTGATCAATGTCCCACGTACAACGCCGCTGCGGTAATTCCAAGCAGGAGCATCAGCGCGGCATAATCGCGCGTCTCCATACGGAACTGGTCCAACAGCCGGACGTCGCCCCGAAAGCCGCGCGCCTGCATTGCGAGATGAACTTCTTCACCCAACTGCACCGTTTTGCTCAACAGGACTCCGCCGGTCCTGGTCGCGACTCTGCGCTGTGTTGCCGCATCCAGCCGCCCAACCATGCGCGACTGGCGCGCGACGAACATTTCATTCGCCGTTTCGATCAACAGGTAAACGTAGCGGTGCGTCATCATCAGGATCGCAACGATCTCGACCGGAACGTGCAGGCTGCGAAGCGCCTTCAAAACATGCGTCCAGGGAGTACAGAGGATGAGGAGCGTCGACATTGTTGCAGCGGTCTCCACGCGCGACACCAGCATGGCCGCGGCGCGCAGACCCGCGTGCGTGACGTGTACTACGCCGAACGGCGAACGCCAGAAGACTTCTCCCGGCGTCAGAAAGATTGCAGGCACGGCGATGACTCCGGTGAAGCCCAGAACCGGCAGCCACACTCTCGTGAACAATGTCTTCCATTGCACGTGTGACGCCATGGCCATCACCAGCGCGACGGCGAAGATCAGCAGGACGACGCTGAGTTTTCTCGACGCGGCAGTGGCCACCACCAGCGCCAACAGTCCCACAAGTTTTACGCGGGGATCGAGCCGCTGCAGCCAGCCGTCGACGCGCGCCAGCTCTTCCGACTCGAGCGCATGTTGCAGCGCGTGTGTGAATCCGCCGATGGTTCCGGAAAGAAACTTGTGCTGGCTCATGGTGTGTTCCCGCCACGGAGCAGAAATTTCCTTCCAAGCCAGAGGACCGCAAGAATGATTCCGACGCCAAACATCGCGGAGAGCATGTAGCCGACCGGTTCGCTCCTGATGAACTGCGGCGCATAGTCGGGGAAAGGCGCCGTCCACGCGGACGAAAGCCTGTGCAATCCCTCGGGCACTCCAGCGGGCAACGTGCGATGTTGTGAGGCGGCAATGATCTTTTCGCGTGCCGCCGCGTCGGCAAAATCCTTGACCGACCACTCGCCCCAGGCGGTGCCTACGGCGAGCACGCCAAGCGGAGTCAGGAGCATGAGGGCAGCGAGACCAGCCCAGAGCCGGCCAAGAATCGAGGTACGCGATTCGGTGGCCGCGCCTTCCACCGTCAGTCCGCTGAAGGGCGCGAGCAGGGAAGCGTCGGAGCGTTGCAGGTAAGCCACAATGCCGCCGGTGATGATGGCCTCGGCGGCTCCCGCAAACGTCAGGTGGCCGATCATCATCGCCGGAATCGCAACGCTCAGGGGATAGGGCGCATAGAGCGGAGCACCCATTGCGTCCTTGAAGAGCAACGGTTGGACGCCAAACTCCACTGCCGCGAACAGGGCCGCGGTGTTGATCGCTACGTAGCCGGCAATCGCCGCCGAAAACATTCGTCTTCGCGACGTCAACGGCGAACGTCCGGCAATCCATCGGTAGACGAGATATGTCACCAGCGACCCGACAATCGCCATGTTGAAACAATTCGCGCCAAGTGCGGTGATGCCGCCGTCGCCGAAGAAGAACGCCTGGATCGTGAGCGCCACGGAGATTGCGAGGATGGAACCCCAGGGGCCGAGCACGACGGTGGTCACCCCCATGCCGACGGCATGGCCTGTGGTGCCGCCGGGCAGCGGCAAGTTGAACATCATGATGACAAAACTGAATGCGGAGAAAACCGAAATCAGGGGAATAACCCGCGTATGAAGCTGTCGCCGAATCTTCCGCAGGGACACATACCAGAACGGAGCCGCTCCGCCGTAAAGTACGACGCAAGTTGCCGGGCTCAGGTATCCATCGGGAATGTGCATGATCGTTTTGTCCTGATACGAATTCTAAATATACAGACTGTTCGTGTGCGACACGTGAGTTACTTCACGCGATACGGTTGCGGAGGTTGCCCGCGAACCCATACAATCTGTGCCCATGCACAGTTGGCGCGGTCCCTGGGGCCGCAAGGACAAATACGGCAAGCTCTCCGGGGTGCAGCTTGGCGAACTGGAGAAGGCCGTCATGGAGTTGATGTGGACGCGCGGCGAATGCACGGTCCGCGATCTGCACGCGGGGTTTGCGCAATCACACGCGTACACAACGATCATGACGACGCTCGACCGGCTGCACAAAAAGGGCCTGCTCGATCGCCATAAGCAGGGCAAGGCGTTCTGCTATTCGGCGCGGCTCACGAAGCCCGAGCTCGAAGAGGCGATGGCGCGCGACCTGGTCAACATGCTGCTGACCGAAGGCAGCGCGCAGAGCCTGCTCTCGTGTTTTGTCGACGCCATCGGCGAGCATGATGCCGAGTTGCTGCGCGAACTGGAAGAGGAAGTTCGCCGCCGCCGCGCCGGTCTTGAAGAGGAGGGCAAATGACGATGTACACGTTGATCGGCATCTTCATGGCCCTGACTTGCTCCATGTGCTTCGCACTCTGCGTCAGCCTGCTGCTGAACGCCGCGTGGCCGCTGCTGCGGCGCCTCGGCGGATCGCTCGGGCCGGTGGCCGAGTCGCGCTTCTGGTTTCTTGTCGCCGCCACTCCGGCGATGGCCGCCGTGATGGCCGCGCTGCTTACGGCGCTTCCTTCTTATATCCGCTACGAACCGCAACCGGCAGAGCGCGAATTGGGCGCGCTGCTGTGGCTGACGACGGCGATTGCCATCGGCATCATGCTGCGAGCCGCGTGGAACTTCACGCGGTCGGCATGGCTGCTCAGCCGGATGCCGGCGGTGATGGCGGACGATTGCTCCGCAAGCGGACGCGCGCGCAAGGCTTCTTACACGCTGGTCAGCAAAAGCGGCGTGCTGGCCGTGTTTGGACTCTTCCGCCAGCGCATCCTCGTCTCGGAGCAGATCGAACGGATGCTGCATGACGACGAACTGGCGGCCGCGCTGGCGCATGAAGACGCTCACGCGGAGGCGCATCATAACTTTGTCCGGCTGCTGCTCTGCTTCGCGCTCGATCTCGCGGCCTTCGCGCCGTTCAAGCGCCGGGTGGAACAGGCGTGGCGCGAGGCAATCGAGATGGCCGCCGACCTGACGGCGATCCGACGGGGCAACAGCGCCATTTCACTCTCGTCGGCGCTGGTGAAGGTCTCGCGGCAACGGATGCCGGGAGAGATATCTGCGCACCTGGTCTCCGCGTTCGCACCACAGCGCTGCTCTCATCTCGAACGGCGCGTGCGCAGCCTGCTGGCCTACTGCGGAGACGAACCGAAAGCCTCGTCTCCACGATTCGGAGTGACGCTACTTGGGTTCGCCGTCGGCCCGGTGTTCCTGCTGACTCTGGCGTTCTTCCTGAGCCGCACGCCAGTGCTCGCCGGAGCGCATCATGTGCTGGAAGCGATGATGCGGTAGACCCACGTTATCGGCCAACAGAAGGCCGCGAACGTGGGGCATCCGAAAGAAGTTTCGAGTTTCCAGTTTCGAGTCTCGAGAAAAGCAAGGACAACAGCAAAAGCAAAATACCCCACCCTTCGCGATGCTCAGGGTGGGGCAGCCGCAGCAACTTAATAGACGTAAGGCACAAGGCAGCGCGTTGAGCGGCGATACTCTGCGTATTCCTGCCCGAAGGCTTCCATCAGAGCCGACTCTTCCACGCGAATCCTGTACAACACCACCGCCGTAATCGGCACGACGACCACGACAAGGCCGATCCAGTTGCCCATGCTCAGTGCGAGCGCAAGAAAAGCCAGCAGCAATCCGGTATACGAAGGATGGCGGATGTGTTTGTAGAGGCCCTCGCGCACAATCGTGTGACCCGCCTGGATGGCGACGTTGGAGGTGAAGAAACGTCCCAAGGTCAGGATGGCCATGGTGCGAATGACGAGTCCCGCGATCAGCAAGGCCAAACTCAGCAACAACAACCAGGTCGTGGGAACTGGAATCCTCGCCGGGACGCGCGCGGCAAGAAGCGAGCCGGCGACGAGCGCAAGAGCGATGACGATCCAGAGAGCGGCGTGCGAACCGCGGTCGCGAACCGAGGAAGTTGCGCGCTTGGCTCGCGTCATGACCTGTAGAACGATCTCGGCGACGGGCCAGAGAACAGCGACGATGAGAAAGAGTCTAGAGAGAAGCATCGATCGCCTCCCGCGCCAGTGTACTCGTTCGCGCCTTGATCACGGTTTGTATCCATGGGAGGTACCCCCCTTTTTTCGATACTTTGTTTTCAAATAGATACGAACTTTTCCCTGCAAATATTACAAAACAAAGAGGTTAGAGGTTAAATATTTGAAAAGAAAGCGCTTAGCGAAGGAGCCAGGTGCTAGGTATTAGGTACTAGAAAGAACAAAACCCGCGTTGAGTCGGCGGATTGGGCTTGGCATATCCCCACGTTATCGGCCAACAGCGGGCCGCGAACGTGGGCACCCACTGTGATCCGCTGCTGAGCTGCTGAAAGGTAGAAGCAAAAGCAAAAACCCGCACTGGGCGGGTTCGGTGGTTTTCTCTACCTACTTCTATTGTGACAGATCGATGGGGGAAAAGGTGACATCGAAATGGAAACTCTATTTGCTTTGTTTTGAAATAGCTGGGGGAAATGTGTGACCAAGAACCTCTTGACACGTGACAAAGACAGTTTCGAGTTTCGAGTTTCGAGAAAAGCAAAGACAAAAGCAATAGGTCAGTCGGTGAAGCCTTCTCGGGAGGGTACCTGTGTGCTCTCGCGGCGGGGAGCGGGGAAGCCGAGGGCTTCGGCCCATTCCTCGACAGTGTCAACGAGGACGTCGGGCGGGTGGGCCTTGAGCGTCTCCGGCGAGAAGCCGTAGGTGACGCCGAGCGACCACATGCCGGAGTTGCGCGCGGTGAGCACGTCGTTGTGCGAGTCTCCGATCATGATGGCTTCGTCGGGGCGCGTACCGGTTTCTTTCAAGAGAGTGACGGCGCCGAGCGGGTCGGGCTTCTTGGTGTCGAAGCTGTTGCCGCCGTAGATCTGGACGAAGAAGGGCGCGAGGCCGAGTCCTTCGCAGATGCCGCGCGAGGGGCCGACGGGCTTGTTGGAGAGGACGGCCATCTGGAGGCGTCCGTTGGCGGCGGCGTGGATGCGGGCGAGGACGTCGAGGACGCCGGGATAGTAATACGTGTTTTCGAGCTTGTGCTCGCGGTAGTAGGTCATGAAGAAGCGCAGGGCTTCCTGGAGATAGTCCTCGTCCTGGGGATCGCCAAGGGAGCGGCGCATGAGCATGGGCGCGCCGTCGCCGATGTAGCTGGCGACGACTTCGACGGGGAGCTCGGGGCGGCCGTAGTGACGCAGGGTGGCGTTGACGGCGTGGGCGAGGTCCAATTCGGAATCGACAAGAGTGCCATCGAGGTCGAAAACCAGAAGTTTGAGCCTATCTGCGGGAATCGAACGGGTTACGCGAATCATCTTATCTCCAGTATAACGATGATCGAACGGTGGCCGGAGACTCATCTCGGTTTTGTCGCACAAATCGTTTACAATAAGCGGTTCTTTTCCGACGCAACAGGTCCGGTGGTGCGGTGGGGCATCCGCGGACATTATCCAATTCAGAGGAATCAGCATGGCAACGAAACCAGCGCAGAAGTCCGCTCGTAATGGCGGCGCAGTCTCGACGGCGGAAGCGACCTACGAGGGCCTGACGAGAGAACAACTCGTGGAGATTTACCGGCTGATGTTCCTGTCGCGGCGGCTGGACGACAGGGAGATTCTGCTGAAGCGGCAACAGAAAGTGTTTTTCCAGATATCCGGTGCGGGACACGAAGCTCTGCTGGTGGCGGCGGGGATGAACCTGCGGTCGGGGATCGACTGGGCGTATCCCTATTACAGGGATCGCGCGCTGTGCCTGGCGCTGGGCATGACTCCGGTGGAACAACTGCTGCAGGCGGTGGGCGCAGCCGATGACCCGGCGTCGGGTGGAAGACAGATGCCTTCGCACTGGGGCAACAAGCGGCTAAATATCGTGACGCAATCGTCGCCGACAGGAACACAGTTCCTACAGGCGGTGGGATGCGCGGAGGCCGGGCGCTACTTCAATCAGCATCCGAAAGCGGCGGCCAAGGCAGATGGCGACTACAGGCAGTTCAAGGATGTGATTCACCACGAAGATGAAGTGGTGTACGTCTCGACGGGCGATGGAACGACGTCGCAGGGAGAGTTCTGGGAGTCGCTGAATACGGCGGCGAACAAGAAGCTGCCGCTGCTGTACGTGGTGGAAGACAACGAATACGCAATCTCGGTTCCGGTGGAAGTGAACACGGCGGGCGGAAATATCAGCCGCCTGGTGGTGGGCTTCCCGAACTTCCATTTCGAAGAAGTGGACGGCACGGACCCGATTGCAAGCTATGCGGCGATGCGGCGCGCGGTGGAGCATATCCACGCGGGCAACGGGCCGGCGCTGGTGCATGGACACGTGATCAGGCCGTACTCACACTCGCTGTCGGACGACGAGAAGCTGTACCGCCCGGAGTGCGAGCGCCAGGACGAAGCGCAGCGCGACCCGATCTCGAAGTTCCAACTGTTCCTGGTGCGAGAAGGAATCCTGGACGAGAAGGCGATTGAAGAGCTGGAAAAACAGGTGGAGGCGGAAGTGATAGCGGCGGCCGACGAGGCGCTGCGAGCGGCGTTCCCGGCGAAGGAAAGCTACGCGAAGTATGTGTATTCGGAAGAACTGAATCCGACGTCGGAAGCGTTCGCGACGAAGGCGCACTGGGAGTTGACACAGGAAGGGCCGGCAAAGGGTGGAGCCGAAAAGACGATGGCCGACCTGATTAATACCTGCCTGCGCGACGAGATGAAACGCGATCCGCGAATCGTGATGTTTGGCGAGGACGTGGCGGATTGTTCGCGGGAAGAGTACCTGGAGAAAAAGCAGGTCAAGGGCAAGGGCGGCGTTTTCAAACTGACAGCGGGTTTGCAGCATGCATTTGGATCGGACAGGGTGTTCAATTCACCGCTGGCGGAGGCGAACATCGTGGGCCGTGCGGTGGGCATGGCGACGCGTGGATTGAAGCCGGTGGTGGAGATACAGTTCTTCGACTACATCTGGCCGGCGATGCAGCAACTGAGGAACGAAATGCCGCTGATACGGTGGCGGTCGAATAACGCATTCTCGTGTCCGGCGGTGGTGCGGGTGGCGATTGGCGGATACCTGACGGGCGGCGCGATTTATCACTCGCAGTGCGGCGAAAGCATTTTCACGCACACGCCGGGAATGCGGGTGGCGTATCCCTCGAACGCACTGGACGCGGCGGGACTGCTGCGCACGGCGATTCGATGCGACGACCCGGTGTTGTTCATGGAGCACAAGCGGCTGTATCGCGAACCGTTCGGACGGTCTCCGTATCCGGGGCCGGATTACATGATTCCGTTCGGCAAGGCGAAGGTCGTACGCGAAGGCAAGGACCTGACGGTCATCACATATGGAGCGACGGTGCCGAGGGCTCTACAGGCAGCGCAGCGGTTGGAACGCGACCACGGAGTGAATGCGGAAATCGTCGACCTGCGGACGCTAAGCCCGTATGACTGGGATGCAATCGCGACGTCGGTGACGAAGACGAACCGGGTGCTGGTGCTGCACGAAGACATGCTGAGCTGGGGATACGGCGCGGAAATCGCGGCAAGAATCGCAAGCGATCTCTTCGACGAACTGGACGCTCCGGTGAAGCGGTTGGCAGCAAAAGACACTTTCGTGGCGTATCAGCCGATCCTGGAGGATGTGATTCTGCCGCAGGCGGAAGACATTCTGGGGGCGATGGTGGAGCTTTCCAAATACTAGGAAGAAGTTTCGAGTTTCAAGTTTCAAGTTTCGAGAAAGAAACAAGAGGCACGGCGCGGGCCGTGCCTTTTGCTTTGGATGGAAAAGCGATCAGGCTTCCTTTGCCTCGTAGGCGATGTTGATGCCGCGGGCGGCCATTTCGGCGAGGAACTGCGGAGCGGGGATGTCGCGCTCCTGGAGGATGGCGCCGCGTTTCACGACCTCGCCCGTGACAAGCATCTGGAGGACGACGCTGGCGGGCCAGGCGGTGGTGCGCATCATGGAGGTCAGTTTTGTCCTGGGATCGAGTTTATCGACAAGTGTAAATGAATGGACGAGAAGACCCTTGACGGCCTCGATGCGCATGACGGTGACGTCGGGCGAATTGCCGGAGAACTTGTCGAGCATGAGATCGGCCATAAGGGCACGCGGGGAGATGGACACCTTGCCGATCTTGCGCGGCTCCTTCGAGAAGAGGCCGAAGTCGTAAAGGGTGCGGATTTTGGCGGCGTGGCCGGGGTAACGCAGGGTCTTTTCGAAGCACTCTCCGACCTTGCCGGCAAAGGTTTCCGGGAGCGTGGAGGTTCCGCCGGAGGTGTGGAAGGCTTCGAGTTCGGGGAAGCCGGGGATGCGGAAGTCCTCGATTTCCGTAAGCGGTTCGATGAGAGTGCGGCGGCCTTTGCGGAGAATCATGGCCGGCTCAGCGTATTCGTTGATGAGCCCTTCGACGGAAAAAACGAGCTGGTAGTGGAAGGGCGCATGAGGATCCTGCGGGAGTCCACCAACGTAGATTTTGAGGGCGTCGGCGCGTCCGCCGATGCGGCGCATGAGTTCGCCGCCGAGGATGGAGGCCATGCCGGGAGAGAGGCCGCAGTCGGGTGCGAGGCGCACACCTTTTTTCGCGGCCTGTGCGTCAAGGGCAAGCTCCTGGCGGACGACGGTGTTGTTTCCACCGAGATCGGCGAAGTGGCAGCGGGCCTGAATGGCGGCCTTGGCGAGCCCAAGATTATAGAAATACGGGACTGCAGAGAGCACACCGTCGTGGCCCTTCATGAACTTGAGGACCGAGGCGGTGCTGGAGGCGTCGACGTGGGCGGCGACGACTTTCTTCGTGCGAGTGAGCTTGTTGACGCGCGCGGCGGCTTCCGTGGCGCGAGGCTTGTCGGCGTCGGCGATAGTGACGCTATCGACGCGGGCGCAGCGGGCCATGTCGTAGGCGGCGGAGGAGCCCATCATGCCGGAACCGATGACGAGAAGTTTCATGGCAAGATCCTATGGTGGCAATTTTGGAACTTTGACGAACGTACAGATTACAGCAAGAGAAGCGGGAAGGCACGGCGAAGACGTGCGGGAAGTGAGGGTGTCGATGCGGAACCGGAAAAGAAATCCGTGCGAAGCTTAGCCCATTGCGAGTTCGTCGGGCGTTTCCAGCGGAGTGCCACAGGTTCGGCAGATGACGGCGGAACAGTCGCCGCACGTCATCGGATCTGAGACCTCACGCCGACAGGTCGGACAATAGAAAGGAATGCCGTCGATCTTTTCGTATTTTCCGGTGCTCGGCTTGGTTTCCATAATCAAGCGACTCTAGCACAACCAGTGGCGGGGTGGACGGTCAGTGTACGAAGTTTGGAAAACCGGAACAAAGCGGGAAGGAAGCTAAAAAGCTGCTGAGCTACTAAGCTGCTAAGCTACTGAGCCAGGATGAAGGCGAATGCATAAACATTCGCGAAAAGGGATAACAAATTAAAGAGGGGAGAGCAGGACGATGGCAGGTGCGGATGGGGACGAGAAGCTGAGGCGGGAGTTCAACGAGTGGGCGGAAGAGGGCAAGGGCGAGGAGATGGAGCGGCACCACGCGAGCATCGTGGAGCCGACCATCGCCATGATGAATCTAAAGCCCGGAGAGCGGGTGCTCGACCTGGGTTGCGGGGCCGGCTGGGCGACGCGGTTGCTGGCGCGACAGGTGGCGGGCGGCGAGCACGGGCAGGCGATCGGACTGGACATTTCGGACGAGATGATTGCGCGGGCGCGGGTGTCGTCGAAGGGCGTGGAAAACGCGATGTATGTATGGGGCTCGGCGCAGGAGATTCCGTGGCAGGAAGAGTACTTCGACAAGGTGCTGTCGGTGGAGTCGTTCTACTACTACCCGGACCAGAGCAAAGTTCTGGAGGAAGTGCTGCGGGTGCTGGCTCCGGGAGGCGCGGCCTACATTCTCATCAATCTATATACGGACAACCCGTACTCGCTGCGTTGGGTGGACGAACTGAAGGTCCAGGTACACGCGCGATCGGAGGCGGAGTACGTGGAGATGATGCGGCAGCACGGCTTTGAGCAGGTAGAGGCTAGGCGAGTTCCAGACGAGTCGCCAACCCCGGAGACGTATTCGGGACGATGGTTCAAGAATGCGGAAGAATTGAGAGAATTCAAGAGGATGGGAGCGCTGTTGCTGGTGGGGAGGAAGAAGCGCTGAACACGAGGTGCGGGAGGGCCGAGATTCGACACATGTAAATGCAGGTCCGAAGGTGGCGGCATGAAAGAGCTAGAAAATAATGGATGCAAAATCCGAATGATGGGGTAGAATCTCGCGATCAAGAGGCGAGGCCGCCGGCTGCGGGCAGGCATCCGGCGGCCCCCATGCGTCCCCGCCGGATCGCTATACGGCGGGGACTTGCATTTCCAGCCGTTTTGGGGCGACTGGAACTGACAGGACTCAGTAAGAACTACCGTTGTCCTCGGGCAGAAGGCTGGTCGCCTTACTGAGCGGCTTCCCGTCAGAATCGTGCTGAACGTTAATATTCCCGTTCACAGTTGAGATGTTGATGCGTCCGCCACCATTACCGAGGCGGCCGTGCATTTTGCTGCCCGGGCCGTAGCGAGGTTTGTGCACCGGGAGCGAGAAACTGTTGGTGATGTTGCCGTGGATGGTGGACGCCGTGATCTCGCCATTCGCATCGGACGGCAAAGTAAGGTTGACGTTCCCGTTCACGCAGTCCAAGGCGCTGCGATCCCCGAGACGCGAAACCTTCGCCTCGACGGCGCCGTTGACACTCTTCAGCGATAGCTCTCCGGCAGCACCGTTCACACGAATAGCACCATTGACGGTTTCAATGCGCATGGAGGAGTGGACCCCCTCGATGACGACGTTGCCGTTGACCATCTCGACGCGGTCAATGCGGGCGTTTCGAGGCACGGTCAAGGTGTAATTGACTTCCAGTTTGCCGTGGGTGGAGCCGTGCGGGTAGCGGGTGTGAATATCGATTGCACCACTGCCGGCGGTGACATCGATACGGAGTTCCGCGAGCCGGCCGCGATCGGAAGCGATCTTGACGGCATCGACCCGCACTTCATTGCGGTCCCAGGCGGTGATCGTCAGGGAACCGTTCACGTTTTGCAGACTGATGCTGCCATCGGCCTTCAGGGGATAAGTCTTGTGGAACTCCTCGCGGGCATCCTGTGCGTTGGCCGCGAGGGCTAGGACAAGGACAATG
The DNA here is from genome assembly GCA_021779935.1 of Acidobacteriota bacterium. Lineage (GTDB taxonomy): Bacteria > Acidobacteriota > Terriglobia > Terriglobales > Acidobacteriaceae > JAJXZT01. The sequence goes on from JAJXZT010000064.1 coordinate 198,015, forward strand.
GCGGCGCTGACGAAAATTGTGCGAATTGGATAAATGCGTTTGAGGTGGATCATGCCATGCTCTCTCTGCTCGGCTTAGACGGAGCAAAATAGTTTTGGTGAGTCGGAATTTTCGGGGTAAACGGAATTTCCGCGGCAAGGGAACGGAAGCGGGAAGTGGAAGGCAGGGAAGGACTAGCTCCAGAAACGATAGCGGAAGAGATGCCAGACCGCCACGATTCCGTCCGACCAACTGATTTTCTTGCCTTCGGCATAGGTTCGTCCGTGATAAGCAATCGGTACTTCGTATATACGTGCGCCAGCCCTGGCAAGTTTCACGGTAATTTCGGTTTCGAAGCTGAAGCGGTTGGAGCGGATTTGTATGCGGTCGAGGAGGTCGCGCCGGAAGACCTTATAACAGGCAGTGACGTCGTGGAGGGCGAGGTTGGTAAGAAGGTTGCAAAGCAGGGAAAAGACGCGGTTGAGGGTGTAACGGTAGAAGCGGGGTACACGGTGCGAGCCGGTATGGAAACGGTTGCCGAAAACGGCATCGGCATAACCGTCGAGGACGGGGCGGAGGAGAGCCGGATAGTCGGCGGGGTCGTACTCGAGGTCAGCATCCTGCATGAGAACGATGTCGCCGGTGGCCTGGGCGAGGGCGGTACGGACGGCGGCTCCTTTGCCGCAATTGCGCTCCTGGAAAATGAGCTTGATTGAAGTGCCCGGGGTGTCGAAGCGGCGAGTAAAGTCAGCTTCCTTGAGGATTTCGCGGGTGCCATCGGTGGAGCAGTCATCGACGATGATGACTTCGCGGGCAAGCGGCGAGACGTCCTGGCGTATGACGCACTCCAACAGCGTGAGGACAGTAGCACGCTCGTTATAGACCGGAACAATGATGCTCAACCGAGTTAAAACAAGAGGCTGCGGAGGAATCACTTCACTCGCCAGAGAGCGAGATTCGCGGGAAGTAACGAGCTGGATTTGCAAGGGCAACCTGTTTCCTCCGGCTATCGAGGCCGATGGACGGCGATCGATGGGCCTATGGTACAGGCAGGCAGTCACTTTACAAAGAGTGCAATCGTGCTTGGACTCCCGTTATGCACGGGTGCAACCCGCTGATTCCGGGAGAGTTGGCAGGAAGCGCCGATTTGACGATGCAGGCAGGGCGGAAGGACGGTAGGATAAGCGAAGTTAGTGTGACGACCATCACAGCCTGCCGGTTCGGGCATAGGCGAAACTACAAAGTCGTTGCCTCGAGGTCAAGGAATGGGCTGGATAGAGAACCGCTTCGAAAAGAATTTCCTGGTCACCACCGTCGACTACGTATTCAACTGGGCGCGCAAGTCCGCGATCTGGCCGATGACTTTTGGCCTGGCGTGCTGCGCCATTGAGATGATCGCATCGTCGACGTCACGCTTCGATATCGCGCGCTTCGGATCGGAAGTATTCCGTCCAAGCCCGCGGCAGAGCGATCTGATGATCGTGGCGGGCACGGTGACGCTGAAGATGGCGCCGGTGGTAAAGCGCATCTATGACCAGATGCCGGACCCGAAGTGGGTGATTGCGATGGGTGCGTGCGCATCGGTGGGCGGACCGTTCAACACATACTCGGTGCTGCAGGGCGTCGATCGCATCGTTCCGGTGGATGTGTACGTGGTGGGATGCCCGCCGCGTCCGGAGAACCTCTTTTATTCATTGCTGAAGCTGCAGGACAAGATTGACCGTATGACGATTGCAAAGCGTCCGACGGAAGTGCGGTTGAACGAAGGCATGGTCGACGACTTCAAGCGGCAGGTGATGATCGCGCAGAAGTTGCAGGAAGGCGCGGGGAACATTATTCCTCCCCAGAGCCTCAACATCGGTCAGCCCAGATAAACGGCAGTGAGCCGCGGAGCACAGTCGTAGCGGCTGTGCTATTTTTTTGCATGGCAGAATTCAGAAAGATCGCGACCGTTGCCGATCTGCCGCCCGAGGGCGAGGCAAAGGAATTCGAATGCGAAGGCCGCACGGTATGCGTGGTCAACGCGAACGGAAAGTACTCGGCGATGGACAATGTGTGTCCCCATCGGGGCGGGCCACTCGGGCAGGGAGTCGTCGACGGAGACAAGCTGATCTGCCCGTGGCATGGCTGGTCGTTCAATGTACGAACGGGCGAGTCCGTGCAGCGCCCGTCGACCGCGATTCCGATGTATGGACTCAAGATTGATGGCGACGATGTACTGATTGAAATCAAGCAGAAAGAATAAACTTCGGCTCAATAAGGCCCTGCGTTACGATAGTCCCTCCCCCGAAACGGCAATTCATTTGGCCGATTGTCACTGTTGTGTAATAGTCATCCATCTCTACCATAGGCTTTCCAGAACGAGCAAAGGCGCATGGGATCCCTGTACAACCTGGAGAAGTATTCAAAAGTAAAGCTTCTAGCAATAGGAGCCGGGATACTTGTCCTTGTTGCGTGGCTTGACTGGATGAGCGGGCCGACGTATTCATTTGCAATCTTCTATCTTCTTCCGATCTATTTCGTGACATGGTACCTGGGTGCGGGCGCGGGGCTGGGGTTTTCGATTGCGTCGGTCCTGACCATGGTCGCGATCGACCTGCATAGCATTCCGCTTTCGATGTGGGACCGGATTCTGACGTGGGACCGGGCCGGGAAACTGGTTTTCTTCCTGGTGACGACATTGCTGCTTTCGCGGCTGCGCGAAGTGTACCGGCGAGAGCGGGACGCGTCGCGCATCGACCCACTGACGGGCATTGCGAACCGGAGGGCGTTCTTTGATTTCGCGGAGCGAGAACGCATCCGCGCGGCGCGCTACCTGCGGCCGATCACGATTGCCTATATAGATGTGGACGACTTCAAGCAGGTGAACGACCAGTGGGGACACGGCACCGGAGACGTGGTGCTGACAGAGATTGCGCAGACGCTCAAGCGCCACATTCGCGGAACGGACATTGTGGCGCGGATGGGTGGCGATGAGTTTATATTGCTGCTGCCGGAAGCGGACAAGTCGTCCGCGCGCACCGCGATCCGCAAGGTGCACCAGCTATTGCTGGAACTGGTGAAGGAATTGAACGTACCGATATCTTTCAGTATTGGAGCAGTAACGTTCCGCAGTTCGGTGGCCTCGGCAGACGAGATGGTGAGGGCCGCGGACAGCGCAATGTATTCCGCGAAGAACAATGGAAAAGACGGCATAGAGTTCCGGCTATATCCGGAGCTGCTGCCGCACGACAACCCGGAGTTGCCGTTTGAACAGTAAGACGAGGATGGAAGAACGAGGCGATGGCCGCGGCTCCGGGCAGGGAGCGATTGCAGCCATCAGACACGCGCTAACCTAATACGCGCAGGAACCTCGACGGGGCGCCGTCGAAGCCAGGGAATACCTCCGGCAGATTGCGATTGCCGAGGTGGCGATAAACGGCTTCGCCAATGACCTGGCGGAAGTCGGTGGTGAGCGCGAGATCGCGTCCCTGGTAGAGCTGATCCTCCGCAAGGCCGGGCCACTGGCCGTAAACCTTACCGCCCTTAACCGGGCCTCCCATGACAAACATGACGTTGGCGTGGCCGTGATCGGTGCCGCGCGTGCCGTTTTCACGGACGGTGCGGCCGAACTCGCTCATGGTGACGACGACGGTGTCCGCCGCCAGCGGGCCGAGGTCGGTCCAGAAAGCGGCGAGCGAGCCACTGAAGTCGCGGAGAAGTGTGCCGAGTTGCCCTTCGGACGAGCCCTCGTTGACGTGGTTATCCCAGCCAAGAACATCGGTGAAGGCGACCTGCACGCCGAGGTTGGCTTTCATCAGTTGCGCGGTCTGGCGCAGGGCATCGCCGAAACGGCCGTGCAGGTAGTCGACTCCGGCGGCAGGGCGATACTGCTGGGGATCGCTCGCCTTGAGCATCTTGACGGCTTCGAATGTCTCCTCGCCGGTGCCGTGGAGGACGGAGTCCACGGTGTGGTCGTACATGGCCTCGAAGGTCTGGGCGATGGGGCGGGCGGCGGGATTGCTGCCGCCGACGCCGAAAGCGTTGATATTGCTGACGGCAATGGCAGGAGCGGCGCCGGAGAGGATGCGCGGCAGCGACGGTCCGAGGGCGACGGCGCGGAAGGGCTGATGGTCGCCGCCCCGCTCGCTGCTGAGGGTGCGGTTGAGCCAGCCATCCTCGGTGCTCTTGACGCCGGGAGTGCCGCTCTCCATGTAGTCCTGCGCGTCGAAGTGGGAACGCGTGGGATCGGGTGAACCGGCGGCATGGACGATGGCGAGATGTCCTTCATCCCATATCTGCTTGAGCGGGCGCAGCGACGGGTGCAGCCCAAAGTGGCCGTCGAGATCGATGACATCGGCGCGGGGAATGGCGATGCCGGGACGCATCTGGTAATAGGTGCTCTCGCCATGAGGCACCACGATGTTGAGTCCGTCGGCGGCTCCGCGCTGGAAGATGACGACGAGGCGCTTGTTGCCCGGCAGAGTCTCAGAGGCCATGGCGGTGCGGGTAAGGAACGCGGGAAGCGCCGCGGTTCCGACGGCGGTCATGACGCCGCCCTTCAAAAAGACTCGTCTGGTAATCGACATCGTGCACTCCTAATGGCGCTGGAATTCCGGAGAACCAAGGATGAGGCCGGCGATTACGCCAAGGTTGGGCGGACGCGGCGGATCATCCAGCTTGCGGCCCGTAACCATCGGGTCGGTGAGTCGCTTTTCAATAATGTCGTGCGTCTGTTTTGAGACGTTGCCGTCGAGCAGGACAGCCTCAAGACGGTCCTGCGCGGCGAGAGCGCTGGATGGAGGCGTGGGGCCGAGGAGATTCGCTTCCTGAATGCGAACGCCGGGCAGGCGATTGAGTCCGAGGGCGACGGAGAAATTCATGCGATCGAGCAGCGCGCCGGAGTTAACCCAGGGACGAGCCTTGGTGGAATAACCGTTGGGCGGCTGGCAGCCGTAGAGCGGTTCGCCCATGCGGTTGATGGTCTGGATGAGCGGCGCAGGGTTCTGTACGTTGGCGTCGGTGGCGCGGACGGCGGAGACGACGAACTCGAACGGCGTCTTGACCTTGACGCGATAGACGTCAGGATTCCAGAACTCGGGCGAATGGAACATCGTGCCGAGGACCTGGCGGATGTCGCCATCGGTGGAGAGCCAGGTTTTCGTCATGCGGTCGACGAGCGAGGGCGGAGGATCGTCGGAGACGAAACGCTCAGCGAGCTCGGTGCAGATATGGCGCGCAGTTGCGGGCTGACGGGCGAGGAACGCAAGCGCCTTCTCGCCTTCCTTCTCGCCGTCGTCCTTGTAGACGTGGCCGAGGAAGAGCTCGGAGCCGGGCTCGTGCATGCGCGGATTGAAGACAAACGATCCGCCGCGCAGGGGCTGGGCAATGGTCCATCCGGTGAGGATGCGCGCGAGCTCGATGACATCCTGCTGGGTGTATCCGCCATTGACGCCGAGGGTGTGGAGCTCCATGACCTCGCGCGCGTAGTTTTCGTTGATGCCGCGAGGAGCCGCGTTCGGATTCTGCGGATTGCGCGCGTTGGGCCGGTTGCGAGGGAAGCGCGCCATCTGCGGGAAGAAAACCCCGCCCATCCTGCGACGCCGGTAGGCCGCGCGATTGAAGTTGGGTCGCGGGTTGCGATGGAGTGCGACATCGGAGTCGGGGCCGACGCTCTGCCAGTTGTCGAGATAGAAAAGCATGGCCGGGCTCTTGGCGGTGGCCAGAAGGAGGTCCTTGAACTTGCCCAGCGCGTTGGGACGGATGACATCGCGCTCATAGGAGGTGACCATGTAACGGTCGAGCCCCTTGCCGATAAAGACATTGAAGTGATTGAACCAGAAGTCGGTCATCACTTCCTGCAACTGGCGATCGCTGTAAGCGGCGCGGAGAAGCTTACCGGCCATGGCCTCGCCATTTACCACGGCGATGGGGTTCTCGATGGCGAGGAGAGTTTCCTTTTGGCGCGGAGTGAGATCGGCGGTGAGCTGCTGGCGCTTGATGGGGTCGAGAGCGCGATAGAAGTCGCGGCGCTCAACGGGGTCCATCTGGATGAGAGCCGTCATGCGGCTGTCGGCGGGAAGCTGCTCCAACTGCTGCAATTTTGCGTAAGCGTCCTGGCGAATCTGGCGGCGCTGCTGCTTCTGCTCGGGCGTCATCTGGTCGAGCGGCATCTGCATGACATCGGCCGGTTGCGCCTGCGCGCCGTCCTGCTTCTTGCTTAACTGTGCCTGGTAACGCTGGAGCGATGCCTCGTAGACGGCGCGGCGATAGGGATCGCGTGGCATGGGAATGCGGCCATCGGCAATTGCCTTGAATAGCTGCGGCGGCGGAAAGTCGGCGATGAGTTGGCCGGTGCTCATTTGCAAGGTTCGATAGGGCGCGAGGCGGGCATCGAGGGCGGAATTGTCAATGGTGGAGGGATGCAACTGCTGGTCGATCCATTTGTCGACACCCATGGCCATCACCTTCTCAACATCGCCGGGCCGCGGGCCGAAGGTGAGCCGGTTGAGCGCATGAATGGCGCGCTCGCGCTGATCCATGCGGGCGGCTTCCGCGGATTTCTTATTGTCGTGCCGGTGCTTGCGGTCGGCGGCGAGCAGTAGAGATGCGGAGACCGTGAGAGAAGCCGCGACAATAATCGCGGCAAACTTTGTATGTAACTTCATGCGGTACCCCACGAAAGACTTGCCTGACTTGGGAGTATGAACCCATTGGTGTGGAAAAGTTTCAGAAATCGACGACGCGGAAGGACAGGTCCGGCGCGGGTTTACAGGGTGAGACGGGGGGAGAGCTGCTGAGCTACTAAGCTGCTGAAGCTGCTGAGCGAGAACAAAGGCAAAGGCAACTACACCACGCAAGGAAAACTTGGATGGGACACCCGGGCAAAGGCAAGAAGGTTTCGGAGGTGTCGGAAGTTTCGGAGGTTTCGAAAAGCGAGGAAGCTGCTGAGCGACTAAGCTGCTGAAGCTGCTGAGCAAACGCAGAAAACAAAAGCAACTACACCTGTGATCTTTCAATACGTTGTTCCCACGGGCGCGGCGCGGCTGGGGCTGCAAGACGACGCGTGCAGCGAGTAGTAACGCGTGTTTCATACGGTGGGTTTATGTCATCGCTCACTCATTGTTGTGAGGGGAATCACAGCCGATTTGTGCGCGTGGATTTGTAATGAAAACATGCTCTAACTGCTTGCAACCCCGCTATTTGCTTCGTGAAGCGAGGCATTCGGCCGAAGGGTGGAAATGCGGGAGCAAGTGGAGCGAGACCTCTGGCCGGCCCGGGTGGAAGATGCGCCGGGAGTTCCCGAGAAGCCCTCCTGTAAACGTTGCGCGGACAGGGTTCGGGAACGGACGTGAAGGCGGAGGACGCAGCCAACGGAATTCCTTTGCACTGAGAGTGGATTCATACAATGAACAGACCAAAAGTGACGATTGATGGCAACGAGGCCGCGGCATACGTTGCCCACAAGATCAACGAGGTGATCGCGATCTATCCGATCACGCCCTCGTCGCCCATGGGCGAGTGGTCGGACCAGTGGTCGTCCGAAAACAAGCCGAATATCTGGGGGACAATTCCACAGGTGATCGAAATGCAGAGCGAGGCGGGAGCCTCGGGTGCGCTGCATGGCGCGTTGCAGGGAGGCGCGCTGGCCACGACGTTTACCTCGTCGCAGGGACTGCTGTTGATGATCCCGAACATGTACAAGATTGCCGGCGAACTGACGTCGTGCGTGATGCACGTGGCGGCGCGTTCGGTGGCGGCACAGGCGCTGTCGATCTTTGGCGATCACCAGGACGTGATGGCCGTGAGGCAGACGGGCTGGGCGATGGTCAGCAGCAACAACGTGCAGGAAGTGATGGACTTTGCGCTGATCGCACAAGCGGCCTCGCTGGAGGCGCGGCTTCCGTTCGTGCACTTCTTCGACGGCTTCCGCACATCGCACGAAGTGGCGAAGGTGGAACAACTCCAGATGGACGACCTGAGGGCGATGATCAGCGACGAACTGGTGCAGGCGCATCGCAGCCGTGGATTGACGCCTGACCGTCCGGTGCTGAGAGGCACGGCGCAGAACCCGGATGTCTACTTCCAGGCGCGCGAGACGGTGAACCCGTACTACCTGGCGGTTCCGACGATTGTGCAGAACGCGATGGACAAGTTCGCGAAGATCGTGGGGCGGCAGTATCACCTGGTCGACTACGTGGGCGCTCCGGATGCGGAGAAGGTGATTGTGCTGATGGGCTCGGGCGCGGACGTGGCGCAAGAGGCGATTGAGTACATGGTGTCCAAGGGCGAAAAGGTGGGCATGTTGAAGATCCACCTCTACCGGCCATTCCCCACCGAGTACTTCCTGAAGGCGCTGCCGGCAACGGTGAAGGCGCTTTCGGTACTGGATCGCACGAAGGAACCGGGCGCGACGGGCGAGCCGCTCTACCAGGACGTGGTGACGGCGCTGATGGAGTCGATGGCCGAGGGCACGCTGCCGTTCAAGAGCTTCCCGAAGGTGGTTGGCGGACGCTACGGATTGTCGTCGAAGGAGTTCACGCCGGCGATGGTGAAGGGCGTGTTCAACGACCTGGACAAGAAGCAGACGAAGAACCACTACACGGTGGGCATTGTGGACGACGTGACGCACACGTCGCTGGACTACGATCCGAAGTTCTCGACCGAGGACGCGAAGACGGTGCGGGCGCTCTTCTACGGACTGGGCGCGGACGGCACGGTGGGCGCAAACAAGAACTCGATCAAGATCATTGGCGAGGACACGGACAACTACGCGCAGGGCTACTTCGTTTACGACTCGAAGAAATCGGGGTCGGTGACGACGTCGCACCTGCGGTTTGGACCGAAGCCGATCCGTTCGAGCTACCTGATCACCCAGGCAAACTTTGTGGCGTGCCACCAGTTCTCGTTCCTGGAGCGGGTGGAGATGCTGAAGTTCGCCGAGGACGGCGCGACCTTCCTGCTGAACAGCGCGTACGGGCCGGACGAGGTGTGGAACAAGCTGCCGAAGACGGTGCAGCAGGAAATTATCGACAAGAAGCTGAAGTTCTACGTGATCGACGGCTACTCGGTGGGACGCGATACGGGCATGGGCGGCAGGATCAACACGATCATGCAGACATGCTTCTTCGCCATCTCGGGCGTGCTGCCGCGTGAAGAGGCAATCGAGGCGATCAAGAAGTCGATCAAGAAGACGTACGGACGGCGCGGCGAGTCGGTGGTGCAGAAGAACTTTGCGGCAGTGGACGCAGCGCTGGCGCATCTGCACGAAGTGAAGATTCCGGCGAAGGCGACGAGCACGTTCGACGTGCGGCTGCCGGTGCCGGTGGAAGCTCCGGCGTTCGTGCAGAACGTGATTGGGCCGATCGTGGCCGGCAACGGCGACCTGCTGCCGGTGAGCGCGCTGCCCATCGACGGCACGTTCCCGACGGGCACGGCGATGTGGGAGAAGCGCAACATCGCAATGGAAATCCCCGAGTGGGATGAGAAGCTGTGCATCCAGTGCGGCAAGTGCATCCTGGTGTGCCCGCATGCGGTGATCCGCGCGAAGGTCTACGAGAGTGACAAGTTGAAGGGCGCTCCGGAGACGTTCAAGTCGGCAGAAGCGAAGTGGAAGAACTTTGCGGGACAGAAGTACACGCTGCAGGTGGCTCCAGAGGATTGCACCGGATGCGCACTGTGCATCGAGGCGTGCCCTGCGAAGTCGAAGACGGAAGTGAAACACAAGGCGATCAACATGGTCGCGCAGCCGCCAATCCGCGAGCAGGAAGCGAAGAACTGGGAGTTCTTCCTGAACCTGCCGGAAGCGGACCGCACGCAGTTGAGCCTGAGCCAAGTGAAGGACGCACAATTGCTGCAACCGTTGTTCGAGTTCTCGGGCGCTTGCTCGGGTTGCGGCGAAACGCCGTACGTGAAGCTGATGACGCAGTTGTTCGGCGACCGCACGGTGGTGGCCAACGCGACGGGATGCTCGTCGATCTACGGCGGCAACCTGCCGACGACGCCGTACACGTTCAACAAGGACGGACGCGGCGTGGCGTGGTCGAACTCGCTGTTTGAAGATAACGCTGAGTTCGGACTGGGCATGCGGCTAGCAATCGACAAGCAGACGGAGTATGCGCGCGAACTGCTGGTGAAGATGGCCGGCATGCTTCCGGAAGAGCTGGTGAAAGGGCTGCTTGGAGCCGACCAGTCGACGGAAGCGGCGATTGCGGCGCAACGGGTGCGCGTCGTCGAGCTGAAAAAGAAGCTGGCGACGATGAAGACAGCCGAGGCGAAAGATTTGCTGAGCCTGGCAGACAACCTGGTGGATCGGAGCGTGTGGATCGTCGGCGGCGACGGCTGGGCGTACGACATCGGCTACGGCGGACTGGACCACGTGCTGGCAAGCGGGCGGAACGTGAACATCCTGGTGCTGGATACCGAAGTCTACTCGAACACCGGCGGACAGATGTCGAAGTCGACGCCGAGAGGCGCAGTGGCGAAGTTTGCCGCGGGCGGCAAGCCGCGTCCAAAGAAGGACCTGGCGCTGATCGCGATGAACTACCCGTGCTACGTGGCGAGGATCGCCATGGGCTCCAGCGATATGCAGACGATGAAGGCGTTCCTGGAGGCCGAGGCCTACGACGGACCGTCAATCATCATCGCGTACAGCCACTGCATCGCGCACGGCTACGACCTGGTGCATGGACTGGATCAGCAGAAGCTGGCCGTGCAGGCCGGTCACTGGCCGCTGTTCCGCTACAACCCGAGCCTGATCGAACAAGGCAAGAATCCATTCCAACTGGATTCGAAGGCGCCAACGATTGGACTGGATAAGTACATCTACAACGAAACGCGCTACACGATGCTGCGGCAGAGCAATCCGGAGGCGGCTGCGGAGCTGCTGAAGGAAGCACAGCGTGACGCGGATGAGCGCTGGAAGACGTACGAGTACCTGGCGCAAATGCCACCGATGCACGCGGCGGGAGCGATTGCCACGCTGGCATCGAAGGCGAAGGACGAAACACCAGCAGCGAAAGGGACAGCGAACAATGACTGATCTATCGACAAAGTACCTTGGAATGAAGCTGAAAAATCCGCTGGTGGTGTCGGCGTCTCCGTTGTGCAAGGAGATCGACAACCTGAAACGGATGGAAGATGCGGGCGCGGCGGCAATCGTGCTGCACTCGCTTTTTGAAGAACAGATCCAGATCGAGAGCAACGAACTGGACCGCTTCCTGTGGGAGTCGTCGAGCGTCTCGGCCGAGGCAACCGACTACTATCCCGACCTGGGCAATTACAACATCGGGCCGGATGGATATTTGGAGCACATCCGAAAGGCGAAGAAGGCAGTGAGAGTCCCGGTGATCGCCAGCCTGAACGGCGTGTCGAAGGGCGGCTGGGTGCGGTATGCGAAGGACATGGAACAGGCCGGCGCGGACGCGCTGGAACTGAACATCTATTTCCTGCCGACCGATCCGAAGCTGACGGCGCTCGACGTGGAAAACATGTACGTCGAACTGGTGAAGGAAGTGAAGAGCACGGTGAAGATTCCGGTGGCGGTGAAGATCGGAGCTTTCTTCAGCGCGATGGCCAACATGGGCGTGAAGCTGGATAAGGCCGGAGCGGACGGACTGGTGATGTTCAACCGCTTCTACCAGCCGGACTTCAACCTGGATACGCTGGAAGTGGTTCCCGACCTCGTTCTGAGCCGCTCGAATGAACTGAAACTGCGGCTGCACTGGACGGCAATCCTGTTCGGAAAGATCAAGGCAGACATGGCAATCACGGGCGGAGTCCACGTGGCGGAAGACGTGGTGAAGTCGATGATGGCCGGAGCGAAGGTCGCAATGACGACCTCGGCGCTGCTGGAACAGGGAATCGGATATCTGAAAGTGCTGAACACCAACCTGCAAGAGTGGCTGGAAAAGCACGAGTACGAATCGATCACGCAGATGCAAGGCAGCATGAGCCAGAAGAACGTTGCGCATCCGGCAGCGTTCGAGAGAGCAAATTACATGAAGGTGTTGAGCTCGTATTCGGTGGAAACGCCGGTGCGATAAGCAATAGAGTTGGTCTGTGATAAAAGGGCGGCCGAAAGCGGGCCGCCCGATTTTTTGGCGGCAGAAGTCGGTCGACTGAGGAGAAATACATCATCGTAAATTTTGAGTAATGGTATAGTTTTCTGCATGCCGCAAACGGGGATAAGCAGACTACGCACTTTCGTCAGCCAGACACCGGGCCTTAGTTGGCTTATAGACGTCTGGCACGTACTACACTTCAATGGGTCGCCGCAGTACTGGGAGTCACGGTACCAATCTGGCAGCACGTCGGGCGATGGCTCTTACGGTGAACTGGCAGAGTTCAAGGCTGCAATACTGAATCAGTTCGTGGCGCAGAATGGAATCTCGTCGGTGCTCGAGCTGGGCTGCGGGGATGGCAATCAGCTTTCACTTGCGAAGTATCCCTCGTACATTGGATACGACATTGCCCCGACGGCGGTCGAGCTCTGCAAGAAGCGCTTTGCCGGAGACAGCAGCAAGCAGTTTTATGTATACACCCCGTCGAATTACGTGCCTATCCGCTGCGAATTGGCGCTTTCACTGGATGTGATGTACCACCTGGTGGAGAGCAAAATATTCGAGAGCCACGTGCGGCACCTGTTTGATTCCGCCACGCAGTATGTAATTGTCTATTCTTCCAACGAGAAGAAGTATCCCTCGTATCCCGCAGCACACGTGAAGTATCGCGAAGTGACGAGGGAGATCCCGAGACTTGTCTCAGGATGGTCACTGATGCAGACGATCAAGAACCGTTATCCCTACGACTTCAGTACAGGCAAGGGATCGTTGGCCGACTTCTTCATCTACAAGAAAGTTCAGTAGAAATTCCCTACGGCAAAGGAGAGAGCATTCAGCCAGGCACGGCAGGGTGCTCTTCCCGCCCAGAGACGCGACATGAGGAGTGTGTCGCGCTAGGGGATACGTTTGCCGATGAGGTGGCCCATTTTTTCGCGCTTGGTTTTGATGTAGCGCTTGGAGTGGGCATGGGGTTCGACTTCGGCGGAGACGCGCTCGACGACCTTGATGCCGGCGTTTTCGACGGCGGCGACTTTGTCCGGGTTATTTGAGAGCAGGCGCACCTGCGTGAGGCCGAGGGCTTTCATGACTTCCACGGGCAGGTTGTACTCGCGGCAGTCGGACTTGTAGCCGAGCTTCTCATTGGCTTCGACGGTGTCGAGACCCTGATCCTGAAGTTCGTAAGCCTGGAGTTTTGCCATGAGGCCGATGCCGCGGCCTTCCTGCTGCTCGTAGATGAGCACGCCGGCGCCGCGCTCGCCGATCATCTTGAGCGCAAGCTCGAGCTGCTGGCGGCAATCGCAACGGAGCGAGCCGAAGACATCGCCGGTGAGGCACTGCGAGTGGATGCGGACGAGAGGCGGCTCGGAATGGATGTCGCCCATGACGAGCGCGACGGCCGTCTCCTTGCGGCGTTCGGTGTGGGTGGGGGATTCGATGGCGCAGGGATCTCCGGGGAAATAACCTTCAAAGCCGAGAATGCGGAACTGTCCCCAGCGGGTGGGGAAGTTGGCGTCGGCGATTTTTTTGACCGTGGAACTCACATAACGATTATAAAGCCGCGAGCGGCCGTCCGTCAGGCGCGCAGGCGAGTTTCAGATGCGGGGCGCGACGCGGTAAGATTCCAGATGCCCATGAGTTCTGACAAAGGGGAAATGGCAACGATGCGGAAAGCTGGAATGTGGTGCGCGGTGGTGATGTGCGCGGCGATGACGGCGAGCGCGCAAACGGCGAAGTCGAGCCTGTTGACGAGGGACCTGACGGGAAAGCCAGCGCCGGAGCTGAAGCTGAAATCGGCTGGCGGCAAGGCATACGACCTGGCGGAGATGAAGGGCAAGACGGTGCTGATCGATTTCTGGGCGACATGGTGCGGCCCGTGCCGGCAGGCATTGCCGGTGGTGAAGAAAGTCTACGAAGAAGAAAAAGGCAAAGGCCTGGTGGTGTGGAGCGTGGACGAAGATACCAACGCACAACAGGCAGCGGCGTTCCTGAAAAAAGAAGGTTACACATGGCCCGACCTGCATGACGCGGGCATGGCGGCGATGAAGGCGTGGGGGACGAAGGGTATCCCGTACATGGTGATCGTGGACAAGACGGGGAAGGTTGCGTTCGTACACGTCAGCTCGATTTCGCAGAAGCTGGACCCGGTGCAGTTCGAGAAGGAGTTGCGCGAGGCAGTATCGAAGGCGATGGAATAAGCCGGACGGGGTTCAAGCGAGGGCGCGAAAGCGCCCTTTTTCATTGGGATAAGGAAAGTAAGGCTTGGAATTATTTGGTGGAGCTAGTCGGGATCGAACCGACGACCTCTGCAGTGCGATTGCAGCGCTCTCCCAGCTGAGCTATAGCCCCACTTGGGTGGGACCGCCGTAGGGCGATCCTGGGAAGGTTCGTACGTTGCCGTACTGAAGGGATTGTAACAGCGGAAAGAGCGGTTCGCCAAGTTTGCGGGGCGAAGTAACAGCATAAGGAAAGGGCGCCGATGCCGGCGCCCTTTCTGATCGCACCTAAAGGAGGATGCTGTCAGTCTTTCGCGAGGTGCGAACTGTTGCGCTCAGCGATGATCTTCTGAGCGGTTTCCGTGAGTTGCTTCGCTTGCGGAAGCAGATCAAGCGCCTTCTGGACATTGGGGTCCGCTTCGGCGCTGACTTGCAGGCCAGCTTGCTCGCCAAACTCGTTGGTGAAGACTTCGGTCTTGATGCTGGCCTTCAGCCACGCGAGGTTGTCGGCGATGTCCTGCTCGGTATACGGGATCTTCTGATCGGTAAGGAACGTGCGGAATTGCTGCATGACGTTGTCGTCAACCTGCCAGTCCTTGTTGATCTTGTGCTCGACGCCATAGTGCTGGGCGAAGTTGAAGAACGCGTACTTGATGAGGAGCATGTCCTGGAAGTGGTTGCTCTTGATGTTCGGCAGCTTGACGTCAGGAGTGATTCCACCCCCACCCATAACCGTGCGGCCACTGTCAGTGAGCTTGACTTCGCGGTTGGGATTGTTGTCGGTCCCGTTCTCTTCCGCGTCGCGGTTGTAATAGTAGTCGTAGAGCGAAATGCCGTTGTAGTCGCGCTGAATGAGGCGGCCGCTGGGCGTGTAGTACTTGGCCGTGGTGAGGGCCAGTCCGGTGTTCTGAGAAAGCGGAAAGACGGTTTGCACAAGGCCCTTGCCGAAGGTGACTTCGCCGGCAATCAGAGCGCGGTCGTGATCCTGCAATGCGCCGGAGACGATCTCGGCGGCGGAAGCGGTGCCGCGGTTGACGAGGACAACGATCGGATAGTCCTTGCCGCCATTGCCATGCGCCGCGCGGTAGATCTTTTCGGCTGAATTGCGGCCGTGGTGCGAGACGATGACCTGCCCCTTCTTCAGGAACATGTCAGACATGCCAACGGCTTCGTTGAGGAGGCCGCCGGGATTGCCGCGCAGGTCGAGGATCAGGCCTTTCAAATTACCCATATCGTCGAGAGCCTGCCGGACTTCCTGATCGGTGGTTTCCTGGAATCCGGAGACGTGTATGTAGCCAATGCCGGGCCGGATGAGGAAGTGAACATCGACGGAGTAGCGGGGAATCTCGTCACGAATGACGACGAACTCAAGCGGCTTGGGCGTGCCTTCGCGCAGGATGGTGATGTGCACGGGCGTGCCCTTGGGGCCCTTGAGCAAGTCGGCTACCTGGGAGGTTGTCATGTTGTCGGTGGACTTGCCATCGACGGCGGCGATGATGTCGCCGGAGCGGATACCGGCGCGATAGGCCGGAGCGCCCGCGAACGGAGCCACCACAATGATCTTGTTATTGCGCGGGCCAACCTGCATTCCGACGCCGTAGTACTTGCCGCTCTGCTCCTCGCGAAGCGCGGCAAACTGCTTGGGGTCGAAGAAGTTGGAGTGCGGGTCGAGGACACGCAGCATGGCCGGGATGGCGCCATTGTAGATGGCCTTGTCGGGATCGACTTTCTCCGCGTAATTCTGGTCCACGATGTTGTAAACGTTGGCGAAAGTTTTCAGACTGCTGCGGACGTCGGTGTCGGCGGCGGGATCGCTGAAGCCAACGCGCTGGCCAAAGAGAGCTCCAAGAAATCCGCACGCAACTATGACGACGAAGACAAGGAGAAGGGAACGCCGGGAACTACTACGGGCCATCTTGATTCCTTCCGGAGTGGCGGGATTAGCTGCCAATGGATCCTCGAAATGCCGAGCCGATAACCTTATTGTTTTTTGCAGTATAGCACGGAGACCAGCTCGATTTCCGCGACGCGCGAGCGACGTGGGGACTCCCCGAACCATGGCTGCAAGGCAACTTTCAAACGCCTAAGTCCGCCATTCGTTGAGATGCAAGCGACTGGCCCAGGGGTTCGAAAATGTGCCCAAGACAAGGGTAAGACGGGGCAGAAGCGGGAAAGAAAGCGGAAACCGATGGATGAACCGGAAAGCGGGACAAGCCATGTGGCATCAGCACGTTTGGGGAGGTGGGAAAGCGGGACGCCGAGGCGAAGTTACGATGTATCATGAAAGGCTATGAATCTGGGCATGCCGGAAATGCTGTTCATCTTCTTTATCGCCCTGCTGATGTTTGGGCCGAAGAAGCTGCCGCAAATCGGGCGGGAAATTGGCAAGTTTATGGCGGAGTTCAAACGCGCCAGCAACGAGTTCAAGTACCAGCTCGAATCGGAAATACAACAGCTCGAATACGAAGACAAACAGAAAAACGCGGCCACAACGCGGGACGAAACGGCCACTACCATTGCGGAGATCGAATCGCAGGAGAGCACGTTCACGATCCGACCGCCGCAGCAGCCAAGCGTGCCAAGCACGCTGGGCGAAGGCGCCGTACTGTCCACGGATTCCAGCGAGCATGCAGCCGAAGAACCAGCCTCGGAAGCCGCTACGGTTTCACCCGTGATTAGCGAAATTCCGGCCGGCGAAACCGCCGCCGACAAGGGATCGAATGCCTGAGATAGCCTCCGCCCAGCGCTCACGAACGGGGCGTCCTGACCTGCCCGCCATGAGCTTCCTCGAACACCTGGAGGAACTGCGCCGCCGTATCATCTGGTGCGTGCTTTACGTAATCGGCGGATTTTCCGTGTGCTACTACTTTCACACGCAGATTTTTGGGCTAATGCAGACGCCGATTGCGAAGGCGCTGCAAGCGCACAACTTGCCGGAGAAACTGGTCTACACGAATCCGACCGATCCCTTCAACATGTACCTGAAGATCGCGCTGATCGCCGGGATCTTCGTGGCGTCGCCATTCGTGCTCTACCAGGTGTGGGCATTTATCGCACCGGGACTCTATCGGCACGAGCGTCGCTACGTGATGCCGTTCATGGCGAGCACGGTGGGACTGTTCCTGGCGGGCGGGCTGTTCGGCTACTACATGGTGTATCCGGCGGCGCTGGACTTCCTGATCGGATACGGCACGCAATTCACGCCAATGATCACGATCAACGAGTACACGGACCTGTTCATGACGATCATCCTGGGATTGGGGATCGTCTTTGAAATGCCGATCCTGGTGTTCTTCCTGGCGCTGATGGGAATTGTGAAGGCGAGCTGGATGTGGAAGAACCTCCGGTATTCGATCCTCGTAATCTTCATCATCGCAGCCATCATCACGCCGACCACGGACATCATGAATATGTGTATCTTTGCGGCGCCGATGGTGGCGCTGTACTTCCTGAGCATTGGCGTGGCGTGGATGGTGCATCCTTCGCGGCGAAAGAAGCAGAAGGAAAAACAACAGCAACAGCAGGGTTAACCATGAATACTGGGGCGAGTGAGTTGCGTGGCGGGAAGCGTGGGAGAGAAACCATGATGGCGATGACGACACTTGCCCTGCTGGGCGCGCTGATGATGGGCGGCTGCAAACAAGAACCGTCCGCGGCTGCGGGCGTGGAACAGAAGCCAACCGTGCCGGCCGCGCAGATTGCCGCCGAGTACGATCCTCCTGCTGGAACTCCGCCGGCGCTGAAGGTGGATGGCAAGCGGGCGTTCGAGCTGACGGGACAGTTTGTGGCCATTGGAAAGCGTCCGCTGGGAAGCGAGGGACACAAGAAGGCGGAAGAGTTCATCGAAAGCCATCTGAAGGCCGCCGGAGCACAGATCGAAGAAGATTCGTTCACGGCGCAGACGCCGGTGGGTGCGTTCCCGGTGACCAACATCATCGGAAAGTACCCGGGCAAAAAAGACGGGATCATCGTGCTGGCGGGACACTACGACACGAACTATCCACTGCGGAACGTGGATTACGTGGGCGCAAACGACGGCGGATCGACGACGGGTTTGCTGCTGGAGATGGCAGAGGAGTTCAAGAAAAACCCGCCGCAGGGTTACAGCATCTGGATCGTGTTTACCGACGCCGAAGAAGCCATGGTGCACTGGTCGGACTCCGACAGCGTATATGGCAGCAAGCACCTGGCGGAGAAGTGGAAGCAGGATGGAACAGCAAAAAAGGTGAAGGCATTCCTGCTGCTGGACATGATCGGCGACAAGGACCTGGACGTGCAGCGGGACGACAATTCAACGCAGTGGTTGGAAGACGTTGTGGGTCGCGCGGCGGGCCGGCTTTACCATTCCTCGCACTTTTTCCAGACGGAGACAGCAGTGGAGGACGATCACCTGCCGTTCAAGAAAGCCGGCATCCCCGTGGCCGACATCATCGACATCGATTACGGTTACAACGACGTGTATCACCATACGGTGCAGGACACGATGGATAAACTGAGTCCGAACAGTTTGCAGATTGTGGGCGACGTGGTGATGGAGACGATCCGAGCGCTCAATACAAAGTAAATCTTGGACAACCGATATTGAAAAGCAGGGCGCCGTGCTGGCGCCCTTTTTCTTTGACAGAAGAAATCGAAGATCACAAATCTTCTTCTTCCCGATTCATGGACTTTCAGGTTTAATGACGGGGATCAAAGTTCCGGCCGAAAAGTGCGGGAGTGAGAACCAGACAAACATGATTCGAAAATTAGTGATCGGACTGTGGGCGGGAATGTTGTGCCTGGCGCCCGCTTTGTTTGGACAAGGAGTGGGGGCGCAGTACCAGGGAGTTTTCGCCAAGGCGACCGAGGCTCCCACGCTGGAGAAAAACCTGCGCACGCTGACGGACGAAATCGGCGGACGGGTGCCGGGAACGCTGCAGATGGACGAGGCGGTGAAGTGGGCCGTGGCCGCGTTCAAGGCCGCTGGAGCCGACGACGTTCATACCGAAGACTTCACGATGCAGACGTCGTGGCGTGAAGGCGCAACGGACGTGGAAGTGACCTCGCCAACGCGGTTCAAGCTGCGCGCGACCTCAATCGCGTGGTCGCCCGCGATTCAAGGGACGCTGACGACGCGGGTAGTGGACGTGGGATTTGGATCGCCGGAGGAGTTCGCAAAGGCGGGCGATATTGCGGGTGCAATCGTACTGGTGCACTCGCACGTGTTGCACAAGTGGCAAGATCTCTTCAATGAGTACCTGGATGCTCCTCCGATTATCGACCAGGCGCTGAAGGGAAAGGCCGCGGCTATTGCGTGGACGTCGACGCGCGAGCATGACGTTCTCTACCGCCACATCAACGCTCCGCCGGAAAAGTTCGACCGCATCCCCAGCGTGCTGCTGGCGCGGGAAGATGCGCTGCGCGTGGCACGGCTGATCGAGTCCGGCAAGAAAGTAGAGATGTCGATCACGCTGCCGAACTACATGGGCGGGCCAATCAAGACGCAGAACGTGGTGGCGGAAATTCGCGGCAGCGAGGAGCCGAACCAGTTCGTGCTATTGGGCGCGCATCTGGATTCGTGGAACCTGGGCACGGGCGCCCTGGACAACGGTTGCGACGCGGCCATGGTGATCGAGGCGCTGCGGGCGATCAAGAGTTCGGGCTTCAAGCCGAAGCGGACGATACGGTTCGTGCTGTTCAGTGGCGAAGAAGAAGGAATGCTGGGTTCGTGGGCTTACGCCACGCAGCACAAGGGCGAGATGGACAACGCCGACGCGGTGGTGATCTTCGACTCAGGCAGCGGGAGAATTACCGGGTATTCGCTGGGCGGGCGCAAGGACGTGCTGGCGAAGGTGAATGAGATGACCAAACCGTTCGAGGTGCGCGGGCCGATTGAAAATACGACCGACGCGTTCGTCGGAACGGACAACCTGGATTTTCTGCTGGATGGAGTGCCAACCCTGGTGGCGAACCAGGTGGAGGCGAACTACCTGGTGAACTATCACGCAAGCTCCGATACATACGACAAAGTGGACATGACGGAGCTGAAGAAGAACCTGGTGATCGCGGCCTACACGATGGCTTACCTGGCGGACACGCCAAGGCTCGGGCCACGGCAAACTCGGCCTGAGATCGAACAGTTAATGAAAAACACGGGACTGGACGAGCAGATGAAACTGTTCAACGTTTGGCCTCAGTGGGAAGACGGGACGCGCGGACGGAGCCGCCAATAATTCAATGCAATTATCCTGGATCGATTGGGTAGTCGTAGCGCTGTATTTCGCCATCAACCTCAGCATTGGCGTTTACTACTATCGCAAAGCCAGCGGCAGCGTGGGAGATTTCTTCATCTCCGGGCGACAGGTGCCGTGGTGGCTGGCGGGAACCTCGATGGTGGCGACGACGTTCGGCGCCGATACGCCCCTGGTAGTGACGGGCATCGTCTTCCAGTACGGCATCGCCGGCAACTGGCTCTGGTGGTCAATGGCCCTGAGCGGCATGTTGACCGTGTTCTTCTTCGCGCGGTTGTGGCGAAGGGCCGGCGTGCTGACGGACATGGAGTTCGCCGAGTTGCGTTATGCCGGAAAACCCGCGGCGTTCCTGCGCGGCTTCCGGGCGCTCTACCTGGCCTTGCCGGTGAATACGATCATCATGGGCTGGGTAAACCTGGCGATGGCCAAGATTCTGGAACTGACCCTGGGAATCAAAAAGCTGGACGCAGTGATGCTCTGCCTGGGGCTCACGGTGATCTATGCGACGATCTCCGGCCTGTGGGCAGTGTTGTGGACCGACATGCTGCAATTCGTGCTGAAGATGAGCATGGTGGTTGCGCTGGCGGTGTTTGCCGTGAGAGCCGTGGGCGGCATGGGTGCTCTCAAGCATGCGCTGAATGCGCACCTGGCGCCATCGGGTTCATCGTACATTGCATTCGTGCCGGACTGGACGAGCGGTTGGTTCATCATGTTCCTCGTCTACCTGAGCATCAACTGGTGGGCGAGTTGGTATCCGGGTGCTGAACCGGGCGGCGGCGGATACGTAGCGCAACGCATGTTCTCGGCGAAGAACGAAAAGCATTCGCTGGGCGCAACCCTGTGGTTCAACATCGCTCACTACGCCCTGCGGCCGTGGCCCTGGATTCTGACGGCGCTCGTGGCCGTGGTGATGTTCCCTCACATCAAAGACCCGGAGACGGGCTACATACGGGTGATGATTCAGGAACTGCCGGTGAGCCTGCGCGGATTGATGCTCGCGGGATTCGCCGCGGCGTACATGTCGACGATTGGCACTCACATTAATCTGGGCGCGTCGTACCTGATCAACGACGTGTATAAGCGCTTCCTGGTCCACGATAAGCCCGAGAAACATTACGTCAACGCGTCGCGCGTGGCCACCATCCTGGTGACGGTCATCTCGGCGATTGCGACCTACTACATGCACTCGATTCAGGGCGCGTGGAAATTCCTCATCGCCGTGGGCGCGGGTGCAGGACTGGTATTCATTCTGCGCTGGTTCTGGTGGCGTATTAATGCGTGGAGCGAAGTCGCGGCGATGTCGTCGGCGGCGGTGTCGTCGCTGTTCCTGCAATCGCGCTTTGCGGACCTGGTGACTAATATCGTCCGCAGATATGATCCCAAGCTGCCGATGGGCCCGCTGGATGCTACCGATCCGCATGGCTTCGCGTGGCTGATGATTCTGACGACCTCGTTCACAACTTTGTCGTGGATCACCGTGACGTTGCTGACCAAGCCGGAGCCGGAGTGGAAGCTGCGCGAGTTCTATCGCAAGGTGAGGCCGTCGCTGGCAGGCTGGCGGCACATCGCGGAACTCGAGGGCGGCGAACGTCCGCAGAGCCTGAAGTGGAACTTCCTCGACTGGGGCGCGGGCTGCGCGATGATCTACCTGTCGCTGTTCGGCATCGGCAAGGTCATCTTCGGAGAATGGGTGCTCGGGATCGTGATGATCGCCGGCGCCGCCGCAATGCTGCGGTTCTTGTTCTGGGACCTGGACAGAAGAGGTTGGGAGAGCCTGACGTAAAGTAAAAAAAAGTAGAAAGTAAAGAACAAGGAAGTGGGACTTCATTCGGAGATGAGATTGGTACAATCCTCCTGATGCCATCGAACTGGCTCTTCTGGGTTCTGTTCAACGCGTTTGTGCTGGCAATGTTGGTCCTCGACCTCGGTGTGTTTAATCGCAGGGAACATGCCGTGCGGTTCCGCGAGGCGCTGGCATTCACCGCCATGTGGGTGGTGCTGGCGGCGGTGTTCGCCGTGCTGCTGGCGCACTACGGTCACCTGATGACCGGCCACATGCACCGTCCGAACCGGGTACTGTCACTCGAGTTCGTCACGGGCTACCTGGTGGAGTACTCGCTTTCCGTCGATAACCTGTTTGTCTTCCTGCTGATCTTCAGCTACTTCCGCGTACCAAAGCCGCTGCAACACAAGGTGCTGTTCTGGGGAATCCTGGGCGCACTCGTTCTGCGCGCGATCTTCATTGTCACGGGCGTGGCGCTGATCAATCGCTTCCATTGGGTCATCTACATCTTCGGCGCGTTCCTGGTGTACGTGGGACTCAAGCTGATGCGCGGCGAAGAGCAGGGCGATCCGGGAAAGTCGGCGGTGGTGAAATTCTTCCGCAAACACATGCGGCTGACGCACGACTATGAGAGTAATCACTTCAGCATCATGCGAGATGGCGTGCGCTGGTTTACGCCGCTGGCACTGGTGCTGGTGGTGGTGGAGACGACGGACGTGATGTTCGCGACGGATTCCATTCCGGCGGTGCTGGCGATTACGCGCGACCCGTTCATCGTCTACACCTCGAACGTATTCGCCATCCTCGGGTTGCGGTCGCTGTACTTCGCGCTGGCCGGGCTGATGGACCTCTTCCACCTGCTGCACTATGGGTTAGCGACAATCCTGATATTTATCGGCGCAAAGATGCTGCTGTCGAATTACTACGAGATGCCGATTGAGTGGGCGCTGGGCGTGGTGATCGGCGTGCTGGCGGTGTCGGTGGTACTGAGCCTGGTGTTTCCGAAGAAGGCGGAGAAAGCGTAGCGGCAAACAGGGTCCGAAGCTGCGGAGATGTATCAAGAGCCGACGAGCCTTTGATAATGACAGGAAAGATGAATCACAAATACCGGCTTGTGTTTCTGTGGCTGCTGATTGGTTGCGTCAGTTTGCTGGCCGCCGCGAGCAGCGGTCCGAAGGAAGAAAATACAATTGAACGCGTCAGCAGCATCATGCGGCAGTACGAACTGGACGTCACGGAGTTGCCGCTGGATGTGACGTCAACCATTCAGAAGTTCGATCTGCAAGGCAAGCTCGTCAGCACAAAGAAAAGCACGCACCGGTTCGAAGTGACCGAATCTCGTACGGGCGACAACTCTAAGAGAACAGCCACCCTGGGGAAGGTCGAGCGCCGCTCCCTAGGAGAACTGGGGCTTGCCGACATGACCGCGCTGATGGCAAGTTTTTTCTTTCAGCCACAATTAGCTTCGTCCCTGCGATTTCATGTTGAACAGAGTGAGCAAGATGCCCTTGTCTCGTTTCGAACGAACGGTGCGTGCGAATCATTTGAATTAAGCAAAAAGGGATTCAAGTTGCTGCATTGGTGTGGCGAGGGCAAGGTACGTGTGGACACCACAGCGCAGTTGCCTCTCGAATACAGTTTCGAGTCCGGCGGTTTACCGTTAACACTCGGCAAAAAGGAACTGCGCTCCTGCCGCGCGACGGAAACGTTTCAGACCGTACAAGTCGAAGCCGGGAGGCGCCCGTTTATGCTTCCGAAGACTGTTATTGTCACGATCGAGACCGAGAAGCGCAAGACGGTGATCACGAGTCACTACGAACTGCATAAGTCCAAATAACGGTATGCGAGGGCACCCTTCGATGTGCCCAGGCCTACAAAAAATCAATAACAATCAGGCGAAGCGGATCTTGTCTCCGGTGACGATGGAGTGTTTCAGGAACTTCGCGTCATTGTGGACGGGGTAATCGGTGCGGTAGTGAGCGCCACGGCTTTCTTCGCGGGCAAGGGCGGAGCGCGCAATGAGCAAGCCGGTCTGAATGACGTTGCGAGCAATCCACGAGTGGCGTGTCTGCGATGGCGGCAGGCTCGCGGACATCGTTTGCAATTCGCTGATGACTCCGCGCAGGCGCTTGCCATCGCGAACGATACCGGCATCGCGCCACAAAAGCTCGCGAGTCTTTTCGACGGCAGCCTCAATTTCCGGCTCAGCGACGGGCTTTCCACCATTACAGGCAGTAGCGGCCGGTACAGCATTCGCGTGATGCGCGGCTTCGGGAACCTCGGCGGCCATGGTTTGTGCGGCACGCGCACCGTAAACGAGCCCTTCAAGAAGCGAATTGCTGGCCAGGCGATTGGCACCGTGGACGCCGGTGGAAGCGACTTCTCCGGCGGCGTAGAGTCCGGCGAGGTTGGTGCGCCCGTAGAGATCGGTGCGGACTCCGCCCATGGCGTAATGCGCGGCAGGGCGAATCGGCACGAGCTCGGCGGTAAAGTCGATGTTGTACTGCATGCAGGTGGAGTAGATGCGCGGGAAGTGCTTCTTCATTCGCTCGCCATCGAGGTGCGTAAGGTCGAGGTAGACGACCGGGTCCTTGAGCGGACAGACCTCGAGTTCGTGCGCAATGGCGCGTGCGACAACGTCGCGCGGCGCAAGCTCGGCCATCTCGTGATATTTCGGCATGAAGCGAACAAGGTCAGAGTTGCGGAGGTAAGCGCCATCGCCGCGCAGGGCTTCCGAGAGCAGGAAGCGCGGTGCACCGGGAAGGTAGAGCGCCGTGGGATGGAACTGGACGAACTCCATGTCGCTGATTTCGGCTCCAGCGCGCCATGCCATGGCGACGCCGTCTCCGGTGGCGACGGCGGGATTCGTCGTGTTGGCGTAAACCTGTCCAAGGCCGCCGGTGGCGAGCAGTACGGCGCGCGCGTAAATGTGCCGCGCGTTGCCTGCTCCATCCAGAACGCTGATGCCGGTGACTCGTCCATCCTCGATGAGAAGATCGGTGGTGAACTCGAATTCGCGGAAGGTGATGTTCTTGATGGCGGCGGCGCGATGGTAGAGCGCACGGCCAATTTCCTGTCCGGTGGAGTCGCCGTGAGCGTGCAGGACACGGTTGCGGCTGTGTGCACCTTCGCGCGCGAAAACAAGCTTGGTGCCGTGGCGATCGAACTCGGTGCCCCACTGGATGAGTTCCTCGATCCGCGGGGGGCCCTCCTCGACGAGAATGCGGGCGGCATCGGGATTGCACAGTCCATCGCCGGCGTTGAGCGTGTCCTGGAGATGAAGGCCGATTTCGTCCTCATCGCTAAGCGCCGCGGCTATTCCGCCCTGCGCGTAACGCGTGTTGGATTCGGTAAGTTCGCGCTTGGCGAGACAGAGGACACGTCCGAAAGACGCGGCTTCAATGGCCGCTCTCATGCCGGCAACACCAGCGCCGACGACGATAAAATCGATATGGGCTTCGGCCTTCATGGATCACAAAAATGGTACCACGTAGTGAGAGCCGAAATTGAGATATCGCCGAAACAAAGAACCGAAGCAGGAAGCCGGCAAGGGACAGCAGGGACGGAAAACATAAGGTAAGATAAAAACTTGATCCGCATAAGCATAGATTCGAAGCAAAAGCCGTACGAGGCGCTGATTGAGCAGGGCATTCTGCGTTCGGCGGGAATGTACATCCGCGAACTGCTGCCGGACTCGAAACGAGTCTTTACCATCACGGTGCCACGCGTGCGCAAGCACCATGCCAAGGCGTTGACGGCGTCGTTGCGCGACGTGAAGATCGAAAACCACTTCATCGAGATGCCCGACGGCGAGCGATTTAAGCACATGGGCACCGTGGAAGCCCTGGCCAGCAAACTGGTGAAGCTGGGCGCGGACCGGGAGTCGACGCTGGTGGCGCTGGGCGGCGGAGTGGTTGGCGATGTGACCGGATTCCTTGCGGCGATCTACATGCGCGGCGTCAAGTTTGTGCAGATTCCGACGACGTTTCTTTCGCAGATCGACTCGTCGGTGGGCGCCAAGACCGGGGTCAACCTGAAAGAGGGGAAGAACCTGGTTGGAATCTTTAACCAGCCGGAGATGGTGCTGATCGATCCCGATGTGCTGTTGACGCTGCCGGCGCGTGAGTTCCGCTCGGGATTATATGAGGCGTTGAAGACGGGCGTGATCCGCGAGGCGCGCATCTTCGACTTCATGGAGTCGAACCACGACCGGATTCTGAAGCGCGATTCGGCGGCGATGGAGTGGCTGATCGGCGAGTGCGTACGGGTAAAGGCAGGCGTGGTGAGCGCGGACGAGCGCGAACGCGGACTGCGGCGCATCCTGAACTTCGGCCACACGGTGGGCCACGCGCTGGAGTCGGAGACGAAGTATAAGCACTTCCTCCACGGTGAGGCGGTGGCGTGGGGCATGATCGCAGCGGGATTGATTGCCTTGGAGACGAAGCACACGGATCGCGACACGCTGGAGCGAATGGTGGCGGCGATCAAGTCCTATGGACGGCTGCCCAAGGTGGACGTGAAGGCCCGCGGGGTGATTCGCCTGCTGACCCGCGACAAGAAGACGGTGAACGGCAAGGTTCATTTTGTGTTGCCGGTGAAGATCGGCGAAGTGGAAGTGGTGGCCGACGTGCCCGAACGCGCCGTGATGAAAGCCGTGGACGAATTGCGGAAGATGTAGAGAGAAGTTTCCAGTTTCGAGAAAAAGAGTGACAGAGACAGTAAAAACGGTGGGAGCGCGGACGGCGGAGACGCAGGACCAGAAGGCGGCGGCGGATGCCGTGCGCGAGATGTTTACGTCGATTGCGCCACGCTACGACCTGCTGAACCACGTGCTGTCGATGAACGTGGACCGCCTGTGGTGGTGGCGGACGGCGCGGCGATTCCGTCACATTGTCCGGCGCGGAGATGCGCGGGTGCTCGATCTCTGCTGCGGCACCGGAGACATGGCGTTCGCGCTCTACAAGCAGGGCGGGCCGCAAGGTGCGACGATTACGGGCGCTGATTTTTCAGCGGCCATGCTGGAACGGGCGCGGATGAAAGGCGCGGGCAAGCCCCTGGAATGGGTGGAGGCCGACGCGCTACAACTGCCCTTCGACAATGCGCGGTTCGATCTGGTGACTTCGGCATTCGGATTCCGCAACCTGGCGAATTACGATGCAGGCTTGCGAGAGATATTCCGCGTGCTGCGGGCCGATGGCGAAGTAGGCATCCTCGACTTCGGCGAGCCAAAAGGGTTGATGGGCAAGCTGTACCGCTTTTATTTCCGGCGAGTGCTGCCGGCGATCGGAACCATGATCAGCGGCGTCAGTGGCCCGTATGCGTATCTGCCAGCGTCGGTTGCGCGGTTCCCCGAGCCTGCCGAAATGCTGCGACGGATGAAGACCGCAGGGTTCCGCGAGGTGGCGTATACGCCGTACACGTTCGGGATCGCGGGAGTGTACTGGGCAAAGAAGTAGAAAAGCAGCAGTTAGCACTGAGCGATTAGCATTTAGCAAGCCAAGCGACAAGCCAAAAGCGACAAGCCAAAAGTGAAGAAACCGCCTAAGCGGTGCTCAAGGTAGGGCACCGGAACTCGTGCCTAATACCAAGAGTCCAATACTTCAAGGCTATGCCGATTCCTGGGGCGTGGCCGCTGCATCGGTGGTGGGCGTGGCATTGGGATCGCGGAACGAATCCGCGAGTGCCTCTTCGACGGTGTAGCGAATCACGCGCGGGTAGTCGTCGCCGAGGAAGCGCCGAAGCCGCGAAGTGTCCATGGTGTAAGAACCGATGATGTAGGGCAGGGCGTCGGGCGGCACGGACGAAATACCCCAGTCCCACATGCGCTCGAGGACTTTGCGGCAGGCCCAGCGGCCGGGCAGCCGGATGATGCGCGCATTGGCAATCTTGGCGCAGCGCGAATACGTGATGGCTTCTCCGCGGGCGGCGACATTGAGGATAACGAGTTCCTTGCTGTGGTCGGGACGGTGGACGATGTACGCCAGCAACCGGGCGACATCGTCAACGTGGACAAACTGAAAGTTCTTCTGCAAGTAGGTCTTGCCGAAGGGAAGGATCATCGGCAGACGGGTGCTGCGACGGCGGAGTTTTTCTCCCCAGGAACCGTTGCCGAGAGGCGTGCCACGCAGGGCGCCGACCAGGTAATTCTGGACCGTGGCGCCGGTGAAAATGTGCGGGCGAAGCATATAGATGGAACAGTCGCCCATCATATCGGCGCGATAACGCACAACCTCATCGACTTCCTTCTTGTGAATGGCGTAGGTAAGCGTATGGGCGCCGAGCGGGTGGTCTTCGTTAACCGGGCCGTCCGTCTCGGGGCCGTAGACAGCGACGCTGGAGGGATAGAGAAATTTGCGAATCTTGCCGCCTTCACGATTGATCCACCCGATCGCTTCCATGACGCGGGCGGTTCCGGCGACATTGATGCGCCACATGCGATCGACGTCGAGTACGCCCGTGCGCTGGGGATCGATGACGAAGGCAAGATGGACGACCATCGTCGCGCCGGATTCGCGCAGGATGCGCACGAGTTCTTCGGCGGAGGATTCGTTGCCAAGATCAAGCGCCTCAAAGCGCGCCAGACTCACGTTTTCCGGCGGGCGCATGTCGACGCCAACAATGTCGTAGTCCGAAAGCAGCGGCAGCAGACGAAGGCCAAGGTTGCCGGAGACTCCGGTAACGAGGATAGTTTCGCGCGTTGGGTTCATGGAAAGCGTTCTCCGTTCAGGAAGGCCAGCCCGGCTCAGCACTGCGCGAGAATCGTAGCACAAGCCGGGAAGGTGAATGCTGTGATGTGCACCAAGATACTTGGCCAGAAAGCGCCGGGCAGGATACTCTCTAGTGGCAATGTCCGAAATGGCATACAACGCGCAGTCGATGCGGGCGGAAAAACGCGGCGTGGCGGCGAACTCCGTCTATGCGGCTCTGCTGATCACGGCGTTCAAGATGGTGGTCGGCTTCATGACCGGGTCACTGGGCATCCTCTCGGAGGCTCTGCATTCGGGCCTTGACCTGGTAGCTGCGATCGTAACGCTGCTTTCCGTGCGCGTCAGCGACAAGCCCGCCGATGCCGACCATCAATATGGCCACGGGAAGATAGAAAATTTCTCGGCGTTCATTGAAACCGGTCTGCTGCTGCTGACCTGCTTCTGGATCGTGTGGGAAGCGTGTAAGCGATTGTTTTTCCGGAGCGTGGAAATTGAGCCCTCGATGTGGGCGTTCGTCGTAATGGGCAGTTCAATCGTGATCGACGCGTGGCGTTCGCGCGCGCTGAAGCGCGTTGCCGACAAGTACAACAGCCAGGCGTTGCAGGCCGACGCGTTGCACTTCAGTACGGACATCTGGTCGAGTTCGGTGGTCATACTCGGATTGATCCTGGTGTCGGTGGGAAGAATGTTTCACCAGCCATGGATGGAGAAGGCCGATCCGCTCGCGGCACTATGTGTGGCGGCCATCGTGGTCTACGTGAGCTGGCGGCTGGCGCGGCAGACGATTGACGCGCTGCTGGACGCGGCTCCGATGGGCGTGCGCAGCCAGATCATGGACGCGGTGGAGCACGTGCCGGGAGTGCTGGAAATCGAGCGGGTGCGAATTCGCCGTGCCGGTGCGAGATACTTCGTGGACATTGCGATTGCGCTCGCGAGAAACGTGACGTTCCAGGCCTCCGATGCGGTGGTGCTGGAGGTAACGAACCGCGTTCACAGTCTGCTGGGAGAAGCGGATGTGCTGGTGAACGCCGTGCCTCGCGCCCTGGGCACGGAGAGTGTTTTCGACCGGATACGCGCCGCGGCGTTGCGCAACAACGTGATGGTTCACGATATCAGCGTGCAGAATATCGACGGCCGGATGCACGTTGAGCAGCACATGGAATTGGACGAGAACCTGAAACTGCTGGACGCGCACGACCGGGTGACGGCGCTTGAGAAAGAGATTCTCAACAACGTGCCGGAGATCTCGTCGATCCTGACACATATCGAGAGCGAGCCGGCAACCATCGAGATGAGCGACGAGATCGTTGCGAATGCCGAACTGGAAGAAACGCTGAAAAAGATTGGCGAGGCGTTCGACGAAGTGGTGGACGTGCACGAGATCGTATTCAAGCGCGTGCGGCACCACCTGTTTCTCTCCTGCCACGTTACGATGAATGACGATTTACCGCTTTCGCGGGTACATGACGTGCAGACGGAGCTGGAGATACAGTTCAAACAAGCCGCGCCGCAGTTGTTCCGGGTATTGATTCATCCGGAGCCACGAACGGATAACCGGAGATAGTCGCGAGTGGCGACCATAGTTGGAGGAGAAATGTTTTCGGCCAGCACAAAATGGGTGGGTGGAGAGCGGTTCGTTGGAGCGGCAGGAAGCGGGCACGGCGTGGTGGTGGACGCAGGGCACGAAAAGATCGGCAGCAGTCCGATGGAGCTTGTATTGGTGGGGCTGTGCGGATGTACGGCGAGCGACGTTGTGACCATCCTGAACAAGAAGCGCGAGCCGTTTACGGCGCTGGAAGTGAGTGCCGAGGCGGAGCGTGCGCCAGAGCCGCCAATGGTGTTTACGAAGATACGGCTGGTATATCGCGTTACGGGCGTGAAGAACCGGAAGTCGATGGAGGACGCCGTGCGGTTGTCGAAGGAGAAGTACTGCTCGGTGAGCCAGATGCTGCAGAAGACGGCGGAGATAACGGCGGAGATCGAATACGCGGAGTGAGTTCAGTTTCGAACACCTTCGGCGGAACGTTGTTGGAATTTTTTCATCCGGCAAGATCGCAAGGTAATCTGAAGGAAAGGCCGTCGTACGCGGCAAATCCAAACAAGTCGAGGGCAGGAATGGCGACAAGCAAGAGTGTGACTGTGTTCACCCAGCCGGGTTGACCGCCGTGCCAATGGGTCAAGGCATTCCTCGCGGAGCGGGGAATCGAATTCGAAGAGAAGGACGTAAGCGTGGACCAGGCAGCGGTTTTCGAGCTGGTCCGGAAATATAACAGCCGTTCGACGCCGACGCTGGTGATCGGCGAGGAAATTCTGCAAGGGTTTGATCCGGACGAGATCGAACGGGCGCTTGCTGGATGAGCGGGACGTTGCTGGCGTAGCGATGACGGTCGAAACGAACGGGAACAATTCAGGAAAGTCGGGCCGCGGCCGGGTGGCAGGTTATGCCTGCATCGCCGCGGCCACACTTTTCTGGGGAGTTTCCGCAACGCTCGGCCGCGCCGTGTTCACCGGCCGGATGAGAATTGGCGGCGATCTTATTCCGTCTATCTCACCGCTGATGCTGGCGCAAAGCCGCACGACGTTCGCCTTCCTCATGCTGGTTCCGCTGCTACTCGCGCTGCGCGGACGCGATTCGCTGAAAATGTCGCGGCGCGATGTGTTGGATTGCGCGCTGGTGGGGACGTTCGGAATCGCCGCATCGAACTTCTTCTATTACTACGCCGTGGAAAAAACGTCAGTGGCGACGGCGATCATCCTGCAATACACGGCTCCGGTGTTTGTACTGCTGTGGATGGTGGCACGAGGGCGTCAGCGGGCGACTCCGCCGAGACTGCTGGGCGTGGCGCTGGCGGTGATTGGAAGCGTGCTGGCAATTGGCGTGGTGGGACGCGTGCACGGCGCACCGTGGCTTTGGTTCAGCACGAAAGATTTGAACCTTAACGTGATGGGCGTGGGGGCGGCCATGGTGGCGGCGCTGGCGTGGGCCTTCTACAACGTGTTTGGCCAGCACCTGGTCAGCGTTCATGACCGCTGGCGCGTGATGGTGTGGTCGATGGGCGGATGCGCGGTCGGGTGGCTGCTGATCAATCCTCCGTGGAAAATTACCGCCGCGCATTACACGCATGGACAGTGGCTGTTCATGCTGCTGTTCTCAATCTTCTCCGTGCTGGTGCCCTACATCTTCTACTTCCTGGGACTCGAACTGCTCGACCCGACGCGAGCGATTGTTACAAGCTGCCTGGAACCTGTCTTCGCGATTGCAGTTGCCGCACTGGCGCTGGGCGAAACGGTGGATGCAATCCAAATCGCCGGCGTGATCGTCGTTCTCACGGCAACCTTGATGGTTCAAATACCCGAGAAGGAAGAGCGGGAAGCGGTGATTGTGGGGCCGGTGGAGTAAGGGCGCCGCAAGCATCTGGCTATTGGCTAAAAGCAAGGCTACTTGCGCGCAAAACAAAAAGGCACGGCCGCAACCGTGCCTCTGGATGTTCGTGGAATCTACTTCATCGACTTGATGAACGCGACGACAGCCTTGACGCCGGCCGGTCCAAGCGAGGAGCCGTAGGCGGGCATGTGGCCCTTACCCTTGGAGACGATCGCTTCCATATCGGCATCGCTCATCTTCTTGACGGCGGGAGAAGTAAGATCTTCGATTTTGAAAGTCTTGCCCATGGGGGTGTGGCCTTTGCCGTCGACGCCGTGGCACATGGCGCACTTGGCCTTGTAGGTTGCACCACCGTCTTGTGCGACGGCGACCGGAGCGAGGGCAAGGCATGCGAGCGAGAGAATGGCCGCTGACGTTACGAATTTCGAGCGAACAGACATATAAATCCTCCAAAAATCTATGCAAGCAAATCGTCCAAGAAAACCCCGGTAGACTGCCCACATTGGTATCTGAGAAGAGTCTAGCTGTGGGGAAAGTGCCCTCCAAGAAGAAAATAACTAACACTCAAGTGGCGGTTTCTGGAAAGCCTTACTGGAGGCGGAGTTCGGAGAGTCGGAAGTATCGCGTAGCGCGTTTGACGTCGAGGGCGATCTGCGACTTCAGCGCTTCCGTCGAAGGAAACTTGATTTCTTCCCGCAAACGCTTGAGGAAGGTAAGCTCCACCGGCGTTTCCGCCGTCAGGTCGATCGGGTGGAAATTGAGGATGTGCGTCTCGATCGCGAACGAGTCCGGGCCGAACGTGGGCCGATTGCCGACGTTGGTAACGGAGTTGAACGTCTCGCCGTTCACCGTGATTTGCGAAATGTAAACGCCATCGCGCGGGACAAGTTCGTCGTAACGGCTCAGGTTGATGGTGGGAACCGTGTATTTCGTGCCGTACCCACGGCCGCGTCCCGGCGTGGAGAGAATTGAGAAAGGGCGTCCGAGCAGACGGCGCGCGCCGTGCATGTCGCCTTCCTGGATGAGACGTCGAATCTGGCTGCTGGAGACGACGTAATTGCGAATCTGCATGGGCGGATAGACAACGACGTCAAAGCCCAGCTTGTGGCCGTACTCGCGCAACCGGTCGACGTTGCCCTCGGCCTTGTGCCCAAAGCGGAAGTTGAAACCCTCGTGGACCTCGCGTGCGTCGAGTCCGACGGAGAGAATTTCCTCGGCAAATTCGAAGGGCGGCATCAATGAGAGATCGCGCGAAAACGGCAGAATGACAGCCGCATCAATACCGGTTTCTTCCAACAGGCGGAGCTTGCAGGGATATGGCGTGACCAGAGGCGGTGCGGAGTTGGGACGCAGGATGTGAATCGGATGCGGATCGAAGGTAAGGACGACAGCCCTGGCGCCGAGTACACGGGAGCGCGCAACCATCTGCGAGATGACGCGGCGATGCGCGCAGTGAACGCCGTCGAAATTACCGACGCTGACGACCGTGGGGCCAAAGTCCGCTGGAATGTCCTCGAGTTTGCGAAATACCTGCATCGTCAAAAACCTGTGGTCTCAGAGTTCAAACTGCAAGCGCAAGCCGTCGTGAGAGAGGCGAACGTTCTCGGGCAGCGATGCGTTGGTCTCTTCGTGCGGGAGGCCGTGCGAAATATGCGTGAAGAACGTGCGCCGGGGCCGAAGACGCTCGACGATCTTCAGCGAATTGCCGACCGTGGAGTGCGTCGGATGAGGATCGTGGCGAAGCGCGTCGAGAAAGAGAATGTCGAGGTTTTCCAGCATCTGCATCGACGCCTCAGGGATCTCGCTGAAATCGGTGAGGTATGCGGCGGAGCCGAATCGAAAGCCGATGATGGGCGCGTCTCCGTGCAGGACGGGTACGGGCAGGAACTCGACGCCGAACAGTTCAAATGGGCCGGTGATGTCGTGAAGCTCCACCTGGGCGATGCCACCATACTTGTAATCGTCGTCGAAGATGTACTTGAAGATGTGGCGAAGAACGCGTCCGGTCATCGCATTGGCGTAAAGCGGAACTCTCGGGCCCCCGGTGACGCGCGGAAACGTGAGCGGGCGGAGATCGTCCAGACCAAGGATGTGGTCGGCGTGGCCGTGCGTATAGATGACGGCGTCAACGCGGTCGATACCTTCTCGCAGGGCCTGCTCGCGGAAGTCGGGCGTGGTGTCGATGAGTACGCGATGGCCGTCCCATTCGATCATGACGGAAGGGCGAGTGCGGCGATCATGCGGGTCGGACGAATGGCAGACCTTGCAACTGCACCCGACCGTCGGGACGCCCATCGACGTCCCGCTGCCCAGAACTGTGAGTATTGCATTCATCGCAGCCCGGCACCCGGATCAGGCGGAATAATGCCAGAGGGAGGACGCGTGATGGCGCTGGTGATTTCAACGTATGCCATGCGCAGCTCGTAGAGGCAATTGTTGATCATGATCTCCTCGTTCGGGTTGAGATTACCCCTGGTTTTCGCGGCGAGGATGGAGATGGTGTCGATGGTCTGGCGAGCCCCGATGAGATCGGCACGCGGCTGCGCGCCTTCCTGATGCACAAGGCCAAGTTGCATCAGCGCCGTCATGTAAAGCGAAGCCACGAACTTCTCGAAATTCATCTCGAAGTCGGATGTGTGCTGACCGGTGCCGTGTGCGTCGAGTTCCTTCTGGAGACGCTCGTCGAGATCCTTCGACCGTTCGCGGTAGGCGTCCGCCTGCTGCTGCTGTTCCGCTTGTGACGGCGTTGCCGGCAACGATGGCTCCTCTTCCACTTCGGCGGGCGCCGATGTCACCAGTTGCGGACCGGGCTTGGCAGCGGGTGGGGGAGCCGGTTGTTCAACGATGGGTTCGGCGTCCTTCGGGGTGTCTGGACGTACTTCGCCGTCGAGGTTGAACTTGCGCCGGTCTGTGACCACGAATTCGGGGTGTTTGTTGTCCTTGTCGTTTGCCATGGGAATTCAAAATCCTCAATTCAAAATTTGAACGGCAATGCCGAAACAGTTGCCGAAGTGTCGCCTGCCTGAACCTGCGTGCCCGGCTCGGATGATTCCTTACGAATGTAGCCGAGTGCGACGGAACGCTCATCTTCGGCAAATGGGATGGTGGCGGTGGTGGTAATTTCGCCGAGCTTCTTGCCGCCGGCGCTGATCTCGGCGCCAATCGCGGGCAAGGCGCCTTGAAGTTGCAGTCCGGTGAAGCCGCGATGGAGCAGTGCGCGGGCCCGAATGCGTTCGACAATTTCCTGGCCGATGTAACAGCCTTTTGCGAAGTGTAGTGCGTGCGTCTGGCCGGTTTCCTGCGGCAGATAACGCTCGGTGATGTCCTGCCCGTAGCGCGGAATGCCGTGGAGAATCCGCAGCCATTCGAGCGCTTGCGCTCCGGCGGGTACGGCTCCGGCAGAGACGAGCGCCTTCCAGAGACGCGGCAGTTGCCCTGGCGAGGCCCAGATTTCATAACTCGCCGGTGCGCCGAGAGTTCCCCGAACCAGCGAGTAACCTGTCCCCTCGAATGTGCAGTCGCGGACTTCGCCGGGTTCGAGATCGACAGGCGCACCAAAGCGCTGCAGAACGCCGACCGCCGCCGGTCCGGCGATACCGATGGAGCCAAGCTTTTCGCTGATGTCCGTGAGTTCGACGTCGTCCATGATGATGTATCGATCGAGGAACTCGCGCAGCTTTGGAAGTTGTGGAAGGTCGCTGGTCAGCAGAAATATCTCGCCGCGATTGTAGGCATTGAGGTCGCCCAAGATGCGCCCCTGGGGATTGAGCAGAAAACTGTAATTGCCACGGTTCACCGCCAGGTCACGGACGTTGTTCGTAACCATCCCGTTCAGCCAGCGCGACCGGTCTCCGCCACTGACGACGAGCTTGCCCTGCCAGCCTAGCTCATAGATGCCACATCCGGTGCGTAGCGCCGTGAGCTCACGGCGCGGATCCCCGAACGAAACGGCTGCCGGCGCACCGGCGTATTCACCACGTTCGGCGCCTTGTTTCGCGAGTTCATCCAGCAGGGAAGTATTTTCCATGGCCAACAGGTGATTATAACGGACTGGCCGCACCCGCGAATGCTGCGAAATGCCCGATGAA
This sequence comes from Acidobacteriota bacterium, assembly GCA_021779935.1. Classification (GTDB taxonomy): domain Bacteria; phylum Acidobacteriota; class Terriglobia; order Terriglobales; family Acidobacteriaceae; genus JAJXZT01. The sequence continues at coordinate 234,441 of JAJXZT010000064.1, forward strand.
AGCAGTGCGCATGTTACATTGTCGTGCAGCGTGCTCTGCAGCGCCGCCGGGCAAATTTCAGGGTGGGAAGCGACCAAACCGATGAAGATGACAGATCCGAACGTAACCGGTCAGCAAACCGAAAAACGGAAAACAGCGGGAAGGGAATTCGCCGCGATGACTGGCGCTGCGCTGCTGGCAATTGCGCTATGGGGCGGAAATGCGCTGGCGCAGACAACTCCGCCGCCACAGCCTGCGCCTCAGGCACCGTCCGCAGAGCAGAAGACGATCCAGGCGAAGGCTCCGACGGCGCAACCAGAGCGCAAGATTTCCAAGGCCGAAGCCGACGAACTCTTTCGGTCGGTCGACCAGATCCTCCAGTTTGTCAGCAAGGATACTGGCTTGCCCATCAAGCATCCCGTGAAGCGCAAGCTGGCCAGCCGCGAAGAAGTGGTGAAGTATCTGGAAGACAACATGAAGGGGGACGAGGACACCAAGCGCATGGAGAGTTCGGCCGTGACCCTGGAGAAGCTTGGGCTGCTGCCGCAAGGATTCGCTCTGCGGGATTTCCTTTTGAAGCTGCTGAAAGAACAAGTAGCGGGCTACTACGACACGAAGACGAAGACGGTGTATCTGCTGAACTGGGTGGAGCCGGAGGCGCAGAAGCCGGTGTTGGCCCACGAACTGACCCATGCGCTGCAGGACCAGAATTTCAACTTGAAGAAGTGGTCAGAGGTGACCAGCGCGAAACACCTGAGTGATCAGCAGACGATTGATCGCGACGAGCAGCGTGCGGCGCGTCAGGCAGTGGTGGAAGGTCAGGCGATGGTGACGCTGCTGGACTACTACCTGGCTCCCGAAGGCCGCAGCGTAGCGGATTCGCCGGCGATTGTGAAGGCGATCCAGGCGGGAATGATGACCGGCGGAAGTTCGCCGATGTTTGCCAAGGCGCCAATGTTCCTGCAGGAGTCGCTGGTTTTTCCTTACATGGAAGGCGTGGATTTTGAAGGTTCCGTGCTGCGTAAGCTTGGCAAGCAAGGAGCGTTCGCTGGAGTATTCAAGACTCCGCCCGAAGACACGCGGCAGATTATGCAGCCAGAGACCTATCTCGCGCACGAAGTCGTGCCGCAGATGAAGTTCGTAAACCTCGACAAGGTGGTTGGGAAGCCTTACAAGCGCTACGACTTTGGCGGCCTCGGCGAGTTCGACATCTACCTGCTGGTGAGGCAGTGGGTGGACATCAGGACCGCCAACGAAGTTTCCAAGGGATGGCGCGGCGGCTACTACCTGACATATCGCAAGAAGGACGACAAGCCAGGCGAGGCCGAGATGGCGCTGGTGACGAAGTGGCCCGACCGGGCAGCAGCCGAGCAGTTTGCTTCAATCTACGCGGCTTCGCTGAAAAAGCGCTACAAACAGGTGCGCCGGCTGGACGATGGCTCCGGGTTCAAGTCATCGAAGTGGATGACCGAGCAAGGCGAGGTGGACATCGATGTTGTCGGCAAGCTGTTGGTTGTAACGGAAGGTTTCGACGACGCGTTGGCGGCAAAGTTGAAGCAGGCGATGGTGGATGGAGACGAAGCTCCGGCGAACTGAAGCGCAGCGGGTTTGCTCCGGTATAATCAATGGTTCGTTGGATATTGAAATTCCACGCAGGGGAGCCACGTTTTGGCAGAAGCAGAGATTGGAATCATAGGTGGCAGCGGCCTTTATTCGATGAAGGGCCTGACGGACGTCCACGAAGTTGCAATAGAAACTCCATTTGGGAAACCGTCGGACGCCTACGTGGTCGGCACGCTCGCTGGACGCAAGGTCGCGTTCCTGGCGCGGCATGGACGCGGTCACAAAATTCTTCCGACAGAGTTGAATTTCCGTGCAAACATCCACGGGTTTAAGCAACTTGGAGTGGAGAGAATCCTGTCCGTGTCGGCAGTGGGTTCACTGAAGGAAGAACACAAGCCGACCGAGTTCGTAATTCCTGACCAGTTTTTCGATCGCACAAAAGCCCGCGTGTCGACGTTCTTCGGCGAAGGAATCGTGGCGCACATCGCGTTTGGCGATCCCGTGTGTCCTCACCTCGCGAAGGTCGCCTCAGATGCGTGCAAGAAAGTTGGAGTGGGCGGAAAGCTGGGCGGAACGTACGTCTGCATGGAAGGGCCACAGTTCTCAACGAAGGCCGAGAGCAACCTGTATCGCTCGTGGGGCATGGACCTGATCGGCATGACGAACCTGCAGGAAGCCAAGCTGGCCCGTGAAGCCGAGCTTTGCTACACGACAATCGCCATGGTGACGGACTACGATTGCTGGCATCCTGATCACGATCACGTGACCGTGGACCAGATCATCAAGGTGTTGACGCAGAACGCAGAGAACGCCTGCGACGTGATTCGCGAAGCCGTGGCTTCCATGCCGAAGGAACGCACCTGCGGTTGCGGCTCGGCGCTGGCTGCGGCGATCATTACAAGCAAAGATGCAGTACCCCCGGCGACGCTCGAGAAGCTGAAGCTGATCGTCGGCAAATATTTCCAGAACAAGTAAGGCGGACTTATAAACATGTCAATTCTCGTGGTGGGCTCGGTTGCGTTCGATACGCTGAAAACTCCTTACGGCGTGCGCGAAAAAATTCTGGGTGGATCGGCCACGTACTTTTCGCTCGCCGCCAGCCACTTTACCGATGTGCGGGTGGTGGCGGTAGTCGGCGACGACTTCTCAGCGGACAACGAAAACGTGATGAAGTTGCGCGGCATCGACACGCGCGGCATCGAGCGAGCAAGCGGAAAGACGTTTCATTGGGGCGGCGAGTACGGCGAAAACCTGAACGAAGCGAAAACGAACTTCACCGATCTCAACGTGTTCGAGAGCTTCCAGCCGAAGATTCCAAAGGAATACAACGATTCGCAATTTTTGTTCCTCGCGAACATTCAGCCTGAGCTGCAACTCGACGTGCGCAACGCCATGAACGGCGTGAAACTCGTGGGCGGCGACACGATGAACCTTTGGATCAACATCAAGCGTCCGGAGTTGGAAAAGACGCTGGCCAGGGTGGACATCCTGCTGATCAACGACGGCGAAGCGAAGATGCTGGCGCGGGAAAACAGCCTGCCACGCGCCGCGAAAAAAGTTCTTGAGATGGGGCCACGCGCCCTGGTGATCAAGCACGGCGAGTACGGCGCTACCATCTTCTTCAAGGACGGGCACCATCCGTTTCGCGCACCGGCGCTGCCGTTGGATGTGGTGCAGGACCCGACCGGCGCGGGCGATTCATTCGCGGGCGGATTCATGGGATACATCGCGTCGCAGGGAGAACTGACGCCGACGGTGCTCAAGCGCGCAATGTTCTACGGCAGCGTGATGGGATCGTTCGCGGTCGAGAAATTCGGCCCGGAACGGTTGCAGGAAGTTACGCGGAAGGAAATTGACGAGCGCTTCGATCTGTTCCGCAGTTTGACGCACCTCGACTAATTGGACAGGCGAGGGCAACGGCATTGATGACTCCTGAAGAGCGCGGCTATCGGCTGGACATGGTCCTGCTGCCTATATTTGGAGTTCTGCTCGCCGCGTATTGCTTCGGGATATACCTTGTCAATGGGCAGACTCTGCTCTATGGCGACGCGGTGGCGCACATCAACATTGCGCGCCGCGTCTTCGATTCTCGCGATCCCGGACTGTTGCAGCTTGGGACGGTCTGGCTGCCGTTTCCTCATGTAGTCACCATCCCCTTCATCGTCATCGACTGGTTCTGGTACACCGGCGTCGGCGCTTCCGTGCCGTCAATGGCGGCGTTCATTCTCGGAATCATCGGCATGTATCGATTGATTCGCGGGCGGCTGCCAAGGGTGATCGCGTGGGCGGGAGCGGCCGTCTATGCGCTGAACCCGAGCCTGCTCTACATGCAGAGCACGGCGATGACGGAGCCAATCTTTCTGGCGACGCTGGTCTGGGCGATCATGTACCTCGATGAGTTTGCCCGCGGATTGTTTCCACGTGAAAACTCCCCGGGACTGGCGCCTAGGCTGCCCGCATGGCGTGCGCTTGAGCGCTGTGGCATGGTGCTGGCGGCGGGAATCATGACGCGCTACGACGGATGGGTCTTCGCATTCGTCATCGGAATGTCGGCCGTGACATTGCTGGTTCGCAGGTTAATGCGCGGCGGAGAAAACTTGCAGCGCGGACGACTGCTGCGATCGATGGCGTCGTTGCTTTTGCTGTGTGCGCTGATGCCGATATTGTGGCTGGCACACAACTACGCGATTTCCCGGCATCCTTTGGACTGGTACGACGGGCCGTATTCGGCGAAAGCGATTGAGCAACGTACCACCCATCCGGGCGATCCTCCGTATCCTGGAGAAAACAACATGCGCGTGGCGTCGCTGTACTTCCTGAAGGCGGCGAAGCTCAACATGAGTGAGAACGGATCGCAGCCGTGGATCTTCGCGTTCGCCGGGGCCGGAGCGATCTTCGCGGTTTTCCGCTTTGCGGAGTTCGGAGCCTTCCTGCTGTTGTGGATGCCGCTACCGTTCTACGCATATGCAATCGCCTACGGAAGCGTGCCGATTTTCATCCCAACCTGGTGGCCGTTTTCTTATTACAACGTCCGCTACGGACTAGAAATGTTGCCCGCCTTCGCCGCCAGCATTGCGCTTGCTGGGTGGGCGGGTTCGAAGGTGAAACCGCGAACGGCGGCGTCCATCGTACCTGCCCTGGCAGTGTGGTTTGTGGGACTGGGATATTTGTCGTCGACACGCGCCATCCCAATCTGTCAGCGGGAGGCGCGAGTCAACGCACGCACGCGCCTGGACCTGGAGTACAGGCTGGCGCGCGATTTGGTGAAGATGCCGCGCAACTCGACGCTGATGATGTACACCGGTGAGTACGTGGGCGCATTACAGATCTGCGATGTTCACTTGAACCGTGTGGTCAACGAAACCACGCAGACTACATGGGACGCCGCGCAGAGCGCGCCGGCGGCGGTCGCGGACTATATCATCGCTGTAAAGGGCGACCCGGTATGGGATGCGCTGAAGGCGACTAATTACAAAGGGGTTGAACTGATGGACGCGTTCGTGACCCCCGGAAAACCGATGGTTGCCGTTTACCACAGCAAGTGGCGCGTCGACGGCAAGGTCGTGGTGCCCGCGCGGGATCTCACGCTGTCATCTACTGGCGAAAAGCAGGGAGCCGCGATCAAAAAGTAATGCCCGGCTTCGAGATGGCCGGGCTATTTCTTTGGCAGCAGTTCTCCAATGCGGCGCATCTGCGCGCCAACTCCGCGAAGCTTTTCCTCGATATGCTCGTAGCCGCGGTCGATGTGGTAGACGCGATCGATGATGGTTTCTCCGTCAGCCACAAGCGCGGCAAGAACCAGAGACGCCGATGCGCGAAGATCACTCGCCAGCACTGCGGCTCCACTCAGCGGCGACTTGCCGCGAACCACTGCGCGACGGCCTTCCACCTTGATGTTGGCTCCCATGCGCACCAGTTCCTGCACATGCATGAAGCGATTCTCGAAAATATTTTCAACGACGATGGAAGTACCTTCGGCCTGCGTGGCCAGCGCCATGTATTGTGCCTGCACGTCGGTGGGAAAGCCCGGGTACTCCTCGGTCGTCATGTCGGCGGCTTTCAATGGTCCGTCGCCCATCACGCGGACACTGTCCTCCGTCACGTGGAACTTCACGCCAACTTCTTCCAACTTGCCGAGCAGCGCGGTCTGATGCAATGGCTCCATGCCGGAGACGAGCAGATCGCCGCCGGTGAGCGCACCGGCGATGATGAATGTTGCCGCCTCGATGCGGTCTGGAATAATGCGGTGGCGTGCGCCGCCGAGTTTTTCCACGCCACGGATGCGAATCGTCGAGGTTCCTGCGCCTTCAATCTTCGCACCCATCTTGTTCAATAAATCCGCGAGATCCGCGACCTCCGGTTCGCGCGCACAGTTTTCCATCACCGAGTCGCCCTCGGCGAGAGCAGCGGCCATCATGATATCTTCCGTGCCCGTAACGGTGATCTTGTCGAAGACAATGTGGTTGCCCTTGAGGCGCGTAGCGCGAGCTTCGATGTATCCATGGTCCTGGGTGATAGTGGCGCCGAGGCGTTCCAATCCCTTGATGTGGAGATCGATCGGGCGCGCTCCAATGGCACAGCCGCCGGGCATGGAGACTCGCGCAAAACCAATGCGCGCCACCAGGGGGCCAAGCACGAGACTGGAGGCGCGCATCGTTTTGACCAGCTCGTAGCTGGCTTCCGGATTCGCGCTCAGGTTGCGCGTGCAAATCGTGGTGCGATGCTGCGCACGTCCGTAGCCCAGTTCGACTTCCGCTCCCATGGCGGCGAGCAGGCGGCGCTCGGTTTCAATATCGCGAACCTGCGGAATATTTTCGAGGATGACCGGTTCTTCGGTAAGGAGCGCGGCGGCCATGGCGGGTAGAGCGGCGTTCTTTGCGCCACTGATCTTGATGGTGCCGAGCAGCGGGGTTCCACCGCGAATGACGAATTTGTCCATGCGATATGAGTCCTGTGGCGCCTCGCGCCAGTTGATCCATCTATTCTACGGGCACTCGAGGTTTTTGAAACTTGAAGGTGGGCCGCCCGGTATCAAATTGTTATTCGGCGAGTGCCTTACGGACGCTGCCGCCGGCCCGCTTCAGCCGTCGCTCGGCTTCGCGGCGTGTGACCAGCGCTTTCAGCATCACCAGCGCCACGGGCACGCTTCCAGCGGAGGCCTCCAATGTGGCGAGGGCGACTTCGCGACCGGCACCGGTAACTCGCTGCACGATGCCGATTCCACGCTCCACCAGCTTCTTGTTCTTCAGATGCACATTCACCATCAGGTTGCCGTAGACGTATCCCAGCTTGGTAAACGCTCCGGTGGTGATCGTGTTGAGCACCAGTTTCTGCATCGTACCGGCCTTCATGCGCGTGGACCCGGCGATGACCTCCGGTCCTACATCGACGGCTATCGATATATCGGCGACCGTCGTGATTGGCGAACCTGGGTTGGCCGTGATGCAGACGGTGACCGCACCCTTTGCGCGCGCATACTCAAGCGCCGCAACGGTGTAGGGGGTGCGGCCGCTGGCCGCGAGTCCGCAAACGACGTCCTTCTTCCCGGGGCGCTTGCGTGCGATATCGCGACGGCCTAGGGCGGGCGAATCTTCATTGGCCTCCACGGCGTGCCCGAGTGCGCGGTCACCACCAGCCATCACGTATTGCACCATCTCCGGTTTGGCGTTAAAGGTCGGCGGGCATTCCGAGGAGTCGAGTGCGCCGAGCCGGCCGCTGGTTCCTGTGCCCACGTAGATGAGCCGGCCTCCGCGCTGGAATGCCGAGTAAACGGCGTCGATGGCGCGTGCGATTTCCGGCAGGGCAGCTTCAATCACAAGAGGAACGCTGCGATCTTCCTGATTAATGATGCGGGCGATCGCCAGGGAGGAAAGCTGGTCGAGATTCGCGGAGACTGGATTCTCGCGCTCGGTGGCAATGCCGCGCACATCGCTGGCGGCGTCCAACTTGATGCGCTTGCTGGTGATCTTCAATGGGATTCTCCCTCGATAGCTTCAATAACTGCGTCGTGTATCAGTGAACGAACTTGCTTGATCCGTTGCGAGCCGCAGTCGGGCCATACTCGATTCGTCAGCAGTGTAACGGAGACCTGGCGCAAAGGGTCACACCAAAGCGAGGTTCCCGTGAACCCCAGGTGCCCGAATGATCCCGAAGAGAAATAGCGTCCGGACTGGGAAGGCTGCGACGGTGTGTCCCAGCCAAGCGCGCGAGAGGTTCCCGCTGGCAGAGCTTCGCGCGCAGTAAACAGCTTGATGGTTTCCGGACGCAGCAACGGCGCGCCTCCGGTCAACATGCAATCCGCAAACACCGCCAGGTCAATGGCGCTGCCGAAAAGGCCCGCGTGTCCCGAGACGCCGCCCATCACGCTGGCATTCTCGTCATGAACTTCACCCTGTACGACGCGATGGCGGAAGTTGCGGTCGTCCACAGTCGGCGGGATCATCGATTTCCACTCCGGTGGAGGGCAATAGCCGGTACTCGTCATGCCGAGCGGAGCAAAAACTTCGCGTGCGGTGAAGACATCGAGCGGCGTGCCGGCAATCTGCGCGAGGATTTCTCCGAGGAGGATGAAGCCGAGGTCGCTGTATTCGGCGTGAGACATTGGATCGGCGGCGAGCGGCGTGGTGGCGGCTAGATGAATCAGTTCGTCGCGAGTAGTGGCGCGCTCGAACAGCCGCTCGTACGCAGGAAGTCCAGAAGAGTGCGCCAGCAACATTCGCAAGGTCACTCGCTCACGCCGAGGATCCGTCGCGCTGGCAAACGCCGGAAGCAGATCCACCACGCGGGCTTCCAGGTTGAGTAGGCCACGCTCATGGAGCAGCATCGCACACGCGGTCGTTGCGACCACCTTCGTTACCGATGCGAGATCGTAGACCGTTGTCGGATTCACCGGCGGCGAAGCCGCTTCGTACGTGAAGCGTCCAATGCTTTTCCAGCAGACAAGCCTCCCCTGTTGCGTAACCGCGAGGCAGCACCCGGGAAAAGCGTGTTCTCCAATCGCCTGCTCGGCAATGGCAAAGACGTGCGCAAACTGGCGGTCCTGCTGCTGGAACGCAGGAGCAAGACCTCGAGTTGTGGGAAATGTTTCGCTCATGTTCATCAGGCCGAGCGCGGTGCGAGGTCGAGATCCGCAATGATATCTGCCGGATATTCGAGTCCGAGCGGCGGGACGTTGTTCTTTTTCATCGATCCACCGCGTTCGAATTATTTGATGTATTTGAGAAGTTCCTTGAAGGCGGGAGTGCCGCTCTTGCGCATCAGTTCGTAGATCATCATCTCGGTCGAGGAAATGACCGCGCCTGCGTTCTGCATGCGCTCCAGGCCAACCTGCCAGTTCCACTCGCTACGCGAGCCCACCGCATCGGACGCCACGTGAACGATGTATCCCTGGTCAAGCGCGCCCAGCGCCGTCTGCGTCACGCAGATGTGCGTTTCCATTCCGCAGAGCAGCATGGTGTTGCGATTGCCCGGCAGCGACTTTACCGCCGTGCAAAACGTGTCCTTGCCGAAGCAACTGAATTCAACCTTGTCGATCGGCGTCACCTCCGGGATGAGTCCGGCGATGTCGCCGACGGTGTCGCCAAGTCCGCGCGCATATTGCGTTGTCATCAGGATGGGCAAGCCGAGAATCTTTGCGGCTTGAATCAGCAACTGCGTGTTCCGCACCAGCGCTTCGTTATTGAAGATGGGCGGTAGCAGCTTTTCCTGGATATCGATAACCACCAGCGCGCAGCGCTCGGCATCGAGCGGTTGACGCGCAATCGAGGTGAAATCGAACGCTTCGATCCTGCCAACATTCGTGGACATGAAGACCTCCCCGGCCGTATAGCAATGCACGCAAACATCAGGCCGACCGACAATTCTATCAGTCTATGAAACGCGCGTCAGACGCGCGGGAAGAAGGGAACACCGGCAGCAATGCAGCGGCGGCAACGGCGAGTTGACGATCTTGGGAGGCACCACGTAGAATCGAAGCGTCGCCAGAGTTAGTCTTCCTTGGCGCGACCTACAATCTAGCCGCACGACACTGCCCCCTCGTTCAATGGTAGGACAGCTGACTCTGGATCAGCATATCGGGGTTCGAATCCCTGGGGGGCAGCCAAGCAGAATCAAGCACTTCCGAATCACCCCGCTCTGAACTCCTATCCTGTGGTTGCGCCTGGGTTGCATTTTGTTGCGGAGTTGTTTTCGCGTCCAGGCGATCTACCCAGGAAATATCCGCGCCCGGGATGAGGTGGCCGTAAGTGTCCACGGTGATTTGAATCGAACTGTGGCCCATTTGGTCCTTCACGTAGGCCAGCGATGCGCTGTCTTGAATCAGCAAACTGCCAAACGTGTGCCGCAGGTCATGGAAGCGGAACGTGCGCAATCCCGCCTTCTCCAGTGCCGGCTGCATGTAGCGCACGGCGATGTTGTCCGGCTTTATGGGAGTACCGGCCTGCGACGGGAATACCAGTTCGTCTGCCACGCTTGTTCGTCCCCGCAGGAAGGCATTGAACAACCGTTGTTCGCGGACCTCCAGCAGAACTCTGCGAAGCTGGCGCGAGAGGTCAACCCGGCGCGACTTCTTGCTCTTGGGTGTAGTGAACTCATCGCACGCCCAATTACGCTGGACCAAGATGAACCGATTGTTGTCCTCCTCGCTGGCGCCGAACTGAATGTCTCCCCATTGCAGGGCGATCAACTCGCCTTTACGGAGCCCAGCTCTGAGTGCGGTGAGAAAGAACGGGTACCACTCCGGGCATACTTCTTGAACGGCATCCAGAAAGGATTCGGCCTCGGCGCGGGACATCGCACTCGCCTGGTGTGCCGGCCGTTCAGTCTTCGCGAACTTTCCGATCTTTGCCGCCGGGTTTATCTCGATGAAGCCATCTTCGACAGCCGAATTGAGGACCGTGCGCAAGGCGCAGATGATCAGACGTAACGTATTGCGAGAGAATCGCAGTGCGGTTTCGCCCGTCTTGTCGTCAATGACCCGCGTCTCGCGGGACAGCTCTCCCAGGAATTGCTTGATGGAATCACGCGTAATTTCGTTCAGCTTCTTCTTTCCGAACCGGGGCGTGACATGAACGCGAAGAAGCTGTTCGTAACTGCGTCTCGTGGAAGGCTTGCACTCCACTTCGGCGTGCGTCTCAAGCCACCCCTGCGCGTACGCCTCGAAAGTTGGCAGCTCGATTTCCTTCCCAAAGAATCCGAAATCACCAAGGGCGAGCTTTGCCTCCAGGATTCGCTTTACCTCGATCGCCGCCGCTCGGCTGTCGCCGATGCACTTGGCTTTGCGGCGTCCACGGTAGTTCACGAACACATACCACTTGCCGCTCTTTTTTCGGATTGTTACGCCCATCAATTCCGCCCTGTCAGTTCCATCAATATTTCGCCTGCAATGCCATTCACGTCAACAGAATCCACCGGCCGCACCTGGTGCGCTTCGAGCCATGCATCGAAGGATGATTTGCGTACGAGGATCTTGGTTTCAACTCGAACGGCCGGCAGCGGGTTCACGGGGCGGTGGATCCACTCTCTGAGAGTGCGCTCCGAAACGGCGATGTATCGCCGCAGGGCCGCTAGGTCCATCCATTCGAGCTCCGTCCGCGAATTGGTTTGTCGCTTTTCCATCTGTTCGGTCTGTTACGCGCTCAATCGCAATCGTTCGAGCCCCTCGCAGAGCCCCAATCGAATACAAGGAGCTTGCCACCATTCTCCCGCAGCCGGTCCCACGCACGTTCGCCAAGATAGTGCTTCAAATCATCCACCGGAACGTTGCTGATGACGATGGTCGGAAGCATCCGGTCGTACCGCGCGCCCAAAATTTTGAAAAGTTCCAGCTGCTCACTCTCCGTGCCGCGTTGCACGCCGACTTCGTCCAAAATGAGCAAATCGACGCCGGCGAGGCGCCGGATGACATCGGCCTCGGACTCGACCGAATCATTCCGCCACGTTTCCCTGATTGCTTGAATCGCGTCAAAGACGGTGGTATAGCGCGCCCGGAAGGAAGATTGCAGGAGTTGCTGGCCGACAGCGAGTGCCAAATGAGTTTTGCCAGTCCCGGGTTGTCCTACTATGGTTAGGCACTGACCCCGCGCCCGATGCTGGGCGAAGTTGTCCGCGTACGATTTCATGGCAAGGAGCACTTTCTCCTGGGCACTGGTCGTGGCTCGAAACTGCGCAAAACCTTTGCCGACAAATCGCTGCGGAATGCCGGCGTTCCTGAGCCGCGCCTGATACTTCCGCTCCTGTTTCATCCGCTCCTCCGCGTCGGCGGCCTCTCGCTCACACTGTTCGCAGGAAGTCCACTCCGTCAGTCGTCCAAGCAGGCGGGTCCGAACGGACTCATATTTTCCATGGACGTCGCACATACGTTTCTCGCGGGCGACCTCCTCAAAAGCACCGTTCACTTTGAAGTCCGGTTTCCGTAATATCGGCAGGGTATTCATAGGTCGAAACTCCCGTCTGGGTTTTCAATTCTGCCGCCGCTGTAGCTCTTCGAGGCGGCGGAAATTGGCACCGTCTGGGCCGACGGTTGCCGGTGCGGGCTATCTTGTGCTCGCGTCAGCCACGAGACACAAAAGGCCATGAGGCCCCGCTTGGTCTTGCGGCGCTTCGGATTTGCTTCGAGCCACGCTTTCATTTTCCGCAGTTCTTGCCTCACATCGATGGCGCCAAAAAGGGCCGTCCACTTCTCCGCCTGTACCTCGGAGATCCCGAAATCGCTTCCATCATTTAAGGGCAACGAAATTGCGATTGGCGTGCAGTCGCCTGACGGCTGCGCGCAGCTAGCGGTGTCGGGCGTGGCGAGGAGTGGTGCGGGTGGTGTGGTGTGGTGTGGAGTGGTGTGGTGGGCATTGCGGTTTTCTACGGGGCGCATGCGCTCGGCATGCGACTCGCATGCGGCTGGCATGCGGTCCGCATCGGTACCGGCTGCGGGTTGTACATCCGTCGCTTGCCGCCGGCGTCCCCAGCGTGCGTTCGCCGCATCTCTCGCAGCCTGGATTCGCTGGCTACGAGTGGCTGCGAACGGATTGTGTTCCATCCAGTCGTGGATGAAGAACCGCCCGGGTTCTCCGTCGAGAAATCCGACGTCCATAAGTGCCTGCACGAGAACTCCGGGCGCTCCGCCCCAGTCTGCCGCAATCGCGATATCCTCGTCACTCATCCCTGAAAGATTGCCATCCGGTCGACTGTCCGCAACCCAGAGGAAAAGACACACGAGCGCCCAGCAGCCGCGTTCTTCCAGCCGCCGGCGAAGTTTGACCGTCTTTGGGTGCCGCGGCAAAGTAGTCGAGATACGTGCGTCGTCCGCCATTAGTCCGGGTACCTCGCACCCCGCACATCGGAGAAGAGCATCGGTTGAGCTGGTGGAGAACCCGCGGGCGTCGGCGCTTGTGCCGCTGTCATTGCTGGAGTGGACTCAAGGCGAAACCACGAGCAGCGTTGGCCATCGATCTCACGCGTGCGATTGGCAATTCGGTATCCCGCCTTCCGCAGCTCGAAAATGCGGGCATTGTACTGGGCGGCGCATTCCGAGATCTTCGGGAGCGGGACCCATTCACCGCGCGCACTAGCCAGCAGGTCGAGTATTTTGGCGCGCTGAGTCCTGGCGTTCGGAGGTCTTTTATTGGTGATAAAATCAGAAATCATTTCAGTTCCGACCTCTGCGCCACTGTGAGCGTGCCCACGTCCGAAGTGGCGCTTCGTTTTTACCGGTCAAGAGACAGAGATATGCTGTCGAGGTACTACGCCGCACTTCGCAGCGGAACGCACTTGTTATCGAGCTCGAGTGGCAGCAGTAACTTCGGTCACAAACCGCTTCGTTTTCTTCAGCTCCGGCAAAATCACTTCACCGACCGCTGCTATTTCCTCAGGCAGGAGTTGAATCGTGCCTGATTCCGCCAGGCTGATCCGAAACCGGGAGACCTTCGCACGCCTGGCGAGTTCTATTTGGGACAAGCCGGACGCCTTCCGAATTGATTTGAGGTTCTCATTCATAAACTGTGCTCCTTCCGCAATATTGCTATTGCGCCAATCAAAGTAGGGAGATATGGTTTCCGCATTATGCGCAGTTCAAGTACGGTAACGCGAGGATCACGGTCCAAATCACGTAGCTCGATGTCGAGCAGGTCTGCTCTGGATGCGCAGCCACTTCCGAAATTGAGTCCGCAGGCTGAGCAAAAGAGACAGCGCGCGAAGGAGTCCCATTCATTTACACTTACCGACGGAAAATTTGTTGTGCATTGGCTCAATGCCGCGAAGGGAACTGCATCGTACGACCGTGCTGTATCCATCTTGAACGAGTTGAAGACATTGCCGGTTGATTTTGATGCGTTCCAAAACACACCACCACATTTGGGTGGAGGACTGCCTCGGCTACGCACTCTTAACATGCGCCACCATGCGCTTAATCAGGCTCTCTCGATATACGCATTTCGTCCGCGAGTTACTCTTCGCGTCTTCCAAGGGGCTTGGCGCCACGGAATGGTTCCCGATGACAACCAGGACTGGTTTCAAATCAAGATTGACGATCAGACGGTTAGCGAAGCAGATGTAGTAATGGCGTTGATGCGTTTGAATCTAACTGGCGATGTGACAAAAGTTTGCCGGTGCGACAACTGTGAGGACTGCTGGCTGTTTGCTGCGAAGAAGAATTACCACTTCTGTTCTGCCAAATGCCGCGAGGCGTTCTACAAAAAAGCGCCCGATTACCACGCGCGCAAAGCGGCCAATCAAAAAAAATACCGGAGTGGATTGAAACGGATGGATGTCAACAACCTTAAGGCTGCACAGAAACGCAAATAATCTAGTGCGAGTGCATTCTCGACAAAGGAGTAGCTCGATGCAAAAGACCAAGGGTTCAAAGCACGGAAACCAGAAACGACCATCTGTTAGCCAGAAAGCGCTGTCGCTACTTGCCCACTGGTCCGAGCAACATACAGCTATTGAATTGATCATTCGGGACTCTTCGCCAATCCGGAGTTATTCAGGAGTCCTCTACAAACTTGATTCGATAGATGGATTCGGCTTTAGCAGTCCTTGTGGCATTCATGCAAAGCTTGTTCCAAGCGCTTGGACACGAGCCAGTTTAGACGAAGTGCAACCAGAGAGAGTTATAAACATCCGGGATCGAAAACAGTCGTTCTCACTCGCAGCAATGTGGAAGCAGCCAGCGACGGATTTAAAGCCGGTCCAGGAACAACTTGAAAATTGGTACAAATCGAAATCAAAACTCTCTATCCGCATTTTCCTGCCCTTTGGGGCGATCTCATTCACGGGAGTAGTTAAGCAGGTTAGCGATTTGTGCATTATGAAAACGGGCGCTCCGGGCTCGGCCGTCGCAATCCCATTGGCGAGAATGTTCTGTGAGATCCGAGCCCGGAATGGGCAGGCAGTAGTGAGCATGACCAGTCTATCCACCGGCAATCAAGTCATCGTCTCCGAAACCGAAACGGCCGATGTGGATGTATTTAAGGCTTTCCAAGTAATCAACGGCGGTCTGGCAAGTGGGAAAGTATCTCACCGGCGACATCAGAAGCCCATTTCAAAATTAGTTATGGTCCCTGAGTCGTAATCTTGACAACGCTTCCGAAACAAGCGAGTTGGAGATACGCCAAAGAAAGGTTGCAATTCCTCTGCCAACAAAATGCATGCGTCCCTCTTGACAACGTATAACGTTCGGTATACGTTGATGCCCGTGTATGAAGGCGACCGCAAGATGACCCAAAAGAAGCAAGTAGAAAAGAAGGCATGGGAGCAGCCAGTTGTGTTCCGGCCGTCCGAGCGAGACAGGAAAATGCTTGACTGGCTCACTGAATGGCTTGACGATAAGCCCTCGCGGGTTGTTCGCCGTGCGATTGAACGGCTGTACGAACTGGAGAGGCGCAAGGCTGAGCGCTGAGCACTGACCTAACAATCGCGCCGCTCCGGTGCTCGAAACACCGAGAACGGCGCTAACCACCGAGCCGCACAGGAGGCGGCATCCAATGGCTAAGACCAAGCGTAATATCTCGCCCCTTAATTCTCAATCGAAGAAACTCAACCAGCGTGCCAGGGAGGCAAGCGAGAATTTTTCGAAGCTATACCAACTGGCGTGCGAGACCGGGCTGGGGCTCGGCTGGCTTCACATCGATGGCATCCATCAGGATGCGGACCTGTCGCTCATCCCCGAAATGCTCTCAGATCTGCCGTCGGTCCAGCGCGCGAAGGAGGCCCAGCGCGTTGCCGTCGAAGAATCCCGAAAGATATTGGCGGATCTTCACCAGCAGGTCTGCAAGCAGATGGGTATCGAGACGATCATGGAAAGCCAGTACGACTTGGTGCGTTTCGTCCGCGGACTCCGCACGTCAGAGGTCTCGCATGCATGACGCCGAGCCGCACTTGCAACGCGTGGCGATCTACGCACGCGTGTCCACGATGAACGGGCAGGACCCGGAGCTACAGCTTTCCGAACTCCGGGACTTTGCTCGCCGGCGAGGTCTTGAGGTTCACGCGGAGTACGTGGACCGGGGCGTTTCGGGCGCGAAGGATTCGCGCCCGGCGCTCAACCGTCTGATGGCCGACGCACAGCAGCATCGATTCGATGCCATCCTGGTGTGGAAAATCGACCGGTTCGGGCGCTCCCTGAAGCACCTGGTGAACGCCCTCGCCGATCTGTCTGCCTACGGCATCGCGTTCATCAGCTTGCGCGACAATCTCGACCTTTCGACCCCTTCCGGGCGGCTTATGTTCGCTGTGATTGGCGCCATGGCGGAATTTGAGCGTGCGCTGATTCGGGAACGAGTGAAAGCTGGTCTGAGAAATGCCCGATCCAAGGGGCGGAGACTCGGACGGCCACCGGTGATGGTCAACCTGCAAGAATTGCACCGCCTACGCGCAGCAGGGCTCGGCTGGCACTCCGTTGCGAGACGGATGGGCCTCGGAGTTGGAACCGTGATCCGTGCCGCGCAGAACTCAATCAGAAGCGAAGTCGCGTAGGGCGATTCCCCTCATCGCAAACGCGGTTGTTCGCATGAACCGGCCTTTCGGGGTTGCTGTCTAGCCTCGGAGGGCCGGTTTGCGCTTGAACTCCCCGGCGATGAGAAAAACCGCCAAGCAAGCGGCAGAGATTGCGATGTACTGGAGCAATATCCTCCGGTAGTCGAGTAAATCTCCAGTAGCGCGTACGCGCCAAAGCCACGCGTACACGCAAATGTGAATAGGAAAGTCTCCGACCATTTGGGCGCCCTGCCATGGCACCCAGAGACTGGCGCAGGTGATTAGCACGAAGTAGATGATCACAACCCACCGCTGAAACCGATTGAGCCGCCCCATTGTTTTGATCCTCCTGTTCCGCTGAATCTCGAAAGTTTTCGGATCGAAATCCTATCCGTGCCGCCCAGCCTCGTCCAGCGAATAGAAATTCCGTTGAGAGGTTCATCACCGATTCCGGCTGTGAGATTAGGGCCCAGATATTCTGCAAATTAAACCGGACAGAACGCTACCATTTTGGATCGACCACCCTCCGTAATCAGAATAGATCGTGATCATTGAGCGGCAACCAGCCACACGAGGTCTAAAATGATGAATCGCATGGAAGTCGGCAGCTACAGCGAGCGCATAGATGGCAAATCAAAGTTGCAATAATCTCCGCCGTGCGCAACTCCGCGTAAGCGGGGCGTGTGGATTGGTACTCCACCGGCCGGAGTACGCAAGCTCCGGCAATATCTACTATGGCCCGCAGATACACACTGTCTGACAAGGCATGCGCCCAACGCGTGGCCGCAGCATCGACGAGCAGCGAGCGCAAACGTCGCGCCGCACGCGCCAATGGATCCCTCGGCGGCGCGTCAACTTCCTCTGCCAAGGCTGCTGCCGCCCGACGCAACGGCAGACTCGGTGGCCGCCCACCGGCGAAAACAGCAGGGAAGTAGCGGCCCCCAACTTTCACCAGGAGGTGCTGTATGACATCCCCAAACGCGGCCCCCGAAGAAGTCCTCTACAACGCCAACGGCGTAATCGTCACGCCCTCGCTCATCCGTTTTTCTAACCAGACCTTCCCCGTCGCCGCCATCAACTCCGTCTCCTTCGGCGAGTCGAAGCCAGGAATAGATGGAGGTAAAGCAGTGCTGACTGTCTTCGGTATCGTGGTGGGCTTATTTATGGGCACTGCTCTTATGGCCGCCGACGCCCCGATTGTAGGGGTGTCCGTGATGGTG
>JAJXZT010000055.1 GCA_021779935.1 Acidobacteriota bacterium
GACCTTCCAATATCTGCGTCAATTTGGGCCCCTGCTCGCCGAACGCATCCTAGAAACCTATCCGC
Organism: Acidobacteriota bacterium; assembly: GCA_021779935.1. Taxonomy (GTDB): domain Bacteria; phylum Acidobacteriota; class Terriglobia; order Terriglobales; family Acidobacteriaceae; genus JAJXZT01. The sequence goes on from JAJXZT010000055.1 coordinate 66, forward strand.
CAATGCAGAGCACGAAAGACCCTGTTGCGCCGCGCATTGCGACGCTTCTACGGAAAGCTCTCCCTGCTCAGGCGCTCGCTATCACCGGCACCGCGAAGTATTTGCGCCGGGCCAAAGCTGCGCGGATCGTCGCCGAGTGCGGAGCCGGGAAAACCTACATGGCGCTGGGCACAATCCATGTGCTGGCGGATGGGCGGCCCAGCACCACGCAGGTGATGTGCCCATCGCATATCACGCACAAGTGGGCGCGCGAGGTCTTGCTGACCATCCCGCGCGCCCGCGCCTTCCTCATCGAGGACATGCGCAATGGCGGCGATCCCAGCCGACCGCACGGCATCTGCGAGGTGAAGCTGAGCAAAGGCAAGACGGTTTACGAGGGCAAGCGCCTCAGCCTGCCCGAGATGCGACGCATGGGCCGCAAGGAGTGGCGGAAGCGCTTCCCGTGTCCGACGTTTTTCATCACGGGCAAGGACAAAGGCAAGCTGGGTTACTTCTGGGAGCACGTCTATCTCAAGGCAAAGTCCGGCCCGAATCTGGGCGGCGTCGTCAATCCTGATTCCGGCGTTGCCATCCTGGACTCCGAGATGGAGAAGCTTACCGCGCTCGACTTCACCGACAAACTCAAGGTCTCGGAGGCTCTTACCGCGCCTCGCGGAGGCACCACACGCTATTCCGCGCTGTGGCAGGCTGACCGGTCGCGCATTCAACGGATGGCGCCAATCGAGTATGTTGGGCGCTACATGCGCGGATGGTTCGACTTTGCCATCGCCGACGAACTCCACCAACTCGCCGGCGACACAGCGCAAGGCAACGGACTTGGCGTTCTGGGACGCGCGGCGCAGAGAGTGATCGCGCTTACTGGAACGCTGATGGGCGGCTACGCAGACGACCTGTTCAACATCTTCTATCGGATGGAGCCTCACGCGATGGTGCGCGAGGGCTTCGCCTACGGAGGACAAGGCCGGCGGGACTTCCAGGAGCAGTACGGCGTTCTCGAAACCATCGAGAAGGTGGAAGAGGCGGACAACGCTTGCTCAAGGGCAACGAAGAAGACGGTCCGGGTTCTGCGCAAACCCGGAGCCTCGCCGATGCTCTTCGGTAAGTTCCTGATGACCACGACGGCGTTTCTGTCGCTTGAAGACATTTCGGACAATCTGCCGCGATACGACGAGAGCGTCATTTCGGTCGATATGGACGGTGCCCTTCAGCAGGCTTACGAGAAGCTGGAGGAGGACATTCGCTCCGCGATGAAGGCGCATCGCGGTAACAAGAGCCTGATGAGCATCCTGCTCAACACGCTCCTGCTCTATCCCGATCATCCCTACGACTTCGACCAGATCTGGGCGCGGACCTTCGATCCGCAATCGAAGGAATACGTGAAGTTTCTGGTGACTGAACCGGAGAACCTCACGCGGGAGGCTCTCTACGCGAAGGAGCGCGCGCTGATCGCCGACGTCAAAGAGGAACTGCGTCAGGGTCGGCGCTGCCAGGTTTATGCGACCTACACGGGCGAGAAGGACGTCACGTCGCGATTGGAGGCTGTGCTGCGGCAGGAGGGCATCCGTGTCGCCGTCCTGCGCTCGTCCGTTGCCACCGATAAACGAGAGGACTGGTACGACCGGCAGTTGAAGGCCGGCGTGGAGGTAGTCATCTGCCATCCCAAGCTGGTCGAGACGGGATTGGACCTGCTGGCGTTTCCGACGCTCTACTTCTACGAGACCGGGTACTCGCTGCATACCTTGCGCCAGGCGAGTCGAAGATCATGGCGCATCGGGCAGAGATTCCCGGTGCGGGTGAAATTCGTCACTTACTCGGGAACCATGCAAGAGACCTGCCTCCGATTGATGGGCAAGAAGATGCTGGTCGCGCTGATGATGGAAGGCAAGTTCTCGGGCGAAGGTCTGCAAGCGCTCGACACAGACGAAGACCTGATGAGCGCAATGGCGCGGGAACTGGTCGAAAAGGCCGGTGTCGGAGAATCCGCCGACGCCGTGTGGCGGGACCTCGGCCACGAACGCGAGAAAGTGTTACCGCGCCCGGCTGCGGTGGAACCTGAAAGCGAAGAGGAGCCCGATCTGATCCTCGATCTTCCGGTCGTGTCGGCCGCAGATCCGGCTCCGACGCCATTCGGCATCCACCTGATCGAACCGAATCAACCTTCAAAGAAACGTAAGAAGGCCGCGATTTGGCCGACCGCGACAGAAACCAGTGTGCAGCTCAGCCTCTTCGATTGAGGCGGGACGCTTTCAACTTGAGAGGTGAAATCATGAGCGAGGAACGGAAGAAGGTTCGTTGCCGCAGTTGCGAACTCGTCCAGTGGAGTAATCGAGCCAACTGCCGGCGTTGTGGCAACACACTGCCTGAGCCGATCGTGAGGATTGTTGAGCGGGTAATGGAGAAGATCGTGATCCGGCAGGACCCGCAATGCCTTCAGAAGCTCGAGCAGGCTTCCAGATTGATCTCCACGGCAACGGAGCGGCTGACACAGCAGTGTTCGGAACCAGTAGCTCCACTCGTTTTAGCACAGGTTCCAGAGACGGGAGCCTTTCCGACGATGGCGGAAGTGGAGCGAGCAATGATCCTGGCGGCCTACCAGAAGGCGAATCGGAGGCCGCTAGAAGCGGCCCGGTTGCTCGGTATCGGCAAGACGACCGTATACCGCAAGCTCAGGGCGATGGGCGAAGCGGCAGCATGACGGCGGCAGAGCCATCAAACTCCCTTGGAACCGCTGGTCTTTAGAATGTACGGGTGATAGCGTATCCATTGGGAGAATGTTTCAGCGAGACCGTTGCGGTCTCAACCAAGGCAAGGAAGAGGGTCGGCTGCGGCTGGCCCTCTTCCTTTGCGCGGAGATCACCATGCCCAAGGGGCCATTTCTCCCATCGGACTTCACTGCCACGAAGTTTTCAACCGCTGCGGACAAGGCGGAGTTCGGAAATACCTTGCTGCGCTTTATTGAATCGGAGTGGGCGCCGGCGCTCTTCACAAAGAGCCTCTACAATCGCCTCTCCATGTGCTTCGGGCACATAGCGCACTACAATCGCACTCAATTCTACGAGGAGTGGTTCTCATCTTTCGCCGCTCAGGTGCGGTTCCTGAAACACACACTGCAATTCCCCTGCTATGGAGATCCGGAATACGCGTTTTCCGATGTCGAGAGGGCGATCCAGCGAGAAATCGGTAAACGCAACTACCTTGCGCGGCATGAATTGCGCCTGGCGGAAGAGCACCAGGCAACCGACCTTGCGCTGCTCAAGCAATTGGAAAGCAAATACAGGACGTCGGTAGGAGAGCGGGATCAGGAACTTCAAGTTGCTGTTCCACGAGTGGATCAGACTCCAGTCACGCCCATTCAGGGCTCGTTGTTTTCAAGCCGGCTCGATCTCCAGCCGAGCGCCTTACGGGTCATTTTGACCGAATATCTGTCGGGGGGGTACAAACCTTTCAATGACGCGGAGGAACGGACGGAGCAAAGTTTCCCCGCCAGTGCAGGAGGCGAGTGATGGAAACCTTAGAACCAACGATCCAAAGCTTCAGTGGAGACGGTTCGAAATCACCCACCCCGGCCAGTGCTGATGATCGAAGCAAGTTGGCAGAGGGAGCGCCAGGATCTGCGTCTGATCTCTCGGGTCCGCCAGCGGCGAATCGCCACCGGTTGCAGGATGAGCGTTCGGCCATCACACATCACTTCGCCTTCGGGGGACATGAAGGCTATCTGACGGTCGGGTTCTACCCGAACGGTCAGCCGGGCGAGATCTTCATTCGCATGGCGAAGGCCGGGTCAACCATCGCCGGTTTAATGGAGTGCTTCGGCACCGTGGTGTCGGTCAGCCTTCAGCATGGAGTGCCATTGAAAGTGCTCTGCGACAAACTCTCGCATACTCGCTTCGAGCCCTCCGGTTGGACCGGCAACGCGGATATCGGGTACGCAAAGTCCATCATGGACTACATTTTTCGTTGGCTGGAACTACGGTATCTTTCCGCCGAGCAACTCACCCTCTTCAGCGGAGGCCGTAGTGGCACGAGCGCGGGCGGGGAGTTGAAACCCGGTCCGGTCGACGACTCGCAGGTCCTTTATGACATCGGCGATGCTCCACCCTGCGTGGCCTGTGGCGGCCTGATGAAGCCCAGTGGAACCTGCTATACGTGCGTCAATTGTGGTCAAACCAGGGGTTGTTCGTAAATGTCTGTGGTGCAACCGATCTCGACGAGATCAGGCGCTGAGAGTCGGGTGAAGTTGCGATGCTGGAAACGCGCGTCGGTCTATTCTGGTTAACCCGGCATCATGCCCAGGCAGATCGGCGAACACTGGCAGACTTATCAGGACTCTGGGCTGAGAAGCGCTGTGCAGACGATACGGCGAAACGTAGCTCACTCAGTTTCGGACCAGGAGATCCCGCTTGCAAGCATCGAGTCTACGGTGTATACATAATCATGTATACACCGTAGACCGATGAACCGACCTGCCAAGCCCGCTCCACCAAAGACAAGCACAGCCGCTTCTATCCTCGTGGCTGCGCGAGAACTTCTTGACAAAGAGGGCCTTGCGGCAGTCGCAATGCGGCCCGTCGCGGAGCGTGTCGGTATTACCCCCATGGCCATCTATCGCCACTATGCGGACCGGGCCTGCCTGCTGAATGCGGTTGCCGACGAGGGGTTCCATGAACTCGCGACGCGGGTGCAGACACTTCAGCTGAAGGGCGGCGTGGAGCACCGCCTGATGCAGGTGGGTGACGTCTTTCTTGACGCCGCGCTGCAGTTCCCGAACCTCTACGAGCTTATGTTTCTCGTGCCCCGTAAAGGGGCGCGGGTTTATCCCAGGGACTTCAAAGCGGGCCGCTCGCCTACGTTCAATCCGACCGTAAATATTCTTGAGGAGTCGATGCGCACCGGCGAATTGCGGCCTGACGATCCAATTGAGATTGCCTTCGAGCTCAGCGCGCTTTCGCATGGATTGATCGTGCTCTACCTGGGTGGCCGTGTGGCCCAGAGTGAAAAACAGTTCCGTTCGCTTCACCAGCGTTC
>JAJXZT010000050.1 GCA_021779935.1 Acidobacteriota bacterium
CGTAGTGCAACGAGATGGCGTTGAGCCCTGCAACGTCGTTTGGGTCTGTCATTAGCTTCTCGGCAAGCTCGGCAAAATAGTTTTCGATGCCTCCGGGCCGGGCAACGACCAACATTCTCGCCTCGTGTTTCGTCGTGTTCTGGAAGACGTGAGGAATGTTCGAGGGCGCGTGGACGAAATCTCCGGGATAGGTGGAGATTTGTTTCCCGCCGACTTCAAAAAGAAACTCACCGCTGAGGATGTAGAAGAACTCCTCGAATTCATGTGAGTGGAGCGGGGGGCCGTGATGCGCCGGGCTCACGTCTTCGAGAATGGAGATGGGGCATTTACCGGAACCTGCTGCGAGCTTGACGAAGGTTTCCTTTCCGACAAAGCGAATTGGCGCTCCGGTTAGGCTCTCGCCGGAGCGCACAACCACTTGCTGCGGCGCGGAAGGGGAAGCGTCCGCGCGAACATCTGTAGACTCCATGATGCCACCTCGGACGCAAGCATAGCACTGAACTGTGGAAGGACGGAATGGGGCCTCGATTGGGTCGGGCTCTAGGTGTGTGTCGGGCATAGCGTTTTGCCAAGGCCGATTCAGCGGTTGGCATTGCGAGTGTTCGATCTGGGGCGCACAGGCAGTAATCCCGTTGGTGGCTTATAGCAAGCTTTCTGTGCCGTTTTGGGTACAACGGGCACATTTTCCCGCTGTTTTATGCCATTTCCAGAACCCCGCCGGCCCGGAACAGCTTCAACCGGTTGCTGACCGCGCACACCAGCTTCCACTCGCGGCGGACATTGTCTTTGCCACGCAAGCTGAAGCGGCGATCTTCTTCAGCCACACCTCTCGCCTCTGCAACTCGGCAGGCAGTTCGTCGCCCTGCCGATCCCTGCCGTACTGCGCATCCTCTTCGGCATCGGTCTTTCCGCGGCGGCCAGCAGCGCATCGATCTCCTGCTTCAGGCGCGCCTCGGTCTCGCTCATGCGCTTGTAGCTCATCGCCGTGTGCTTGCTGGCATTGGCCTTGATCCTGGTTCCGTCGATCGACACATGGCCCAGCTTCACCAGTCCTGCCTCGGAACACAGCAGCAGAGCCTGCCTATCTTAACGCCATTTGATCGATATTACTCGGCCAGAGGTTGAGATCTGTAAACTATTGAAACAAGAGTGTTAAAGAAGCCAGTGTCCGATGGATGCGCGTATCGAACGTCACGCGATGACCCAGCTATTTCCTGCCGGCAAGAACTGCGAAATGCATCTTTCCCCGAAAGTCCGAAGTTGCCATTGCTCGCTGGCCCGAGTTGCGGTGATTGCAAACCCAGTGAAATCGGTGCGTTGTCTTCCACAAGTTCTCGTGCACAACTGCAGCAATATTTTCGGGTGATTCCCAAAACGCACATCCAGTTTCCATTACATGGGCGGCCTTGGCCAACCGTTGTGATGGCGGGCGATTTCGTGACACAAAGTGCCGTCTAATTCAATCCCACCCGGGGGGTCTAATCGAAAACCTGGTTAGCCCCCGACACCACAGCACTCTGCCAGAAGTCCGCAATCGAGCCATCGACTGTGTTGCCCGGTTGCCCAGGCCAACGATGCACTGACCAATCTGCCCCCCAGAGCGGTTACTCGACAAGTTTTGCCGTACGATTTGCGATCCGTCGGACACCGCCCCAGTGTCCGGCTAGGGTAAGCTCTGCGCACAGCCACCGGTGGTTATTCCTCAATCCCAGCAGCGGACGTCATCGCACCCGAAAAGTAGCTTGGGGTTTCATAGCCGCCGCTCTACCTTGGTGCGAATTGGGGCCTCGGTCCGGTGGTCATATACGCACCATATTTCAATTTTCCTCACATAGAGGTGGTGCCTAAGATCCGAGCGCAATGCTATGAATCTGCCTTCGGAGCCAACGGCGATTGGTCTCTTGCGCCAATGATAAGTCGTCTGGAGGAACTCCACGGCCAGTTGAATAATCGGAGGGCGATTTACCACGGAAGACCTGAGTTTCCACAACTTGCAGAAACGGTTCGACAGGTTGCGCTTGTTCACGCGATCTGTTTCAAACTCTGGACAGGAACGCAGTTTCGCCCCTCACCAGATCGCGTGTTCAGTGAACTGCCCCTCCATGACGGGTTATTTCTGCCGCCGGTCAGAATAGGAGGAAAGTTCTACTCGCACCATCTTCCAGTTCACACCTTCGCACCGTGTATAAAATGCCGGCGCTTCTGAATAGCCTATGAAGAATCGCAACGTGTTGTCCAATAGATATATAGTATATCTGACGAAATCACTCGGAGGCGTTGCCATGAAACCCGTCACCCGCAGAAACTTCATCCATCAACTCGGGGCTGGCGCAACAGGACTCGCCATCACCAACAACGCTCTCTACAGCGGGTCTGCGCAAACCAATCGCATTCCACAGCCCGACTCGCAAAATTCCTCTGGCAGGCCCGGAAAGAAACCCAACATAGTGCTTTTTCATTCCGACCAGTTCCGCAATGACTTCATCTGCGCCGCTGGCCAGAATCCCACCGATTGCACGCCCAACCTTGATGCTATGTATCGCCGAGGCACCGTATTTCAAAACTTCATCACCAACCAGCCCCTATGCTCGCCCTCCCGATCCTGCCTCATGACTGGCCAATATGCAACCACCACGGGTGTATGGAAAAATGGCCCTGGACTTCACCCCAACGCCAACACGATCGCCACGGCGCTCACCCACGCCGGATACTCCGCAAACTACATCGGTAAATGGCATCTCGCCCCCGACAATCCCATCGGAGCCGGCGCCGTCCCACCACAGTACCGCGGCGGCTTCACCGGCTACTGGCTCGCGGCCAATGCGCCCGAAATCAGTACCCTTCCCTACGACAGCCACTTCTGGGATAACGATGGCAATCCCGTGCCCTACGGGAAAGATACACATCGAATCGAATTTATAACTGAAAAGGCTGAGTCCTTTCTTCGCCAAAAGCACGACCAACCCTTTTTGCTGGTCATCTCCCAGGTGGAACCCCATCAGCAGAATGGTCCCTGGGACGGAGATGAGTATGGATTCGCACCACCCCGCGGCTATGCCAAAGAATTCCGCAGTCCATACGTCCCGCCAGATTTGCGCTTCTTCCCGGGAGATTGGCCCTTTGAACTAGACAAATACTATGGCAACGTCAAGGCCATCGATGAGTCCTTCGGCCGCATCATGAAGACGTTGAAAGAGCAGAATCTGGAAGACGACACTATCGTCATATTCACCAGCGATCACGCCTGCCACTTCAGAACCCGCAATCAGGAGTACAAGCGCAGCCCGCATGAGAGTTCCATCCACGTCCCCTTGATGATCCAAGGGCCGGGCTTCAATAGGCGCCAGTTGATTCCCGAACTGGTCAGCATGATTGATCTCACACCCTCCATCCTCGATGCAGTCGGTGTACCCATTCCTTCCTCCATGCAGGGAAAGAGCTTCATCCCCCTTTTGAATGACGAGACTGCCCGCGACAATTGGGTCAACGAGATTTTCATCCAGATCAGCGAATCAGAAACGGCCCGTGCTTTGCGCACGCCGGAATGGACTTATGTCGCTCTCGCTCCACGTGCGAAACCTGCAAGCGATCCCGGCAGCCTCCACTATCGCGACTTCCAGCTATACAACAACCGCGCTGATCCCCATCAACTGGTAAACCTGGCCGGACGGCTCGACACAGGGATGCCCGCTAAAACATTGCTCCATTACGTAGGAGATCGCTCTATGCCGGAAATAACTGCCAACCTCCGCGAACGCCTCATCGAACGCATGGTCCAGGCCGGAGAGCCGCGTCCCAGGATCTCTTATTGGCCCTACTATGCTTAATGTTCATCGTCTGAGCGACTGCGCCAGCCATAACTTGCTGCAATTTTGACAAATGCGCATCCCAGTCGGGTATGGCATGCTGCCATGAAGCACATATTCTCTGCACCCACATGCAAGGTGAATGTGGCACGGAATACGCTCTGCTGCATTCCGAACGCTCCAGTCGATGCGCTTTACAACAACGAAAATACGCCGCAACGCAGGTGTTGAGCGCGACGCTCACCTCGCAGCATTTGAACCTTTCCTCCCCTGCTGCATCCCACATAGTTCGATGCAAAGGCTTCAAATCCTCACCGTTGAGATTGCGAGCATGTACTCCTTCTGTGATTAGAAGCTAGCGTCCTGTCTCTAAAATGATCAGCATATATAAGGATGGTTAGCTCATCGGATAGAGTAGGAAAACTTCCGATGCCGATGGGTCGTCCACTGCCGCCGCTGTCGATTGGGCAAGAGCAACGTCAGCAACTGGTCTCGTGGAGCCGGCGGCGCAAGACCGCGCAGGCTTTGGCGATGCGGGCTCGGATCGTTTTGCTGGCTGCCGAGGGCTCAGCAACACCAGCATCGCACAACAGGTGTCCACCACCCTGCAAACGGTCGGCAAGTGGCGGCGGCGCTTTCTCGAAGGTGGCATCGACAGCCTGCTCGATGAAGCGCGCTCCGGCACCTCACGCAAGCTCGGCGACGAGGACATCGAGCGTGTGGTCGCGCTGACGCTGGAGTCCAGACCGGACGATGCAACGCACTGGTCCACGCGTTCCATGGCCGCCAAGACCGGATTCAGCCGCGCCAGCATTCATCGCATCTGGCGCGCATTCGCTCTGGCACCGCAACGCTCGGAGACCTTCAATCTCTCGCACGACCCACTGTTTATAGATAAAGTCCGCGACATCGTTGGCCTTTATCTGAACCCGCCCGAGCGTGCCCTGGTTCTTTGCGTGGACGAAAAGAGCCAGATTCAAGCCCTGGATCGTACCGCACCGCTATTGCCCATGCGCCCCGGACAGATCGAACTCCGCACCCACGATTACACACGCCACGGCACCACCAGCCTCTTTGCTGCGCTCGACGCAAAAACAGGAGACATCATCGGCCAGACCCATCGCCGCCACCGCTCGGTCGAGTTCCGTGCCTTCCTCGACACCATCGAAAAGAACGTCCCGACGGGGGCTCGACGTTCACCTGATCCTGGACAACTACGGTA
>JAJXZT010000038.1 GCA_021779935.1 Acidobacteriota bacterium
TAACGCGCTGCACGGAATTCATTGGACGCGGCATCGGTTCCGCCCTAACTTTGCGCCATGGCTGACCCACACGGTCAGCGGAGGTGCAAAGTGAATCGAGTCCGCCGTCTCTTCCGTTCCGATGCGAGCAGCAATCGGCTACCAATTCCACCCGGCATCCGCCGCGCACAACCCTTCCTGAAAGACACCCTCTTCCCGGCCATCCGCACGATGGCTCCCACCCTTCTTGCACTGTCTTTGACGAGTGTTGCCCACGCCCAGGGGACGATGGACTTCTCCGGGGCGCAAACACTGATGACAACCTTCAAAACTTTCGCCATCTATGCGGGCGCGGTCATCTGCTTCGGCGGACTGATCTTTGCCGGAATCCGCATGATGAGCGGACGTTTTCAGGACGCTATCCCAGGGCTCTTCGGCGCGCTGTTCGGTGCCGGAGTGCTGGGCTGGGGAGCGGGCTGGATTGGCAGCCTCACTGGTCAGACCATGCAGTAGGAGGCAGCCATGACCAAGCGGGGAGAACCGTTACCAATCAATCAGGCGCTTAATAGGCCACGAGCCAAACTTGGCCTCGACCTCAGCGCATGGATGGCGATCGTATTCGTCTGCGTAACGGTTTTCCTCGTTGGGTTCCGCATGGTGGCGATGATCGCCTTCCCTTCGCTTGCAGTAAGTGCATGGCTGATCGTCCGCAAACATCCGAAGATGTTCGAGCTTTGGGGCTTGAGCCTGAGCCAGAGGTCCTACTATGACCCGCGTAAACGCTGAAGAACTCAAATACACGCCGTGGTTCGCCAAAGCCGGGGCTGCGTGTTCGATCATCCCGATTGCACGGTTCGTCAATGACCGGATTTTCGCGCTCAAGGGCGGCGGTTACGGCTGCTTGTTCTCGCTCGCCGGCATTGACGAAGAGGGATTGACCGACCAGGAACTCGAAGCACAGATGCGGTCGATTGAAGGCGCGCTGCGCGGCCTTCCAGAAGGATCGTGTCTATACCAGTACACGCGCGTCCGGTCCGGCTGCGATCTGCCAAGAAAAGCGCATTACATGACTCCCGTCACACAGGTTTTCGTGGACGAAAGATTGGACTTTCTCGCAAAGACGGCAGCCTTCAGGCGCATCGATCTGCATTGGTGCCTGACGCTGGAAACGCCCAAGGCGGCGGCCTTTGCACGCAAACCCCAGGAACACGTAGCCGATACAACGAGGATGCTGGCCGACCTCGAAAAGACGGCCACGCTGCTCGAAGGGCATCTCGGCGCGTCGATTGGATTGAAACTGCTTGCGAAAAACGATACCTATCAGTTCTTCAGTTATCTCTTCAATCTCGAAGAGTGGGCCAGTAGAGACACATTGTCCGCCGATGACGGTGTGGACCGGCAAATCGTAGAAAGTCCTGTTGCGTGGCACAGCGACCATCTCACCATCGGTCGCAGATACGTCCAGATGTTCTCGCTCAAGACCACGCCGGAGGCGTCGCGGCCGTGCCTGTTTTCCGGCCTCACGACGCTCGACTGCGACAGCATCCTTTGCTCGACATGGCGACCGAAGTCCACTACCGCAGCGCGTAGCGAGATCGATGCCCAGGAAAAGTTCATCTCGTTTTTCAAGGTCGGCGTTCTGACGCGCGTGATGAGCGGACACGATTTCGCTTCGCTTGAAACCGGCGCAGGCGCACGCGCCGCCAACACGCACGTCGATGACTTGGGCGAAGTCATCCGTTCCCTCGATAAGAAGGCACAGGGCGAATACGGGCTTCGCTTCCTTGTGGCGGCGCGCAGCCTGGACGAACTGCACGGCATCGCGCCCGCCGTGCATCGCGTTTTCGTCGATGCGCGGGCGCAGGTCATGGAAGAAACGCTTGGGAACCTGTCGGCCTTCTACGCTATGTTCCCCGGCAACCACAAGTTCAACGTATTCCCCATGTGGCTGGCGGAAGACCACCATGCGCGCCTGGCTTCGATCTTCGCGCCGAACCTGGGCCATCCGTCTTCGGAGGACCTGGACAACGAATACCTGAACGTCTTCGAGACACGCACAAGGACGCCCTTCTTTCAGGACGCCTATGTGGACGGCGTGCGCGTCATGCTCATCCTCGGGCCTACGGGAACCGGCAAATCGGTACACGGCAACCTGGCTATTGCGCACGAACAGAAGTACGGCGGGTTTACCTACATCTTCGACATCGGCGGCAGCTACGAAAGCGTAGTCGAACTGTACGGCGGGCGCGTGGACCGCATCGGCAAAGATGGCCCGCGCGTGAATCCCTTCGCTCTGGAACCGACCGAAGGCAACATCACCTTTCTTTATTCATTCGTGAAGCTCTTGCTCACCAATGGCGGCGCGGAACTGGAGCCGGAAGACGATGACGTGATCCACAAGGCCGTGCGGGATATGTACCTGCTCGACTCGGAGAACCGCCGCCTGTCCAATCTCTTTCTGCCCAAAAAGCTGGATCGCTACCTTTCAAAGTGGGTTGGCAACGGTGTCTATCACGCCATTTTCGACAACGTGGAGGACAGTCTTTCGCTCTCGCGCCTTCAGTGTTTCGACTTCCAGGGCGTGAACAACGAACAGAACGCCGACCTGATCGAGCCGTTGATGGTCTGGCTTCTTCGGCGTATCAACGACGTTTTGTATAACCCCGCCAATCTGGGCGTTCCCAAGCACATTCTCATCGAAGAAATCTTCTCTTCGATGAAGAACCGGCAGTTGCTCGAAGGCGCGCTCGCGTCCATCAAAACCGTGCGCAAGAATCTGGGCGGCGTGACCATGATCGGCCAATCCGCCGAGGACCTGGGCGCGAACGCCGATTCGATTGTGAACTCCTGCACGTCGTTTCTGTTCCTGAAAGACGCCACATTCAACCGGAAGCGCTATGCGGAACTCTTCAAGATGAACGAGCAGCAACTCGCTCTCTTCGAGAGCTTGCAGGACCGCGAAGGTCTCTATATGCGCCGTGATGGGCTGACGAAAGTTGTCCGACTCAATCTTGACAGCCGCAGCTACGCAATCTTTTCGACCAAGCCGAAGGACCGTGTGCGCCGCACAAAGTTAATCGCCAAATACGGACTCATCGAGGGCATCGCACGCTTTGCCCAAGGCGAGACCGCATAACCAAAACTCACCGCAGAAAGGACACGAACGCCATGAGACCCCCTTTTCCTATCGCTATCGGCATCGGCCTGATGCTCGCCTCCGGCCAGTTACACGCCGCCGACTCCCATCCGCTTCAGCCCAGCGCGCCGCGCACGGTGATCGTTTCGGAGGCGGCTACGCCGCCCGAGGTACGCGCCGGACTGTTGCAATCGACGCTCATCGTATTGCCCGCTGAAGAGAAGGCCGCCAACGTGTTTGCCGGCGACACGGTGAACTGGATCTTCGACGGCGGTCATGTCGCTTCGCGTTTTATCAGTGTGAAGCCCAAGACAGCGAATACGGCGACGGATATTCACATCGTCTCCGACCACGGCAACGAATACACGCTTGAGTTGCATGAGGTATCGAATGACCCCGATGCACATTTCGATTCCAAGGTTTTCATTAACCCAGGCGACCAGACTGCAAAAGACCGTCTGGCGCAGCTTCCGGTATTTGTGCCTGCGGCGGAACTGGATAAGGCAAAACAGGAAGCTACTGCCTCGAAAGCCGCTCAGGCAGCGGAACTCAAAACCGAACAGAGCAAGGCTGAGCAGTTTCGCTCGGAGTATCCCGGTTCGCTGCACTTCGACTACACGTGGGATGAGAAAAGGGGCAAAGAACTCGGATTGCAACAAATCTGGCGGGACGACAAGTTCACCTACCTGCGCGGTCAATTCCAGGAGACGCCCGCGCTCTATGAATTGAAGGACAAGAAAGGCTCGCTCATCAACTTCGATTTCAACAGCGGCCTTTATACCGTGCCCAAGCAGTTGGAGCACGGGTATCTCGCCATCGGAAAACAGAAGGTTGAGTTCCACCGCACGGGAGGCGCGAAGTAGCCATGACCGAGCCGAATCAGAACACTCCCGTAACTGTCCCCGAGCAACCGGAGGCAAGGCCGCCACTGCGCAAGGGTATGCCTGTGGTCTTCGCGCTTGTGGCGATCCTCGGCATTCTCGGTATCGCCAACGTAACGAGTCTATTGCGCGGCAACAAAAAAACGACCCCGGCGAGCGCCCTACCCACGCGCCCGGTGTCGCCGAACGCGCAGCAGGTATCGAGTTTCGAGACGCAGCAACAGTTGCAGGCAAAGCAGGATGCCGAAGAACGGCAGCGTCAGCAGCAGTTGGCGGCAGCCATGCAGCAGCTTCAAGCTGCCGAGGGTGCGCCCGGTCCTGAGTACGCCAGTGCCTCGCCGATGACTGCGGCGCAGCGGGACGCGATCTACGGCGGCAGCCCGAATGCGCCGCAGCGCACCTCCTCTGTTTCGGAAGCCCAGGCCGAAGCCAAACAAAAAGCCTTGGCGCGGGAGAAGCAGAAACAGGATGCCATCAACAGCGGGACGGTGGCGATTGACTTTGAGCATTCGAGCACGGCTCCTGTCTCTCCCGCAGTGGTCCCGCCATCGACAGCGGCAGAACCGCCGCAAAGCCCAGCTATCGCCGACGTGGCCGGTAGCGCGGCGTCCGGCCAGCCCGCCGCTGCGCAGGCGAAAGCAACCGCCAAGACCGACCCGATGGGTCCGTATGACTTCGATCAGTATCAAGGCCGTCTCTATCGGATCTTCGAGGGCACGGTTTTTGAAGGCGTCGTTACCAACCACATCGACGGTGGTTTCGGTGGGCCAATCATGGTCATGCTCACGACCGATTATTACTCGCATGACCACCAGCAGTTGCTCATGCCGCAAGGAACACGTCTTATCGGCACGGTTCAGAGCGTGGGCAACGCCGAGCAGCGCAAGATGTTCGTCAC
>JAJXZT010000022.1 GCA_021779935.1 Acidobacteriota bacterium
CACCCAGGCGGCGTAGTGTTTCTGGGCGTTGGCCAGTGATGTCTGAACCCGCAAGCCGCCCGAAACGCCCCCGGAAAACGCCGGCAACTTTGCTTCCGCCCGCCCACAAAACCGGAACCCCGCCACGCTTCACAACTTGTGCAGAGGTTCCCTAACAGTGATCCGGCAATAGACGGCCCGCGCACTCTGCGCCCTTGCTCCAGGGCGATCCCTGTCAGCCTTAACATCATCTTGCCGTGTATCTTGTCGGTTCCAAAAGTACCAACCCAAAAGTGGTGATATCGAGATCCCCCTCTGAACTGCGACAACGGCGGCTTCATACTAATTCTGGTTGCGAGTGCAATCGGCAAATTGTGGCAGAAGCAGTAACAGCGGGCGATTCGGGCCGTTGCCACGTGTTCCAATGGAAAGAGTCGGCAGCAATCTCCGCAGAGAGACGGAACGGCAGTTTGATCGTTAAGTAATACTGAATGAAATATTTTAATCTTTAAAATTGACGCAACAATTACAATCGCATATTTTCACCGAGCTACAAAAAACCGGCCGGCACAACACAGACCGGAGTAAACACTACAACGCCCTCTGCTGAAGACGAGGTTGTCCATGAAAAAGAGATATTGGAGCCTTGCAATCCTTGTACTGGCTCTTTTCCTGTCCTCCATAGCGATGTACGCCCAGGAATATCGGTCAACAATCAGCGGCTCCGTGACGGATCCATCCGGCGCCGCGATAACTGGCGCGAAAGTCACCATCACGGAAGTCCGTACAAATACCAAGACACAGACGACGACGGATAAATCCGGACAGTACGTCGTTCCGTTCCTGGTGCCTGGCAAGTACCAGGTTGACGTCGATGCGCCAGGGTTCAAGCGCTACGTCCGCAAAGCGTTCACGCTGAACTCTGGAGATCATCCGATCATTGACGTTAAGTTGGAGATCGGCAGCACCTCCGAGACGGTGAACGTCACGGATGAAGCACCGTTGATCGATACGGCAAACTCCTCCACGGGACAAACGATCACGACAAGAGAAGTGGAGGATTTCCCGCTCAACGGCCGAAATCCGATGATGCTTGCGCAATTGGCAATTGGAGTCGTGGCTACCGGATCGCCCTCGATGGTGCATCCATTTGATAACGCGGCCGCCTCGGCGTGGAGCATCGGCGGTACGCCATCGCAGTCGAGCGAAATTCTACTGGATGGCTCACCGAATGCGACGTGGGACAACCGTGTTGCTTACTCCGTGCCCCAAGACGCCGTGCAGGAAGTAAAAGTTAAAGCCTTCGACGTCGATGCGGCGTATGGACACACGGGCGCAGGGACGATCAACCAAATCCTGAAGACCGGCACGAACCAGTTCCACGGATCGATTTACGAGTTTGCGCAGCCGAATGCGCTCACGGCAAACACCTATTTCAATAATCGCCATAACAAACCTAGGCAAAACACGTCCTTTAACCAGTTTGGAGGTACGGCGGGAGGTCCACTGCGAATCCCACATGTGTATGACGGAAGGGACAAGCTCTTTTGGTTTTTTGCCTACGAGAAGCTGAAGGATGGGCAGCCAAATACCGACCTCACCACGGTTCCGACGGCGGCTGAGCGCAACGGTGACTTTTCGGCACTGCTTAACATTCCGGGCAGCAGCAGTTGCATTGCAACGACTGGCTATAACTGTTACCAGATATTCAACCCATATTCAGGCGTGGTAAGCGGGAAGACCGTGGCGCGGCAACCATTCGCGAACAACATCATTCCGACGAACATGTTGAATCCGGTGGCGCTTGCTTACCTCAAATTGTTCCCACTGCCGAACACCGCCGGAAACTCGGACGGATTCCAGAACTACGCCAATAGCACAACAACTTCTGACAATTACAGCAACGAACTGGGACGGCTGGATTACAACATGAGCGAACGCAGCCGTCTGTCGTTCGATATCCGCCACAACAACGAGTTCCAGACGAAGAACTACTACTTCAATAACCCGGCGACCGGATCGAACCTGACCCGAGAGAACTGGGGAGCCACGGTCGATGAGGTGTACACCTTTAATACGACGACGCTGCTGGACATACGCGCGAACTACACGCGCATGACCGAGATTCATGGTAGCCCGAGCGATGGGTTCGATCCCACAAGCTTGGGGTTCCCATCATCCATCGCAAGCACGTCAAATTACCTGCAGCTGCCTTATATCGCTTTCAGCGGAAGCTGTGGCAGCCAGAATAGTTTTCAGTGTCTCGGTCCCAGTGGTTCGTCCAGAACGCCGTCGCATTCTTACCAGATCTTTGGCGATCTGGTGAAAGTGATTGGCAACCATACTCTGAAATTCGGCATGGACCTTCGTCAGTACAATCTGGATGCCTTCACGTATGGCAATTCCACCGGGACGTACTCGTTCAACAGCAGCTGGACGAACGGACCGTTTACGAATTCGCCGAACGCAAATTTCGGGCAAGACTTTGCGGCATTTATGCTTGGATTGCCGAGCAGCGGGTCGTTGGATATCAACACCCGGGGTACTTACCACTCATACTACTATGCTGGTTTTGTGCAGGACGATTGGAGGGCGACTCCAACCCTGACGGTTAACCTCGGTGTCCGCTACGACCACGACACTCCGTATTACGAGAAACTCGGACGTACGGTCAACGGGTTTGACTTCACCGCGACCAATCCAATCTCGGCGGCGGCAAGCGCGGCTTATGACAAGAACCCGGTGCCGCAGATTCCGGTGGGAAGCTTTGTCGTTCCTGGCGGTCTGACTTTTCCGAGTGGTGACAACGGCGCGGTTTACCAGAACACGTCGCACTGGGTAAGTCCGCGTATCGGATTTGCCTGGAGTCCAGCGGCACTGAATAGCAAGACGGTGTTCCGCGGCGGATTTGGAATTTTCGTTCAACCGCTGACCATCTCCAACCTGAGCGTCGGCGGCAAGTATTCGTCCAATCCGATTCTCGATCAAGAAGGCTTCAGTCAGACGACGCCGATGATCGTTCCCTCGAACTACCTTCAACCGACGACGACCCTCAGCAATCCGTTTCCGAACGGATTCACCGCGCCTTCAGGATCGTCATTGGGGCTAGCAACATATAACGGGCAGAAGACTGTCAGCTTCCTTGCACCTGACATGAAGAACCCTTACGCGATTCGCTGGACGCTTGGCATTCAGCACGCGTTCAATCCAAGCCTGCTTCTCGAAGTTGCGTACATTGGAAACCACTCACTGCACCTGCCGGTCTCGATTACGCAGCTCAACGTGATCCCGCGTCAATACCTGAGCACGGCGACAACGCGTGACCAGACGCTCATCACCACCCTGACAGGATCTGTAGCAAATCCGTTCTATAACCTGTTGCCGGGCACGAGCTACAACGGCAAGACCATTCCCCTCGCGCAGCTTCTTTCTGCCTATCCGCAATATGGGGCGGGCGAAGGCAGCGGCAGCCAAGGACTGATCGAACAAAACGCCACGATCGGCAGCTCAACATTTAACAGCCTGAATGTTCGCCTTGAGAAGAGGCTGTCCAACGGGCTCTCGCTGACAGGCGTCTATATGTTCTCGAAGCTGATTGAGCAGGACACCTGGCTCAATGACACAGACACCCATCTCGAGAAACGAATCTCTCCCTTTGATCACACGCACCACTTCGTGTTGGCGGGATCGTACGCCTTGCCGATCGGAAGGGGAAAGCTAGTTAACCTGCAATCGCGCTGGGCAGACTACCTGTTGGGCGGTTGGCACCTGAACGGGATATACAGCTTCCAAACGGGAGCACCCATCTCTTGGGTCAATGGGAGCACAACGAACATTGGCGACTACGTCTATGCCGGCGGCCCGCTTAACCTCAATAACCGCCAGACGACTGGAACTGCGTTTGATACCACGCAGTTTGCGACAAAATCAAATGCCCAGTTCCAGTACCACATCCGTACCTTCCCGACGACGTTCTCGAACCTTCGTCAGGACGGTATCAACAACTTCGACGCTTCCATTCTGAAGGATGTCAAGTTCACCGAATCCAGGTACGTGCAATTCAGGATTGAAGCATTCAACCTGGTGAATCACCCAACGTTCGACGCACCGAGTACCTCGGTGACCAGTTCGAGCTTCGGCGAGATTACGGCGCAGTCAAACTTGGCAAGGACCATCCAGATCGGAGCCCGATTCGTGTTCTAACCACGTTAACCCCGCGACCACAACCATGCGCGGGCCGATTGAGGACGATCGGATTGCGGGAGATAAATGGCCGGCAATCCGATCCACTCAGTGGTTCACACAAGGAATGGTTTTGCGGTAGAGAAAAGGTCAACGAGTAGACCAAGAACGGGCATCCAGGGAAGTTATATGGAATTCATCACTGAAGATTTTCTTTTGCAAAACGAGACGGCAAGCCATTTATTCAAGACGTATGCGGTTGGACAGCCGATCATCGACTACCACTGTCATCTCTCGCCGAAGGACATTGCGGAAGACCGGCGGTTCAACGACCTGTTTGAGATCTGGCTTGAAGGCGATCACTACAAGTGGCGTGCCATGAGAGCAAATGGCGTTCCCGAGAAATACTGTACCGGAGATGTGTCGCCGTACGAGAAGTTTCAAGCCTGGGCGCGAACCGTGCCGTACACGTTGCGCAACCCGCTCTACCACTGGACGCATCTGGAATTGGAGCGTCACTTCGGGATCAACGAACTATTGGACGAATCCTCGGCGCGGCGCATTTGGGACGCGGCGAACGATGAATTGCGCAATGGCGAATTAACGGCAAGAGGGATACTGACAAAATTCAACGTGGCGATTGTCTGCACCACGGACGATCCAACGGATTCGCTTGAATATCACAAGCGCATGGCTGAAGCCCCGTTTGGCACATGCATTTACCCGGCTTTTCGTCCAGATCGCGTTCTGCGCATGGACAACGTGGCTTCATTCCGCGACTACGTTCATCAACTCGCGCAAGCTGCGAATATACACATCGCGCGTTTATCAGATTTGCTCGATGCGCTGGACCGGCGTCACGCATATTTCCACGAGAACGGATGCAGGCTCTCGGATCATGGGCTCGAAGTGTGCTTCGCCGACTTCCCGAGTGAAGCCGAAGCCAATGCGGTTTTTGACAAGCTCCAGTCGGGCAGAACGGTCAACCCGAGTGAAGCCACGAAGCTGGCAAGCTACCTTCTTCTGTTTTTTGGCCACTTGGACGCCAAGCGCGGATGGACGAAGCAACTGCACCTCGGGGCATTGCGCAACGCAAACAATGCCATGCTTCCGAAGCTCGGGCGGGATACCGGATTCGACTCCATCGGAGACTGGCCGCAAGCAGAAAAACTTGCACGTTATCTCAGCCGGTTGGATGAAGAAGGTGCGTTGCCGAAATTGATCATCTACAACGCGAACCCAGCCGACAACTATGCGTTTGCCACCATGATCGGAAATTTCCAGGATGGCAGCGTTCCAGGAAAATTGCAGTTTGGGAGTGGTTGGTGGTTCCTCGACCAGAAAGAGGCCATTGAGTGGCAGATCAACGCGCTCTCCAACTGCGGTTTATTGTCGCACTTCGTTGGCATGCTGACGGATTCGCGCTCTTTCATGTCGTATCCGCGCCACGAGTATTTCCGGCGCGTGCTATGCAACATGATCGGGCGCGAAATCGAATCAGGGGAATTGCCGGATGATGAAAAACTGATCGGGCGAATGATCAAAGGAATTTGCTATCGGAACGCTGAAGCTTATTTCGGTTTGCCCGCTGGACAAACTGTTGCACCGGCAACCACCTCTTCGCACAGGTAGCGCAATATTTCCTCCGATTGGATGACGATGAAATATGTTCGCCCAGTTGTTCTGCTTGCACTCTGTCTGACATATGGAAATGGCGCCCTTGCGCAAGATACGCGCAACGTCAAGGAACCGAAGATTCCTCCGGTATGTACGTCGTTGGCGGCACGCCTCGCCGAGCAGGACGGAAAACTGGCTGAGGCGGACGAGGGTAAACTAGATACACTTCGTATTCAGGACGCGATCAATCAATGCAAGCCCGGCTCAGCCGTCGAACTGCGCAGCAGTGGCATTCACAACGCGTTTCTCTCTGGGCCACTGGAGCTGAAGAAGGGGATCACGCTTGTTGTCGCCGCAGGGACTACGCTCTTCGGATCGCGAAACCCTCGTGACTACGATGTGACTCCAGGGGCATGCGGGAAGGTTGATCACCACGGACGAGGTTGCAAGCCACTGATCCTGGCACACGATGCACCGGGCTCCGGAGTGATGGGCGATGGCGTGATCGACGGAAGAGGCGGCACCAAGCTCGTTGGGCAAGATGTGACGTGGTGGGTTTTGGCGCATCAAGCCAAGGTTGAGAATGCCGCACAGAATTGTCCGCGGATTATCGTTGTCGAACGGTCCGACAACTTCACGCTCTATCGCATCACGCTCCGGAACTCGCCAAACTTCCATGTGATGGTGAGCCGAACGAACGGATTCACGGCGTGGGGCGTAAAAGCAAACAGTCCGAAAACCGCGCGTAACACGGATTGTATAGACCCATCGGCATCGACCAACGTCAGCATTCTCTATTCCTATTTGCACTGTGGCGACGACAACGTTGCCATCAAAGCGGGGAATGCCGGACCGTCAAGCCATATCACCGTGGCATACGATCACTTCTATACCGGCCACGGGATGTCGATTGGCAGCGAGACAAATGGCGGAGTGAGCGACGTCGACGTGCACGACCTGACGATTGATGGCGCGGACAACGGAATCCGCATCAAGTCCAACTCAACAAAGGGCGGACTGGTCACGAACGTTTCCTATACGAATGTCTGCATTCGCAACGTGAAGGACCCGATCGTGATGGACCCGTTCTACAGCACCGAGCGTGGACCCTTGGTTCCGGTTTTCCAGAACATCACGCTGCACAATGTGCGAATTCTTACTCCCGGAAAAGTCACTCTGCTTGGAACCGATGCGCAGCATCTCCTGCGCGTGACCTTTGATGGCGTCCTTATCGACGGCTTGCGTTCGACACAGATTCGCGCAGCACACGCGCGGTTTATATTTGGGCCGGGAAAGGTGAATTTTCTGCCGCAAGGCGGCGACGTAGAGGTCAAACGCATGCCTGGTTCGCGCGCTGTCCCGTTCTGTGACGGTAAGTTTGTTCCGTTCCCCGGGACGGTGGAAACACAGGAAAGTACGGCCTCGGCCGAAGGGGCCCCAAAAAGCGTTCTTGTGGTTGCACAAGATGGCAGCGGCGATTATCGCTCTGTGCAGGCTGCGGTCGATGCGTTGCCTGATTCAGGCGGGACGATTCACATCAAGCCGGGAACTTACCGTGAAGTTGTGCACGTCCGTAAACCGAATGTGCAAATTGAAGGCGATGGCAAGGATCCCGCAAAGGTAGTCATCGTCTACGACAACAGCGCGGGGAAGGTGGGTGGTACTTCCAAGTCCGCGACATTCTTTGTGGCAGGTGACAACTTCTTTGCGCGTGGTGTGACATTCGTTAATGACTTCACTCATTTCCAGCAACTCCAGCCAGAGGGATCGCAGGCGGTGGCGCTCTCCGTTCGCGCCGATCGCGCGGTATTCAGGGATGTACGCATTCTTGGGGCTCAGGACACACTCTATGCCGCAAGCAAGGGATGTTCCTCCGAGCAGGGGTCATGCACTCCCGCGCGCGAATATTTCTCGCACTGCTACATTGCGGGGAATGTAGATTTCATCTTTGGCGACGCAAAGGCCGTGTTTCACGACTGCGAAATTCACGCAATCGCACATAAGACGGTTTACCTGACCGCACAAAGTAAGCACTATCCAGAGCAGGAGAGCGGCTACGTCTTCGATCACTGCAAGGTGACGGCGGATCGCGACGCTACGAACATTTTTCTCGGACGTCCATGGCGTCCATACTCAACCGTCGTGTTCCTCCACGCGGATTTGGCGGCGCACATTCAACCGGCGGGATGGCATGAATGGCATGCCGGAGAAACGCGCTCACTGGAAACTGCAACCTATGCCGAGTTCAAATCTACCGGTTCGGGCGCGGCCCTCTCTGGTCGCGAGCCGCATTCCCGGCAACTCACGCCATCGGAGGCGAAGAAGTTTTCTCCGGATGTGTTTCTAGCCGGACAGGATCACTGGAATCCTTCAGGTGTGCACTGACCTGGTTCAACACAGGATCTGAGTCATAGGACTTGCATCGTGTGAGCCGTGACCAGCCATTTGGAGCCGAAGAGTTAATGCTCACGTATGCAGGTGTCCCTTGCTTGCTGGCGTTGGAGGGAGGTCTCAGTGTTTCCCTTGCTTTTTTGCTGGATCCCATCCATCGTCGCCGGCCAGGAAATTTCGTGCGGACCAGTGCTGCGCCTCGGTCTTCGTGAGTTGATGTGAGTAGGGTTCGCGCGCATTGGGATTTGCGCCGGGACCACTCGAGTTGAACTCCGCATAATAGGCAACGGGCAGACTAGATATGCCAAATCGCTTCCACTCCGTCCATCCCGCCGGGATCACCGGAGCATCGATACGCGTATTCAGGTAGACCACAGTGGCGTGGGGACGCCAAGGTCTTCCGAGCGAAACAGTTGCCGGACGCGGATCGGCTGTCAGGTGGCAGTGATCGAATACGTATCCGCTGGGCTGCACGCTAGAGTGTTTGTCCTGTGCGGTGAACATTACGTTCCCGTATGGCAGACCGTGCAATTCGCAATGATCGAAGAAGGCTTTGCTGTCCCCGAATATAAAATCGACATTCCCTTCTATATAGCTATCTGCAAAGTACTGTCTTGCAGGTACGCACGGGCCATAGTCGCCATAACAGTACTTACTAGCCGCGAAGAGCGTATCCTGAGCGCCCAAGAGTCGCATGTGGCGAAAGACCGCGCGATCGGCCGTGACCGAGAGCGCTACCGCCTGTCCCTTGCCGAATCCAAAATCGTTCTCAATCGTGATCCCACTCATGGTGACATCATCAGCCTCAACAAATACGGTTGCGGTGTTGAATGTCCCGCCGGAGTTCGGGGCTCCGTTGCCGTAGACAATTACAGTGCTGGCTGGGTCTGAGTCGTCACCATGTAAGTGAACGTGCGACTTCCGGATAGTGACAACTTCGCGATAGGTTCCATGTTTAATCCTAATGTCTCCACCGGAGACAGGCAGCGCATCTACGGCTTGCTGGATGGAAGGGAAATCGCCGCTTCCGTCCATTGCGACGACAAGTGAACGGCGCGTGCCCGGAATCTGGATGGAACGCAGGTCTGGAATCGCCGCAAAGTGAGGCGCCAGTGAAAACGCCGGTAAATCGGCACAGGTTGAATTTGGTGCCGGCTCGAATGCACGTTGGTTGATACGACCCTTGCCGCTCACAATAACATTGTGGAACTGGATGCTTGGAAGTGGCGGCAGCGTGGTGGTTTGCAATCCATCCTTTTGTATGGCCTGAAGCGGATCACCCACGGAGCGCATACATACGTTGTTGAATGTAATGTTGTGCGCTGTTCCACCATGAGAGCCTTTTAAGTCGAACGAGATTCCTGCCTGCATGTGGTCAAGAGAAACGTGATCTACGTCAACATCGCTTACATTGCCATAAACATCGTCACCAATCGATATTCCGCGTCCGCCGCAGATATGCACGTTGCGGATGCTGACTTTCGACGTAGGCCCGAGGATGCTGGCCTTGAGAGCGATGGCGTCAGCAGGCACACGAATCCATGAATCCGCAATGACGGCGCCTGGCGAGTTACTGAGCAGAATACCCGTCGAATGATGGGAGGCACCGGAAGAGTCGATCTTCAATTGAGAAGCAGTGAATCCTATCGTTTTGTAAATCGCCGCATGAACACCGGCCGCGTTCCGCAGAGTGACGCCTGCCATCCTAAAGCCCTGCGATTCGTAGGAAGAGACAAGATCCGGGACGGCTATCTTCTTGTCGCTTTCGGTGCGACGATTCGCCAGTTGCCACCACGAATCCTGCGACCCATCGAGAGGGCGTCCGCCTTGTCCGTCAATCGTTCCGCCGCCGAGGATGCCGCTGTAGACTGCCTGGTATGCATAGATGAACGGTTTACATACCGGCACGCGGCCGCTAGCCGTTCCTCCACATGCGGAAGGGGACAAGTCGTAGTCGCGAGGATTGCGCGACGCATAAAGCGTCACACCATGATCAATCCAGAGCGTGACGCCGCGAGGCAAAATGAGAGGGGCCGAAAGAAACGCATCACTCTTCCCTCGTACTTGCAACACAACGGCCCGGCCGGGGCTGCACAGATTCAAGGCTTGCTGAATTCGTGCTGTGTCCATCGCAAGGTCAGCCCCGGGAGAATCGACTGCTGCATCTGTAAGGTGGGCTGTCAACACCGAGCAGGCTGGAGGCAAAGGTGTCTCAGCGCAAGCATTGCCGATCATCATCAGACTGAGCACGGCCAGAGCCGCGGAGATTACCCGCACCTGCATCCGATTACTGCGCCACACGATAGCGGAAGTCACGTTGTATCTCTGAAGCAACATTCTTTAGCCATCACTTCTGATGAATCTTCGCGTTTGCCATCATCGTAAGCGGGTCTCCCTGCATGGCCTGCACAGTAAAGTCATGCGCGGTGACGGTGGCGTTACTGATCGTCATTCCCTTGCGCGCCGAAATATGCACATTCGTCAATGTAAGCGACGTAACGGGGCTCTCGGGCAAGCCGACGATAAAGCCTGCGGTCTTGGCGCCGACCGCCGTGAGGTTCTTGATGCTTATATCGTGAAAATGAGGAGTCAGCCTGGTTACTGGCTGCTTTTCGTCGTTGGCGGGAATCTTCGGATAGTACTCACTGATCAGGATAGGCGTTTTCACATCTTTCATTGTTATGTCGCGAAAATGCAGATCGCTGATGTCGTTTCCACGGTCGCGGTTCGATTTCACGCGAATGCCATTATCAGTGTCCTTGAAGTGAATTCGCGCCACACGCACATTGTGCACGCCTCCGGCGACTTCGCTGCCGATGGACATTCCGTGACCGTGCAGAAAAGTCGAATCCGTGATGGAGATGTCCGTGCTTGGTTCGTCACCGCCGGGCGATCCCGGCTGTCCTGACTTGATCGCAATGTCGTCGTCGCCGGTATCGATCGTGACATGGGAGATGGTCACATGGTGAGAAGAAAACGGATCGATACCATCCGTGTTGGGAGCGTTCCTGGGAGCAAGTATCCTGGCGTTGTCAATCGCGACGTCATCCGAATAATAAAGAACCACTTGCCACATCGGGGAGTTACGGATAGTAACGTTGTGAATGCGGATGTGGCGACAGTGGTCGAAAACGACAAGGCGCGGCCTCAGGAGATCAGTATGGCGATGCTCGCGCCGCGCTTCCCACATCTCTTTCCACCAAACCTCTCCCGCTCCATCGATTGCACCGCCGCCCGTGATGGTGATGTCCTCGGAATTAGTCGCGCTTATCAGTGGCTGCAACGCTTGTTCGCGAAACTCTTCCACTGGAGGATAGTCTCGCCGATCCTGGCTGCCGAGAAGGGTCGCTCCGGGTGCGATGTCCAGCGTGACGTGACTCTTCAATGTGAGCGGTGCAGTAAGAAATGTACCGGCGGAAAGACGAACAGTGCCACCACCTTGGGCTGAACATTCGTCAATGGCGTGTTGAAGAGCGCCTGTATCTTTCGTCGTTCCGTCGGCCTTTGCGCCGTAGGTCATTGGATCGCAGATCCGGCCGCCGGTGGATGCAAAGGCCGTTGGCGCAGCGCTGAAGAGCGATGCCAGAACGAGCAAGACAATTGGAAGAGGAACTCGAAATACACGGTTGAAGGAGGAAATCGTCACTTCGAAGGCAAGAGCACGGCGCATGGAAAAGTCCTAGAGGAACAGCATTCACAAATGGGTATCGCGCACACAGAACCGCGCATCATTATTGTAGCTGCGAGAAGTACGTGCCATACGCCGAGAAGTGCCACATTTTTCAGAGTATTTATGGTGTTCACAGTACGAGACGACGTGCAGCATTGCCAAAACAAATGCATGGAATCAAATCATTCCATGCACTGTTGATTGACAGGTGCGGAGCGTGCCGTGCAGAATACAACTTCCCATGATACTTAAGCCATCCATCCCGTCGCCGTTACCGTGCATGCCGCCGGTGTCTTTGCGACTGTGGGATTGGAGTGAGCGCCCTTAGCTGAAGCCAGACAATCAGCAGACATCCAAGCCCACGGGTTACAAGCCGTGGGCTTTTTGTTTCTGAACCCAAGGAGAAGAAGAGTGAAGCGAACGAATGCACAGCACGTAACCGGCAGCCTCGAATCAAAGGTCATAGCAATTCTCGGAGCAGGCAAGATGGGTAGCCTGCTTGCAGTCTCGCTTCTACGCGACTCTGGAGTTCCGGCCGGCAGAATTCGCGCGACAGTCCGGCATGATGACAATGCCCGTGCGCTTGAAGAAAAGCTTGGCATTAAAGTGGGTACCGATAACCTCGCCGCAGTCAAGGGTGCGGATATCGTATTTGTCTGCGTCAAGCCGCAATATGTGTCCGAACTGCTGCAGGAAACACGTGCGGTGTTGGCTCCCACAGCGGTGGTGATTTCCATCGCAACGGGCATTGCGACTCGATCGATTGAAGACATGATCGGCGACGGGATAGCGGTCGTACGAGCCATGCCGAACACCGCTTGTAGAATCGGCCAAGGAATGACTGCCGTCTGTCTTGGCCGCCACGTATCGAAATCCGTTCTTGCGGACGCAGAGCGAATGTTTGCGAAGATGGGCAGGACAGCTGAAGTCGACGAACAGTTGATGGATGCGGTCACGGGGCTTTCGGCGAGCGGGCCGGCATTTGTGTACATCATCCTCGAAGCACTTGCCGAGGGAGGTGTTCGAGCGGGCCTGCCGCGGAGCCTCGCCACTCTGCTTGCTGCACAGGCAACTCTGGGAGCCGCATCGATGGTGCTGCACACGGGAGAACACCCAGCCGTCCTCAAGGCAGAAGTAACAACACCCGGTGGATGTACGGTTGACGGAATCCTGGAACTTGAGGACGGGAAGATTCGCGCCACTCTGATTCGCGCCATAGCAACCACGGCGGCAAAAGCTGGTCGTATGGCACCTCGGCCGCATCCTGCCTAGCCGCCTGCCAGGGGCATTACCCGTTAATGGATTCTGTGCGCCGCGTATTAGCGGAGTTTTAATCGTTTTGTGCGTCGGTTCTTACTGAACGCGTGCAGATTCGGACTGCTTCCCGATCCAGAACAGCCTCCTGACTATCGAACAGCTTCCCCCCCGCTCTACGCCGCTGCAATGAAAACTTCTGTCGATGAATTACTTGACTCGGCAACTCGGAGCGCAGTGAAAACTCCTGCCTTGGATACCCCGCAACGAACGGACGCCAAACGAATGAAAGACATAAGAGTCTTCTTAGCTGGTCTGGCAATGTCTGTGCACTTCATCTAAGACGCAGGGGCAAAGTGTGCGTGTAGCCGGAGACAATGCAAGCCGACAGGATTAATCCTCATGGGTGAACTCGACGAAATCATTAAAGAATTCCTGGTTGAATCGAACGAAGGCCTGGATCAGGTCGATTGCGACCTGGTCGCCCTGGAAAAACAGCCGGACGATAAAGAGTTGATCGCAAGAATTTTCCGGGCGGTGCATACCCTCAAAGGCACGAGCGGCATTCTCGGTTTCCCACTACTTGAATCTGTCACGCACGCTGGTGAAAGCCTCTTGAGCCGGATTCGCGATGGCCGTCTGCCAATGACGCCTGCCATTGCGAGCGCGCTGCTTTCACTTATCGATTTTTCCCGCCGAGCGATTCAGCGTGTTGAATCCAATGGAAGCGACAGCGGAGAGGATGGCTCGTCGCTTGTCGAACAGTTGCGGTCCCTCACGGGCGTGTCTCCTTCCATTGGGGCATCAGCTGATGTCGATTTATATAGCGGCCAGCCTGAGACCCACCGTCTGGGCGAAATTCTCGTGGAAGATGGGCACTTGAGCCAGCAGGCCGTGCACGAAGCGCTTGCCCAGCAGCAAAGTGGAGATTCACGCAAGATTGGCGAGATTCTCGTCGGGACCGGCACGGTAGTTCCCAAGGCCGTCGTGCAGGCGCTGGGAACGCAGGCGGATGTTCGCAGCGCATCCAGCGCCAGCACCATCCGCGTGGATGTTGCGATGCTTGACCGTGTTATGAACCTTGTCGGTGAGCTCGTACTTGCCCGCAACCGTACCGTGCAATTTGCGGCAACCTCTGCGGATGCCGGTTTTCTCAGCACGGTTCAATCCCTGAATCTCATCACTGCCGAACTGCAGGAGGGCGTGATGAAAATGCGCATGCTGGCGATCGGCAACGTCTGGAACAAACTTCCGCGGCTTGT
This sequence comes from Acidobacteriota bacterium, assembly GCA_021779935.1. Classification (GTDB taxonomy): domain Bacteria; phylum Acidobacteriota; class Terriglobia; order Terriglobales; family Acidobacteriaceae; genus JAJXZT01. The sequence goes on from JAJXZT010000022.1 coordinate 14,356, forward strand.
CCGCGACATGGCGCAGGCGTGCGGTAAACAGGTTCGCATCGAAGTCGATGGAAGTGAGACAGAGCTCGACAAGACCATTATCGAGGCCATCAAGGATCCCCTCACGCATATTGTTCGCAACGCGATCGACCACGGTATTGAATCACCGGAAGAGCGGCGTAACGCAGGGAAGCCCGTGGAGGGCGTCATAAGTCTGAGGGCCTTTCATGAGGGCGGATACGTCAACCTGAACATTTCCGATGACGGAGGCGGGATTGATGTCGAGCGCGTGAAGGCGAAAGCGCTTGCACGCGGACTAATGTCATCCGAGCAGCTTGCACGTGCATCCGAGCGGGAGATTCTGCCCCTGGTATTTGTGCCTGGCTTTTCCACCGCCGAGAAGGTCACCAATATTTCCGGTCGTGGCGTCGGCATGGACGTCGTGAAGACAAACATTGAGAAAATCGGCGGAACAGTAGACATCCATAGCAAAGTCGGACAGGGCACGTCTCTGCAAATCAAGATTCCACTCACTCTTGCGATTGTTCCTGCTCTAGTGGTGACGAGCCACGGTGAACGCTTCGCGATTCCACAGGTGAGCCTCGTGGAACTTGTCCGGCTCGACGCGACCTCCGGTTCGAAGCAAATCGAGAACGTCCGTGGAGCGGAAGTTTACCGGCTGCGGGGGAACCTGCTGCCGCTGGTGCGCCTGGACCGCCAGCTTGGAGTCGAGGATCGCAGCGCTACCGACGACAATCTGCAGATCGTGGTGCTTCAGGCGGACGGAAGGCAGTTTGGCCTCCTCGTCGATGAGATCAACGATACGGAAGAGATCGTGGTGAAGCCGCTCGGAAAGCACTTGAAGAACGGTGCGTGTTTCGCCGGTGCGACCACCATGGGTGACGGAAGAGTCGCCTTAATTCTCGACGTACGGGGACTTGCGCAGGAAGCGCACGTTGTTTCGGAAAATCAACGTGCGATGCATGGAGAATCACTTTCCGCGGTGGCCAACAAGGAAGATCGCCAGCAATGGCTGTTATTCAAGGCTGGAGCGAACGCGCGCATGGCCATGCCTCTTTCGAGCGTGCAGCGACTGGAGGAAATCCGCAAGTCGGACGTGGAGCGTTCCGATAATCAGGATGTGGTGCAGTACCGCGGACAGATCATGCCGCTGGTCAATGTTGCAGAGAGCTTCAGACTTGAACAGGCGACATCCTCCGATCCCCTGGAAGTCATCGTACACGCGCATCGCGGGCAAAGCGTGGGGTTCGTCGTAAGTGAAGTGCTGGATGTTGTGGATCAAACCGTTGTGCCCGAACTCTCCGGTGGACGGGCCATGCTTGGAACTGCAGTAATTCAGCAGCGCGTCACTGACATCGTAGATATCGATCAACTCGCCGAGATGGCTTTGAAGGCGGCCGCCCAGCCAAGCGCCGCGTTGATTGGAGCATAGAAATGGCAGCCGCCCAGCAATTGTGCACATTCTTTCTTAATCCTTATTTCTTTGGGATTGAAGTTCACAAGGTGCAGGAAGTGCTTCGACCGCAAGACATCACGCGTGTTCCGCTGTCGGACGCCGTAGTTGGCGGGCTTATCAATCTGCGGGGGCAGATTGTGACGGCAATCGATCTGCGAGGCTGTCTTGGACTGGAGGCTTCGAGGAACGAAGACTCAATGAACGTTGTGGTTCGGACCGAGGAAGGCGCTGTCAGTTTCCTCGTGGATGAGATCGGAGACGTTGTCGAGGTTGAGGACGGCGGCTTTGAACCTCCGCCGGACACCCTTGAAGGTCCAGTCAGGGAACTCGTGCGCGGCGTTTACAAACTCAAGGATCAGTTATTGATCGTGCTCGATACCGCAAAGGCGTTGCGCCAGAAAAACGAAGAAGCAGAGTTGCGGCCGGCAACCGAATGAAGTGTCCGCAAACACCATGAAATGCGGCGATAGGAATCGTAAGGCAAACGACACAGGAATTACTGAGACAGGAGCATAAAGATGCTGAACAACATCAAACTGAAGACAAAGCTGATCGGGGGCTTTCTGGTTGTTACATTCGTGTGCGCGATTGCCGCAGGTCTTGGCGCGTACAAGGTCAAGTCCGTGGATAAAACGTACACAGACGGATGGGAAAGCACGATGAGCAGCATGTCGAGCTTGAGCAACGTATTGCTTGATGCCGGACTGGTTCGGGCCAGCCTTCTGCGCTTGTCGCTTGCCGGAACACCCGCAGAGACCCGCCAATTTATTGCACAGCTTCAGAGCAGCAAAGACGACTTCGAAAAGACAGTTGAAGAACACAATAAACATATCGACACTCCAGAGTCTGTGGCGGTTTTTTCGGACTTCAAGAGCGCCAAATCAAAGTACGACGAGGTAATCGGTCAGGCAATCGTGCTGGCACAGGCAGGACGCAAGGCGGAATTGAACGATTTATTGGTGAGCACTGCCGTCAACGCTGCGCAGCGAGTGACAGACACGGCCATCAAGCTACGCGATATTGAGGATACCGAGAGACAGAAAGCATCGGCCACCATCACTGGGAATGCAGATTCAGCAGTAGTGGCCGTATCGACTATCAGCGTGCTGGCGATCCTGTTTGCAGTAGCTTTGGGTATCTGGGTGTCACGGTCGATAGCGCGTCCCGTAGGCGCGATGAGCCAGGTGGCTATAGATATTGCCAATGGAGAACTGAGTCACTTAATTGAATTTCATTCCGGAGACGAATTAGGAATATTGGCTGACTCATTGCGCTCCGTGCGAGCAAACATCCTCACACTCAGGTCAGAACTTGGTTCGCTCACCTCCGCCGTCCAGAAGGGGGATCTTACTGTTAAGGCCAACGATGGTAAGTTGACTGGCGAATATGCACAAGTGCTGAGCGGCATGAATGAAATGGTGGCGACTTTCCGTGGCACCGTGCAGAACATTGCGAGCATGACACATCCGCTGGCGTCATCTTCGGAAGAGTTGAACCAGGTGAGCCATCAGATGAGCGCCAGTGCGGAAGAGACTGCCACCCAGGCAAACCTCGTATCCGCAGCATCTGAACAGGTCAGCCGGAACATCCAGACTGTAGCGAGCGGCGCGGAGGAGATGGGAGCCAGCATCAAGGAGATCGCGAGACACACAGCGGAGGCAAGCAATGTCGCCATTTCCGCTGTGCGCTCGGCGGAAGCGACAAATCAGACGATTGAGAAGCTGGGGAACAGCAGCGCAGAAATTGGGCAGGTGATCAAGGTCATTACTTCCATCGCACAGCAGACAAACCTGCTGGCCTTGAACGCCACGATTGAAGCCGCACGGGCCGGCGAAGCTGGCAAGGGATTTGCCGTGGTGGCGAATGAAGTGAAGGAACTGGCGAAAGAAACGGCGAAGGCGACCGAGGATATCGGCCGCAAGATTGAAGCGATTCAGAACGACACGAATGGCGCAATCGAAGCGATTGGCGAGATTGGTAAGGTGATCTCCCAAATCAGCGATATCCAGAACAGCATCGCCAGCGCGGTAGAGGAGCAAAGTGCGACCACGTCAGAGATCAGCCGCAATCTTGCCGAGGCGGCAAGCGGCGGCGTGGAGATTACGCGCAACGTCGGAGGAGTTGCGGAAGCCGCGCGCACGACGACGGCGGCCGCCACCGACACGCAACGGTCGGCACAGAGCCTGGAAGCCATGGCTGCGGAGTTGCAGGCGCTGATTGCGCAGTTCAAATATGGCGAGGCTCGTCTTACTGTCGCCAAGACGGCGGAAATTGCCGCGTGAACTACTTCATGAGCGCGGCGCTCCCCGTGGCTGCGCTCATCCTCTCTCGCTGACGGATAAGTTGACTCCGCCCAGGTGAATCACGATGCGCGTACTGATTGTCGATGACTCTTCCACGATGCGTTCTCTGCTGCGGATGCATATGAAACGAGCGGGGTTTGAAGTTGTAGAGGCGAAAGATGGCGTTGAAGCGCTTTCCATTCTGCCGCAGGCTGGGGCACTCGACCTAATGCTGCTGGATTGGAACATGCCTAATATGTCCGGGCTGGAAGTTCTGACCTCGGTGCGTGCCCAACAGGAGTACGACTCAATGCGCATCATGATGGTCACAACGGAGATCGAAATAGGCGGAGTATCTGCCGCGCTGAAACTTGGGGCAAACGAATATCTCATGAAGCCCTTCAGCGCGGATGCAGTGCTAAGCAAGCTTGAGATTCTGGGGCTGAAGGTTGCGTAAGAGACCATGCCAAAGATCAGAGTATTGGTGGTTGACGATTCGGCGCTCATGCGCCGCCTGTTGCGGGAGGCTATCGAGTCCGATCCATGCCTGGAGGTAGTTGCCGTCGCCGCCAATGGACGTATCGCCCTTTCCTACGTCGAACAGGTCAAGCCCGATGTGATGACGCTTGATCTTGAGATGCCTGAAATGGACGGCCTGGAAACGTTGCGTCGCCTTCAACAGATTCAACCGAAGCTTCCAGTCATTGTTTTCAGCACGCTGAGCGAGCATGGCGCCGCCGCCACGCTGGAAGCTCTTGCACTCGGTGCGACGGATTATGTCACCAAGCCTTCCGGAACGGCTGGCCTCGAGTCCACGATGGAACGAATCCGTCACGATCTTCTCCCGAGGTTGAAGGCGCTCGGAAGCGGTGCAAGGCCCCGGGCCGTCATTCGCCAGTTTGCTACTCGCTCGGCGCCTCGGCGGGATGTCCCCGTCGAGATTGTCGTTATCGGCACTTCCACTGGAGGCCCAAATGCGCTGGGCGAAGTGCTCCCCGGGATTCCGGAGAAATTTTCCGTGCCCCTGTTAATTGTGCAACACATGCCGCCGATCTTTACGGGATTTCTGGCACAGCGCCTTTCTTCTCGAACCGCATATCCGGTAAGAGAGGCGATTCATGATCAACGTATACACCCCGCCGAAGCGTGGATTGCCCAGGGCGACTTCCACATGGCAGTACGCAGGGAAGGGGTGCACACCCGACTTCTGCTGAACCAATCAGAGCCAGAGAACTTCTGTCGTCCGTCCGTGGACGTGCTGTTTCGTTCTGCCGCGGAATCTTTCGGCCCAGGCGTGCTGGCAGTGGTCATGACCGGCATGGGGCAGGACGGATTGCTGGGAGCGGAACAGATACGCAAAGCGGGAGGCACGGTGGTCGTTCAGGATCAACCGTCATCGGTTGTGTGGGGCATGCCTGGCGCGATCGTGCAAGCTGGTCTTGCCGACGAGATATTACCTCTCTCGCAAATTGGCCCTGCCATTGTCCGGCGGGTCCAGTCTCGCCCGTGCAATGCAGCGGTTGCCCAACGAGGATCCGTATGAGCCTGGCCACTCAGGAGTTTGAGTTTCTTCGCGACCTCGTCATTGCCGGGCCGGGGATTGTTCTGGAACCGGACCGCCAGCATGTCGTGGAAGCCCGTCTGGCACAACTTGCGTTGAACGAGGGCTTTGGTTCCGTGTCGCAATTGATCGAAGGCGTACGGAAAAATCCGCCCACTCAACTGCAGCGGAAACTGCTGGATGTCATTACAAATAACGAAACCTGGTTCTTTCGCGATACACAGCAATTTGAAGCGCTGAAAAATTTTGTACTCCCGGAGTTTATGGCTGCACGACGATCCGGCAGGAAGCTGGTGATCTGGTCCGCCGCATGCTCTACGGGGCAGGAACCATACAGCATTGCGATGCTTGTGCGGGAACACTTTCCAGAACTGCTGAGCTGGGACTTTCAGATTATCGCAACTGATTATTCATCCAGGGTTCTGCAAAAAGCTCAACTCGGCAAATACAGCAGATTCGAAGTGAACCGTGGGATGCCGGCCACGCTGCTTACTAAGTACTTCTTGCGTGACGGACTGGACTGGCAACTTCGGCCGGAAATTCGTGCGATGATCTCATTCCGCCAAATCAATCTAACGCAGCCGTCGGCGAACATACCGCGATCCGACATTGTGCTATTGCGGAATGTGCTCATCTATTTTGATCGCGGGACGCGCCATGAACTGTTGGACAGAATCCGTTTCTCGCTTGTGGAGGATGCTCTATTGGTCCTGGGGGCCGCGGAAAACATATCCGATTTACAAATCAGACTGAAACCCGTGCAAATCAACAATACATGCTGGTACCGCCCATGCTAACGAGGAACGACATGCAGATTTCGCAAGATCAGGTTGTGGAACTTACGCGCGAGATATGGGGAAACATGCTGGGTGTCGACGTGAATCCGGCCGATTCGTCGCACCAGCCAACGGCTCATGGCCGCGTAATCGTCGGTTGCGTTCAGATTGCCGGAGCTTGGGAAGGTGCAGTTCGTCTGGATTGCTCCGCCGGACTTGCCCGCCGCGCCGCTGCGGGATTCCTGGGGTTATCACCGGCGGGCGTTTCCGACGACGAAATGTGCGACGCTGTCGGCGAACTTGCGAACATGAGCGCTGGGAGTGTTAAGGCTCTGCTTGTGCCGAATTGTCATTTATCGCTTCCATCCGTCATCGACGGCAATGATTTTGAGCTGACGGTCCGCAACGCATCGATCATTTGCCGAACAGCATTTCAATCCGAGGGCGATATGTTGTACGTCAGCATTGTTGAAGCGCAACGCGCGCATACATCCTAGTCAGCCGGTTTGTTGCAGCGGGAAGTACCAGCCATGGTCCGAACCAGCGTGAGGGTTGCATCGATGGATAAGGTTTTGACGCAGGAAGAAATCGACAATATGTTTGCAGCCGCGGTGTCGGCGGCAAAACCCAAGGAAGCGGCTTCAACTGTAGTGCCATGCGACTTCAGGCGCGCGGCACAGATCGACGCCGACCAGGTTCGATCTCTCAGTTTGTTACATGAGAGTTTTGCGCGAAATCTTACCTATGCGCTTGGAGCCTACTTGCGCGTGGGACTCGCCTGTAATCTGGTTGCGGTTGAGCACATCAGCTTTGAGGAAGTATTGTCGCGCAACCAGGAACACGCCTATGTCGCATCGCTTGTGGTGGAGCCATCCAACACGCTTGCAGCGCTCCAACTTGATCTTTCTCTCGCACTTCCGATGATTGATCTTCTTCTCGGGGGGCAGGGTGAACCTGACCAGCCGAAGCGGGAGATCACGGAACTTGAAGAGCAGATCATGGAGTATGTTGTCCGAATCATCTGCAGTGAGTTACATGCGGGATGGGATGTATTCGGAATTTCCTTTGCGTTCGATCACCGGCAGCGGTCGTCAGAGCTGTATCGACTCATGCATTCGAACGAGGCTGTTCTTGCACTGACCTTCGAAATCACAATGCCGCAAGTGCGTGGCAATCTCTTCCTGGTATTGCCGGGCGTGGTATCGCACGGGGTATTGAGAAAGCTCGCGACAGGAGGCCCGCCAAGGCGTGCCGTTGCGAGGACGTCCGCACAAATCCGATCGCGGCTTCTAAACTGCCAGTTCACGGCGGAGCTTTCCTTGGATGGAGTCAACCTCCCCGCGCGCGAGTTGACGGCACTGGTGCCCGGGAAAGTCGTCATGCTTCCGCGTGTAATTACGACGCCGGCGACGTTTCTTGTTGCCGGAAGACCTATGTTCTCCGCAGCCATCCGTCGCTCCGGAAATCTCAGGGCAGCCGAATTGCTGATGCCCATGTGGCGTGAACACGCCGCAACATCCGTGGAGGCGCACCAGTGAAAATTGGCGGAAATCGCAGTAGCAGAGACCGAATTTCGCAACATCACCCCAACACCGGCTGGGGAACTCAGCGCCGGAACAACGTAACAGCTTGAATAGGAAGTGCTATGAAACAACTGCGTGCATTAATCGTCGATGATTCGTCTGTCATGAGAAAGATTGTTCAAAGAGCGTTTCAGCAAGCAGGCGTGGAATTTGCATCTGTCATGGAAGCAGGGAACGGACGGGAAGCTCTGGATCTCATAGCAAAAAATCAGTTTGATCTTATCCTCAGCGACATCAACATGCCTGTCATGGATGGACTTGCCTTTGTGCGAGAGCTGAAGTCGGTTGAAGCTGCAAAGGGCATACCGGTCATCATGATCACCACCGAAGGCAGTCAGGTACAGGTAATGGAAGCCATCCAATGCGGTGCACGGGGCTATATTCGCAAACCGTTTACCGCCGACCAGGTCAAGAGCCGCATCGCACCGTTATTCGAATCCTAGCTGGCTACGTAGTGAACTTGCTTGCTGCCGGAGACGATTGCGAAGTCAGTTGCCGGCATCTTCCGGCCGACGCGTGGCATTGTCGGTGTTTGAACGGCTTCGCGTTTTCACCTGTATAACTGGATGCGCAATGGCCGTTACCGCGTAGCAGCCACTTGTATGTCACGAGACCGTCGAGTCCAGCGGGCCCACGGGGCGGGAGTTTGCCCGTGCTGATCCCAACCTCGGCTCCAAGCCCGTAGCGGAAGCCGTCTGCAAAACGAGTGGACGCATTGTGAAATACTCCGGCAGAATCAACTTCGCGTAGAAAGCGTTGCGCCACTTCCGGGTTTGACGTCAAGATGGAGTCGGTGTGGCCTGATCCAAAGCGCGCGATATGTGTCATCGCTTGGTCGAGGTTTTCGACGACCCTTACTGCTATCGTCAAATCGCCGTACTCTGTCGCCCATTCGCTCTCGTCAGTGATCACATCGATCGGAGTGCCGGCAGCGAGTCGCGCCGTGACCTCGCATCCGCGCACCCTTACCGACGCATTCGCCAGTGCCTTCGCGAGCCTCGGCACAAAGTCCGCCGCATCACGGTGGATGAGCACCGTTTCCACTGCGTTGCAGGCGCTTGGAGCCTGAGTCTTGGCGTCAAGAATTACGCGAGTAGCCATCTCGCAGTCCGCTTCTGCATCAACATATATGTGACAGATTCCCTCTGCGTGTCCGATTACTGGAATACGAGTGTTGTCCTGAACGTATCGAATCAACTCCTTACTTCCTCGCGGAACGATCAGGTCGATCCAGTCAACCATGCCGAGAAGATCGGCTACCGCTTCACGACCGTAGATAACAGTGACGCAGCCTTCGGGCAATTCTTGCTCGAGGAGTGAACACCGCACGAGTTGCTCGATTGCCGCAACCGTGGCGTTTGCCTCACGCCCGGCTTTGACTATCAGCGCATTCCCAGATTTCAAGGCGAGGCTGATCAGTTGCACAACCGCGTCGGGACGCGACTCGACAATTGCTGCGATGGTGCCGAAGGGTACGGTCACCTGCTGTAATTCCAGTCCGTCATCAAGCAGCGTATCGCGCAGGACTTGTCCCGTCGGATCATTCAATCCGACAACCTGCCGTACGGATGCCACCATCTGATGAATTTTCGAATCACTGAGTTTCAAGCGTTCGATCAGGGAGCGATTGAGACCTTCGGCCTCGGCATTTCTTACGTCCTCCGCGTTCCGGGCAAGCAGTGTTCCAGCAGATTGCTCAATACGACACGCGAAGCTTTCGAGTGCCAGGTTTTTCGCACTGGTGCTTGCCCTTCCAAGGGCCCGGCTGGCCAGGCGCGCTCGTTCGGCGATTTCCTTTATGTCAGTCATGCGCAGACTCCCTGTCGAGTATCGTCCCCACCGCATTCCCGGCCATGATTTCGCTGAGCACAGACGGGCGGCGTCCGTTGGCAATCACGGCTCGCAGGCATCCGTGCTTCACCGCATATTGTGCTGCGTGCACTTTCGCGGACATTCCTCCCCGGCCATGACGTCCCGTGTGAGGCTCGATGCCTGCACTCAGATCGCCGAGGTTGCGCAGAAGTCGTGCACCAGGCGCCGACGGATGTGCGGTATAGACACCGTCCACGTCGGTCAGCAGAATCAGGCAATCGGCATTGAGCGCTCCCGCAATGATTGCAGCCAACATGTCGTTATCACGAAACACTCGTGCCTCGGTGATCGCCCAGTGTGTGGCCGCATCATTTTCGTTGACGATCGCCGCGAAGCCCCTCCGCATTGAATGTTCAAGAGTGTGGCAGAGTCTCACAAGACGGGCCGGGTCTCTCACGTCATCGTTAGTTACCAGAACTTGCGCGCTGAGGATTCCAAGTTCGCGAAATGCTCTTTCGTACGTGGCCGTCAAAACGCTCTGGCCGACCGCAGATAGAATCGCAATCTCCGCGCCGTCGGCTGCCTCTCCAAGACGCGAGCGGCCCAATGCAATCGCTCCGGACGAGACGAGAACAACCTGCGCCCCGCCTTCCATGAGGTGATGCACGGAGGATGCAATGTCGCCAATTGTGTTTTCGATCGCCGTGTCATCCCCGCGCAACAATACGTTGCTGCCGATTTTGATAACGACTCGCCGGTGTACGTGTTCCCACCCTGTATGCGTGCTGTTCCTGAATGCTGGGTTTTCCATATGCACTCCTGCCATGCTTTCCGGTCGTTGTTGATTGAAGCGATTGTCGCGAAGGGGCCGTCGGTCACGGTCGTGACGGGACTGGCGAATTGGCGATGGCAGAGAGAACTGAAGTCGCGGAGACACGCAACATGCTTGATGCATGCGCTGCTGGAAGAAAATCCTTATTTTGCTTGCTGCCCATGACTTCTCCAAAACAAAAAAGCCCACCGGTTGCCGGTGGGCTTTTCCTGAATGATTGCTGTCTTACTTAGTTTCAGCCGATCTCTTCCAGGGCAAACCCACGCTCCGCGCCGGCGGGCACGGGAGAAGCGACAGGTTTGGGAAGATCATCATGATGTTCATGGGATACAGGAATGCTCCGCAAAAGTCAATTCCTCCTGAGTGCCCCTCGGACCGCGCCAAGCCTCTACCCTGGCCGAGTTACAGGAACTTCACGCAACCCGTGGCATGCATTTGAACGCATAATTATTCGCCATTTTTGTCCGAACCTTTGTTACGTTTATTTATATGGCTGAAGTTACCTTGAGTGCCTTCCTCTTTGATATGGACGGGGTCTTGATTGATTCGACACCGGCCGTCGCGCGCGTCTGGACTCAGTGGGCTCTTAAACACGGGTTCGATCCTGAATACGTCGTGCGCCGTGCGCATGGCTGTCCGAGTCTTACCACAATTCGTGAATTGCTCCGGGACAGCGATCACGAGGCAGAGAACCTTGAAGTTGAGAGACGAGAGATTGAAGATCTGGACGGTGTCGTTCCGCTTCCCGGTGCGGTGGAGTTATTGAGTGCGCTGCCGCCGGATCGGTGGGCGATTGTTACTTCCTGCACGGCACCCTTGGCAAAAGTTCGCATGCGCGTGGCGGGGCTACCAGCACCTCGCTTTCTTGTGACAGCCGATGATGTGCGCAATGGGAAGCCGGATCCAGAGCCGTACTTGAAAGGCGCGTCCCTGCTGGGCTACCCAGCCGCAGACTGTGTGGTGGTGGAAGATGTGCCGGCAGGAATTCGTGCCGGCAAGTCTGCGGGCGCTCGCGTATTAGCGTTGCGAACAACCTCAAGCCCAGCAGAACTAGCACTGGCTGCCCCAGACTGGATAGCCAGTAACTGCGCCGGAATCTCGCTGCGACGCGCAGACTCAACCGGTCTCACGGTTGCGATCGATGAGTGAATATATACGCGAAAGAGACATGCGAATACTGACTTAGCCGTGCATCTGATGCCCCCTTACATCACCCGGACCGCTTGGAAAACGTGTGAATGCAGCACTCTAACTGCTTGTCTTTCCTGCGCGCGGCCAACTCAAAAAAACCAATGGCTAGTATTGGAAACTCTGTCCGTACTTCGATGAATCGGGATCGGTTACCATGTGGGCAAGTCTTGGGAGCTGCAGTCCCATAAGGTGATATGTCGGCGGAAAACTGGTTTAATGTGGCGTTCGCGCCAGCCCATCGCCTCAGGTAGAATGGAAATCTGCAGGCTGTAGGTTCTCCGGTGCTTCCGGTTGCCCATCCGACAAATGGGCCATGGTAGTCCCGAATCCTTATAGCAGTGTTTGTAATCTATAACTAAGTAAGTACTCACTCCCAATGGGTCCAGAGCCGCCCCACCGTACGTCGCGGCCATACATTTTGAAGGGAAGTATCGTGCAGGCTGAGCCTGCGGCGGGAGATGAACAGCGTGTTCAGGATCAGTTTAATAAGGACGTTTAGATCACCAATTTGCCGTTTTTTATCATTATTTATGGGGATTTCTTTTGCCTTGGCCGTCCTTCCCGGTTCGAGTGCGCTGGCACAGGCTGGTAGTCCCGGAGCGGCGCCGATGGCTTCTCCGGTATCTGCTGCGACTGCAATCCAGCAATTGGAAATGTCTGGAAATCCCCTGACCGGTTCTGTTTCTAACGAGAAGGTGAGCCCGAACCCTGTTTCGCTTACACTCTTGGACGCAATCAACCGGGGATTGAAGTTCAATCTTGGGATGTTGCTTTCCGAGCAGGGAAACTCGGCAGCTGCGGGAGCGCGCTACGGCGCCCTGAGCCGGCTTCTTCCAAACGTCGACGCACGTTACGGACAGAGCGTTCAGCAGATCAACCTGGCTGCATATGGATTTCCGCCACCGGCAGGCACGTCAGGAATCGTTGGTCCATTCGGTGTCGCCGACCTTCGTGCCTCCGTTACCGATAACGTTCTAGACTTTCAGGCGCTCAACAATCTGCGTGCCGCCAACGACAATATTCGCGCGGCTCGCTACTCCTACCGAAACACGCGCGACCTCGTAGTCCTTGCCGTTGGCGCATCGTATTTGCAGGCGCTTGCTGATTCCGCACGCGTCGATGCCGTGCAGGCGCAGTACAACACGGCTGAAGCTCTCTACAACCAGGCCGTTGATTTGCGCAAGGCGGGTATGGTTGCCGGGATTGATGTGTTGCGTGCCCAGGTTGAGATGCAAACGGAACAACAGCGCCTCATCGTAGCGGGTAATGAGTACGATAAACAACTGCTGGCGCTTGCCCGGGTCATCGGATTGCCCGTCGCGCAGAAGTTCTCCCTCGCCGACAAGATGCCGGCTCCGGAGCCCGTAAATCTCACGCTTGAAGATGCGCTCCAGAGCGCGTATGCCAATCGTGCGGACTATAAGCAAGCCGAAGCACTTGTCCTCGCCGGCGAGCATGAAGTAGCTGCCGCCAGGGCTGAACGCCTTCCCACGATCGGCATCAGCGGTGACTACGGAGATATCGGCAAAAACCTTGGCAACTCCCATGGCACATTTTCCGCCGCCGCTTTCATCCGCATCCCGGTTTTCCAGGGCGGGAAGGTAAAGGGCGACGTGATGCAGGCCGAGGCTGAACTACAGCGCCGCCGGGCCCAATATGCTGACCTCCGTGGCCGTATTGAATACGAAGTTCGCACTGCATTGATGGATGTCGATGCAGCGACCAGGCAATTGCAGGTGGCATCCAGCGCTGTAAAGCTCGCACGTGAGCAGGTTGCACAGTCGCGCGATCGCTTCGCTGCCGGCGTCACCAATAACCTGGAAGTTGTGCAGGCCCAGGAGACCCAGACCGCCGCGGAAGAAAATTACATTTCGAGTTTATTCGCTCATAACTACGCCAAGCTGACGCTAGCCCGCGCGCTTGGTGTCGCGGAAGATGCGACAAAGAAATTTCTCGGAGGAAAGCAATAGTGCCAGATCCTATCCAAGATCGCCCCGAAACCGAGCTCACTGATCCAGACCTTCGCGAGCCATGGCCGGAAGAAGAGGAAGAACTGCGGGGAGGCAAGGCAAGCGGCTATTTTCGCGACCATCCCGCAGCGAAGTGGGCGATTATTGCCGCCGCCATTGTCGCTGTTGCTGGAGCAGTGTTTGTGTGGCGTTACTACTCGGTGCGTGAATCGACCGACGACGCGCAAATTGACGGTCACATTACTCCTATCAGTGCGCGAGTCAGCGGGACCGTCACTTCCGTGAAGTTTCATGACAACGAATTCGTCCATACCGGTGATGTGCTGGTGACGCTGGATCCCAGTGATTATCAGGTCGCGCTTGATCGTGCAAAAGCGGACTTGGCGGACGCTGAAGCCAGCGCCCATGCTGCTCAAACGAATATTCCGGTCTCCACCGTCAGCACGACGAACCAGCTCGCCACGGCCCAAGCTGCGGAGACAGCCGCAATGCGCGAGGTCGATGTCGCCAATGCTCGCGCTCGCGAGGCGGAAGCCAATTACACGAAGGTCTCGAAGGACCTCGAACGCATGAAACAGCTCATCGCCCGCGACGAAATTTCCCGGCAACAATATGACTCGGCGGTTGCGGCCGATCAAGCCGCGGGTGCGACTGTTGACGCGGCACATGCCCAGATCGCCGCGGCTCAGAGCCATGTGGCTCAGGCCGTTGCCGCTGTGCGTACTGCGCAGACGGCGCCCGAGCAAGTCGCCATCATGCGTGCGCATTATGGCGCTGCCACTGCCATGGTGGAGCAGCGCCAGGCCGCCGTGGAACAGGCCAAACTGAACCTGGTGTACACCACCGTTCTTGCACCCGCCGATGGAATCGTCAGCAAGCGCGCGGTGGAAGTCGGACAGGTGGTGCAAGCGGGGCAGCCGCTTTGTGCCCTGGTCGATGTCAGCGATATATACGTCACGGCGAACTTCAAGGAAAACCAACTCCGGAATATGCATCCTGGACAACGAGCCACCATCGGCGTCGATGCCTACGATGTCGTACTCAAAGGGCACGTCGATAGCATCGGCGGAGCGACTGGTGCGCGCTTCAGTCTTCTGCCTCCTGAAAATGCGACCGGAAATTACGTCAAGGTTGTGCAACGCATTCCGGTCAAAATCGTTCTGGAGCCAGGACAGGACCAGAACCACAGGTTGCGTCCAGGCATGTCCGTTGTACCCACGGTCTTTACCGGCGGCAAGTAGCCTTGGAGGGAGCGGAATTCATCCTGCTCTTTCCTGGGCCGCCATATTCAAGGCAACCGCGTCTTGTGTGCGCCAGTATTGTCTGCGAACGCGGGAAATTTCGAGATATTAGAAAGCATGGCTGCCAACGAACATCACGACCACGAGTACATTAATCCCTGGATTATTGCCGTTGCGGTCATGCTCGGTACGTTCATGGAAGTGCTCGACACGACTGTTGTCAATGTCGCGCTGCCGCACATCGCTGGTAGCCTCTCGGCCTCCATCGACGAAACCACCTGGGTTCTCACATCGTACCTCGTTTCCAACGCCATTGTTCTCCCCATGACCGGCTGGCTTGCGAACTACTTTGGACGCAAGCGCATACTCATGATGTCGGTATTTGGATTCACCGTTGCGTCACTGGCTTGCGGGCTTGCACCGAACCTTCCCATGCTCATCATCTTTCGGGTGATCCAGGGTGCGACCGGCGGCGGACTGCAACCACTCTCGCAGGCAATCATGCTCGAAGCGTTTCCCTCCGAGAAGCGCGGGAAAGCGATGGCATTCTGGGCGCTTGGCATTGTCGTCGCGCCCATGCTTGGCCCTGTACTCGGTGGCTGGATTACCGACACTTACACCTGGAGATGGGTCTTCTATATCAATCTGCCGGTCGGAATTCTCGCCACCATCATGGCGAAGTTCTTCATTTTCGATCCGCCGTATATCAAGCGTGCATCGGAGAAGATCGATTACTGGGGAATGGGCCTGCTGACAATCGGAATCGGATCGTTGCAGATCATGCTGGACAAGGGGCAAACGGAAGACTGGTTCTCCAGCAACATTATCCGCGTGCTTTTGTTTTTCGCTGTTGTTGGCCTGGCAGCCTTCGTGATTCGCGAACTGTTTACGGAGCACCCTGTTGTCGACCTGCGCGTATTCAAGAACCGCACGTATGCCACTGGTGTCTTCATGATGACGGTTCTCGGGTTTGTTTTGTATGGAAGTACCGTTTTGCTTCCCATCTGGTTGCAGACCATCATGGGATATCCAGCGCTCCAGGCAGGTTTCGCGCTGTTGCCGCGTGGCCTTGGGTCCTTCTTGTTTATGCCAATTGTCGGCATTCTGATGAGCAAGATAGAGCCGCGCAAGCTTCTCATGACAGGTCTCATCGTGGCTGGATACAGTCTTATCCTGCTAGGCGGACTCAATCTCAGTGCCGGTTATTGGGAAATTTTCTGGCCTCAGATTTTGCAGGGGACCGCAATGGGGCTACTCTTCGTTCCGCTGACGACGATCACAAACGATCCGATTCCGCGCGAGAGAATGGGCAACGCCACCAGCATCTTTAATCTTATGCGCAACATCGGCGCCAGCATTGGCATCGCCGTGGTCGATACCATCTATTCGCGCAACATTCAGTCCAATATCAACGTTCTTGGCACACACGTGGATCAATACAGCCAGTCAACGCGCAGCATGGTTCACGGAATCGCCGGTGCGATGACCAGCGCCGGAGCTCCTCCGACAGTCGGACTGCAGCAGGCATACGGCATAATCTTCGGAATGGTAGCGCGACACGCTGCCATGATTTCCTTCGTCAAGTCGTTCCGCCTGCTGGGGATCATGTTCTTCGCCTTGATTCCACTCATTCTCCTGATGCGAAAGCCGAAGCACCTCGGCGGCGACGTCTCCATGCACTAGACCGCAGCAATGATAGACAAAAATGGGGCCACGCATGCAGCGTAGCCCCTTCTTCCTTGTAATGAATCTTGAACTAGTTTCCGCTTGACGAAGTTTTCGTCTGGGTGCTCGTGCTGGCCGATCCCATCATCGCATCCAGCCGCCACGTGTATTCTTCCATTAAGTCCTTGCTGTACCCCAATTTCTCAAACTCACGCTTACCATTGGGGTCAACAAACCACGTCATAGGAATGGCGTTGATGTTGTTCTTCGACGCGTATTCCGGTCCGCGCACCACGGGGAACGTGTACTTGTTGTTCTTTACGAAGGTTTCCACTGTCTTCGTTGGAGTGTCCGCGGAGTCGGTGGCGATCGTCAGTACGACAACCTTGGGATCGTTTTTGTACTTCTCGTAAAACTTGTTAAGGTCGGGCAATTCCTTCCGGCAAGGCCCGCACCACGTCGCCCAAAAGTTGATGATCACGTACTTGCCCTTGAGGCTGTCCGAGTCGACGGTTTTGCCGTCAAGGGATGTCAATTTGAATTCCGTCAATGGCTTGGGATCTTTGATCTGGGCCGAGAGGATCGCCTTCCTGCGACGTTCACGATCCTTCTCCAGGATCGGATTCATGAAGGCATCCAGTCCATCCGAACTGCCATGCTTGTGCACGTAGAACTCGCGAAGGGCTTTGACCGCCGGATGGTCACCATCACCGTAGTACGGCATTGATAATGCGGCTTCGAACAGCGATTCGGCTTTATCATTGTCGTTCTTTGCCTCGAAAACTTTGCCGAGGTGAATCGCGCATTCGGGATCTTTCGGGCTCAACTTGTGCGCCGCTTCCAGTTTTGCCATTGCGTCGTCGAGCCGGCCCTCGTTGAAGTAAACCCAGCCGAGTGCTTCCTGCCAGCCTTCTACATTCTGTTCGAGGAAGTAATTCAGGAATCCCTTTACCTGTGCATCCGGTTGGTTGGCGACTGATTTCTTGAAATTCTCCCACTGCCCGTCAAGCTTTCTGGTCGATAGGCCCTCGAGTTCCTTCAAGTGCGATTTCTCGTCCGCCAGCTTGATCACACCCTCCGGGCTGCCGTCGATTGCCATGACCGCCTTGTAGAGAAGTTCTGCATTCGGCTTGTCCTGGCTCGACAAGTAGTACACCAGGTTTTCATTCGCGGATTTCAGCAAAGAATCGCTGTAGTGATTTGGACGATTGACGAATTTCTCCAGAGCAAGAATCTTTGCTTCCGTGTTCTGCTCGGGAGTCGCCATCGGCAGATCCTTCGTCGCGCGCACAAAGGCAACGGCATCGGACGCAGCAGAGTCTGGATAGGTCTTGAGGATCAGGTCGCCCATATCAGTGGCTACCTTCGACGAGACATCGTCGAGAGCCGATAAACTAAGTCGTACGATATTTGCTGAAGGCCGCATCTTGGTGATGATCGCCGATGCGTCGTTCTCAACTTCTTTCGACTGCTCATCCGCGATGCCATTCGGAAGCGCCATCACGCTTTTCCAGTACGCCATGTGCAGCGGGTAGGAGTCGGGAACTGTGTTTGCCCCCTTCTTCAACAATTCATAGGACTCTTTCAGTTTGTGGTTCTTGATCAGCTCGCTGGACTTCATCTGCAACATTGCGACATTGTTTGGATTAAGCTTCAACGCGCGATCGCAGGCGTCTTTCGCGGCCTGTGACTTTGAGTCGTGCGTGACACGTGCGACTGCGCTCAATGCGGACGCTTCTGCTGCAACTCCGTCGGCCGAGCGCTCAAAGTCCGCCTTGTGTTCGTCCAGAAGCTTTTTGAGAGCATCCGCTTTTCCAGTCCAGTAGGCCGCATCCGTCATCATCCGGGCGGCTAGCATGAGCACGTCTATATTCTGACCATCTTTTGCGACTGCCTTCTCGCAAAGGTTAGGCTTCTCGGTATTCGGAGCGCCCGCCGCACTTGCCAGGAGTGTCCACGGACTATCGGGCGAAGACTTCTTCATCTCGTTTACGAGGGCGTCAGTGTCATCGCCTGCGCCTTGCGCGACAGCCACCCAGGCGCGCAATTCCAGGTCGTTCGGATTTTCGGCGAGCAGCTGCTTGGATTCTTCGCTGACAATGGACAGATTGCCCACATCAAAAAGATGTTTTACCCGCAGCAAGGCAGCACTCGGCGCACCGGAAGAAGTCTGCGAAGCGCTCGACTGGGCCGCTAACAGCACACATAGCGTCAACAACATTAGAGAGACAATCAAAACTCTGTTCTTCATGCGAGTACGTATGCTCCTCGTCGCGATTTCGTGATCCATAGGTTGCCAGTTCCGGCGCGAGAATACCTGCCCTTATCGTCCGCCAGCTTCACTCTCCGTGGCCTCGGGTCCTATGGGTGAACATGCGCACCCAGACGGGCTCTTGGACATACTTGCAGTAGGTAGAGAGTGTAAGAATCTTATGGACTCTGCGCCTGCCCGTACATGCGTACTACGCGGATGTTTCTGTAAGATGCCGCACAAGATTAACTGTGGCATGTGTCCTGACTTCAATCATTAGGCATGATGCAAAACCGTGGTTTTGGCCGATCACCAGCCTCTTCGCGTAAAAACGGGAGGCCCGTCTATACGACACGACGATGCGGCTGATTGCAGCACGATCCTCTCGGACGATGCGCCACAATCGACGATTTGGGAGAGCAGTGCAGTGAAAGTGACGTGGAGTACGCACCAGTGAATAGACATATATAGATCGATGCATGGATGCGTGCAGTGCGGAACGGCCATCCGGTCAGGGTGCATGTTTGTTCGCCATGCGCTCGGGAATAACCTAAAATATGAACGCCATGACTCACGCACTCATCGCCTCTGGAATGATCACCCCCCTTGAGTTTGTTTCTGATGCAGTTGTGCTCATTGACGAGGGACGGATTGTCGCCTGCGGTGCGCGCGCGGCCATCGAAGTTCCCAGCGGCGCTCAACTACACGACTTCGGAGATGCTCTCATTGCACCAGGCTTCATCGACATGCACATTCACGGTGCTGCCGGTTATGACGTCATGGCGCGCAGCGATTCCGGGCTTCGAACGATGGGCCAATTTCTCGCTCGGCATGGCGTCACGTCCTTTGTCCCTACAACGGTGACCGCCCCTACGGATACGATCATCGGTGCGCTGGAATATCTTGGCTCTCGTGCGGGGATACATCCAGACAGTTCTGATGTTTGCGCCGTGCCGATCGGCATTCATATCGAAGGACCCTTTCTGAGCCAGGCGCGGCGCGGAGTTCATCCGCCGATTCACATTCAAGAGCCAAATCTCGCGACGTTTGCGCGCTTTTGGACGGCTTCGAACGGAGCAATTCGCGTGATCACTCTTGCGCCTGAATTGACGGGCGCTCTGGAGTTGATCCGCGAAGCTGTGCGGCTCGGAGTGCGAGTGTCCATGGGACACTCAAATGCTGATTATGATGCAGCCAAAAAAGCGATTTCGGATGGGGTGGTACATGCGACGCATACGTTCAACGCGATGCGTCCGATGGAGCACCGCGCGCCTGGAATTGCCGGATGTGTACTTGCGAATCGCTCGCTGACAGCGGACATTATCGTGGATGGACTGCACGTCGTGCCGCCGGTGGTCGACATCTTTCTGCGATGCAAGGGACGGGAACTGGCCGTACTGATCTCCGATGCGACGAGCGCAACGGGGATGCCGGATGGAACGTATCGGCTTGGATCTTTTGAAGTGGAAGTGACGGGCTTGCGCTGCGAAAGCCACGGAAAGCTTGCTGGGAGCGTACTTACGCTGGATGTGGCAGTGCGCAATGTGATGGAATTTGCGCAGTGGCCACTGGCTGACGCGGTCCGTCTCGCAACATTAAATCCTGCACGCGTTCTTGGAATTGACGATCGCAAGGGACAACTGAAACCGGGATATGACGCGGATATCGTCGTTCTCTCGAAGCATGGAGAAGTCATCCAAACCATAGCAGGGGAGCGGGGAATCTGACATTCATGCGAACACAATTCACGAAATATCTCCCCTTTGAAGGCACAGTGGCTGACTGGTAACGAGTGGCAATGCAGTAACACAAACTACTAACCAAGTGGTAACTGGGCCGTGTACTCCGGAGCAACAAATTCCGGGGTCACGGCCCTACTCTCGAAAATGGGGTATTTGGCGAATATGGAGGCCGCCAACGGACCCACATCTGCCAACTGCTGGCAGAAATGAGACACCGTCAGGCTAAGCGTGCAAATGAGGGCCACCAGCCGCGGTCCCGGTAAACTGCAACTCAAGCACCGTGCAGTCGTCCGCGAGCGGAACGCTACCGATGAATGCGCGGAGTTCGGTGAAGATCTGTTCCATGCAATCGCCGTTTGCGGTGCAGCGCTGGAAGCGGTCCGTGCCGAACTCGTCGCCACCCGCGTCCTCAGCTTCGGTGATGCCGTCGGTGACGATGATGAGGCGGTCGCCGTAACCGAGCGTGAGATGCATGGACTCGAAGGTTGCCTGCGGAAGAAGCCCGATGGGAAGATTGCCTTCGAGGACGCGCTTTGGGGTGCCGCCAGCCACGAGGATGGGCGGCACATGTCCGCAGCAGATCAGTTCGGCGCTGCCGTCGGGCGCGATCTGGGCGGCGGCCAAGGTGGCGTACTTCTGGCCTTCCATGCGCGAGCAGACGAAGTGGTTCACGTTCACAATGGCTTCGACGAGGGTGGTGCCGGCCGAGAGCTGCGCATAGATCATTCCCTGCATGACGGATGCAAGCAGTGCCGCGGGGATTCCCTTGCCTGAAACGTCGGCCACGACGACGGCGAGCCCGCGTGGCGTGGAGATGAAGTCATAGAAGTCGCCTCCGATGTCCTTACAGGGCATGCTGCGCGCACTTACCTTTGCGAACCGGACGTCAGGCACGCTCGCCGAGATGAGGCGTCGCTGGATGGATGCGGCGATCGACAGCTCCTGCTGGTACTGGCGAGAGGCAATCTCGGCCTGCATGAGCTGTGCATTCTCGACGAGCATGGCGGCTTCGTTGGCAATCGCGCGCAAGATGTCGTGACTGCATCCGGAGAGGCCGTGGATGGTGAACTTGCTATCGAGGTAAAGAACGCCGAGAGTGCGTGATGCTTCCGGTTCAGTCCCCGCCTCCTGCTGCCGGCGGATCGGGAGCGCAATAATCGTGCGCAGGTCAAAGTCGACGATGCTTTGCTGTCCGGCGAGATGGGTATCGGCGGAGGTATCTCCGATAAGAAATTCGCGGTTGGTATTGGCGGATTGTTCGAGCACCGATTGCGAGATGTTGGCCGCCTCGGTGAGGATTGTGCCACTCGAGTCACGTCCGGAGACGAGTTTCATCTCGCCCGCGGCATCTCGCAGGAAGACGAAGCCGCGCGCGGCCCCTGTGATTTTGAGCGTGTATTCAAGCAGCACGCCAACGATGTCGTCGACCACCCGGCTGGTGTTAAGCGAACGCGCAGCCTGAAGAAAGAGCGTGAGCTTGTCCAGTTCAGAGGCGTTGTGCAATTCCGCGACGCGTGAGAGCAGCGCGCCGGCGGTGCTCATCTGCGTGTCGGAGCTGCGGAACACCATCGCGACGGTGCCTTGACCGAGTTCGATACGGTCGCCGTCGCACAGCAGTGCGCGTTCGATGCGAGCGCCGTTCAGAAAAGTGCCGAAGCGGCTGTTCTCGTCCACGAGCACGTACGCACCGTTCTCGGAGACGATGCTTGCGTGGGCACGAGAGACGCGCGAGTCATTGAGCTTGAGGTCACGGTCCGGCAGGCGTCCGATGCGGAACGGCAGCGAGTTGATAAAGACGGTCTGCTTGGTTCCTGCGTCGCTAACGACGAGAAGAGGCGATTTTGCTGCCACAATGAATGAGCTTGTCATCGGGGGACTCCCGGAAAGCGGTGCTCTATCCTACCCGCAATACCCACGGGCGTAAAGTCCCTGCCGTGCCGCCAGTCGCATTAGGATATCCAAAAAATAGGGTTGTAGCCGCAGGGGGAAAGGGGGTAACATCCGCTACCTCTCCTCACCCGACAGGTGGAGTGTTCGGGGGGATAGCGCGCCTCAAGTGGGGTTGAGTTCGCGCACTGCAAGCAGCACCACATATTCGAACCCAGGAACATGCAACAAACACGGTCTACACACGCGGACTGTGCGTATGCGTATATGTGTCAAAAATCAATTTCAACCGGAGGATCGTTATGCCACCAAGTACGCCGCCGAATGGAACCTATACATCCGCGTTGGGCGGAAGTCTTAGCTCCTGGAGCGGCAGTTTCACTTATACGGACGGGGCCATTGCCTACACTCGGACAAGCCCGTCTGGAAACTACACGGCGAGCAACACGTCGAACGGAAACGCGATCGTGTTTTCGATCTCGGACGGCACGACCACTGTTCACTTCAACGGCGGAACTCACGTAAGCCTTCCCGGTGGAAAGTCAAAGTACACGGGGAACGCCAATGATGGCGGCCCGGCGATGACGCAGGATGCCTGGACGGCGACTCAGGATTAGCGGGTAAGGCGCCCGGTTTCGACCGGGCGCGTGCTCCTGCCATTGAACGGAGCGGGTAATGACTGAGCCAAGCCCTGACGTAAATCCTTCTTATAAAGACAGCGGTGAAGTTCCTGAAACCGTCGCTGACGCGAGTGGTGCGGCACCCGCGCGGGCACGGGCAATCCCTGACCGGATCGGCAGGTACCACATTCTCCGCTTGCTCGCGGAAGGCGGAATGGGTGCGGTGTACGAGGCCGAACAGGAACATCCACACCGACTGGTGGCGCTGAAGGTCATCAAGACGGGCTATGCGGACCAGGAGATGATCCGGCGGTTCGAACAGGAATCGCAGGCGCTCGGACGGCTGCAACATCCGGGAATCGCACAAATCTACGAAGCCGGCCAGGCCGAGACTGCGGCGGGCACTCAGCCGTATTTCGCGATGGAAATGATCCATGGGCTGCCGCTGGTGCGGTACGCGAATGAGCGGAACCTGAGCGTGCGCGAACGATTGTTGCTGCTGGCGCGCACCTGCGAGGCGGTACACCACGCGCATCAACGGGGATTGATCCACCGGGACCTGAAACCGGGGAACATCCTGGTGGACGAGACTGGCCAGCCCAAGATCCTTGATTTTGGGATCGCGCAGATGACGGATTCCGATGCCGAACTCACGCGGCAAACAAGCGTTGGCCAATTGATCGGCACGCTGTCGTACATGAGCCCCGAACAGGTAATGGCGGATCCGTATGAAATCGATACAAGGTCCGACGTCTACGCGCTGGGAGTGATCCTGTATGAACTGCTTGCCGGGAAGCTTCCGTACAACCTGAGCCAAAAGCCGTTACACGAGGCGGTGCAGATCATCCGCGAGCAAGAGCCGACGAGGCTGAGTTCGTGGGACCGGCTTTACCGGGGTGATGTTGAAACAATCGTCGCAAAGGCGCTGGAGAAGGACAAAACACGTCGATACGCTTCGGCGGCGGGGCTGGCGGCAGATATTCGGCGCTACTTGAATGACGAGCCGATCACGGCACATCCGCCATCGGCACTGTATCAACTGCAGAAACTGGCGCGGCGGAACCGGACGGCGGTGGCGGGAATCCTGGCAGTGTTCTTCGTGTTAGTTGCTGGGGTAATCGTAAGTTCCGTGGAGTCGCTGCGTGCAAAACACGCGGAAGTGTCCGCACGGCAGGCGGAAGTACAGGCGGAGAGTCAGCGCGACCGCGCCGTAGTCGCCGAAAAAGAAGCGACCGAAGCGCGCGATCTCGCGTTGAAAGCCGAGGCGCAGTCGAAGCGCGAACGCGATAAGGCGGTGGCGGAGAGGCGACGCGCCGACAATGAAGCCGCGACGGCCACGGCGATCAGTAATTTTCTGCAAACCGATCTTTTGCAACAGGCGAGTGCCGTGGGGCAAGGGCCAGGCGCGAAGGCAGATCCAGACATAAAGGTTAGAACAGTACTGGATCGTGCGGCGGGCCGTATTGGTAAACGCTTTGCCGAGAGGCCACAAGTGGAGGGCTCGATTGAGGCGACGATCGGCACGGCGTACTGGAACATCGGCGTGCTGGGCGCTGCGAAGGAGCACCTGGAGAGGGCGTTGCAACTGCTTCGCCGGACGCTGGGTGCCGACAATGCGGCGACACTGGCGGTGGCGGAGACGCTGGGAGAAACGTATCGAAGCGCCGGCAATTACCGCCAAGCCGAATCGCTGTTGCATGACACAGTGGATGCGTATGTTCGCTCGCGCGGCGCGGATGATCCGGGGACGTTGAAAGCGATGGGCGCACTGGCCGGCGTCTACGTGATGGAAGGAAAGATGGCCAAAGCGCAAACGCTTCTGACAGACGTTCTGGCACGCGACCGAAGAGTTCTGGGTGAAGACAACGAAACGACGCTGGATACGATGGGAGTGCTGGCGCGCGTTGATTTCATGAGCGGCAAATTGGCGGAAACCGAACAGCTTCTGCTGGCTGTGATCGCCGGACAGAAGCGGACGTTTGGGCCCGAGCATCCGTACACGATCAGCACCATGAACAACCTGGCTGTGCTGTATCAGCGTGAAGGCCGGTACGCAGACG
Organism: Acidobacteriota bacterium; assembly: GCA_021779935.1. Taxonomy (GTDB): domain Bacteria; phylum Acidobacteriota; class Terriglobia; order Terriglobales; family Acidobacteriaceae; genus JAJXZT01. The sequence goes on from JAJXZT010000022.1 coordinate 39,285, forward strand.
CAGAGAAACTTTACGCGAAGGTGATCGATATACGAAGCCGTGTGGAAGGGCCGGACCACCCTGAAACTCTGAACAGCCTGAACAATCTCGGCGTGCTGTATGCCGTGGAGGGTAAGTATACCGAGGCCGAAGCCCTGTACGACCGGGTGCTGAAAATGTGGCGGAAGCAACTGGGGCCGGACCACCCGCGCACACTGTCGGTTATGTCGAACATCGCGGTGCTGAAACTGGGGCAACGGAAATACGCGGAAGCGGAGGCACTGGCGAAAAGCGTGCTCGATACCCGCACAAGAGTACTGGGCGCGGAGCACGTGGATACGCTGACGTCGATGAGGATACTGGGAGATATCTACGAGAGCGAAGGAAAGTATGCCGAGGCCGAGCCGCTGTACACAAAAGCGCTGGAGATCCGCAGGCGCGTTTCCGGCCCGCGAAACAGCGAAACACTCGCAATGCTTACGAGACTGGGAGAACTGCGGCTCGATCAGAAGCGATATTCAGAAGCCGAGACCCTGCTGCGCGAATGCCTGGAAGTGCAGAAACAGACCATGCCCGATAACTACAAACTCTACTGGACGGAAAATCTGCTGGGGGCAAGCCTTGCCGGCGAACAGAAGTACGCCGAGGCCGAACCGCTACTGGTTTCGGGATATGAAGGCATGAAAGAAAAAGCACAAAGCGTATCCGACCTTGACCGTCAGGAGTTAAAGAAAGCCGGCGAGCGGGTTCTGAATTTGTATATGGCATGGGGGAAAGCAGACAAAGCCGCTGAGTGGAAGAACGCGCTGGCATACGCCGGTAAATCCTGAACAGATGAAAAGCCCTGCGTAACCGATAAACCACCTGTTGCCCCTTCGCGTGTGTAAGTGGCCCGCTTTCGGATTCGCAAAACACGCAATCCATAAGCTCGTGGCCCACCCTTTCCGTTCCACAAAACCAATTGTGCCCCACCCTATCGCGAACTGCGCGACCAGAGTAGGGCACGAAGAGCCTGATGTTGCGATCCCATGCAAAAGAGGCTTGCATGGTTCACGCATCAACACATTGACACACATCAATACATTACGGGCGGGCGGCGACGACGAGATAGATGCTGTCGTTGATGTCTTCCGCCTTCTGGACGTGCCAATGACTGTCCGTGAGCGTGCGTTCGACTGTCGAGCGCGGGATGCGGTGGTCCTGCGGAGGGCCGGGTGGGCGCATGCCTTCGGGGCGCCAGTCGAGGATGGCGATGCGGCCGCCGGATTGCAAGATGCGCGCGGCTTCGGCGAGTACGGCGGAGTGATCGTCAAACTCGTGCCAGACGGATGCCATGAAGACGAGAGCGCAAGTGGCGTCGGGAAGATTCGTCGCGACGTCGGTACCGAGAAGTGGGACGACGTTGGCCGGCGCATCGGGAGCGGACAGTTTTTCGCGCAGATGGCCAAGCATTTCCTGAGAGATGTCGACGGCGAAGAGCTTGTACGCGGGGCCGATGCGGAGGGCGATGGGAAGAGCAAAGTATCCGTTGCCAGCACCGACGTCGGCGACGTTGCCGGACGCGGTGAGGCCGATGGTGTCGAGAATTGCGTCGACGGGGAGGTAACGGTTGCGTTCGGGATCGTCGAGGCGATGGACGTTCTGCGGATCAAAGCGCTTGTGGTCGTGAGGCATGGTGTAAGGGTACTAGGTATCAGGTGCTGGGCGCTAGGGGGTGCCGATTGGGGGACAGATTTTCGAATTAAAAAGCAAAGACAGAAATGCAGAGGTGCGCTCGGGGATGGACGAATGAGGGTGGATGAACGGGCGGAGGCGGTGAGGGTCACGGGTTGCCGTGACCCGAATCACTGTAGGAAGAACGGCTGGGGCCAATCATAGAGCCGAGGCTCTGCTGAGCCGCCGCTATGACTTCCAATTGGGTGACGTGTGCTGTCGCGGAACAGATGGCAGTGAGCACGATCGCGCTCCACGATCTGAAAGGCTTCCGCCCAATGCCACCGCGTCCCGCGTGGATTCCCGCAAATATTCCGTTTGAACTGGTGGTGCTGGTGTGCGTGGCGGTGGCGCTGACGATCATCCTGGGAGCAGTGCTGCTGCGCATTCGTGACCTGAGGGGAATAAACGCGGAACTGCAACGCACGCGCGAACTGGCTGCGGCTCGCGAACACGAACGCGACCTGGCTCAACAGGAACTGCTGCGCAAGCTGGAAGAAGAGCGCGAACTGGCGAAGCAGAAGATGCAGTTCGAAGCGCAGTTGAGCGAGTACGAGAAATACGCGTCACTGGCGCAACTGGCGCTGGGCGCGGCACACGAGATCAACAACCCGCTGCTGGGAATTCTGTCGCACCTGGAACTGGAACTGAACGAAGCGACGGACGGCGAGAGGCGTAGCGAGATTGAACAATGCATCGAGGGGACGAAGCGGATTTCGTCGGCGGTGCGCGGGCTGCTGAATTATGCGCGACCGGGACCGCTGATGATCACGAAGATCAGCCTGGAACGGCTGGTGGCGGAGACGATCAACTTTCTTCAGCATCAACCAATGTTTCGCGGAATTGGACTGCTGCGGCAGATTGCGCGCGACGTCCCGCAGATCAGCGCGGATGCGAACCAGTTGTCGCAGGTGATGATGAACCTGCTGCTGAACGCGGCACAGGCGATGCCGGAGGGCGGCACGATCACGATTTCATCGGCGAAGGTGAAATTCGAGGAGAACATTGAAATCACCGTCACGGACACGGGATGCGGCATTCCGGCGGACATTCTGCCGCACGTGTTCGAGCCATTCTTTACGACAAAGCGCGGAAAAGGTACGGGGCTGGGATTGAGCATCAGCCAGGCGTACATACGCAGCCACGGCGGAGATATTCGCGTGGAGAGCATTCCGGGGCGGGGAACGACGGTGCGGATGACGCTGCCGATAAGACAGGAGCAGCACGTGAGCGATACGGGAGAGGTGGTGGCCTGATGTCGTACTCGATTCTGGTGGTGGACGATGAGGCTCTGACGCTGCGGACGATTGGGCGCGCGCTGCAGAACGAAGGATATGAAGTGTCAGTGGCGATGTCGGCCGAGGAGGCGCTGCAGAGCTTTACGGAATTCCACACGGACCTGGCGCTGCTGGACGTGGTGTTGCCGGGAATGGATGGAATCGAGTTGCTGCGGCAGATCAAGAAGATGAATCCGGGGACGGTCGTGCTGATGATGAGCGCGTATCACATGGTCGATCGCGCCGTGGAAGCGATGAAGCTGGGCGCGTACGACTACCTGATCAAGCCATTCCACATCACGGACATGCTATCGACGATGCAACGCGCAACGGAGATGCTGGCGCTGCGAGTGCGAGTGCGCGACACGGTGCAGGCACAGAAGGGGAGATACGACTTTGGCAAAGTGGTGACGCACAACGCGGCGATGCGCGAGATGCTGGAGATGGCGCGCAAGGCGGCAGAGAGCGATAAGACGACCATCCTGATACAAGGAGAGAGCGGAACCGGAAAAGAAGTGCTGGCGAAGGCGATTCACTATCACAGTCCGAGAGGGAACAACCCGCTGGTGGAGTTGAACTGCGCGGCGCTGCCGGAGACCCTGCTGGAGAGCGAGTTGTTTGGATACGAACCGGGGGCGTTTACGGATGCGAGGCGGAGAAAAGAAGGGCTGATAGAAAAAGCAAATGGCGGAACGCTGTTCCTGGACGAGATTGGAAATATGTCGCTGGCGGTGCAGGCAAAGCTGCTGAAGGTGCTGGAAGACAGTACGTTCACGAGACTAGGGGGGACGCGTCCAATTACGGTGGATGCGCGGCTGATTTGCGCGACGAATAAAGTGCTGAAGGACGCTACGGATCGAGGAGAATTTCGCGACGACCTTTTCTACAGGCTAAACGTGATGCCGCTGATGATTCCTCCACTGAAGGACCGGAGAGAAGACATCATGCCGCTGTCGCTGGACATCATGGCGCACTTCAACAAGGAGTTGAAAAAGAGTTTTACGGGATTCACGCCGGCGGCGGCGGAACTGCTGACGCAGTATCCATGGCCGGGAAATATCCGCGAGCTGAAGAACGTGATTGAGCGGACGATGATACTGTCGCCAGAAGGAGATATCGACGCGTTGCACCTGCCGGAAGAGATTCGCGAATATGAATCCATGGAGAAAGCGACGGATCACCTGGCGATGGTAGAGGCAGCGCCGGGTAGCGGAACTCAACTGCGATCACTGCGGGAATTGGAGCAGATGTATATCCACGAAGTGCTGACGGCGACGGGGAACAACAAGGCGCAAGCCGCAAAAATACTGGGGATTCATCCGACATCGCTGATGAGGCGCCTGAAGAGAGAAGAAGGCGACGGGGAGTGAAAGGAGAGACACGAGTCGCGAGCTGCGAAAGACGAGAGAGAAGAAGAGCGTAAGAAACAACGGCAAAGGCAATAGCGACAGACCGATGCGTGCCCATTATTAGCAGGCATTGGGCCATTGGCCCCAGGGATATTGGAGAGGACAAAGGACGCCGGGGCAACTTGAGGACGAGTTGCCGCCGGCGTTGCTGCGTTCAGTGAGAAATTTCCTCGAGAGCAAGGCCGCGGGTGCGCGGTCCGAAGACGCCAATGGAGACGACGACGACGACCATGCTGGCGGCGATGAAGGCGAAGACGCCGATGTCGCCGAAGTTTTGGAGGAAGAAGGCGATCATGAAGGCAGAGATGGCGGCGGAGATCCGGCTGAAGGAATAGACGAATCCGACGGCACGGGCACGCACGCGCGTGGGGAAGAGTTCGGCCTGGTAGGCGTGATAGGAGTAGGACATCAAGATGATGGAGAGCGTGATGCCCGCTCCGAAAAGCACCAGCATGGCAGGTGAGGATTGCATGGCAAAGATGATGCCGAAGACACCAATTCCAATGGCGGCCACGACGATCTGCCACTTACGCTCGAACTTGTCAGCGAAGAGGCTGAACAAGAGCGGCGCAACGGGATAAAGCGCGGCGATGAAAAAAGAATACTCGAGACTCTTGGTGACGGTGTGACCACGGGCGGCGACAAGGGCGGGCACCCAACTGGCAAATCCGTAGAAGCCGATGCTCTGGAAGAAATTGAAAACCGACATCATAATGGTGCGCTTGCGGAATGGCGGATGCCAGATCTCAGAGAAGCTGGCCTTGCTGGTGTCAATGACGAGCGCACCCGGAGGGGGAAGCTCGGCGCCGATGTCGGCGGCGACCTGCGCTTCAAGCCGAGAGGTGACGCGATCCGCATCCTCCACGTAGCCGCGTCCGGCGAGCCAGCGAGGAGATTCAGGCACACGACGCTGGATGAACCAGACGAAGATGGCGCCGAGAGCGGGGAAGAGTACGACAAAGCGCCAGCCTGCAACGCCCAAAGGAGCCATGGGGATGAGTCGCCAGGAGAGGAAGGCGACGATGGGCACGGCGATGAACTGGATGCACTGGTTGATGGCGAAGGCGCGTCCGCGGATGGATTTTGGCACCAGTTCGGAGATGTAGGAGTCGATGGTTACGAGTTCGACGCCGATGCCAACTCCGGCAATGAATCGAAACACATCGATGCCAATGGCGGCGTGCTGCATGGACAGGAAAATGTCGGCAACGGCATACCAGAGAAGAGAGAGCATGAAGATAATTCGGCGGCCGAAGCGGTCGGCAACGAAACTGAATGCCATGGTTCCGATGAACAGGCCGATGAACGTGACAGAAGCGAAGGTTGCCTGGTCGGAAAAGCCGAACAATCCCTGCGCACCGTTGTGAAAGATGCCGGCGCGAATGAGGCCGGGGCTGACGTAGCCGACGACGAACAGGTCGTACATCTCAAAACAGCCGCCGATCGACAGCAGGATGACCAGCATCCAGATGGAACGCGTCGCGGGCAGACGATCAAGTCGAGCGGTGATTGCCGCAACCTGTTCCGCCGCGGATGAGCGAGTGGATGTCGAGGAATTGGAATTCATGCAATTGAAGGCCCGCCGCTGGAGCGGACCATTTCCTCCAAGGTAAAGATTCCGCGCCTTCCTTCAAGAAGCTTGCCTTGGGGAAGCGCGAGTGCGAGCCGATGCAATTCTCCGGAAGCGAGATGCGGCAGACGATCCGCAGCATCGAGGAACCGGTTGGATGCATCCACGGTGATGAGTCCGTCAGTAAGAGAACGAAACTTGCGCCGATAATCGTCGCGGCTGAAGGGCCGGGCGCCGAAGGGATGCGCGTTGGCGACAGCGAGTTCGTCGACGACGCATGATCCATCGCGCAGGAAAATCTCGACACGTCCACCGAACGCTTTCTCCGTGGGATCGGGAGAGTGATAGCGGCGAGTCCATTCGGGATCTTCACGGGTTTCAATCGTCCGCCAGAGACGCATGGTGGAAGGACGATGGGCGCGGACGGGAGCGAAGCTGTCGACGTGATGCCAGCGGCCATCCTCGAGGGCGACGGCGAACATGTACATCAAGGAATGATCGAGAGTCTCACGGGAGGCATCGGGATCGAATTTCTGCGGATCGTTGGCGCCGGTGCCGATGACCTTGTGAGTGTGGTGGCTGGTATGGATGAGAATCCGCTCGATGTCCGAGAGCGAAGAAATTTTCTCACGCATGCGGAAAGCGAGATCGATGAGCGCCTGCGCCTGGTACTCGGCGCTGTGCTGCTTGGTGAAGCTGTCCATGATGGCGCGCCGGGGCTCGCCGGGTTCGGGAAGCGAGACGGTGTAAGCCGCATCGGGCCCACCGAGCATGGTGGCGATAACGCTGTCTTCGCCCTCGTAGATGGGACTGGGCGAAGTTTCGCCGCGCATGGCACGATCGACGGACTCGATGGCGAGCTTGCCGGAGTGAGCGGGTGCGAATGCCTTCCAACTGCTGATCTCTCCCTTGCGCGCCTGGCGCGTGGTGAACGAGACATGCACGGCCTGTTGCACGGCCTGATAGATGGTCTCCACCGGGAGAGATAATAACGATCCGATGCCGGCGACCTGCGCAGGACAAAGATGCGCGATGTGATCGATGTTGTGCTGGTGCAAAGAAATAGCGCGAGCAAGAGCGATGTGAATTTCGTAGGCGGTGACGATGGCGCGAATGAGATCGCGGCCAGTGCTGCCGGCGGTTTCCGCGACGGCGAGGATGGGAGGAATGTTGTCGCCGGGATGGGCGTATTCGGCGGCGAGGAACGTGTCGTGCATGTCGAGTTCGCGCACGGCGGTTCCGTTGGCCCACGCGGCCCACTCGGGCAAGAATCGAAGCGAGGAGTCAACACCAAAGAGAGTCGCTCCATTGGCGGAGGGACGATCAAGGGCCATGGCGCGCGCGGCGACAACAGGATGCCGATTGATGGCCGCAATGGCGACAGCAGCATTGTCGATGATGCGATTGACGGCCATGGCAGCGACCTCGTCCTGCACGGCTTCACGGCCGGCGGCAACCTCGGCGATCTTCCAGGCGAGTTGCCGGTCGCGCGGAAGAAACGCCTTCGATGGATGGACCTTCACGGTGTACGACTGCATCGAACTCCTCGAAAGATAGCTACTAGCTACTGGGTGTTAGCTATTAGCAACGGCAAAGACAACATCAAAGCCAACCAACGCGCTCTGCTTCCCACCCTTCGCTGCGCTCAGGATGGGACACCCACATTCTGCCGATCCCATGCAAGCAACAGAGGCTTGCATGGGCCACCCGGTCCTGCTCAGGATGGAGCGTCCGGGGAATATTTGCGTTCCAATACATCGAACTCCGGTTTGCCTACGAGACGCTGGCGCTCAGAGAACGAAGCGACAGAGGAACTTGTCTCATCGAGACGGCCGTCCTGCTTCAGTTCGCGAAGCGCGGCCGACATACCAGCTATTGCTCCCTGCAATGCAGCGTTGGCGTAGAGAACCATACCGAAACCCATCGCCGCGAGATGCGCATGATCGACGATGGGCGTGCGTCCGCCGACGACCATGTTGGCCACCTGCGGCACGGAAAGCAGTTGCGGAATGCGGCGCAGTTCCTCTTCCGTCTCCGGAGCCTCGACGAAAGTGACATCGGCGCCGGCCTCAATGAAGCGCGCGGCGCGTTCGATGGCAGCGTCAAAGCCGAGCTCGGCACGCGCGTCAGTGCGGGCGATCACGAGGAAATCAGAATGACGGCGCGCGTCCACCGCGGCGGCGATCCTGGCGAGCATTTCTTCGAGGGGGACGACTTCCTTGCCGGAGAAGTGGCCGCAGCGCTTTGGCATGACCTGATCCTCGATCTGCACGGCGTTGGCTCCGGCACGCTCGAGCACGCGGACAGCATGGCGGACGTTGAGCGCGTTTCCGAAGCCGGTGTCGGCATCGACGATGATGGGCAGATCGACGGCGTTGCGAATGGCGGCGGTGTGCTGCGCGATTTCATTGAGGCCGATAAAGGCGAGGTCGGGCATGCCAAGGTATGTGTTGGTGATGCCCGCACCGGTAACATAGACGGCCTCGAACTGGAGATCGGCGATGATGCGGGCGGTCAGCGCATTGGGTGCGCCGGGAACAAGCAGTGCACGGCGCTCGGCAAGCTTCGCGCGAAGAGTTGCACCAGAATCGTCGAGTTTGGAGTCAATGGTCATGGGGAAAGAAGTCACAAGTCTCAAGTCACGAGCAAAAGCAACTGCAAGATCAAAGTGAACCAATGCGTTCTGGGTTCCTGCGGTATCACCTAACAACGAGGCGCGAGCGTGGGGCATCTGGCATTCGCCTGCCGGTACATAATTCGTCGCGAATAACCACGAAAGCGCCTTTGTAGCTTAATCGACATGTGTAAATATTCATCCTCTTGGCAGCGAATGGTGCGCGATTTGCGACCGTGTCGATGCGCCAACAGGGTCTTCAAAATATCACAATGTCTGCGCGATGAAAGCTGCATGGAAGCGAGTTTGAGGTTTCTGTAGTTTTTTTAATCTTTGATTAATGAGTGGTTCATCTAATCCACAAAGAATCATCGGGCTCAGTCAGTGGGCCGGATCAGGGACGGCAAGCGGTTCACGGCATCAACTTTCAAATTGCAGAAAACCTAGGGACTGGCTGAAAACCACGCACTGGCGGAGGTTGGGAGACCACGAACAAAAGCCACGCGGCGAGAATATGAGAGCGCACGCGTGCGGTGGCCAGTCTACTCAAGGACGACGGAGTTCAGCTCCGCGTTCATCACGGAAACGCAGGGCTGGCACTTAATGGCCAGGGAGGAATTATGCAGCGGATGTTGAAGTGGTTGTTTTGTGTGTCCTTGCTGGCGGGCGCCGCGTGGGCGCAGGTGTCGGGCGGCGCGATCCAGGGAACGGTTGCGGATCCCTCGGGCAGCGTCGTACCGGGAGCGAAGGTTGAAATTCGAAACACGTTGACGGGGGTAGTGCGCGGCGTGGTGACGGACGCGCGCGGAGTGTACAACGTGCCGAACCTTGTGCCGGGTCCGTACGAGGTGACGGCTACGGCGAAGGGATTTGCAAAAGCGGTGATCTCGCACGTGGGGCTGACGGTTGGCGGCGAACTGGTGGAGAACCTGACATTCAAAGTCGGGAACGTGAATCAGCAAGTGAACGTGAGCGCAGCCCCTCCATCTGTGAATACATCGAACGCGACGATCAGCGGAGTGGTGGGAGCGAAGACGGTGAAGGAACTGCCACTGAATGGACGCGACTGGTCTTCACTGGCGGTGCTGGAGCCAGGCGTGTCACAGATTCTGACGCAGCCGGCGAATTCGGTGACGAACAGCACACGGTTGAACCGCGGCGTGGGCGCGCAACTCACGATCGGCGGGAACCGTCCGCAGCAAAACAACTATCGCGTGGATGGCGTGAGCATCAACGATTATGCGAACGCGGCGCCGGGCGGAGTGCTGGGCGCAAACCTGGGCGTGGATGCGGTGCAGGAATTTTCGGTGATCACGAGCAACGCGCCGGCTCCCTATGGAATGAGCTCGGGCGGAATCATCAACGCGCAGACGGACTCAGGAACGAACAAGTTCCACGGGTCGGCATACGAGTTCCTGCGCAACAGCGCATTGGACGCGCGCAACTACTTCGACGGGCCGAGCGTACCGCCGTTCCGGAGAAACCAGTTTGGCGCATCGTCGGGCGGACCACTCATCAAGAACCGGACGTTCATCTTTGGAGATTACGAGGGAGTGCGGCAATCGCTGACGGGCTCGGATGTGATCTTTGTGCCGACAGCGGCGGCGCGAGCGGGGCACCTGGTGAGCGGAAACGTGACGGTGAATCCGCAGGTGGCGCCGTATCTTGCGTTGTGGCCGCTACCGAACGGAGCGATCAAAGGCGATACGGGAGCCTATACGTTCGGAAGCAAAGAAGTGTCGAGCGAGGATTTCTTTACGACGCGACTGGACCACACAATTTCCAAGAACGACTTTGCGCACGCTACATATCTCTTCGACAACGGCAACTCAAGCGGTCCGGACAACATGAACGAACTGGTGATTGGGACTTCGATCGGGCGGCAGATGGCATCGGTGGAGGAGACGCACATCTTCAGCTCGGCGCTGCTGAACACGGCGCGTTTCGGATTTACACGGTCAGTGGCGGATGCGCCGAAAGTATTTTCAGTGGTCAACAACCTGGCGAACGATCCATCGTTGGGATTCCTGCCGGGGCTGCCTCCGGGACAGATTGCAGTGACGGGGATAGAGAGTTTCCAGGGCGGACCGAACGGACTGGGAGAATTCAAATACCACTACAACACGTTCCAGTATTACGACGATGTTTTCCTGACGAAGGGAAATCACTCGATGCAATTCGGCGGAATGGTGGAACGGATACAGTCGAACGAAGTTGGAAGCTCGCACGCGCTGGGATCGTATAAGTTCGGCTCGCTATCGAACTTCCTGCAAAACAAGCCGACATCGCTGCAATCGGCATTGTCGCCGAATTTGTCGGAGATGGGAATCCGGCAGACGATTTTTGGAATTTACGTGCAGGATAACTGGCACGCGCGCAAGAACCTGAACGTGAACCTGGGCATGCGATATGAAATGTCGACGGTGCCGACGGAAATCCACGGAATGCTGTCAACCCTGGCGACGCCGGAGTCGGTGACGCCGCGGACGGGAAATCCGTACTTCAATAATCCGACGCTGAAGAATTTCGAGCCGCGCATTGGACTGGCGTGGGACCCGTTCGGCGATGGCAAGACCTCAGTGCGAGCGGGCTTCGGCATGTACGACGTGTTGCCGCTGCCATACCTGTTCGAACTGGAAACGATGCTGTCAGCGCCGTATTTTGCGCAAGGCAGCAACGCGAAACTGCCGGCGGGAACCTTCCCGACAAAAGCAGTATCGCTACTGACCGGATTGCGGCAGGCGTACATACAGCCGAATCCGGGACGGAATTACGTGATGCAGTGGAACCTGACGGCGGAACGGCAAGTGACGCCGTGGATGGCGGCGTCGCTGGGATACATCGGGTCGGAGGGAGTGCACCAGCCGTTCAACGCGCCGGACATGAACATGGTTCTGCCGACGAAAACGGCAGCGGGTTATGTGTGGCCGAGCCCGAAAGGAAGCGGTACGACGATCAATCCGGCGAACGGCGACGTTGCAGGACTGCTGTGGGAAGGCACGTCTTCGTATAACGGCATGCAGGTGAAGATCAACGGAACGATCAAGGGCTCGCTGCGGTACGAAGGATCGTATACGTGGTCGAAGAATTTCGACACAAGCTCGTCGTCGGTGGCGGGTTCGACGTTCGACAACTCAGTGGTGAACATGCCGTGGTTCGACCTGAGCCTGAACCGCGCGCTTTCGGATTACGACGTGCGAAACGTGGCGACGATCAACTACCTGTGGGCACTGCCGAGCGCGGCGAAGTCGTGGGGCGCGGCGGGATGGGCCCTGCGCGGATGGACCTGGGGCAGCATCCTGACGCTGCGCAGCGGACTGCCGTTTACGCCGCAGATCAGCGGAAACATCCTGGGACAGAACAGTACATTGACAGTTGACTATCCAAATGTGGTGCCGGGCTGCAAGGCGACGAATCCGGGGAAAGTAGATTATTTAAATGCCTCGTGCTTCACGCTGCCGGCGCCGCTGACGCTGGGGAACGCAAGACGGAACTCACTGACGGGACCGGGATTGTTCAACGTGGACACGACGTTCATGAAGGACACGCACATTCCGCGGATCTCGGAGACGTTCGACGTGCAGTTCCAGGCGCAACTCTTCAACGTGTTCAACCATACGAACTTCGCGCCTCCGCTGAAGGGGACGACGAACATCTTCAACGCAAACGGAGCGCTGCTGGCAAATGCCGGACAGATCACCAGCACGGTGACGACGTCACGACAGATACAGTTTGCACTGAAGTTTATCTGGTAGTACGAGCCGTCAAAGGCGCGCGAATCAACGCACGCGCCAGAGGCGATCCGGCAGCGTGTTTCCCCGGTGCGCTGCCGGCCTTTCATGATTCGAGAGAAGGTTTCTTACCAATGAAAAAGACTCTGCTCGCAGTTGCGCTCGTGTTGGGAACTACTCCGTTTGCGGCCGGACAGACGAAGCCGGCAAAACAGGAAGAGCCGGATACGTACAAACTGCCGGTGAATCCGCCGTCGTGGGACGATACGGCGCGTCCGCTGCCGACGCCGGATTTTCTACAGCCGAGGCTGGACGACGAGTTGACGACATTCAAGCCGCAGTATGGAAAAAATCTCACGGGAAAGATTACGTGCACATCGTTCAACGTGTTGCCGCAACTGGTAGATATGTGGGTGGAGGGATTCAAGGAGTATTACCCGAACGTGCAGGTGAGCAATCCGCCGCCGTACTCGGGGAAGGCGGCGCTGTGGCTGATCGATGGGAAGATCAACTGCGCGTTCATTTCGCGGGAGCTGAAGCATTCGGATGTCACGCAGTTCCAGCAGAAGTATGGATATCCGCCGACAAGCATTCCGGTGGTGGGCGGGAGCTTCGACCACTACGGCTTCCTGGACTCGATCGCGTTTATCGTGAACAAGGACAACCCCATCAACAAGCTGACGTATCAGCAACTGGACGCGATTTTTTCGCGCACGCGGTACAGAGGCGCTCCGCAGGCGATTACGACGTGGGGGCAACTCGGGCTGAAAGGCGAATGGGCGGACAAGCCGATTCACGTTTATGGAGTGAAGCCGTGGAACGGATTCGAAGAATTCGTGCGCGAGAAAGTGTTGTCAGTGGGCGACAAGCGCGGCGAATGGAGCGACACGATGGACCTCTCAAACAAGGTGATTATGCCGATTCCACTGTGGGTGGGCTGGGATAAGTACGGCATCAGCTATAGCGGGATGGCGTTCATCACGGAGAGCACGAAGCCGATTGCGGTGGCAGAGAACTCGAACGGCCCGTATTATGCGCCAACCTATAAAGAAGTGGCGCTGGCGAATTATCCGCTGGCAAGAGTTTCGTACATCAATGTGAACAAGCAGCCGGACAAGCCGCTGAATCCGGCGATGGAAGAATTCATTCGCTACATCCTGAGCAGGCAGGGGCAGCAGAAGGTGCTGGATGAAGGCATCTATATGCCGCTGCGCGAGAAACAGGTCACGCCGAGCCTGAAGTATTTGAGTAAATAATGATGCGAAGGGTAAGAGTTGCGGCGATTGCGCTGGCCGTTACGTGGACTAGTGTCTGTGCATGGGGACAGGCACGACTGCCGGAATATCGGGCGGAACGTCAGGTGACGGGCACGATACGAAGCTGGGGCAGCGCGCAGATGCAGGATTTGATGCAGCGCTGGGAGACGGGGTTCCACAAGTACCAGCCGCAGGTGAAATTTGAAGACAAGTTGAACGGCGTGGTATCGGCGATGGGCGGGTTATACAGCGGCGCGGCAGACCTGGCGCTGATGGGACGCGAAATATGGCCGATGGAGAGCATGGCGTTCCGGCAGGCGACGGGCTATCGCGCAACGGGAGTGGAAGTAGCGACGGGAAGCTTCGACGTCCCGACAAAAGCGGATGCGCTGGTGATCTTTGTGCACAAGGGTAATCCGATTTCACACCTGACGCTGCAACAACTGGACGCGATCTTTGGCGCAGAGCACAGACGCGGGACGACAAATTTCCGTACGTGGGGTGACTTGGGATTGACGGGAGAGTGGGCGCATCATCCGATCGATCTCTACGGCGCGAGGCTGGACAGCGCAGTGGCGATCTCTTTCCGCAACGTGGTGATGAAGGGAAGTTTGCAATGGCACTGCGGGATCCATGAGTACGCGAACCGTCCGAAACCGGGCGGAGGGCGGATTGACTGGGGAAAGCAAATTTTGGATGCGTTGGCCAAAGACCGCTACGGGATCGCAATTTCGAATCCTTATTATGCGGGACCAGAGGTGAAGGCGGTGGCGCTGGGCGAGCACGCGCAAGGACCATTCGTGGCCGCGACGAGAGAGAGCGTGCAGGACCGGAGCTATCCGCTGGCGCGGGCGGTGTACATCTTCTACCGGCACGCGCCGGGGAAAGAGATTGATCCGGCGCAAGAGGAATTCCTGAAGTACGTACTGAGCCGGCAGGGACAGGATGACGTGAAACAAGAGGGAGCATATCTTCCGTTGCCGGTGCAGATGGCGGAGAAAGAACGATGGAAGCTTTCCCACGTTATCGCCCAACAACAGGGCGCGAACGTGGGGCAGCCGGGGAAGAGTTTCGAGTTTCGAGTTTCAAGTTTCGAGAAAAAACGAAACCAAAAGCAAAGACGAATACAACTACCCCACTCAAGCCAAAAGAAGGCTTGAATGAAATACCCGGCAGGTGGGCGATGAGAGAAATGAAACGAAGGAACGTTGTCACATTTGTTGCGATTGCCGCAATGCTGCTGCTGGGCGCGGCGACGGCGACGGCTGCAGATGCCACGTATCACGTGGTGGCGACGTACAAGGTTGGTGCGGGAAGTCCCGGAGACATCCAACTGGACGCGGCGGCACGCAGGATTTACCTGGCGCATGGTGACCGCGTGGATGTGCTGGACGCGGACACGGGGAAGAAAGTCGGCGAGATCGCGGCGAAGGGCGCAAACGACATCGCGCTGGCACCGGAGTTCGAACACGGCTTCGCGAGCAACGGCGGCGGCAACACGGTGACGATGTTCGACACGGCGACGCTGAAGGTTCTGAAGACGATCAAGCTGGACGGGAAGACTCCCGACGCGATGGTGTACGACGGCGGAAGCAAACGAGTATTCGTAGCGGAGCCCGGCAGCGGAACGGTTGCAGCCATCGATGCGGCGACAGGCGACGTGATCGCGACATCGGCGCCGCTGGGCGGCGAACTGCGAGGGATGGCAACGAACGGATATGGCGATCTCTACGTGGCGGCCGAGGACAAGAACGTGGTGCACGTGATGGACACGAAGACGCTGGGGGCGCTGGGAGATTTTCCGGTGGGCAGCGGCGAGGGGCCGACGGGGCTGACGATCGACGCGATGGGGCGGCGGCTGTTCGTGGCGTGCAAGAACGGCACGATGCCGGTGATCGACACGGACATAGGTTTCACGTTCGAGGAACTACCGATGGGGACGGGCGAAGCGGGCGACACGTTTACGTTTGCGCCGCAAGGCAAGGGCGGATGGAAGGGCGCGATCTTTGTGGCGTCGGCGGATGGGACGCTGAGCATCGAGCGGATGCTTGCGTTCATCAGCTACGAGGCGGGGACGAAGGTGACGCTGGTGAAGGGGATTTATGCAGTGGCATATGACCCGAAGACGCATCGCGTGTTCGTCCCGGCAATGAGCGGCAAGGAAGCAGTAATCCTGGCCGTGGGACAATAACGATTTTTTGGAGTGGGCATCATGAAGCTATCTTCCATGAAGAAATTGCTGGCGGTGGCGGCGACGGTGGCCGCATTGCTGCTGTCCGTCCCTGTATTCGCGCAAATGTTGCCGGTGTCGGCGCTGAAGGGAAAGAAAGTGCTGTTTGTGACGGGTGAGCCGGAGGCGGACCATCCCACGGACGATGGGCTGGTGAAAAAGCACCTGGAGTCGCTGGGGTTCGTGGTGACGATGGCGAAGGAGACGGACCCGGCAACGAAGGCGAACGGGATGGACCTGGTGGTGATCTCGTCGACGGCGAATGCACACGTGTTGCAGGCGACATATCGAGATGTGTCGATCCCTGTGTTTACGTGGAACACCTACGAATATCCGGAGATGAGGATGACGGGGCCGCACTTGCACACGGATTTTGAAGTGGTGGATCCGGTGCAGCACTATGCGCAGAGCTTCTCGGAACTCTACGGATACATCGCGAGCGCGACATCGCCGATTACAGAATCGTTGGGACTGAAGAGCGAGCTGTTTGGAACGCTCTACCTGCGACCGGCGACGGTGGGCTGGGGCAAGCCGGCGGCGAGTGCAAGGGTGGTCACGAACTTCGAGGGATTTCCGCGCCGGGCGGGGATATTCACGTACGAAAAAGATTCATCGATGTATGACGATTTTGTCGCGCCGGCGCGGAGAGTGGGGTTCTACCTTTCGGACGATAACTTCCATCTGCTGACGGCGGTGTATGGGCCGGGCGCGAAAGACCCGGAGCTGCGGGCGTGGTACTCCGGGCTGAAACTGTTTGACGCGTCGGTGCGTTGGGCGGTGAGCCCGCCGGTGACGCCGCAGGCGTATGACCCGTCGCGTCTGCACGAGGAACTGGCACAGGCAGCGAAAGGAAAGAAGCTGCTGTTCGTGGAACGAATCAACGCCGGCGAAGGAAAGGAAGCGGACGAGCACATGGTGGCGCATCTGAAGGCGCTGGGGTTCGACGTGACGATTGCCGACCAGATGGATCCGCAGGCGAAGGCGGACGGAATGGACATGGTGGTGTTGTCGGCGACGTGTTCGAAATACAAGCTGGCAAATAAATATCGCGATACGACGGTTCCGGTGCTGGTGCTGGAAGGGCTGTTTGCGGACACGATGCGAATGGCAGGACGTGGCCGGTATGTGGATTACGGCGAGCACGGAGAAGAAAAAGAGAGCGACGATCCGCCGGAAAATTACCTGAACATCGTGGGCGCGTGGAGTCCGATGGCGGCGGGGCTGAAGCCGGGACTGGTGAAGTTTACCAACGAGACCGGGACGATCAAGTGGGCGCGTCCGACGCCGGATGCAACCGTGATCGCGACGCTGCCAAACGAAGACGAAGAGCGGGCCATCTTCGGATACGCAAAGGGCGCGACGATGGACGGAGGATTCCTGGCTCCGGCAAGGAGGACGTTGTTCCCGTTGGATAACCCGGCGTTCGATGACCTGACGCCGCAGGGAGTGGCGCTGTTCGATGCGACAGTGATGTGGACGCTGACGGGGAAATAGCTGCTGAGCTACTAAGCTGCTGAGCTACTAAGCTGCTGAGCTAAGGCAAGAGCAGGAGAGGTTTCGGAAGTGTCGAAGGTTTCAAAAGGCCAACGCTGAAGCAAAAGCAAAAACGAACAGCCGCGGGCAAGGGCGATCACCCCAGCGCCGGAGTCGCCGGGGACCCCGACGCCCGCACCACATAAACAACATCAAAAGCAAAGGCAGCAGACGTATCTGCAAGAAAATGCAGTGCTGCAATTTGCCACAGAAACTGCAAAATGCACTGGTTCCACAACATAGTTCTTTGTAAGTCCCTCCTAAGTTACTGAAAACACAAGCGACATATTGAAAGCGAGAGTTGCCACCAAAGTGCATGTATGAGAGCGGTGGTTGCTCGCCGTGAGTCGTACTTCGGTACGGCGGCCGCGACACGGCGAGTAGCCGCTATAAGCCCGGAGAGAAAGATTCCGGGAGAGATGGAGGCACTCATATGTCAATCCTTTTCGTACTTCTTACTTTCCTAGTGGTGATTTCGATTACGTACATGATGAGGCGTGAAGAGCAGCCGGGCGAGGCGCGGGTGGCGGACCCGTGGGCGCGCATGGAGGCACCGTCAATTTCTCGCGAACTTGGCTTCGAAATTCCGAAGGACTTCTGTTTTCATCCGGGGCACACGTGGGTTCGCGACGAAGGACGCCAGAACGGCCGCATAGGAATGGATGCGCTGGCGACGAAGATCCTGGGCAAGATTGACCGGATCGAGGTGGCTGGGTTGAACCGGTGGGTAAGGCAGGGTCAGAAGCTGATGACGATTACGCGCGAGGGACAGACGATTGACCTGCTGTCGCCGGTGGAAGGCGTGATCACGTCGGTGAACCACGAGGTGGTGAAAGACCCGAGCCTGGTGCTGAGCGATCCCTATAACAAAGGATGGGTGTGCGTGGTGAAGTCGCCGGAGATGACGACGAACCTGAAGAACCTTGTGCGGGGTCCGCTGATTGGACCGTGGCTGCATAACAGCGTGCAGCGGATGAATAACCTGCGGATGACGGCGAATCCGGCGATGGCGCAGGACGGCGGCATTCCGACGGGCGACATGCTGAGTGGCCTGGATCCCGAGGCGCAACGCAGGTTGATCCAGGAAGTGTTCCTGACATAACAGCGCTTACATCGGCGAAAGGAGGAATCTCATGGCGAAGAAGAAAGCAATTCTCGTGGATGTAAAGCGCTGTATCGGCTGCCAGGCTTGCGAACAGGCATGCGAGCAGGCACACGGGTTTCCGGTGGAACATCCGGCGGGGCTCAGCGATAAAGCATTGACATTTGTCGATCAAAAGGGTGCGAAGTCGGTGCGGCGGATGTGCCTGCACTGCGAAGAACCGGCGTGCGTGTCGGCGTGCCTGGTGGGAGCGCTGCACAAGACTCCCGAGGGACCGGTGGCGTATGACGCGAGCAAGTGCATGGGCTGCCGGTATTGCATGATCGCGTGCCCGCAGAGCGTCCCGAAATACCAGTGGACGAAGCTGGCGCCCTACATGAAGAAGTGCGACATGTGCTACGACCGGGTGAAGGAAGGAAAGCCGACGGTGTGCGCCGAGGCGTGTCCGGTGGGCGCGACGACGTTCGGCGACCGCGACGAACTGATCAAAGAAGCGTGGAACCGCATACGGACCGAGGGCGACTACGTACCGAGGATCTATGGGACGGAGGAGTTCGGCGGAACAAGCGTGCTCTACATCTCCGATGTGCCATTCGAACAACTGGGCTTCGTGATGCCTCCGACGGGCAATGAACCGCTGCCGATGTTGTCGGCGGCGGCCCTGGGTGAGTCGCCGACGGTGGTGCTGGTGGGCGGGTCGATGCTCTCGGCACTGTACTGGATTACGCGGCGGCGCAAGGCCGTGGCAGAGGCGGAGAAGTTCGGCAAGTTCGAAGGAAAGGGGAAGTAGCCATGAAAGCACTGATAGGAAAGATCACGTTGTGGCGCGCCGTCAGCACGATCATCCTGGCGGTTGGCGCATATGCGGCGTACCTCCGCTTCTTCGAGGGCTGGGTGGTTTCGACGAATTTGACGGACGCGCAGCCGTGGGGATTGTGGGTCGGATTCGGAACACTGTGCGGAGTGGGATTATCGGCTGGGGGGTTCTGCATTGCAGCGGCCGTGTACCTGCTGGGGATGGAGCGATACCGGCCGCTGCTGCGGACCTCGATCCTGCTGTCGTTCCTGGGATACTGCTCGGTGTGCGTGGGCATGCTGTATGAACTCGGGCTGCCGTGGAGGATCTGGCACCCGATCATTTATTGGAACAAGCACTCGGTACTGTTTGACGTGTCGCTGTGCGTGATGTGCTACACGACAGTGCTGGCGCTGGAATTTTCACCGTCGCTGGTTGAGAAAGCGATCCCGTGGAAGGGGCTGCGCCGGTGGTACCTGAAATGGCAGCATCGCATCCTGATCGGGCTGGTGATGGCCGGCGTGCTGCTGTCGTCGATGCATCAGTCGTACCTCGGCGGACTGTTCCTGATCGCGAAAGGGAAAGTTCACCCGCTGTGGTATAGCCCGTACCTGACGACGCTGTTCTACCTGTCGGCGATTCCGGCGGGAATGGCGCTGCTGGTGATGGTGCTCTACCTGTGCGTGAGGTCGTTGCAGGCGAAGATTGAGTACTCGCTGCTGCAAGACCTGAGCCGGATCATGATGATCCTGCTGGGCGTGTACGCGGTGTTCCGCGCGCTGGACCTGGTACGCAACGGCGCGACGCATTACGCGTTCATGATGAATAAGGAAGCAGGATATTTCTGGCTGGAGATCGTGCTGTTCCTGGCGGCACCCCTGGCGCTGCTGAGCTGGAGGAAAGTGCGCGACACGCCGCTGTACCTCTATTGGACGTGCGCGACGGTGGTGATGGGTTTCATGGCGAACCGGCTGAACGTGTCAATCACCGCGCTGGACGCGATGAGCGGCGCACAGTATGTGCCGAAGTGGCCGGAAATCGCGCTGACCATGGCGGTGCTGACAGCGGGTGTAATCGCATTCCGGCTGGCAGTGCTGTATCTCGATATCGTGCCGCGGTACGAGGAGCCGAAAGAGTTCCGATGGCTGGCCAGCGATGGCGCAGTCGCGGAAGCCTGAGATGACCCTTTGTAGTGGCTGGGGCTCCGCGACGGAGGTTGCGGGGCCCTTTTTTGAAAAGCAGCTAATAGCTATTAGCTGCTAGCTAAAAGCAAAAGCAAGAGCAACAGCAAAGACAAAGACAACGGCAAAGGCAACTACCCCACTCAAGCAAAAGAAGCTTGAATGGGGCACCCGCAGTGGCCAGGCGCAAAAGCAAAGACAACGGTAGAAGTGAAGCGTGGAGGACGAGATGACGACGCGAGAACTGATTACATCCCACCTACCAGACCTCGACCGGCTGGACGATCCGTTTGTGCAGGCGGTGGTGGCGTTTGAGCGAGCGGCGCTGTTGCTGGACCTGGAAGACTGGATGGTTGAACGGTTGCGGCATTGCGAGCGGGAGTGTACGGCGCGATTACCACTGATGCGCGAAGATGGGCGCGCGGTGACGGTGACGGCGCAGGAGGCAGTCCATCACACAATCCATCCGTACTCGATTGCGCGGCTGGAGGTGAGGCCGCAGGGTTCGCAGAGCGAAGTGCGGGCGCACGCGATGCGGATGTCGTGGACATGCGCGCTGATGAACGTGGCGGCGAGCGGCGGAGGCGTGCTGCTGGGATGTCAGTCGATGGAGCACTCGGAGACGGAGATGCGGCAGTTGACGAGAGAGTTTGCGCCGGCACTGCGGGCGCGTACGACGGCGGGAGCGATAACAGGCGGAAACGGCGCAAACGATTACGTGATGGCATGGCTGGCGCAGGAGTGCGCGGGAGCAGCGGTGCGCGTGTTGCCGGGTTCCGACGTGGAGCGGGCTTGCCAGTGCGAAGCAGCGACGCAGTGGGTGATGCGAATACTGCACGCACGGATGGGACGAATGGAGGGAGCGAGGATCGCGTTGCAGGGGTGCGGGCGGAAGGCGCTGGATGTGGCGGAGGCGCTGGCAGGACATGGAGCAAAATTGATTGCGCTGGCGGACGGGTCGGGCGGAGTGATGGACGCACGGGGGCTCGACTTGGGAGCGGTGCGAAAACACCTGGAGAGGGAAGGAGTACTGCTGGGATTTGAAGCAGGAGAGGCAGTGTCGAACGCAGAGGTGCTGGCAATGGAATGCGAGGCATTGCTGCTGGCGTCCGGGGCGAACCAGGTGACGGCAGGGAACGGCGGACTGGTGCGGGCGCGAGTGGTGGCAGAGCTGGAGGCAGACGCAATCACGCTGGATGCGATGCAGGCATTGGCGGAGAGAACAGAGGTCGCACCACATTGGATGATGGACGCAGGAACGGTGGTGTCGGCAACGCTACAGGCGAAAGAGTGGATGGGATTGCAGATGCCGGCGCGGCGAGCGCGTGCGGTGATTCGGCGGGCAGTGGGTGAGACGTGGGTGGATATTCAGCAGGCTCGGCGACGGTGGAACGTTCCGGTGCACGAAGCCGCACAACTGGTGGCAGTGGATCGGCTGGCGGAGAGATTGCGATTCCAGAGGCCGGGGTGAGAAGAAGCTACTAGCTTTTAGCTATTAGCTAAAAGCAAAAACAAAAGCAAGAGCAACAGCAAAGGCAAAGACAAACGCAAGAGCAAAGACAAATAAAAAGACCACAACGGCGACTACCCCGCCCTATTGCAAACGACGGCGCGAGCAGGGCAGGGCACGGCTTGGTCCGTGGGGAATTACCTTGGGCAGGTGATCTAGATCACGGCAGAGACTTACTGGCGGGCATCAACTATGGCACATAAGTGTTTTGCCTATCGGGCCTCCAAACAACGGCCATACATTGAATGCGCGGCGACATGCGCGCTAGACACTCGTGCATGAGCGATGCCGGCAGATGTATTTGCTGGCGAGCGCATTCGGGAATGGTCATCTCGTGTGCCAACGACGGAGGAGTCTATGAAATGGAAATATGCGACGGCGGGGTGGATCGCAGGATTCTGCTTCGTGGTGGTGGTGTTTCTCGGGCTGGCGCTTGCCCAGGAGCCGGGGAAGCGCCAGTCCAGCTATATGCCGGTTAACCTCGATGAAGACTTTCCGGCAACCATGTCTCGCATGAAGGCAGCGAAACCTGACTTGATGAAGCGCCAGATGGAGCTGCTGAATCAACGTTACGACCTTAGCAATCGTCCGGCGAAAGATGCCACGATGAGTCGCGGCAAGCCACTGCAGGAGGGCGTGCGGGTAAAACTCCCAAAGGGGATTACGTGGGATCAACTGGCGGCGATGTCGCCGGAAGAGATCAAAGAGAAAGACCTGTTCCCGGCGGGATTCATGCCTCTGCCTTTCCCCAACCATCCAGAAGGGGGAATGCTGTTCCCAACCTATGTGATTGATGAAATCAACAAGCTGGAAGGACGGGATCTGACGCGCTTCGATCTTGACTTCGATATTCCGGACCACTTCCTGCCGGAGTATCCACCGCCGCTTTACCTGACGACGCGGCCCGACCTGGGGGACGTTTCGCAGGGAAAAGTGGTGAACCTGGTTAACTACTACGAACTCTTCAACGGCATTCTGAATCCGAAACAGTTGGAGGGACTGCGGCTGCTGCTGACTCCGTTCCCGCAACAGCAGTTCAACCAGACGGCGGACCGGCGGTCGGCGTTGCCGAGCCGTGGCGTCGCCTGTCTCGACTGCCACGTGAATGGCCATACGAACCGGGCCACGCACCTGGTGGGAGATATACGTCCGCAGGAGTACCGCCATCGCATCAACACACCCAGCCTCCGGGGTGTGAACATTCAACGGTTGTTCGGCTCGCAGCGGGCGCTGAAGAGCGTGGAGGATTTTACGGAATTTGAGCAGCGCGCCGCATACTTCGATGGCGATCCCGTGATCGCGACGAAGAAAGGCGTCAACATACTGGACCGGGGCAGCCAGGTTCACTTCATGGCCGAGTTCCAGTCCATCCTCGACTTTCCTCCGGCACCGAAGCTGGGCATCGATGGCCGGCTCAACCCGAAGAAAGCCAGCGCGGCCGAGCTTCGCGGAGAAGCGCTGTTTTTTGGGAAAGGGCAGTGCGCATCCTGTCATACGCCTCCGTATTACACGGACAACACGATGCACAACATGCAGACGGAACGCTTCTACACGCCGCGGATGATTAACGGGATGATGGCCTCGCACGATGGGCCGATCAAGACGTTTCCACTGCGCGGGGTGAAAGACTCGCCGCCATATATGCACGACGGACGGTTGCTCACGCTGGAAGATACGGTTGAGTTCTTCAACTTGGTGGATGAAGTCAAGCTGACCGAACAGGAAAAGAAAGACGTCGTCGCGTTCTTGCGGACACTGTAAAACGGAAGAACGTGAGGATTCAGTAGAGGCGGGGCAGCTCCCCGCCTCTGTGTTTATAGCGGCCAGGTGTTAGCGCTTAGCTATTAGGAAAAGTAAAGGCAACAGCAACGGCCCCACCCTCTCGCGAAAAAAGCGCGAGAAGGGTAGCGACTGTCTGGTTTGTGTGAGCGAAGGGGGCACCCGGCGCGGATTTGGGGTGGAGGGGAGGGACTGGCGGAGGGGGAGAGTGTCCGTGTAAGATGTGATGATTGTCACCTGGATCCCGCCCATGGAGCCAGCGAAAACCCGCTCTGGGAGCGGGTTTATGGAGAGGCCGGGAGGTCACTCTCCGGGGTGATTATGGTCACTGCCCCGCCCTGCCCCGGCAACGTTAAATGCCGAAGCTAAGCACGGGAAAGAGTTTGAGCGCGATTCTCGCGACAAGGTCCCGCCCGTGCACCCGCGGTAAGTGTTTGGACCGCGTAGGATATTCGGCCCTGTTTTGCCCGGAGTTGTGCGTTCGGGGGATGCGGGATGATCGAAGCCTCGAGACCGGCGAGTGCGGAAAGCGCTAGGCGGCTAGTGTGCCGCAGCGTGGTTCGCACGGCACGGACCGAAGCCTTCCAGCGGCTTCGGGAATGGGACACACCTCGTACAAAGCAAAATTACATGGACCAGGCATCGCACGAGAGTGCACTGCTTCGCGAGCCCAAGTCCGCTCCGCGCGCTTCCGGTTACAGGGGGTTCACCTGCGCCTGTGGTGAAACCTACGGATAGCGACACAAACCGCCAGAATGTCCAGCCGGAGGAGAGAGACTCCGGCAAGCATGCCAAACGAGGTTGATAGCCGGAGCCGGCAGGACCGGGTCCGCGTTGGAGGGAACTTACTTATGAGCGCAGGTATTATGACGCCCGGAATCAAAGCACCGGGAACGTACATTGAAGAAGTCATGACCAAGGTGAAGTCAAAGAACCCGGCCGAGCCGGAATTTCACCAAGCCGTGCAGGAAGTTTTCGAATCTCTGCGGCTGGTGCTGGAGAGACATCCCGAGTACATCTCGGAGAAGATTCTTGAGCGGATCGTGGAGCCGGAGCGGGTAATGATGTTCCGCGTACCGTGGTTCGACGACCAGGGCAACGTACAGGTGAATCGCGGGTTCCGGATTGAGATGAACAGCGCGATTGGACCATACAAGGGCGGACTGCGCTTCCATCCCTCAGTTAACCTGGGCATTCTGAAGTTCCTTGCCTTCGAGCAGGTGTTCAAGAATTCGCTGACGACGCTGCCGATGGGCGGCGGCAAGGGCGGATCGGACTTCGACCCGAAGGGCAAGAGCGACAACGAAGTGATGCGGTTCTGCCAGAGCTTCATGACGGAACTGCAGCGGCACATCGGGCCGGACACGGACGTGCCGGCGGGCGACATCGGCGTGGGCGGCCGCGAAATCGGCTACCTGTTCGGACAGTACAAGCGGATCCGCAACGAGTTCACGGGCGTGCTGACGGGCAAGGGCCTGAACTGGGGCGGCTCGCTGATTCGTCCGGAAGCGACGGGCTACGGCTGCGTGTACTTTGCGGCCGAGATGCTGAAGACGAAAAAAGACTCGCTGGAAGGCAAAGTGTGCCTGGTATCGGGCAGCGGCAACGTGTCGCAATACACGATTGAAAAACTGCTGGATCTGGGCGCGAAGCCTGTGACGGTGTCCGACTCGAACGGCGTAATCTATGATCCGGACGGCATTGACCGGGAGAAGCTGGCGTGGATCATGGAGTTGAAGAACATCAAGCGCGGCCGCGTTCGCGAGTATGCCGACCGCTTCAAGAAGGCCCTCTTCATGCCGACCGATATGAAGCTGGACCACAATCCACTGTGGGCGTTGAAGGGCGATTGCGCGTTCCCGAGCGCGACGCAGAACGAGATCAACGCGAAAGACGCAGCGAACCTGATCGCGAACGGATGCAAGCTGGTGAGCGAAGGCGCGAACATGCCAAGCACGCTGGATGCCACGAAGCTGTTCCTGGAGGCAAAGGTGCTCTATGGACCGGCGAAGGCGGCGAATGCGGGCGGCGTGGCAACGTCTGGCCTCGAAATGTCGCAGAACAGCGCACGGCTGAGCTGGACACGGGAGGAAGTGGACGACCGGCTGCACAAGATCATGATCGCGATCCACAAGAACTGCTACGAGACGGCGGAGACCTATGGGACTCCGGGGAACCTGGTAAACGGCGCGAACATCGGCGGCTTCCTGAAAGTTGCCAACGCGATGCTGGACCAGGGACTCGTATAGCTCGCGTGAGTGAGTGGCGAAAGACTGAGGCGGGGTGGACGAGTTCCATCCCGCCTGTTTTTTATCGGTCATGAGTATGACGGGAGACCAGGACCAGGCAATGGGACCAAGACGGACACTGGATACGGCGATTGACGCGGAGAAGCTGTTCGAGGGATTCGAAAACCTGATGCCGTTTCGCGTGCAGGACATCCTGCTGGTGTCGAGTTTGTACGACTCGTTCATTCTGCGTGAGGACGGACGGCTGAACGAGTTGCTGATCGGCGAATCACTGGAGCTGAACCTGCAACACATCCCGGGGATTACGCATGTTTCAAGCGGGAAGGAGGCGCTGGAACTTGCGCACCGGCAGCCGAGATTCAACTTGATCGTGACGAGCCTGGATGTGGGCGACATGGACGCGGCGGAGTTGGCGCGCAAAGTGAAAGAAGCAGGGCTCGACGTGCCGGTGGTGGTGCTGGCGTACGACTATCGCGAGATCAAGAAATTCGTAGCGAGGAACCAGACAGCAGACATCGACAGGATTTTCCTGTGGCAGGGGAACGTGAGAATCCTGATTTCGATTGTGAAGTACGTGGAAGACGAGCGGAATGTGCAACACGACGCGGACGTGATGGGCGTGCCAGTGGTGCTGGTGGTGGAGGACAACATCCGCTACTACTCGTCGTTCCTGCCGGTAATCTACACGGAACTGATTGCACAGACGCGAGGACTGATCGGCGAAGGTCTGAACGTGGCGCACAAACTGGTGAGGATGCGCGCAAGGCCGAAGATCCTGCTGTGCACGAATTACGAAGACGCAGTAGAGCAGGTGGAGAAATTCAAGGACAACCTGCTGGGCGTGGTGTCGGACGTGGAGTTTCCAAGGGGCGGGGCGCTGCTGGCGGACGCAGGGTTCGAACTGGCGAGGATGATTCGAGAGACGGTGCCGGACGTGCCGATCGTACTGCAATCGAGCCGCACACAATTTATGACACAAGCGCAGGAGGAAGGCTTCTCGTTTCTGCGCAAACGTTCACCGACATTGCTGGGAGATTTGCGGCAGCTGCTGGTGGAGCAGTTTGCGTTCGGGGATTTTGTGTTCCGTCTGCCGGACCAGACAGAGGTTGGGCGGGCGAAAGACCTGAACGCGCTGGAAGAATTGCTGCACAACATTCCAGAAGAAAGCATTACATATCACAGCGAGCGAAATCATTTTTCGCACTGGCTGATGGCGAGGACGGAGTTTGCGCTGGCGCAGAAGCTGCGGCCACGCAAGGTATCGGACTTTGCGACGAAGGAAGACCTAAGGCGGGACCTGATCGAGTCGATCGCGGAGTATAAGCGGGAGAGAAGCGAAGGGCTGATTGGAGACTTCAACGCAGAGACGTTCAAGGCGAGCGACGCATTCTTTGTGCGCATTGGCGGCGGGTCGCTGGGAGGCAAGGCGAGGGGGCTGGCATTTGTAAGACACCTGCTGCACAAGCACCGGATGCCGAGAAGATTCTCGGGAGTGCGAGTGGAGGTGCCTCCGGCGGTGGTGCTGGCAACGGACCTGTTCGACGAATTCCTGCGCGAAAACAAGCTGCTGGATTTTGCAATCCGCTGCACGGACGACGCGGAGATCGAGAGGAAGTTCCTGGCGGCGACGCTGCCGGCGGAGTTGCGCGAGAACCTGCTGGCATACCTGGCGGAGGTGCATTATCCGCTGGCGGTGCGGTCGTCGAGCCTGCTGGAGGATTCGCAATACCAGCCGTTCACGGGCGTCTACGAGACGTTCATGCTGGGCAATTATCACCCGGACCTGGGAGTAAGGCTGGAGCAGTTGATGGAGGCGATCAAGCGCGTGTACGCCTCGACGTTCAGCCAGCATGCGAAGGCATACGTGCGAGCGACGCCCTACCGGTTGGAAGAAGAAAAGATGGCGGTGATTCTGCAACAGGTGGTGGGGACGAGCCACGGACACCGCTTCTATCCGGACTTTTCCGGCGTGGTGCGGTCGCGGAATTTCTACCCGGCGCCGCCGATGAATCCCGAAGACGGAGTGGCGGCGGTGGCGCTGGGACTGGGGCGCGCGGTGGTGGATGGCGGGAAGTGCCTGACGTTTTGCCCGAAGTATCCGCAAAACCTGGTGCAGTTTTCGTCGGTGGAGGACATACTGGCGAATTCGCAGTCGGAGTTCTGGGCGCTGGAGCTGGACCATACGAGCCAGCGCGAGGATTCGGTGGAGAACCTGCGGGAAGTGTGCTTCGGGCTGAAAGAGGCAGAGAACGACGGCACGCTGCACAGGCTGGGTTCGACATATTCGGTGGATAACCACGCGGTGTATGACGGATTGAGCCGGAGCGGGATAAGGATTGTAAGTTTTGCGCCTGTGCTGAAGCATGGCGTGTTTCCGCTGGCGGCGCTGCTGGAGCAGTTGATAGGAATCAGCGAGGAAGCGCTCAGGCGTCCGGTGGAGATTGAGTTCGCGGTGCGGCTGCAGGGATCTCCGGGAGAGGCGGCGGACTTCGGATTTCTACAGGTACGGCCGCTGGTGCTCTCACGGGAGAGCGAAGAACTGATGATGGAAGACGTGGCTCCGGAGCGGCTGATTTGCCAGAGCGCG
Organism: Acidobacteriota bacterium; assembly: GCA_021779935.1. Classification (GTDB taxonomy): domain Bacteria; phylum Acidobacteriota; class Terriglobia; order Terriglobales; family Acidobacteriaceae; genus JAJXZT01. Next base: position 67,801 of record JAJXZT010000022.1, read on the forward strand.
AAGGTGCTCGGCAACGGGCGCATTGAAGACCTGCACGATGTGGTGGTGGTGGATTTCCATCGCTTCGAGAGGGCGAAGAGCCAGGAAGTGGCGGCAGGAGTGGCGCAACTGAACGCAAAGCTGAGCGAGAATGGAACGCCCTATCTGTTGATCGGCGTCGGACGATGGGGGTCGAACGATCCATGGCTTGGCATTCCGGTGGAGTGGGACCAGATCGCAGGGGCACGCGCAATCGTGGAAGCGGGATTTCGCGACTTCCGGGTGACACCGTCGCAGGGAAGCCATTTCTTCCAGAACCTGACGGCATTCCAGGTGGGCTACTTCACGGTGAATCCGGATGCAGGCGAAGGATTCGTGGACTGGACGTGGCTGAGTTCACAGCCGGCAGCGGAAGAAGATGGCTGCGTAAGGCATCTGCACTTCGAGGGACCGCTGCGCGTCATCATGAACGGCAAAACAAGCTGCGGGATGATCTTCAAGCCGGAAGGCGCATAGATTCACAATTGACAATGTAATTCTGGCCGGAGCGATTCTGCGCCTGGAAAAGTTGCTTCGGATCATCGCAATAGAGGATGCGAGCGAAGAGACTCAGGTCCGCGCCAGCGGGCCTTGGAAGGGCCTGTTTTCCGCGGATTTACATATGCAAATTTCCAATGAATAATGGATAGTGTATACAAATATTTGGATAAAAATAGCATTTTGGTGCGTATGCAAAAGCCACTTATGTGGAATTTTGTAGCCTATAGGTGGAATACTATCAAAATCGGTAAATCTCCTGCCTGTGGAAAAGCCAAGTAATTGAAATATAGACATTTGTCGTTCTATCTGTTTGGAACGACAAGTGCGAATGTACAAACGAACCGTTTCTCTATTTGGTTTGAACGACGTATTCGTTTTCAGGGGGCAGACTGGGAACCGCGATCTTGTTCAACCACCAGGATCAGAGAGTCTCAGCGCCTCCTTTGGATCAACCGTTTCCCACAACCAAGAATCCTAAGGAGGATTGGGTTTATGACCAAAAGCCGGGGCTATGCCCTTGCAATGTGGCTTCTGGTAGTCATCCTGATGGTCTCATCGGCAGTCGCACAGGAAACAACGGCAGGCTTGCAGGGTACCGTAAAGGACCAGACAGGCGCCGTGATTTCCAAGGCGGTCGTTGAAGTATCAGGTCCGTCGCTGATCGGCAGCAAGAAGGCTGAAACCGACGCATCGGGCTACTATCGATTTGCGAACCTGCCGCCGGGTGAATACACAATCACCGTAACGGCACAGGGATTCCGCATCCTCAAACAATCTGGTCTAGTTCTTGAAGTCGGCAAACTGCCAACGATGGACCTGAAACTTGAAGTGGGCACGAGCTCGCAGGTGGTGGAAGTTTCCAGCGCCGCGCCGCTCGTTGATGTGACCCAGTCCAAGGTACAGACGAACGTCACGGAAGACGTTCTGAACTACGTGCCGAAAGGCCGCTCGTTCCAGTCGGTAATTCAATTTGCGCCTGGCGCCCGTAGCGAACCGCTACAGGGCGGCGGATACCAGATCGACGGTGCGAGCAACTCGGAGAACGCGTACCTGATCGAAGGCCAGGAGACGGCCGCGATCCAGACGGGTGCTTCGAACACGAACATGCCGATGGAATTCATCCAGGAAGTCCAAGTGAAATCCAGCGGATTCGAAGCCGAGTACGGCGGCGCACTTGGCGGCGTGGTGAACGTCGTGCAGAAGCGCGGCGGCAATGCGTGGCACGGCAGCGTGTTCATGTCGTTCCGCTCGGATGCGCTGAATGCGGCGCCGGGCAGGACTCTGCGCTACGATCCGAATTCGAAGAAGAATACGGGGACGCGCACGGATTCGATTGTGCAGTACTACCAGCCGAAGAAAGATCATGCGCGCATTCTCGATCCGGGCTTTGAAGTTGGCGGATACGTGGTGAAGGATCGCCTGTGGGTGTTCCTGGGCACAGCCCCGGACATCGACCAGGAATCCCGCACGGTCAACTTTGTTGGCACCGGCAACCAGACCTTCAGCTACAACAGCAACACGTATTATTCGCAAGCTCGCGTGGACTACCTGGCGACGCAGAAGATCCGGCTGTATGGATCCTGGATGTACAACTACCAGAAGGTCCAGGGCAACTCGTGGCCGACTGCGGACAGCGTGTTCAGCAACCAGTTCAACGGTTCGTCGCAGACGAGCCCGAATAACTACGGCTACCAGATTGGCTTTGTTGCACCGAACGTGTTGTACAACACAGGCGCGGACATCACGATCACACCAAACCTGATTGCAACGAGCCGGTTCGGATACCAGTTCTATGACTACCAGGACCGTGGTCTGCCCGTTGGCGTGCGGTACCGTTACGTCAACAGCAACTACAGCTATGGCCCTATTTCGGCCGTGGGTGCGACTTCGCTGACGGGTTTTGGTGGACCTGCTGGTACACCACTTCCTTCAGCTTTTGCGCTTTCCGCCAACTACTCAAATATTGGTGCGAATCTTGCGTACCTCTTCAACAAGTTCTCCCGGACCAGCTTTGCGCAGGACCTGGCGTACTTCAAGAAGGGATTCTTAGGGACGCACAACTTCAAGTTTGGGTATGCGTTCAACCGCCTGTGGAACGACGATACGTATGGCTATAACACGTCGCAGGCATACGTTGCGTATGGCACTCCGTATACTCCGCTGACTTCGAACTACGGAGTCTGCCAGGCGATTACGGCGTCCAATGCGGCGAATGGTTGGGGCAACAGGGCGCCTGGCACGTTAGGCCCTAACGACCCCGGCTCGACCGGAGGTGTGACACCGGCGCAGGCGGGCACTGGTTCGGCCTGCACGGGACTGTGGGGAACACTGAACATTCGCGAGTACGGCGAATTCGGTTCGGCTTCCAGCTTTAATCATGCCTTGTACTTCCAGGATGCCTGGACGCTGGGTCACGGCGTGACCCTGAATCTCGGCGTGCGCATGGACAAGGAGAACGTGCCTTCGTTCACCAAGTCGTTCCCGGGTATCAGCTTTGGTTTCGGCGAGAAGACAGCGCCGCGACTTGGCGGATCGTGGGACATCCTGGGGAACGGCAAGCTGAAGCTGTATGGCAGCTATGGCTGGTTCTTCGACATCATGAAGTACGAACTGCCGAAGGGATCCTTTGGCGGCAACTACTGGCATGACTGCGTGTACGCGCTGGACACCTACGACTGGACGACGATCGTTCCGGTACGTGGAGCCAACGGGCACTTCTGCAATCCGACCGGCGGGGCAAACTTTGCCGGCGGCAGCACGCCCTCGGGTCTGCGGTTCATTGAGAACCAGGACTACCGGACGTATTCGAACGACCCGAACGCTCCGGGAAGCCTCGGACCAACGGGTTACATCGATCCGAATTTGAAGCCGATGAAACAGCACGAATACACAGCAGGCCTGGATTGGGCGATTACTCCGACCCTGGCACTTGAAACCCGCTACTCGCGCAAACGGCTTGACCGCACGATTGAAGACGCAGGTCACTTCACACCGGCGGGCGAGCAGTACTACATCGTGAACCCGGGCTACGGGGTCGACGTTCAGCCGATCGGGTCGTCTGAGTGCACGGACTGCCCAGTGCAGCCCAAAGCGACTCGTAACTACGATGGACTCGAATTTCGCCTGACGCGGCGCGGAGCCGGCAGGTGGTTCGGATCCGTGTCATATACCTACAGCCGCTTCTACGGCAACTACAGCGGTTTGACCTCGACGGACGTGAGCGACAGCGGAACGGTAAACCCGGGCCGCAACAGTCCGAACGTCGACCGCGCGTTTGACGAACCTTACATGCAGTTTGACTCGCATGGAAAGTACATCAATGGACCGCTGGCAACCGACCGTCCGCACACCTTCAAGGCGTACGGCTACTACCGGTTGAAGTGGTGGAACCAGGAAACACTGATTGGCGGGTTCCAGCAATGGTACTCGGGAACACCGCTGAGCACGTATGCCAACATCCAGGGAGCCCCTGTGTTCCTGGAAAATCGCGGCGGTTGGGCGGACGTAACCAGAGGTCCGAACGGCACGTGGGTTCTGAATGGTGTGTCGAATCGGCGCACCGATCCATTTGCACAGACGGACTTCAGTATTGTCCAAGAAATGAAGGTCAACAAGACAAACGAAGCGATGCGTGTCGGACTTGAGTTGAACGTTACGAACTTGTTCAACCAGCGTGCCGGTACGATCTATTCGCAGGAACTCGGCGCATCGAGTGCCATCATCCCGGTTGGCGGCGCTGCGACCCTGTACCACGACCTGACGCACCCGTACAACTACATTTCGACGGCGAATGCGAACGGATTGATCCTCAACGGGCAATACGGCATGCCGATTACGTTCCAGGCAGGCCGCGCCGTGCGTTTGAAGATCCGGTTCACGTTCTAGTTGTAAGGAAGTGAACCCTTGGGGGACCGCGCAAGCGGTCCCCATTTTTATGCCCGCTCGATTCGTCAGTACTTAATCCACATATATAAATGCATGTAACGAGGCAATAATAAAGGCGGGACCGAAGTCCCGCCTGGCAAGGATGAATTGGATCAGCGGGACTTTGCCTTTGCGGGCTTCTTCGCGCTGGGGGCTTCCTTGGCGGCGGGAGCAGGAGCGCTCTCCATGGAGGCATTGGGCGGAAGTGGTTTGCGCGGCAGCATCTCGTCGCGCATGGCGGCGTTATAGAGGAACGAGGCGAGCACGACGGAAGCCTGCATCATGTCTTCACGCTGGGCGCGATCGTAAACGTCCATGTTGGAGTGATGTGTGCGCGACATGTACTCGACGGGGTCCTGGATGAACTGGAAGGCGGGGATGCCAACGGCATCGAACGAGAGGTGGTCGGTGCCGCTTGTATTGCGCTGAGTAATAGTGGTGAAGCCGATGTCGCGCAGAGGGCGTCCCCAGGATTGGAAGAGAGGCACGACGGCGGAATTTTCCTGGGTGTAGATGCCGCGCAGTTTGCCCGTGCCGTTGTCGATATTGAAGTAGGCGGAAATTTTCGCCTGCTCGGGCTTGAGGTGGAGCGGGAGATTTTCCTGCGGGCGCATGTACGAAGGCAGATCGCCGGGACGCTCGGCGGGTTCGTCGCGCTTGCCGAAGTGGGCGGTGACATAGGCGCGGGAGCCAAGCAATCCCTGCTCTTCGCCGCTCCACAGGCCGATGCGAATGGTGCGACGGGGCTTGACGCCGAGGACCTGAAGAATGCGAACGGCTTCCATGGCGACAGCAACGCCGGCGGCGTCATCGGTGGCGCCGGTGCCGGCATGCCAGGAATCGAGGTGGCCTCCGACCATGACGATCTCATCCTGCTTGTCAGTGCCGGGGATTTCCGCGACGGTGTTATAGACGTCGCCATTGTCGGGATTTTCAAAGTGAGCCTGCACGCTGGCCTCGACCTCAACGGGGACGTTGCGATCGACGAGGCGGGCGAGGCGGTTGTACTGCTCGGCCAGCATGACGAGCTGCGGATAGCCGTCGGGTGAACCGTCCTTGTAGGCCTGGGTGCCCTGGACGAAGAGGAGACCGGCGTCGCCATGGCTGGCTTCGATGGTCATGGCCGGTTTTTCTTCTTCCAGGAAGCGGGTAAGAGCGCGCTGGAACTGGAAGCGGCGGCGGAGGTCGTCCATGTTGAAGACGGGACCACCGGGCATGCGAAGGCGGACGCCGGGAATCTGATATTCGCTGATGGCGAGGAGAGCGGCGTCGTCATAACGCCGGTTTGCCGCCTCGGTCTGCGGAGTGATTTCGCTGACGGGACTGATGAGGACGATCTTGCCGGCGTACTTTCCTTTTTCCGCGGCGAGCTCCTCGGCGGTGGTGGCCTTGAGGTGGACGACCTCGCCCTTGATGGCGCCGTTGGTGCCGGGCGTCCAAGCCTTGGGCAGGGCGTAGAGCATGGCGACGCTGGGAGCGGTCATGCGGATGTAGACGTTGTCGAGCGCCCAGCCGCGTCCAAAGTGATATGACTCGAGATGGGCATTCTGGAGTCCGAAGCTGGTGAGCTGATCGCGCGTCCATTCGTTGGCGCGCTTGAGATCCCCGGAACCGGTGAGTCGTGCGCCAAGGCGATCGGTGAGATCGGCTTCAATCTCCATAACCTTGGAGTGGTGGAAGCCTTCCTGGCGGATTCGGGTGACCATCTGGAGGTCGACCTGATTGCCCGAGCCGGGAGCCGCCTGAGAGAGCGCGGGCATGGAGACGGCGGCGACAAGAGCCAAGGCCGCCAAAGAACGGATGCAAGTCATTCGAGCAGCACGGAGATAGTGGCGTTTCAAGACCGTTATTCCTTCCGCGGCCGGGAACGAAGGAGGCAGGATGCCGTTCCATGATCGGCCGCACACTGAGATGTGTGGCGGCGCGAATGATAGCACTAACATGCCTGAATGGAAGCTGAGTAAGAGGAAAGTGCCGGAGATCGGGTGTCGGGTATCTGCCCGGACCGTACCATCACCGATTGATAGCCCCCACCCCCTATTTTTAAATACTTTGTTTTCAGATATTTAGCGGTATTCGGCGCAAATATTAGATAACAGGAGAGTTAGCTGTTAGCGTTTGGCTCTTAGCCCTTAGCAAACAACAACAAAAAGGCCCGCGCTGGGCGGGCTCGTGTGTTTTGTCTCTCTATATCTATTGTCGCAAATAGGAGGGGGAAAAAGTGACATCGAATTTGAAACTCTATTTGCCGTGGAATGAGATAGCTGGGGGAAATGTGTGACCAGGAACATCTTGACGTGTGACAAAGAAGTCACAAGTCGCTAGTCGCGAGTCACGAACAGCAAAGTCAAAGGATCACCACGGAGACGCCGAGGCACTGAGGAGCGATTAACAAATTTGAATGGCGACGCGCGTATGGAAGAGGAAGAATCGTTCGCGCTTCCGAAGACGAGGGCATAAAGTGACCGGCGCGGTTGAGTGATGCGTCGGACGGTGCGAAGGAGAAAGACCCACATCTGCCAACTGCTGGCAGATATGGGGCACCCTCAAGCTAGGAGCCTGTCTGAGTAATGGTTCCGGTCATACACAATGGGCTTGAGTTGTGCGAAAGAAACTGCGAATCTGAACGCATGGCGAAGGTTTTCCGTCCGTATTTTCCTGAGCAGGATTTTCTTCT
>JAJXZT010000062.1 GCA_021779935.1 Acidobacteriota bacterium
GAAAATACGGACGGAAAACCTTCGCCATGCGTTCAGATTCGCAGTTTCTTTCGCACAACTCAAGCCCATTGTGTATGACCGGAACCATTACTCAGACAGGCTCCGAGCATGAAATTGCAGGAAAACGGCCGCCGTTACGACCTCATCAGCGCTCACGATTATGTCTACACAGTATCCGGCGGGAACAAACTTGCCTACTTCGCAGAAGATGCCCGGCATAGTAGAGACCTGTGGATGGCAGACGCGGATTTTCAGTCCACTCAACGCTTGACTCATCTCAACCCGCAACTTGACAAGTATACGCTGGGAAAGAGCGAAATCGTCCAGTGGCGTAATCTTAACGGCGATACCCTCAGCGGTGCATTATTGCTTCCACCAGCATACCGAAAGGGAGTTCGCTATCCGCTGATCGTGTGGGTCTACAGCGGGGAGCGCGGTTCTCGGTATGTCAATCGGTTTGGACTCGCTGCCAACGGGCCCTTTAACATGCAACTGCTGGCGACCCGAGGCTACGTTGTGTTCTTTCCGGATATTCCCGAGGACACAGTCAAGCCGATGTTGAACGTTGCCAACTGTGTCTTGCCTGGAATTAATCGTCTGATTGATGCAGGCATCGTCGACCCAGGGAGAATTGGCGTCATCGGACAGAGTTATGGGGGCTACAGTGTCTTGGCGCTCCTCACGCAAACCGATCGTTTCAAGGCGGCAGTCGAACTGGATGGCCCGGGGAATCTCGTCAGTTTCTATGGAGAAATGGACAAATCTGGGGGTGCCTTTGGCGTTTCCGAACTGGAGAAAGGACAAGGACAAATGGGCGGAACACCATGGCAGGTTCGCGACCGCTATATTGAAAATTCTCCGTACTTTTATCTCGACCGAATTAAATCACCGCTGCTGATCATTGAGGGAACACACGACACGACGGTTGCTCCGTTTCTCGCCGACGAAGTGTTTGTCGCCCTTCGCCGCCTCGGCAAAGAAGTTGAGTATGTAAAATATCGAGGTGAAGGTCATTCTGCCGTCTACTGGAACAATGCAAATCAGGTCGATTATTGTCGTCGAATGCTGTCCTGGTTCGACCGTTATCTACACGACGCACAGCAGTAATCTGGTCCATCCATTGTGCAATGGCAAGAGGGATCGGAGCGCTCACAAAGAAGTGTGAGCGCTCCGGTTGGAGGCCTACTCATCGGCCTCATACGCCATCGGGGTCAGGTACTTGTTTGCACTGGTTGGATCGATGATGTCACCGAACACCTGCGAACCTTTCGCCGTCCCCTGAATCGTGGCCGACGCATCGGTTGACTCCTGAATACCAGGTTTCACGTATGTCATTGTTTTCACCTCCTTTCCTTTAGCATTACTTCTCAGCTGAGAACCTGTTCATAGATCAGTTCGAGAAAGGGCGCGCGACGCCATTGACGTACGCGCAACGGGTTCCTTCGTTTCTTTGAATTACTGCATGCCGTTGAAGGCCCTGAAGCCAACCCTCCAAAACCATCGTTCGCATAAGTGGAATAATGGGGGCCTCCAAACCGCCGCTAGCTTTTCGCACCATACCTACGAACTCATCCTGATCCACGAAGCCCAAACCGGCGCTGATCAAGTCTCGATCCAGATCCGTCAGCTTCGAAATTTCGTCAGAGAGCAAGGCGGACGGCAGTCGGGTCACATAGGCCTTCCTCCTGCGGTTTAGGATCTCGTCCGGCACGATTCCCACTAGCGCACGTCGCATCAACGAACGGCGCTGTCCAGGGCGAATGAGTTGTTCCCGGGGAACTGCGTATAGGAATTTGAGAAGGTCCCGATCAAGAAACGGATACCGCTTCTCATAAAGCGGGTATCGCGAAAGTCCCTGACAACCCAATTGCCTTCGCAACACGTTCAGGGTGTTCATGTTCTCCCGAAAGCTCGGTAGAGGCCCCATCAGCGACAAACGCGACGGATAACCCTTCAATGCTCTCTGATTTCGACGAACGAAACTGGAGCACAGCCAACTCGCCTGATGTACCTGTTCTGGCGAACGAGTACGAACCGATGGAAGAAAGGCTTGTATGGTTTCGTAAAGCAGGTGAAACCATGGCCTTCGGTTGTGAACAGCCCAACTCTGCAGTTGACAAGCAAGTGCTCTGAGTTGGACCGTTGCCAACAGGTCAGCAAGTTCCGGCAGCGGTGTTGGCACGCCGCCCGTAACCTCGTCGCCACCAATTCCTGACAACACAACTCGATTGCCCTGTCTGGCCATCTGGACTGCTAGTTGTCTGGATGCCTCCGTGGCGCTTCCACCACTTCCCGGGGTCGGCCTGAAACACTCATCATTTCCCTGCCACAAAAGCGATTCTTGGGCATCAGCATCAATGTGGCACCCAGTCCGACCGCGCCTCTCTTCAACTTTCGTGAAATATGACCGTTCATCCCAATTCGGCTCCGAATCATTGAAGTACGACACAGTATCAAGCCGTGGAGCCTCTGCCAGCCCCTGCTCCAACAGGGTGTCTGCCACACAAACGATCGATGAAGAATCCATGCCGCCGCTCAGCTCAGCAAGAACCGGAGCGTCTGCGCGCAGGCGGCGTCGGATGGACTCGCCAAATACTGCCCGAAAGTGCTCTTCATACTCAGCGTCTTTCCGGTAACGAATCTGTTTTGCGTTGTTGAAATCCCAGTATCTGCGAATCTCGCTCTTTCCTTGTCCTATCCGGACGAAACACGAAGGAGGAACAGCATGAACACCAACGTACGGGGTCAAGTCGACCGCGGGAAATAGTCCCAGCCACCCGGCGATGTATTCTTCATCGAGTTCCAATCGGCAGGCAGAAGAGGCAATCAACGGATCAAGGATGCTGCACCAAGCAACCTGGCCATCATCGACCGAGTAATAGAGAGATCGTGTCCCGGCAAAGTCCTTCGCCAGGATGACTTCTCGGTTTCTTTGATCCCAAACGGAAAGAGCCCAGTCCCCGATCAGCCTTTGGAAGCAATCCGTGGCCCAGCGATCATACGCAGCCGCAACGATCGAGACGTCGGCTAAATTTGGATCGGCGGAAATCTCGGCTCTTAACTCATCGATTAGTACCCTGCGATTGTCGAGCCGTCCATCCCAGGTAATGACAGATCCGGATCTCGTGACACAAGGTTGCACTTCGGACCGGGATTCCGTCGTGGTGTGGAAGGTACGACAAAGGATGACAGCCCCTTGCCGATAATAGGCACCCTCTCCGTCCGGGCCATAAGGAAGCAAAAGCGGTCGCACGCTCTCGATGTAGCCGGTATCAATCGGTACTGCGTCGAAATTCCATCTCCCAAACTGGATATTCATGATTTGACCTTGCCTCCGTCGCGATGTCTAACATCGGTCGAGAATCGTGTAGATCTCCGGCGTATATGGATGGTCGTTGACGACGTGTCCATCCACTTCGACCCACGCATGCGCTCGGAAGGGAAATTGTTGGGTGCCAATCACCAGCTGTGCAGGTATGCCGTACCGCTTAAGCAAACAGGCCGTTGCCGCCGATCGCTGTAGGCAGAACACCTGTTTCCAATACCAAATGCACGCTATATCAACGGCCAAACAGATTCGCTGGGTGACATCTGTTGGCGTCGCTCTTCGGACACCAAGAGGGTAACTGCGGACCTTCTCGTACAGCGCCGCGAAGTCACCCTTCGCCAGACACCGGTCGAACTGAATCAGCTTCATGTACGCGCGTAACCGAAGAATCGTCATGGTGACCGCCGCTCACACTTGAAGTTCCAACTGATCGCAAAGAAACGCCATGCGGTCAGTAAGATCCTCGACACGCTCGCTTAACGGGAGCACTGGAGAGTGTCCGCGCGAATGACGGTAATCGAGAATTATTGGGTACTTGGAAGAATTCGCGGCTTGTAGACGCGCGGTCATCTTCCGGGCATGCATAGGATTGCAATTTTGGTCCGCATCTCCGGATACGATCATCGTTGCAGGATAAGTCACGCCATCGCGCACTTGGTGATATGGAGAGTAGCCTGCAAGAGCTACAAAATCTTCCCGATCGTCTGCGGTCCCCAATTCCTCCTTCCAGAAATGTGCATTATCAAAAAGGTGGTAACGGAGCATGTCCATCATCGGAACCATGCAAACCACCGCGCGAAAGAGGTCAGGACGTTGTGTCATAGCCGCACCAACCAAAAGGCCCGAGTTGGAGCCGCCAAAAATGGCGAGCTTACGAGGTACAGTACGACGCGTTTCAATAAGCCATTCCGCAGCACAGAGAAAATCATCGAACGCCACTTGCCTGTTCCGCCGCTTGGCAGCGTCATGCCATGCGGTCCCGAATTCCGATCCGCCGCGAATACATGGAAGTGCAAACAGGCACCCTCTCTCCAGAACAAACGCCACGAAGGCACTGAACCCCGGCAACATCGACACGCCATAACCGCCGTAAGAAGTCATGATCACGGGCTGCAAACCACGTGAAAGAACGTCATGCCGTCCCACAAGGAACATCGGAATTTGCGTTCCATCCTTCGAGGTAAACCAGACACGAGTGTGACCGTAGTGTCGGGAGTCGAAGGGAATGCGGCGATTCGCCCACAGCTTCAGATTGCCGTCTTGGCAGGAATACCGATAGGTCGCAACGGGTTTGGTGAAGGACTCACGTTCCAAGAACACTTCATCTCTTTCGAAGGAGCCGCCAACAAGTCGAACCGTGTCGCATTCCTCGTTTGGCAATCGGCCAAGCCGCTTGCCATAGGAATCGAAAATGACGACTTCTGCCGTAGCTTCTCGGGTGTAGCAGACGAATATCCGATTTTGAGTCGCGATCCAACTCTGAATTCGCGAATCGCAGGTTGGCACCAGATCAACAAATTCCGGCTGAGCTCCACGCCGGGAACGAACCTCAATAATCCGGAAATTGGGCGCTTCCCGGTTCGTGATCGCCAGGACTCGCTTGTCCTGCAGTAGCAGCGGCCCAAACATGTAGTCGGCATTTTCGATCAATGTCTCGGGAAATACGTTGTTGTCCAGCGACCACAGATGAAAGTCCGTGTACATCTTGTCGAGAAATCGGTACACAAGAAAACCAAGCTGATGTTGTCCGGAGATGAGCTGGAGCAAAATACTCGTTCCCTCCCCGGCGACGAAGATCTGCTCGTCGGCCCCAAAACTTGTTCCAAATGCATGCCAAAAGGCTGCCCGATGGCGTGCTGTCTGTGCATCTGCGCCCTCATGTACGTAATAGAAACCACGGCCATCCACTGCAAAAGCGAAACCCCGCAAAAAACCGCGAGGCAGAACATCGGGAAGCGTCTCGCCATTTCGGACTTTGAGAATCTCGAATGTTCCCATTCGCTCCCCGCCCTCTTTCACCTCATACAGAAGCAGCGTGCCATCCGGCGAAAGAAGTAATGGTTTGACGGCTGTACAGGCGCCTGTTCCACGCGCTTTTGGATCCAACAAGAGACGCTCTTCGCCGCTCGACCCATCACGTAAAAAGATGCTGGCTTGTTCTTCGCCTTTTGCACGCCGACAAAATATATATCTGTCTCCTGAAATATGAATGGAGTCGCACGTCTCGACGTCCAGCAACTCACGCACGCGTTGACGGATAACAGTCCGGCCGGGAATTACGTCTAGATAGGAGCGCGCGTAACGGCTCTGTTGCGCAAGCCACGCACGAGTACGCGGAGCCTCTTGGCCCTCAAGCCAGCGATACTGATCCACTACCATTACGCCGTGCAACAGATCGGTGATGGGCTCGACCACACCAAGAGGAGGGCGCATCAGGAATTGAGACATATAAATCCCTCCCCTTGCAGACTCTGGCATTCTCGATGCATACGGCGAGTCAAGCTGCGAAGGTAACCAGCATTCTCAGGCCCCGGGAACCTCCCACTGTTCCACCAGTCACCCGTTGTAATCGCGTATGCAAACGGAGCGAGAAACCTTGAAAGTTTTATCCCTTTGGAAACGACTGCCGCCGGAAGAACAGATTGCCATGGCTTCGTGTATCCGGCGGCAATTGCAGCGGTTGAACTACGCTCCGCAGGTCGAGCTTGCTCGCAATGGCCACGAAGAAAATCAACGGCGAAGAACGGGGGGCCGACAAAGGCTTCCGCCCAGTCGAGAAAAACACATCGATCCGCGGAAACGACAATATTGAGCGGGTTCAGATCCATGTGCCCAAGTGCATCAGGGATCTTGAATCGTGCCCAATCTTCGCATGCTTTCTTGATGCTTACCCCTAGTCTGATCACGTCCTTCTTCGCTAGCGCCGGCGGAGAAGGATTCCGTTGCTGTTCCATCAGCTCTGCCGTGACTTCCACAAAAGCGTCAACGTGTTTCAACAGTTCTTCGAGCCTTATGTCTATGCACCCTGCGGACAGAAGCTGACTGGTTTTTCTGAGAGACTTGACTTGGAGTTTAGCGAGTGTTTCCGCTGCAAGTCCCCAGGCAGCGGAACTGGCACTTTCACCGAGCGTTAAACCCTCGCATTCCCTGGTGAGCCACCCACACAAAGAGGGATGCGTCGCAATCAGTTCGGGCAAATAAGGGGGGAATTCCCGTGACAGCACCGAAGTGATTGACACTTCTCTTTTGTTTGACTCGTCGACTGCCTTAAACCAGACGGCAGGTCCATCAGTCTCGAATCGCAACAGCGCAAGCGTTGGGCATGGATTAAACTGCCGGATATTCCCGCTCATGTGAAGTCCGAGTGGATCGATTTCCTGCCGGATCCAACACAGCAATTCCTCAAGCCAACCAGGCTTCCCGAACGGCCCAATGTTCAACCCTCTTGCGTACGAGCGCATCTCACGAATGGCCGATACGATCGCGAAGGAATCTTCGCGGTTGAACCTCTCGTGGGCGATCTGGTCGACTGGAATCCAAGTACAGTGCGCCGGAGCAAGTGCAGTGTTCTCCTGGGCCACCATCACTTCGTATGTATGAAACCCAGGCTCGGATGATGGAGCCCTGACTGTGAACAGTGAATATGCTGAGACGCCGAATTGACTACAGATGTCTTGATTCGCACTCTCATTCACTTTCCCTCGTCCGGAAAGGACAACCCTCGGAAGCCTCACTCCTGACTCTCCCCGGCAAATCATCACTTCCGATCCCGTTCCACGAAACAGAATCACGGTGCGACTCACGCGATTCCTGCTTGGCGCTTTCGCAATCGATTTGTCACAAGTGCCTGACAAATGATCCATGGATGGTTCTCCCCTCTGCCGTTACAACAGCAGATGGTGCTGGTTCAATGCATTCAAGAATTCGTTCAGATCGTTCACTGCCGTCTCTTGTGAAACTCCGAATTTTTCCGCAATCTTGACGGCAATCTGCGATTCGCTATCACCTTCCCGTAGCCATTCGAAGATTAAGGCGCCAGTAGAATTTAAACGAAGAAGTGTGCCGTGCTCGATGTCGAGCACGACCCCGCCATCCTCGTTTCGCGTGCTACGAATTGCGTCTGATACATGCAGCATGGATCACACATCCTGTTGCGTCAGCTAATCCCCACGGGATGACAATCTGTCATGTAAGTCGGCCGAGAGCTACAACATCGAATGGTTGTTCGCCAATACCCCGATCGCACGAAAATCTGCTGTAAATCAAGAAGATCGATGGCCTCTCTGGAGACTGACACCACACACGACGTTCGCGTTTGGCTCACAATCCGAGCCGATAGAAGCACCTCTGTCCCGTCACTGACAGAACCGCTTAAGGAATGAACTGAACCGGGTTGGCCTAAATAGAATCGAAATTGGAGTGGAATCCGAGAGCGCTCGGCTGTCCGTCACGTACGATCTGCCCGTCCGCCATCACCAATATTCGATCGCAGCTCGATACGGTTGACATACGGTGCGAGATGACAATGAGAGTAGAAGCCGGAAGATACCGCCTTACGTTGTGAAGCACTGCGGCCTCGGACCGCATGTCAAGGCACGAGGTCGCTTCGTCCAAGATGAGTATGCTTGGACCCGCGAGGAATGCTCTTGCGATAGCTAGACGTTGCCTTTGGCCACCTGAAAGTTTGCACCCCCGCGGTCCAACCTCTTGGTCCATGGCATTTGGAAGGTGTGCGATGAAAGAAGTGAGTTCGGCACAGTCGACGGCTCTCCACAGCTCTTCGTCAGATGCCGATGGTTTGACAAAACGGAGATTGCTGCCGATGGTTCCGTCGAACAAGACCGGATCGCGGGACAAACATGCAATACAACGGCGAAGGCTCTCCAACTGAAGGCTCCGCACGTCCCGGCCTCCGATACTTACTGATCCTCTATCGACGTCATAGATACGCGCGACAAGTTTGACCAAAGTGCTCTTCCCTGCTCCATTCTCGCCGATAATTGCTACCATTTCTCCGCCAGATATCTCCAGGGAAGGAACACGAAGCATGTTCTTCTGCCTTTGATACCCAAACTCGACCTCTCGAAAAGCGAGTCCGTACGAGGGTTCCTCCGGTAACATCACCGCGTCAGGTAATTCCACAACTGTAGGACGCAGATTTAGTATTGACTGCATACAACGGACACTAGCGAAAGTCTTCTGCGCACGCGCATACAATTCGGACGCATTGCCGAGAGGCTCGAAGAGCTGCATCACGAATCCGTAAAATGCGACCAAACTTCCAACCGTCAGGGTGCCTGACAGGACGCTCCACCCTCCGTAGCCAATCACCCAAGACATAGCCAATGCCACGGCCAACGAGGTAACCAGCGTGAAACGGACACCGGTCCTGAGGAATTCCTGCTCCGACCGCGCTGTCCTCGCCAAAAGCACAAATGCCGTTCTTTCCTGGCGCTTTTGCTGTCTGAGCAATTGGATTGGAATGATCGCCGAGAGATGTTCCTCCAGGAAAGTGCTCCACGCAATCCGTCCACATTGCACAGCGTCAGAATCACGAACCAGCTTCGCGCGGTAATGCTGCCGCGCAATGAGAAAAGCGGGAACAAGCGGCAATACAACGACCGTCAGCATTGGGCTCAGCATGAGCATCGCCACGAGCGTAAACAGGCTTGTCAACAGTAGGCGCAACGCTGCTGGAAATAGATCCGACCCAAAATAGGCAATTTCTTCAGTGGGCCGTTTGAGCGGGTAAATTGCAGTGCCCAAAGGTGCGTCCTCATAATAGGACGCCGAGAGCAAGTCAAGGTGTCGCAACACCCGCATGCTCAAGGCGAGATTCATTTGTTGCGCCGCACTGAGGCTGAGATAAGCTCCAAGGCTTGTGAAAGCTGCCCGGCCTTCGTATGTCAACAGAAACACACCGATCAGACCGATCAAAAGTACAAGATTCTTTTGTGGGAGCGCTTGATCGATGAGCCATTTGAGAACGAGCGGCATGACAAGTCCCAATAGGCTGCCGATCGTTGCGCACAAAAAGCTACCAATATGCCAGCGCAGAAATGGCCGCATTTGGTCTCCAAGCCAGCGATATTGTTCTGGCAGCCACGATAACGACCAACGATTGCGCATCGACGACAACAGGCAGCCTCGGACTGTCGATGGTAGACAGCCATCAGAGTCGTGAAAAGCCCGGGCATTTATTGTTTGTTTTTGGCACAACGGGTTCGGATTTCTCAGACGCAAATACAACTGGTCCTATCCAATCAATTTCCCTCTGCGTTCGGAAAATCAACAGAATTCACGGAATTTTCCTTACCACCATTACAACTTCGCCGACGACCTCAACCTCGGCGTAATTTCGCAATCGTTCCGGCTCACGGAACGGAAGTTGATTTTCATAGATGACTACCATGTCATGGTCCAAAGCGCAGGAACTACACAGATAAGTACCATTGCGCCTCACCAACATGAATAACGGTTGTCTCCATCGTTCCAGGGTAGCTAAACGAAATGGCTTCTTCTTACGCCGATTCACAACAAACAACACAGCACCGTGCAGAGACCGATTAAGAGACCGGCCCTGATTCCCGGCCCAAAAGAAATCGCGAAGCGAAAGTTGCTTCATGCCGCAGAACTCTTTCAGTGATTCGCGAAGGAATACGGGAAATTCGTCGAATTCAGCCGCCAGTTGAGCTAGATTAAGATTATTGGCCGCAGGTTCAGAAGCAGCAAAATTATTGCCAGACACAGCGCGACTCGTTGCAGTGAAGAATCTCGTCGGAATCGCATCTCGCCCCAGTTTTTCCAGATTGATTCCCGCAGCAGCTATGATGCGGTTAAGTCTGATTCCATAAACTGAACACAAAGTAACGATCTTATGAAAATGACGCGGCGGAATATCTTGCGCTTCATAGTCGGAAAGGGAGCCAGGCGAAACAAAATACCGATCATCGTTCAAAAGCCTAGCGATCTCTCGGCTCATCGCCGATGCCTCTCGAAAGGACAGCGCCGCTCGGCTTCTGGCTCGCTGAAGTAAGGAGCCCAGCCTTTCTTGCTTTTGGGTAATACTCTCCGGCTTCCACGTGCCAACAAATTCTCTCGGAACATCCGGCTTCAGAAATTCATGCGTTCTCCGCATCTCCATGTCAACCACTCCAAGAATCCGCGCCTCATCCGGCACCCGGAACTCAACGTGTCCATAGGGAAGCTGATTGGAGAATGGAACAATGCGGTCGCTTTCCAACACATGCATTCCGCAACACCAGAATCCTCTGCTGTGCTCAATCAGAAAAACTCCGGCAGGAGTCCGTCCCTTCTCTTGTGACAAAACACCCTCTGATAACTGCGAATTGGCACGCACGATGCTGCCAGGCAATAGCTCCGGAAATGCGACTGCGTCCTGATAACCGATCTTTGCATATAAGAAGTTTCCACCGCTTGATGCGGTTAGGGACCGCAGTTGTCTATGGGACGAGAATTCAATCAGCCGCCCAAGCGGCGTAACACTTGCCGACAGAATGCCGCCGGCAACATCCTGAAACCAACGCACCCACGCATTGCGATCATCGAGCGCCACGTCCAAGAGGATCGTCCGTTTCGAAGGCAGTGATACCTGCAATTCCAGAATCTTCTCCGGGGCAAAACCGAAAACGCGCAACCACTCCATGAGGTCATACCCCGTGATCTCGCTCAAAACGCAAAACTGATGCAAGGCAAGACTGAACGACCCGCTTCTCAAATCGTGATAAAGATTGTGCGGCAAGAAATAGCGCGATGAACGGCCATACAATTCTGCCGATCGTTGTGAAACTTGGTGCAGGGTAAGCCCCTTGGTCTCCAAGATCGCTTTCACTCGATCCGCAAGGTGGGTGTTGTGCTGCAAATCCGACTTTGTTGGCACGGTACGCCTTTGAATAAACTTCTGCACGCCGGCTTGTGGAGACGAATTCGCCCGCCACACCCCGTAAGAGTTGTCATGAACCGCTCGCAGAGATGGGTCCTGTATAGCTGCAAGATTCCAATTCCGTCACAGGGAGAAAAAAACGTCCGTATTTGCGAGCAGTTCATCCAATTGAACTGACCGGTAGACCACATTTACGTCATTTGGAAACTAGCAATCGCATGTCCCGGTGGCCGGAATTATGGCCAAACTCAGCATGATTCCAGGCCATATAAAGTTGACGGCCTTTTTCTATCTCTTGCTTGGTCTTCAGATTTTCGAACAATATGCTATGTTGCTGGACACCCGGCTCCAATTCCGCATAGGATGTTTGACCCATGTTGTCCTCGGCCCCAAGTCCGGACGCTGGTAAACGCCTCAAAGCCGAACGTCTTCGGGTACGCCTTTCCACGCGTGAGGTGGAAAAGCTCAGTCAACAAATTGCAAAAGATCGAGGCAGCCAGGAGTATTGCGTATCTCATACCTGGCTGACGGATATCGAAAACGGAGAATTCACCCCAAGTATTTACAAGCTCTACAGTCTCAGCCGCATCTATGGGCGCGACTATGACGAGATCCTCGCGTTCTTTGGCATATGCCTTCGGGAGATCGGAGCGAGTCCATTGAGTTTTCCACGTACCCATTTGGTTGGGCCAACCTTGCGAGAAACAGCCCAAGCATTCATGGCTCCGATTGAACTCCGCAAAAGCGTGCTGCTGGAACGAACAAATCTGGTTCAACAAATGTTTGAGAATTGGGGAGAAGTTCCCATTGTGCTGCTTCGTCAGCTGGCTTCTAAAAACACACTCTGCGGCTACATTGGACTCGAAGATCGCACGCTCTACCCGCTGATACGTCCGGGATCATTTGTCCAGATTGATCCTCATCAGAAAAGAATTGTGACAGCCAATTGGCACAACGAGTTCGAGCGGCCTATCTATTTCCTGGAGCTGCGGGAGAGCTACGTGTGCAGCTGGTGCCAGCTCGACGGTACCCACTTGACTCTGATTCCCAGTCCGCAATCGCACGAACCAGTTCGGCAGCTTCGCTATCCTACCGACGCCGAGATCATCGGACGCGTGACTGCGGTCACCATGAGAATCGCGGATGTCTCATACGATCCATCGGGAATCTCTTCCTGACGAATTCATCCTCAATGAATTCATTCCTGAAGAGCTCCCGTCAGAAAAACCTACTTGGCTCCACACCACAAGTCTGGCGAGGATAGACAAATCCTTACCATTCAGAAGTGATTCGCTCCAAAGCAATTAATGGTGCCACTGGAGGTTTTACCGACGGATCACATTCGCTGGTCTTGAGCAATGCCAGCTGGAGGCGCTTGACACCGGGCAGTGATCTCCCTAAGCTTTTATAGCGAACAAAAAGCGAAAGTGAAAAACACATCTGAGCTTCGAAAACAGGTCGAATCCGCTCTGGTCCAGCGCGTTCCGGCGGCTTTTTCGCTGCGGCCACCTGCCCCGCCCGAGCTGCTTCCCTGTGGCGTACCGGAGGTGGATGCCGCGCTTGGCGGCGGATTTCCGCTGGGGGCGATCACGGAGTTGTCGGGCGCTAATTCTTCCGGACGCACGACGTTGGCGCTGGCGACCTTGGCCGGCATCACGCAGGCCGCTGCGGCCTGTGCCTATATAGATGTTGCGGACGCCTTCGATCCACTCTCGGCAGCAGCTTTGGGAGTTGAGTTGCGCCGCCTGCTTTGGGTGCGCGCTGAGTCGGTGCGCGGCAAGACCTCGTGGACGCGGCTTGACCAGGCGTTGCGTGCCACCGATCTGCTGCTCAGCACCGGAGGCTTCCGTGCGCTTGTGCTCGACATGGGCGACGTCTCGCCGGAGCAGGCGCGTCGCGTGCCGCTGGCGACGTGGTATCGCTTTCGTCTGCAAGTAGAAAAATCCCGAACACTGTTTCTCCTGATTACGCGCGTACCCTGCGCCAACAGTTGCGCGGCGGTTTCGCTGCATTGTTGCCAATCGTCAATTGACTGGCGTCAGGCGGCGGAGCAAAGTCCGTTGCTGCTCGCCGGATTGCGTTATCGCATCGGCGTGGCGCGCAGTCGTACCGCTGATCCCACTCGCAAAAAACCAGCGGCTTCCTCGGAAGCGGCCTGGAGCAGCACTACCCCGTGGTCGAGATAAGCCATGTCCTCCGCGCTGTATCTCTGTCTGCACCTCCGCGACTTCGCCGTGCAGTCGCTCGCTCGCTTCCATCCTGAGTTGCGTTCCCGAGCCGTGGCCATCCTGAGTGGCGAGCCTCCTCTGGAGTATGTCTTTGCCATGAACCGGCGCGCGCGTCTGCTGGGTGTGGAGTTAGGCATGAGCCGTGTGCAGGCCGAGTCGTTTCCGATAGCGGTGTTGCGGCGCGATCGTCAGCAGGAAGACGCCTCGTTTACGGAGATAATGAATTGCGCGCAACATCTCTCGCCCCGGATTGAGGCGATTGCCTCGCCGCAGGAAGAGATCTGCGGCGCCACTCTTGCGCTCGATGTCTCCGGTTCCGAGCGCCTGTTCGGCGATGCACAACAGATTGCCACGCGCTTGCACCACTCCGTGCGCATGGCCGGATACGAGGCAAGCGTTGTGGCGTCGCACAATGTCTATGTGGCCGTGCTGGCGGCGCGCGGCATGCAGAACATCACGACCATTGCACCGGGACGCGAGGCAGAGACACTCGCGCCACTGCCGCTCGCGGTGTTGGAACTCGACGATGCCGAGGCGGAAACTTTCGCGACGTGGGGCATCCACACCTTGGGACAACTGGCGGCGCTGCCCACGAAATCATTGGTAGCGCGCATCGGACAAAATGGCTTGCGTCTGCAAATGCTGGCGCGCGGAGAGTACAACCACCTGCTCGTCCCAACGGAGGAACCCGCCGATGCAGTGCTCTGCGAGCGCGTGGAGTTGGAGCATCCGGTGGAGTTGCTGGAGCCGCTGCTCTTTCTGCTGAGCCGCATGTTGGAAGAGATCACGCAACGCGCGGCGCAACGGGCGTTGGCCATTGCCTCGGTAGGGACCTTTCTCACGCTCGACAACACGACGCGCTCCGAACATCGCCGCACGATTCGTCCCGCACTCCCCGAGCGCGATCACCACACGCTGCTCAAACTCGTCCAGCTTGATCTCGAGTTGCATCCACCGGAAGCCGCTGTCCTTGCGCTGCGCATCGAGGCCCATCCGGCGCGTCCGCAGACGGCGCAGCATGGATTGTTCACAGCGCAAGCTCCCGAGGCCGGACGTCTGGAAGTGTTGCTGGCGCGTCTGCGCAAACTGGTGGGCGAAGAGCGTGTCGGCTCGCCGGAATTGCTCGACAACCATGCGCCTGAATCCTTCCGCGTTGCGAGCTTCGCACCCGGCGATAGTCCCGCTTCTACTGGCAACCATCACGCAGCGCCCGCTTCGGCCCTACGCATTGTGCGTCCGCCGCGTGCGATAAGAATCGAGCTTCGTGGGAACGCTCCTTCCGCGATGTATTACGAAGGACAGCGGCTCACGTTGCAAGCCGGTTCCGGCCCGTGGCGCATGAGCGGCGCCTGGTGGACGCACGCTGCCTGGTGTCGCGAAGAGTGGGACGTTGTTCTGGAAGAACAATCGCGCCGATGCTTGCGTCTCGCCTTCGATCCCGGCGCAAATTGCTGGTACGTGATTGGGATTTACGACTGAAAGATGCGATGTATATCGAGCTCCATGCACGTTCGGCGTTCAGCTTTCTCGAAGGCGCATCCCTGCCGGAAGCGCTGACCGAGCGGGCCGCGCAATTGGAGATGCCCGCCATGGCGCTGCTCGACCGCAACGGACTCTACGGTGCACCGCGCTTTCACACCAGTGCACAAAAAGCAGGCGTGCAGGCGCACATCGGAGCCGAGGTTGCCGTACGCGATGCCGGGGAGCGTGCGTGTCCGCCACGGTGGTTGCCACATCGCATTCCGCCGGAGCCCGTGCGTTTTCCGCTGCTGGTGGAGGCGCAGGTTGGCTACCAGAATCTCTGTCGTCTGATTACGCGCTACAAGTTACGCGAGCCAAGCAAGGCAGAAGGTGCGGCCCTGCTCGCCGAAGTTGCGGAATATGCCGAGGGTCTTGTATGCCTCACCGGCGGCGACGAAGGTCCGCTGGCGTCGGCGCTGGCGCGTGGCGGATACGACGAAGCCCTGCGCGAAGTCGAACGGCTCGTACATATCTTCGGTCCGCGCAATGTCTACGTCGAGTTGCAGCGTCATTTCGATCGCGAGGAAGAACATCGCAACCAGGCCGCGGTCAGCATCGCGCGCGCGCTGCACCTTCCTCTACTCGCAACCAATGGCGTGAACTATGCCACGCCTTACGATCGCGAAGTGCTCGACCTGCTCACCGCGATTCGCCATCACTGCACGCTGGAAACTGCCGGTCGTCTGCTCGCCTCCAACTCAGAACGCTGCCTGCGTTCCGCGCGTGAGATGCAGAATCTGTTCCGCGATCTTCCCGAGGCCATCGCCAACACCCGGGAGCTTTCCGCGCGACTCACCTATCAGATGAGCGACCTCGGCTACCGCTTCCCCGACTATCCCGTACCCGAAGGCGAGTCGATGCAGTCGTTCCTGGAGAAGCGCACGCAGGAAGGCATTCGCGAACGCTATCTGCCCAAGCACGACGCCAAACTCCTGGCCCGCGCGCAGCAGCAGGCGCAGCGCGAGTTGACGCTCATCGCCCGACTTGGGCTCGCCGGATATTTCCTCATCGTGTGGGACATCGTGCAGTTCTGCGAGCGCGAGGGCATCCTCGTGCAGGGGCGCGGCTCGGCCGCCAACAGCGTGGTCTGTTACGCGCTGCGCATCACCGCCGTCGATCCCGTCGGCATGGACCTGCTCTTCGAGCGCTTCCTCTCCGAAGAGCGCGGTGAGTGGCCGGACATCGATCTCGACCTGCCCAGCGGAGAGCAGCGCGAGCGCGCCATTCAATACGTCTACCAACGCTACGGCGAACTAGGCGCCGCGATGACCGCCAACGTCATCACTTATCGTGGACGTTCGACCGCGCGTGAGGCCGGCAAAGCCCTCGGCTTCGATGCCGAAACGCTCGACCGCCTGACCAAGCTGGTGGGCACCTGGGAGTGGCGGGGCGAGAACGATACGCTGGAGCGCAACGTGCAGACCGCCGGTTTCGACATCCAGCATCGTCGCATCGCCAAGTACGTCGAACTCTGCCAGCGCATGCAGGACCTTCCCCGCCATCTCGGGCAGCACTCGGGCGGCATGGTCATCTGCGGCGGACAGCTCAACGCCGTTGTGCCGATCGAGCACGCCTCCATGCCCGGTCGCACGGTCATCCAGTGGGATAAAGAAGACTGCGCCGACATGAAGCTCATCAAGGTTGACCTGCTTGGACTCGGCATGATGGCCGTGCTCAAGGATTGCCTGACGCTTGTGCCACGACACTATGGCGAGCCGCTCGACCTTGCGCAGCTTCCGCAGGACGACCCGCCGACCTACCGCGCGTTGCAACAGGCGGACACCGTCGGCATGTTCCAGGTAGAGAGCCGTGCGCAGATGTCGGCCCTCCCGCGTAATCTTCCCACGCGCTTCTACGACATCGTCGTGCAGGTGGCCATCATCCGCCCCGGCCCCATCGTGGGCAACATGATGAATCCCTACATGAAGCGGCGTCGCGGCAAGGAACCTGTGACGTACTACCATCCGCTGCTGGAGCCTGTGTTGAAGCGCACGCTCGGCATCCCGCTCTTTCAGGAGCAGCTCATCCGCATGGCCATGATCGTCGCCAACTTCAGCGGTGGCGAGGCCGACGAGTTGCGCCGTGCCGTCGGCATGCGACGCTCCATGGCGCGCATGAAGGACCTCGACGGCAAGCTGCGCCGGGGCATGACCGCCAACGGCATCCGTCCCGACGTGCAGGAGCAGATCATTCAGTCCATCTCGTCGTTTGCGCTCTACGGATTCCCCGAGTCGCACGCCGCCAGCTTCGCCCTTATCGCCTACGCCAGCGCTTATCTGAAGTGTAACTACCTTGCGGCTTTTACCGCCGCGTTGCTCAACAATCAGCCGATGGGTTTCTACTCGCCCGCAACCATCGTCAAGGATGCGCAGCGCCACGGCCTGCGCGTGAAGCCCGTCGACGTGCAGTGTTCCGACTGGCCGTGCACGCTGGAGCCTGAGCCCGACAATGCGCAGCGCTTCGCCGTCCGGCTTGGTCTTTGCTACGCGCGCGGACTGCGCCAGGAAGCAGCGTTAGCCCTGGTTGTCGCAAGAGAGAAATATCCATTCATGTCGATCCATGATCTTGCGTTGCGTGCGCCCGAGTTGCGCAAGAACGACCTCTCGCTGCTCGCCAAAATCGGCGCTCTTAACTCGCTGGGCGAAGTCACGCACCGTCGCGATGCGCTCTGGCAGGTGGAGTACGCCGGACGCCCCGCCGGACCTTTGTTAAACAATCTTCCCGAGCAGGAATCCCCGGCTTCGCCGCTTGCGCAGATGTCCACCGAGGAACGTCTTGTCGCTGACTTTGCGGGCACCCGCCTCACCATCGGCCCGCACCCCATGGCCTTTCATCGCGCCAAGTTGCGACGGCAAGGCGTCCTCGCCGCCTGCGAACTAGAGCACGTTCCCAACGGGCGAGCGGCGCGCATCGCCGGATGTGTCATCGCCCGCCAGCGTCCCGGCACCGCCAAGGGCTTCGTCTTCCTCAGCATCGAAGACGAAACCGGCATCGCCAACGCCATCATCACGCCCGCCGTCTACGAGCAGTGCAAGCCGGTGGTCGTCTATGAAAAGTTTGTTCTCATCGAAGGCGAGTTACAAAACCAGGAGAACGTCATCTCCGTCAAGGCGCGTACCATCCGCCCGCTGGAGATCAGCCAGGCCGATGTTCGCTCGCACGACTTTCACTGAAGTATCCTGCCCCCCACAGGCAGGACCATCATTCTTCACCTGATTGGCACGCTGATTCTCGCGATCCAGTTAATTGAACTCTGAAGACTATGGTTTCAGCCGAGGCTGCAACTCTTCCTCTGTCTCTTATGTTCCTTAGCGCAAAAATAGCGGTCAGATCTTCCTGAACTCCAAGACATGGGACCACAATATCGCCATCCGCAGAATCCGAAATCACGGGAGCGAAGCTTTTGCATAACGGACACACTGGCACTCAGAATCTAAGGTTTTGCCGGATTATCAAGGGCACATGCGGGGATCAATACATCACAAATTATTGATATTGCGCCACTTAAACTCTGTAAACAGGAAATTCTGCAGCTCAAAGTGGAAACGTGGCAGGATGAACTTATTGCAGACGTTGATTCTGCAAGAAGAAAGTGCTATTTTTTCTTGCAGAATCGATCTGATTAATATGGCTCAATCATCTGAAAATAAGATATTAAATCGGGTTCGTGGAACCGGGAGA
Source organism: Acidobacteriota bacterium (assembly GCA_021779935.1). Classification (GTDB taxonomy): domain Bacteria; phylum Acidobacteriota; class Terriglobia; order Terriglobales; family Acidobacteriaceae; genus JAJXZT01. Next base: position 18,662 of record JAJXZT010000062.1, read on the forward strand.
GGATGGTCATTCTCTCCGCGCGATTTTCTAGATCTAGGCGAACGCGCCACAATCGATTCCTCTCTACATCGACTTGCTCAAAAAGGAGAGGTGAGGCGCGTCATCCGCGGAATCTACGATTACCCGCGCTTTAGCGAACTCTTAGAACAGGCAGTGAGCCCGGACATTGACCAAGTTGCCCGCGCACTGGCGCGCAAATTTCGCTGGCGAATTCAACCAAGTGGGGCAACAGCATTGAATCTATTGGGGCTGTCAACTCAAGTTCCGGCACGCGCCGTTTATTTGTCCGATGGTCCGAACAAAAACTATAAGATCGGCAATACGAGCCTTGTTTTCGAACACACTGCGTTAAAGGAGGCAGGCTTCAAACTAAGAGAGAGTGGGTTAATCGTTCAGGCGCTCAAGGCTCTCGGACAAGAGCACATCACACCTGAAGTGATTTCGACAATTCAAACATGGCTGCCGATCTCTCTGCGTTCGAGAATCCTGACGGATACCAAAACCGCCACGGGATGGGTATACGCCGCGATTCAGCAAATCGCCCAGAAGGAGCAACATGGATAAGATCGCCATGGGAAAAGCCACCGACCGGCAAGACCTCTTCCGCGAAACGGCAAGCAGAATGGGGATAAGCCCGGTCATTGCTGAGAAGGACTTCTGGGTATGCTGGATTCTGAAGCGACTATTCGCTGATCCTCACCTAAAAGACCAGATGGTCTTCAAAGGCGGAACCACTCTCTCGAAAGTCTACGGGCTCATCGAACGTTTCTCTGAAGATATTGATTTGATTCTCGACTGGCGTCTTCTGGGTTACGGTCCACAGGAAGGCGATGATCCTTATCGTAAACTGCCTTCCAGAACGCAACGGGGTCGCTACAACCAGGAAATGAACGCGCGAGCCGCAGAGTACATCCGAGAAGAGCTTCTCGCGCAAATGAATCTGCTTCTTGCCGCAGCTCCCGGCATTGCCCTTTCCATAGATGCGACCGATCCACATACGGTGAACGTCACGTATCCCGCTAGTTTCGCGGCTGCCTACATCCGCCCAGAGGTCAGGCTGGAGATCGGACCGCTGGCGTCCTGGGTGCCATCCGCGCAAGAAGTCATTCAGCCTTATGCCGCTGAAATGTTTCCAAAGGCGTTTGAAGAAACAACATGTTCAGTCGTGGCCATTCGTGCAGAAAGAACATTTTGGGAGAAGGCTACGATTCTCCATCAGGAGGCGCATCGTCCAGGTGCCATACCGGCGCGTCATTCACGCCATTATTACGACGTCTACAAAATGGCGCACAGCACGATAAAGAATGTAGCTTTTTCCAATCTTGGATTGCTCAAGGACGTTGTCGAGTTCAAGGAACTTTTCTACTTTTCTTCATGGGCGCACTACGACCTCGCTGTACCTGGGTCATTCCGGTTGAGTCCTCCACCAAATCAGGTCCCTGCGCTTATACACGACTATAAGGAAATGCGGGATATGTTCTATCGAGAACCACCAGCGTTCTCAACAATTCTGGAAGCACTGCCGTTGCTCGAGAAAGAGATCAACAACCTGAAATAGGTAGCCGCGGCTACGATTTTCTGCAACCGGCTAAACTCACATGCTTGTCAATATGACCTTGACCGGACGGGTATCTTTAAGCGATTGTTGTGGTACTGATGTAGCAGCGACAGACTACGGCTCGCCTTTACATGCCTTCATATCCGCATCCCGCAATTTGCGCATATGCCGCCAGCGAACGTACTGATCAGGGGCCTCGGGATTAAGCCATTCATATCCTTGAAGCCAGAATTGGTACCAATCGACATGGCGCTGCAGAGATGCCAAGCAAGCTTGAGGACATCTCTTCTTAGCGTGGCGTGTTTTGCGATGGCAGGCTTACCGCAATCAGGCAGCGTTGCGTTCTTCTGTACTGCCGATTTTGTAATCTATCGCTCGGCCTCGCATGTAAAAAGACGAGTCAAAAACCAAACAAGTCCGCCGAGTCATCTGTCCCATGGGGAATTGGTTCCTTTACATCAGAAAAACTTCCGCCTTCGCCAGGCTCCGTCTCACCAAAGACTAACTTTCCAAATGGATTCTAATTCCCGGGACCGATCACAAAAACGCGCCTGTTAGGGTGGACAGTTCGTACTCAATCAATCGGAAGGTACTGGCAATCATCGGCCTTACAGGGTTGAATCCACAACCTGGCGGATCAAACGTATAAGGTCATTCATTGGAAAAGGCTTCTGCAGAAAGTGGGTTTCGTGACCGATCGTCCCATGTTTCCCCAGCGCACCTTCAGCATAGCCAGAGACGTAAATTACCTTTAACTGTGGGTATTGGGCAATTAATCGGTTTGCCAATTGAACCCCATTCATGCCTCCTGGCATGATCAGGTCCGTGACCAGGACATCGATTGGTTTCGTGTTCTGCTCGGTGATTGCGATGGACTCCGCCGCGTTGGCTGCGGTCAAAACGGTGAAACCTTTTACTTCCAGGTACTCTCGGACAACATTTCGCCCCGCCTCGAGATCTTCAACGAACAGGATAGTTTCATGTCCGTACTGTGGAGTTTGCGATTGCTCCGGAGGAAAGGTCTCGGAAGCGCTCTCAAATACGCGGGGAAGGTAGACCTTGAATGTCGTTCCGTACCTCAGCTCACTGTAGACCTTGATGTGGCCGCCGGATTGTTTCACGATGCCATACACCGTCGCCAAACCAAGTCCGGTACCTTTCCCTTCTTCCTTTGTAGTGAAGAACGGTTCGAAAATGTGCGACTGCGTCTCCAGGTCCATTCCAGTACCGGTATCTCCGAGCGAAAGCATCACATACTCTCCGGGACGGATATCCGGCTGCAAACGACAGTACGTTTCATCAAGAGTCACGTTCGCCGTGTCGATGTGCAACTCTCCACCGTCCGGCATTGCGTCACGCGCGTTAACCGCAAGGTTGACGATCACCTGTTCAATTTGTCCCCCGTCCACTTTCGCCAAGCCGAGATCCGCGGCAGGTTGGAATACGACTTCGATATCTTCCCGCAAGAGACGGGGCAGCATTTTGTTCACACCGACGATCACATCATTAATATTGAGTACGCGAGGTGCCACTATTTGTTTACGGCTAAAAGAGAGCAACTGCCGTGTCAACGCCGCAGCGCGGAGACCGGCGTCCCGAATCTGCTCCACTCTTTTCCGGTTCACATCCTCTGCGGGCATTGGTTCAAGAAGAAGATCGGAGAACCCCAGAATGATATTGAGCAGATTATTAAAATCATGCGCAACTCCACCTGCAAGTTGCCCAAAGGCTTCCATCTTCTGAGCCTGACGAAATTGCGCTTCCAACTGCTTCTGCTCGGTAACATCCTCCACCATCACTTCAAAATACTGCAAGCTGCCTTGCTCATCGCGCACTCTCCGGCCACTGAGACGAACAACAATGGGCTTGCCATCCTTTCGTTTCCAACGTGTTTCCAAACCCTGGATGCTGCCGTTGGAACCGTATTGCTCCAACAATCGAGCGCGCTCGGTGGGGTCGTAATAGACTTCGGTATCCACGTTTTTAATGGCAAGGATCTCTGATTCCGAGTCATATCCAAGGATCTCCATGAGTCGGGGGTTCACCATGGACATTCTGCCTTCCGAGGTGCACCGGAAGATTCCGTACGGGGCACCCCGCACCAGGGAGCGATAGGCCGCTTCCGATTCCTGTAGAACCCGTTCCGCACGTCTTCGTTCGTTGATCTCCTCGGCAAGGGCGGCGGTGCGCTGTGCAACGTTTTTTTCGAGGCCGCTCAAGAGCTCCGCGCGCTCAAGGGCCATGGCAATCTGGTTTCCGATTCCGCTGAGAACCCGCAGCTCATCGGCTCCGAACGAATGCCCATCCGGTCCCGCAAGGTTCATAACTCCAATTGTTCGATTCCCGTTCCAGAGAGGAATAGTGGCATGGGAACGAGACACGCCTGCATTATTCGCAACTTGCTTCAGGCAGTCACAATCGAAGACTTCCGCCGTGGAGTTGAAGTCGTTTGCCAGGAGGCTGCGCTGGCATTGGCAAGAGCTGGTGCCGACGATGATTCTCTCCAACTCTGCCGTAACGCCGCGCATTGCCGACAGTTGAATTTCCCCGTCGCCATCCTGAAGGAAAACCCACCCAGCGTGAATGCCGGGGAGTCCCAGTACACTCTCAAGAGCCGCCTCTATCGCGCCCTGTGCGCTGGTTGTTCGCTGTAATCCCTCGGCAACGGCGTATAAAGCCTTCTGTGTACTGTAAGAATGTTCGAGCTCGGTGTTGATATGGACAGCGTCTTCGTACGTCGAGATCAACAGGTCCAATATCTGCTGGCGATCAGAACCGATGCGGTGCTTCTTCCCGCCAAGCGACACTTCAATCTCGAGCCCAATCTTTGTAGTCTCGCGTAACCGGCTATTGACCAGAATGTATTCGACTCGCGAAAGCAAATATTTCTCATCATAGGGTTTGCGGATGAAGTTGTTCGCACCGCACTCAAGCCCCTTCATGACATCGTGGGGATCGGACAGGGAGGTCATGAGAACAACCGGGATGTCTTTGAACCTGTCGTTTGCCTTAATCCGGCCGCAAAGAGTGTACCCATCCATCTCGGGCATGATGACATCACTGATAACGAGTGCGGGGGTATTCCTTTCGATTTCCTCCAGTGCCTGCTTTCCATTCGCGGCAATCGCTGTCGAGTACCCATGCTCCTGAAGCAGATGTTGCAGTCGCTCGGCCTGGGTAGGACTATCTTCGACAATAAGGATGTTTCCGCCGGTCTTTGATGATCTCTTTTTTCTAGTTGCCACCACGGCTCAGCCTCCCTTTCTACCATTCACGAGACTTATCAAGGCATCCGCGATCTTTTCGGGGGAAAGCACGTAGCTGGCGCCATCCAGCCTGATCGCTTCTCCCGGCATGCCATGAACAACGGAGCTCACTTCATCCTGCGCAAATGTAATCGCGCCTTTTTCTCGCATCCGGCGCAATTCATCCGCGCCATCCTTTCCCATGCCTGTCAGCAATACGCCGACTGCCCGAGCCCCGTAGACATCGACTACCGATCGGAACATGTAGGAAACTGCCGGACGAAGACCGTACTCCGCTTCATCGCCAGTAAGTTGTATGGTTGCGCCAGTTTTGCCGACTTTCATTTGCAGATCGTCGGGGGCAAGATATACATGGCCTGGGAGAAGTACCTCGCCGTGGGCAGCAACATGGACGGGCAAGGCGCAGGTGCGCGCCAGCCATTCCGCAAGCCCCACGACAAAGCCGGGTGCTATGTGCTGCACAATCAAAACCGGGAGTGAAAACGTCTCGGGAAGGCGGGACAAGATGGTCTGCAGAGCAAGCGGACCGCCGGTGGAAGCACCGATGGCGAGCAGCCTGATTCCCGGTTGACTCTTGAGAGTTGAGTCTGCCGCAACTAGTGGATTGTAGCGAGCACCTCTCCGCGTTGCCTGTGGCCAACGCCGCACTACTTTCACTTCCGACATCAGTTTGACCATCTGAATCAGCTTCGCCGAGGTCGTTGCGTGTTCCTGGTGTCCAATGCCGCGCGGTCTCTCGACAACGGCAAGTGCTCCAGCGCCAATCGCCTCAAATGCCGTTTCAGCTTCGTTTGAATTCGAACTTCCGCTCACGATGACGATCGGCGTAGGATGTGTTTCCATGATCCTGCGAGTGGCATCAATCCCATTCATCCCCGGCATGTGAATGTCCATCGTGATGACATCAGGATTCCTGCGGGAAACGGCCTCGATTGCGTCTTCGCCATTGGCCACTGTGCCGATTACTTCGATGTTCTCATCGGAGCCGAGTATGTAAGTCAGCAACTCCCTGATCACTGGTGAGTCTTCCACAATCAAGACCTTTACCATTCAAGGCTCCTTTGGGCTCTCAAATCAAACGCCGAATCACTTCCAGAAGATTGCTCTGGTCGAAACTACTCTTGACGATATAAGCGTTGGCTCCGACATCAATCCCATGCTCGCGGTCTTCTCTGGATTCAAGTGCAGTGACGAGGATGACGGGAATATTCGCAAGCTTTTTGTCTCCCCGAATCCTGGCCGTGAGATCGAACCCGCTCATCCGCGGCATGTCCACATCCGAAACAACAAGGTCGAAATCTTCCGTACGTAGGGTTGCGAATGCATCAGCTCCGTCGACGGCAGTTCTTACCCGGTATCCTGCCGACTCCACGATGTTCTTGAGAAGCGATCGCGCCGTGATGGAATCTTCGGCAATGAGTATCGCTTTGCCATCCGTTCGCGGTTTTTCCACGTCCGAGGCAGCGGCCGATGCGGTGTGCGGCCGGAGAGACGACTCCAGCAGGTCGGTAACGTTTATGACGGGGACAACTCGATTTGTGCCAAGAACCGCAGCACCCGCGAAGTTTCTGACCCGGGAAAGGTGCGGCCCAAGATTCTTCAAAAGAACTTCCTGTTCTTCAAGAACTTCGTCAACGAGAAACGCTACCTTTTTTTCGCGCGAAACCAGAATAGCGACATGGACGCTTCCGTCGATTTCGCGCCGGTCGCTTTTGTCCGGAAGGTCCAGCGCATCCCGCAGCCATACCAGCGAAACCGGTTGGCCACTGTAGAGAATCGTTTCCCGGTTCTCAACCGTTTCCACATCATGCGCGGTTATTCGAACCACCCGTTCCACATGCCGGAGAGGCAACACGAAAAGCTGCTCGCCAACTCGAACCAGTACGCCGCGGAATCTTGCGAGGGTCAACGGAAGGGTAATTCGAAACATGGAACCGATACCGGAAGTGCTTTCCACTGACACCGTACCGCCGAGGTTCTCCACCTTTTCTCTCACGATTGCCAAGCCGAGGCCCCGCCCGGACAGGTCCGTGATGATCGGGCTGGTGGAGATTCCGGAGTGAAAAATAAGAGAGTGTGCCTCGCTCTCGTCTAGTTTGGCGGCCTGCTCCTTTGAGATAGTTCCAGTTCTTACAGCCGTCTTTAAGACTTCCGAAACGTCGATACCCGAGCCGTCATCGGAGACGAGAAGTTCGACCTTGTCTCCATCTTTCTGGGAGATGGCAATCGTAATCGTGCCCTGGCTTACCTTCTTCTTCCGGCTCCGTTCCACGGGAGTCTCGAGGCCATGATCGATACAATTGCGAACCAAGTGAATCAGCGGATCCTTGATCTCCTCAAGAATGCGCCGGTCGATCTCAAGCTCGCCGCCGTGGATGATAAGCTTCACCTCCTTGCCGCGATCGCGCGACAGATCCCGAACGAGTTTCGGAAACCCCTCAAGCAAAGTCGCGAACGGAAGCATCAGCACCTTCTTCATGTCATCGAGAAGAACCTGAGTCAGGCTGGCAATCGTTCGATGATCCTGGTCCGCCTGCTTGGCAAGTGTGGAAGATTCCTGAACGAGCGCACCAATGGTGCGGGAGTTCCAATCAAGGAAAGAAAGCAGTTTCGCCGTAGGGTTGTCGTGATTGGAAGCGCCGGAGGCCATCCTCTCGATCATTCGAATCTCCGGACGGAGCTTGTTCCATTTCCGTTCCCACCCCTCCAGGACTACGTTCATTGCGCGCAGTTCCGTAGCACGCTGCGCGGTTCTCAGCCGCATTCCAATGAACTCTTCCGCCTCCAGCATGATGTTGTTGAGCTTGGTTGCGGATATCCTTACCGTTTCCGTAAACGCCGCGGCCACCTCTACTTTGCGGGGGATCATTTCCTGCTGCGACGCCTCCGTTGCAGCTACGTTATTTTGTTTCGATAGTTTTTGCTTTCGCCGCTCCCTGCCGGCTGCCGGCGGGATATCCCCCGGCAGCTTATCGTCCGCTCTCGCCAGAGCAGCGACTGCCGACGCTGGCGGAGAATCCGGTTTACCGGGATCTCCGAAGATGACAGCCATAAGCGCATCAACAACCTCGTGAAACGGGTCCAACAGGCCCGGCGAGGAGGCGATCGACTTGCTCCGGAGCGCGGCAAACATGCTCTCTAATGTCTGACAGAGCGACTCTATTTTGACGTTGTTTACGGCCCGTGCGGCGCCCTTCAAACTGTGAGCTTCTCGAAATGCCGCTTCGATAACTTCCGCTTGCTGCTCCCGAGTGTCGCACTTTTCGAGTTTGACAAGGTTCGCCGAAAGCGTACGCAAGTGTTCCTCCGCCTCCAGTTGGAAGGTTGCGAGAAGCTTTCGCAGGAACTCTTCGCTGTCTTTGGCCATGGATGCAATTCCCCAGTGTTTTCTTACCCAGCGGTCACTTCTCTCCGTTGGTCACCCGGAGAGCCCACACACTGATTCGAGACGTTGCTGAGTCCGTCGTGTCGATTTCACACCTGGTATTGTTCGACGAGTTGTTTGAGTTTCTGCCCCAGTTCGTGCAGGTTCCTGGCCGCGGTTTCCGCCTGCCGGGTGCTGGCAACATTCTGCGTACTGGCCTGCCGGATGTTCTCCATCGCCAGCGCAACCTGGTCCATCCCCGCCAACTGCTGTTGCGCCGAGGCCGCAATTTGCGTCGCCGACTGCGAAGCTTCCGCGATGCTGTTCGCCAGTTTCTGCACTGACTCGCCCGCCTCCGACGTCTGCCTGACCCCAGCGTCCACTGCCTTCGTCCCCTGTTCGGTCGCCATCACCGCCGCGCTCGTTGCCTTCTGGATCTCCCCCAAGATGCTCCGCACCTGTGCCGTCGCCTGCTTCGATTGCTCCGCCAGACTCCGGACCTCCTGCGCCACCACCGCAAAACCCTTGCCCTGCTCCCCGGCCTTCGCCGCCTCAATCGCCGCATTCACCGCCAACAGATTCGACTGGTCCGCAAGGTCATTCACGCTGGCAACAATCTCGCCGATCGCCTGGCTCTGCTCGCTCAGCCGCACGATGCTTTCGGCAATCAGCCCCATCTGTTCCCGGACGTGCCCCATGCCCGTCACTGCGTCTTCCGACGCCTTCTTACCACTTTGCGTAATCTGCACAGACTGCTGCGCGGTTTCCGAGACGTACCGCGCCTTCTGGCTGGAAGCCTGCGCCGTCTGCTTTACCTCCTCCACCGTCGCCGTCGTCTCGCTCACCGCAGTCGCCGTTTCCGCCGCCCCGGACGCAACCTGCGTCGTCGCCGCCACAATCTCACTCGCAGACGACGCCAGTACGTTGACCGCCTCTTTTGTCTCCGTATTCAGCCGTTTCAGATTCTCCAGCATCGCGGCAAAAGCATTTCCCAACACATCCTGGCTTGATCGTGGTGTTACTTGTCCCCGCAGGTCACCGGATGAAATGCGTTCTGCGGCACGTGCCATTTCCTGAAGAAACTCGACCATTCGGGAAAATGATCGCGCGAGAACAGCCACTTCATCCGTCCGACTCCCGACGGAGACATTCACGGCGAGATTCCCTAAAGCGATTTGTTCAGCTGCGGCAGCAGTTTCGTTGAGTGGCTTGGCAATGTTGCGAGCAACCAGGAAACCGATGAGAGTGACAAACACAATGGCCAACACCGTTCCCAGAACAATGACCGTCCGGGTAAATCGATCAGTGGCTTTTGCTTGCGAATCGCGCGCTGCCAGGAGGTCGCTTTCCTCCTTGTCCATTTCGTTGAGGATCTTCCGGATGTTGTCCATGACAGTTTTCCCTTTGTCGGTCAGGACAACTTGTGTGGCAGCCTGTATTCCTTTGTCTTTCCGGAGCTTGATGGTTTCGTCGAGTTCCTGTTGTTTCTGCGCAATTAGCGGCTCAAGCTCCTGAATCCGTTGCTGCTGATTAGAATTGTCCGCAGTCAACTGCTTGAGACTTTGAACCGAGCCATTAATGGAAGCAGTTGCCGAGTTATACGGCGCCAGGTAGCTCCTCTCTCCCGTGATGATGTATCCGCGCTGGCCGGTCTCGGCATCCTGGAGGTTTGACAGTAGCTCGCGTAGCTTCCATCGAACATGGTTCGTATGCGAAACCAGATTGGCGGTTTGAATGAGCCTCGCTGTGTTTGTATACGAGATCGTTCCGATGACAAGAAGCAGGGCTAACGCTACGCTGAAGCCGGCTCCAATCTTTGTTCCGACAGACCATTTCATAGACTTGTCTCCGTTTGAATTTCCGCTTCCCGGTGCAACAGGATGCTCCTATCCGAAAGGAGCCGTTTCACGTCCAGAATGACTACCCGATCCCGGGTGACGCCGCGGAGATACTCTGCGCGAATCCCAGTCAGCGTGGGGAGGGACGTCATAACTTCCAAGGGCGAGATGGAACGTATACCTACAATTTGGTCGGCCAGGATGCCGATCTCCATGCTGGCAGCGTGGACGATGAGAAGTTTGTTGAGGTCGGTTAATCCCTTCGCGGGCAACCCAAACAGCTTCTTAATGTCGACGACAGAAAGTATCTTTCCGCGCACGTTGACGATGCCAAGCACAAATTCCGGAGTGCACGGCAGAGGAGTGAGTTCCTTCAGCGGATATACTTCGCTGATGAAGGCAGTTTCGAGGGCATACTTCTCGTAAGCGAGGATGAACTCGACGACCTGAAAGCTGCCTTCCGGTGTCTCTGGCGACGTGGTTGCGCGCGCAAGCCGCCTCGCGCGGGCGTTGAGGATTCTCTTCTTTTCGTCTGCGGTTGGGGCGGCTTGCTGCAGGAGAGCTGCCTGCGCAGCTTCCATGCGTCGGCGCACTTCATCCCAATCGATCCGGTTCGATTGTGTCCTGGTGTCCAGCTTCGACATACCATGGGTACCCGTCATTCTGCGTTCCTTATGGCGCCAGCCGTACGGATGACCTCGATGAGGCGTCCCGCTGTCATGCCGTCGAACTCACGCACAATCTCCTCCGGCCGATAACGACTGAGCAACGACAATGCATTCTGGAAGTGTCTTGCGGCCTCGACCTTTTTACCCTGCATCCGGGCGAGACTTCCGAGAGCGAAATGCGCCGGTACGAATTCTTGATCGAGATAGAGAGTGCTCCGAAACGATTGCACAGCGTCTTCCGTGGCGCCGCGTTCCTGAAGGATCATGGCCCGAAGAAAATGTGAAGCCGGATTCAGCCTGTCTATCGCGATGGCTTTCTCGCACCATTCAACAGCTTCCGTGAGAGACCCTTGATTGGCCCGGCATCTCGCGAGAAGCGTCAGAAACTCGGCATCATCGGGTTCCTTTTCCAACGCCGACAACAGAATTGCACCCGCCCTTTCGTAATCGCCCTGCATGTATAGCCGCTGCGCCTGCTCCTTCGGTGACGGATCGGGAAGAGTTCGTGGCGAGTAGTCGACGTATATAACAGGCGCTGTCACGGCCTCCACCGCGCTCGATTCCAAAGGCAGGCGGTATTCCTGAATTGTTTTGCAAAGAGAAGTGTCAGACGGCAGTGTGCTCTGTTCAGTATCCTCGAACTTTGGAAACGCATTTGAGGTTGGGATCGTCTGCGCTCGACGGGCTTTGCGATAAACGATTGTGTCGCCGCAAGGTACAGCTACAAACTGCGATAGAAGCTCCTGCGAGGCCTCGCTTGGACTAATAATCAACCATCCACCATCGATAAGTGATCTATGGAGTTTGTCGATCACCTGCTTTGCCCGCTCGGGTGTGAAGTACATGAGCACATTGCGGCAAATGACGACATCCATGGCGTTCGTGTTGTTATAGACGGAGGGATAGACATCCTCGGCAAGATTGAGATACGAGAAAGTGACCCGTCTCCTCAAGTGGGGGAGAATCCCGAAATGTCCTTCGTCATTTTTCTTGAAACATCCAGTTTGCAACCATGACGGACAATCCCGGAACGACCAATTGCTGTATATGCCGGCAGAAGCTTTTTGCAGAGATTGCGGATTGATGTCGGTGGCAAGGATAAAGGGGTTCCATTCTTTCCATGCTGAAATCATCCGGCTCAGCAGGATGGCGATTGAGTACGGCTCTTCGCCGCTTGCACAGCCCGCGCTCCAAACCCGGAGCCGACGCTCGCCGTTGCATCGTGAGCGAATCAGCTCGGGGAAAATCGTTTCCTCAAGAAACGCAAAGGCTGCCTTATCGCGATAAAAGTAGGTTTCCCCGACCGTGAGATGACTAGCCAGAACCTCAATCTGATGTTTTGAGAGCGGCGCTGAAATGAGCCATCGAATGCAAGACTCTGCATCCTTGAAATTGAACTCGCGGGCGGCGGCGGAGATTCCACGTCCAAGATCCTTCTGGCGCTCACGCGGAAAGTGCAATCCCATGTGCGCAGCAACGTAGCCAGCGAGCTGATCGAGCAAAGCATCTGGGACGCTATGAACCACGAAGGGGCTCCCTAGTTACCGTTGAGAATTTCGTCTAGCTTTGCCGCCTCAGCAAGCGAGAGAAACAGATCGAGATCGTGAACCAGAATGACTCCATCATCGAGTTTCACTACTCCCGCCAAATATTCCAGCGAAGGAAAGATTGTGCTTGCTGACGTGATCTCTGCTGCCGGCTTTTCGACCGTGCCGACGACGCTATCCACTACCAGGCCCACGATGCGTCCTTCGGTGTGAGCAATGATCAGAAAATCGCCTGGATCGATTTCTCGTTCCGGTAAATGAAATCTCTGCCGGATGTTCATCACGGGAATGATTGTGCCTTCCACGTTGACGATACCGAGAACTACCGCCGGCGCTTTCGGAAGGGGAGTGACCTCTACTGCTGGAAGAATTCGCAAAACTGTGGCTAGAGGCAGCGCATACCGGCGCTCATCGAGCGTAAAAACCACCAGATGGTAGACTTCGACCATAGGCCCTCAAAAGGCACCGGTATGTATGAATGATGAGTTTCCGCTGGTCGGCCCCACAACCGCCCATTTGCCAGAATTGATCCTGACATCGTAGTACGGACCGTCAAATCCTGACGGAGGTGGTTACATCGTTCAGGATACTCTGATAAAAACTGGAACAGATGTTACATAAAGTTACGCTGTTATTCCAGATTATTGTCATGGCGGCTCACGTATCGAGTTTTCTGGATGGACTCCCAAGCTTGGTTCTCTTAATGCAAGCAGCCCGACGGCCCTGAGCGAGAGAGCGTCCGAGAAACGACCAATGAGCAACTTCTCAGGTTTGTGATGGCACCGCACAAGAACAGATTGACCGAGTTCGCGCTTGGACACTTCGAGTCCAAGCCGGCATTCCGCCACTGCCTGATTTTGATAGAAGTGGAGTGGGACTTATCGTGGCCGACCACTTGTCCGTTCCGCACCAATTCCGCTTTCGAGGCGAACAATGACGGGTTATCAATGGTTTTGGCAGTCCCGGATAGCCTGTAAGTTGTTGAATTTCCAATTACGAGGCTTTTGACACGGTAGAGGTCAGGAGTTCGAGTCTCCTCGTGCCTACCATTTCTTTTCAGCAACTTAGAATCGATTTACGTCTTCCTCTCTATACACAATAAAGCACATTATCTTCAATCTTCCTGTGCTTCTGGCGCCGCCGGGAGCGGCGCGTTGTGAACCATTGCTACCGCCTTCCCTTGGGTTGATCTGGCCAGTCTTTTTGTCCCAAGCGCACAGTTAGTCTTCGGCTGGTTAAGGTTGAGACAGGTCGCGGTTAGACGCGATCTGTCTGACGAACTCGCTGGGTAACCTCTCTCCAAGACACAGGCGCAGATCTCTATAGTACGAAGTGGGACGATCACGCCGCACAACCGTGCCCGACTGTTCACTTTTGACCAGTATTTACCATCCTGCACTTCGACAATGACAACGACCAAGTTTCTGTCAGCCGGCTGTGCCTTCCACAGCGGTGTAACGAACACTTTCCCGTGGCGCGTGTTACTCGGTTCACGAACTCGGAGACCTGCTACAGGAACAAATTGAAGTCAGCCCGCGAGTAATGGCTGGCCAAGAAAAGGCGGTAAGCGCAATGAACGGTGACATTCAAGCCGCCAGAACTCTTCTGGCGGAACTCCGGGAGGCTTATCGTGGCCTGCCTAGACATGTTCAGGTGCAAGTCATGTGCCTGTTGCGCGAGAACACTCTCGCAGAAACAATCCCGCGGCAAGCAAGCAAGTTGACGTTCGAGGTGGCAAGGCAGTCTTGAGCAGTGTCAATGCTCAGCTTCGAAACCCTGACTTACTGGCGAAGCAAGGATTTTTGCTGTGTCAACGCGAACGGCGCCGTCCCGGTTCCGAAGATGGCGCTTCCCTGCCGATGGAAATCGCGCAGTACGCGCACGTGGAAGTGACAACCCATGCGGCGCAGACGACAACGCATTAAATTTTAACGAGAGGATACATATGTCTGACAGCAATTCCGGGTCTGAAATGAATGCAATGGTTGCGGCCTACAACACTCACGTCGAGGCTGAAGCGGCCGTTGAGGAACTTAACAAGTCTGGATTCGACATGAAAAAGCTGTCGATCGTGGGCAGGGATTACCACACCGAAGAGCACATCATCGGCTTCTACAACGCCGGGGACCGCATGAAGTATTGGGGCAAGACGGGGGCGTTCTGGGGCGGCATATGGGGGATGCTATTTGGAGCAGCATTCTTTGTCATCCCGGGGCTGGGACCTATCCTGGTGGCGGGACCGCTGGTGGCCTGGATCGTTGGTGCACTGGAAGGCGCCGCTATCGTCGGTGGAATAAGCGCCGTCGGCGCAGGTCTGTTTAGCTTGGGGATCCCCAAGGACAGCGTGCTGCAGTACGACACGGCACTCAAAGCGAACAAGTTCCTTCTTGTGGCTCACGGTACCGCAACCGAGGTCACCAAGGCAAAAGACATCATTCACACGACCAATCCTATCGATGTAAACCTTCATTTGAGACTTTCGGAAACGAAAGCAGCGTAGTCGTGGCCATACCCGGCGTTGAGATGGCGCCGGGTATGGTTTTCTTGTCGCGTGACTGTTATCTGAAATCGTCTCCTGAGCGCCCGGGATCGCGATCTTCGTGGATGGTGGCAGGGCTGATTATTCCGCCTTCGTGCGAGGACAGAAAAGACGATGAAGAACACGATTGCAATCACCTGCGTGTTTCTGGATATCGGCGGGGTTCTGCTCACGGACGGGTGGGATCACAATGCCCGCAAGCGGGCGGCGACGAACTTCAATCTGAAGTTGGCCGAGATGGAGGATCGACATCATCTGACCTTCGACATCTACGAGGAGGGAAAGCTCACGTTGGAAGAGTATTTAGGCCGGGTAGTTTTCTACCAGAAGCGCCCGTTTACCCGTGCTCAGTTTCGGCGCTTCATGTTCGCGCAATCGAAACCTTATCCCCAGATGATCGAACTAGTGCGCAAGCTCAAGGCAAAGTATGGGCTGAAGATCGCCGTGGTCAGCAACGAAGCACGAGAACTGAATTCGTATCGAATTCAAAAATTCAAGCTGGACGGGCTTGTGGATACTTTCATTTCCTCCTGCTTCGTCCACCTTCGCAAGCCCGATGCGGACATCTTTCGTCTTGCACTGGACCTTGTCCAGGCGCCAGCCCAGCAGGTTCTCTATATCGAAAATACCCCGATGTTCGTCCGGATCGCAGAGGGCTTGGGGATTCGAAGCATTCTTCACGCGGATTACAGGTCGACGTGCGCGAAATTGGCTTCGTTCGGATTGAACAATGACTAAGGAGCCGTCTATGAATCCAGCTAGCCTGCACATCCTGACGATCAATGGCGGCTCGTCGAGCATCAAGTTCGCGCTGTTCGATGCGGGTGACTCGCTCCGACGGATTCTAGAGGGCGGGATCGAGCGGATTGGGCTGCCGGGAGCCACATTGCAAGTGAAGGGTTTGAAGAAGGCGGATAACTTTTCGCGATTGGTGACGGCTCCGAATCACACGGTGGCGGTGGACACGCTGATGGATTGGATTGAGGAACGCGGCGGGCGTGACTCATTAACCGCAGTGGGGCATCGCGTGGTGCATGGTGGGCCAAAGTATTTCAAACCGCAGCGAATTACTGCCGAAATGGTTGAGGAACTACACCGGCTCAGTCCATTCGATCCTGACCATTTGCCGGAAGAGATCCTGCTAACCGAGGCGTTTCATCGCCGATTTCCTGACCTGCCCCAAGTGGCGTGCTTCGACACGGCCTTTCACCATGACCTGCCGCGCGTGGCCCATCTGTTGCCGATTCCGCGCCGCTATGAGGCACAGGGTGTGCGGCGGTACGGGTTTCATGGGCTGTCTTATGAGTTCCTGATGGGAGAACTCGCACGCCGGGCCGGAACGGAAGCGGCACAAGGCCGGATCATCCTTGCCCATCTCGGTAACGGCGCGAGCCTGGCGGCGGTGCGTGACGGCAAATCCATCGACACGAGCATGAGTTTCACCCCGGCCGCCGGAGTGCCGATGAGCACCCGCTCCGGCGATCTCGATCCCGGGCTGGTTTGGTATCTCGCGCGCACCGAAAAAATGAGTGCGAAGCAATTCAACGAGATGGTCAATTTCCAGTCTGGACTGCTCGGCGTGTCGGAGACCAGTTCCGACATGCACGACTTGCTGGAGCACGAGACGCAGGACGTGCGCGCGGCTGAAGCGATCGCGCTGTTTTGCTACCAGGTCAAGAAGTGGCTCGGCGCATTCGCAGCGGCGTTAGGCGGGCTGGACACGTTGGTGTTCGCCGGCGGTATCGGAGAGAACGCACCTGCGGTTCGCGCAAGGATCTGCGATGGCCTGGGATTCCTTGGAATCGAACTCGAAGAAAAACGAAACGCTGCAAATGAGGGCGTGATTTCTGTGGCGGCCAGCCGGGTTGCGGTCCGCGTCATTCGCACGGACGAAGAACTGACGATTGCGCGCTCGGTGTGCCGCGTTCTCGGATTTGCCGTGGACAGCACAAAAGAAACTTCCAACCAATCGAAATCAGGCTGATTGGCAGGGCCTCAGGCCGTTAATCGTAGTGGCGTGGTGAAGTCGTAGTGAAATTGTGGATTATGCAGGCGCAATAGCAACGGGGGGCAAATGCTCGATGGCGTAATGCTTCTATGGTTTCTTCTTACCGCGCTATCGCTGTTGTTTGTGGTGATTGACATTCGCACCACGCCGGCTTCGCCTGTCCTCAAGTGGGGGTTCATATTGCTCATCGCATACACGGGGCCACTGGGGGCCTTTCTGTATGTATTAGGTTGTCGCGAACCACTGCCCGGAATACACGAGCGCTATATCGCGACACGCTGGAAACAGGTTTTAGGTTCGACCATGCATTGTGTAGCCGGCGACGGCGTGGGAATCCTGGCGGGCGCGGTCATCGCGAGCGTGTTTCATTTACCGAAAGTTACAGATATTGCGCTCGAGTACGCCCTGGGCTTCGGCTTTGGATGGAGTGTCTTCCAATCACTATTCATGCGGGGTATGGCAGGGGGTTCCTATGTGCGGGCGCTATCCAGCACTTTCTTCCCCGAGTTGCTGTCGATGAACTGCCTCATGGCCGGCATGGTGCCGGTGATGACCTTGGCAATGATACATGCGCCGGCGAGTCACAATCCATCTGGACCGACATTCTGGTTCATTATGTCCATGGCCCTCCTGGTTGGTTTCCTCTCCGCGTATCCCATGAATTGGTGGTTGGTATCCCGGCACTTGAAGCACGGCATGATGACCGTGCGCCCCCCGAACGAGTCTGCAAACGGTGCGGCACATGGAACCACGCATGACATTCACAAGCCAAGCGAGCCCACTGGCGACATGCAACAAAAGAGCATGCCTCCAATGGGTGGCGATGTGAACCCGGTATCAAACAGCGTCCTCGCTTGGATGACAATCCTCTCGTTTCTGGTATTTGGATTGGGGCTGTTCATCGCTGTCGTTTTTGGCGGCTTATAGCGTGTTGGCGGATTGAGAGGCATAACAATGCCGACGGATATAACGAAATTTCTATGGCGGCCAGAGCACTTTACACCTGGGACATCCTGCCTGCTCCCGCCCTGCGCTCGACGTTGATGTCCACGAGCACGGTGATCGTGGCTGTCAAGGCACGGTTGCTAAGAACGAAGGAATGATCAGTCACGCGAAACAACGTGACACCAACAATCAGGAAAGGACCATGACCATGAAAGACTCGAAAACTGCCACCAAGGACCCCATCTGCGGAATGACCGTGGACGAAGCATCTGCTCCCCACGCCGAACGCGATGGAAAAACGTACTATTTTTGCTGCGATCAGTGCCGGCAAAAGTTTCTGTCCACGCCCGCCGGTGCTACGCCAAAGGGCAAGTCTGGAGGCTGCTGCGGATAACACACGCCTGTTGCAGGCACGGCGAACTCCCGACGTGGCCCTCGGGAATCAGTCGAGAGGTTCAGCAGACGCTGGGGAGCGGGCCACACACGCCAAAGCTCCTCAGCGGCCAGCCGGGTTGCGGTCCGCGCCATTCGCACGGACGAAGAACTGACGATTGCGCGCTCGGTATGCCGCGTTCTCGGACTTGGCTGAAAAAAGGAGCATTGAACCATGAAGACAAAAACGCTTTCTCCCGAACTGCTCCACAAGATGGATGCCTACTGGCGTGCCGCCAATTATCTATCGGTCGGCCAGATTTATCTCTACGACAATCCGCTACTGAAGGAGCCGTTGAAACTGTCGCACGTGAAGCCGCTGGTGGTGGGACACTGGGGCACGACGCCGGGCCAGAACTTTATCTATGTGCATTTGAACCGGGTCATCAAGAAATATGACCTGGATATGTTCTACATCGCCGGCCCCGGTCACGGCGGCCCGGCGCTGGTCGGCAATACCTATCTTGAAGGTACCTACAGTGAGATCTATCCGAACATCAGCCAGGACGAAGCCGGGCTGAAAAAGCTGTTTACGCAATTCTCGTTCCCCGGCGGAATTTCCAGCCATGTTGCACCGTCAACACCGGGATCGATTCACGAAGGTGGTGAGCTGGGTTACTCGCTCAGTCATGCCTTTGGAGCGGCGTTCGACAATCCCGATCTGATCGTCGCCTGCATCATCGGCGATGGCGAAGCGGAAACCGGACCGCTCGCGACGGCTTGGCACTCCAACAAGTTTCTTGACCCAATTACTGACGGAGCGGTGCTGCCGATCCTGCATCTCAACGGCTACAAAATCAGCAATCCAACCGTGCTCGCTCGCATTGAGCATGAGGAGTTGGAGCAATTTCTGCGAGGCTGCGGCTGGGCTCCCTACTTTGTGGAAGGTAACGAACCGGAAGAAATGCATCAGCTCATGGCCAGTACGCTGGAAAAGGCCATCGAGAACATTCGGCAAATCCAAAGCAACGCGCGGAACAAGAACGACACCGCTCGGCCGCGCTGGCCAATGATCGTCCTCAAGTCACCCAAGGGCTGGACGGGACCGAAAGTCGTCGATGGTCTGCAAGTCGAGGGCACCTTCCGAGCGCACCAGGTTCCGATCCTGGTGGACTCCAGTCATCCCGATCATGTTAAGCAGCTTGAAAGCTGGATGAAGAGTTACAAGCCGGAGGAACTGTTCGATGCGAATGGCCGCCTCATTCCGGAATTGGCCGAACTGGCGCCTAAGGGCAATCGCCGAATGGGCGCCAATCCCCACGCCAACGGAGGCATTCTGTTACGCGACCTGCGAATGCCGGACTTCCGTGTTCACGCGGTGAATGTGCCTTCGCCCGGCGCGGTTGACGCGGAAGATACGCTCGTGCTCGGAAAGTTCCTGCGTGATGTCGCCAGTCTGAATCAGGACCAGCGTAATTTCCGTATCTTCGGTCCTGATGAGACGCTCTCGAATCATCTGGGCGCGGTATTTGAAGTCACCAATCGACAGTGGGACGCCCGTGAAGTAAAGAACGATGAATTCCTCGCGCCCGACGGACGCGTGCTTGACTCGATGCTCAGCGAGCACCAGTGCGAGGGTTGGCTGGAAGGTTATCTGCTGACCGGGCGGCACGGGTTGTTCAACTGCTACGAAGCATTTATTCACATCATCGATTCGATGTTCAACCAGCACGCCAAGTGGTTGAAGGTAACGTTGGAATTACCATGGCGCCGGAAGATTGCGTCGCTGAACTATCTGCTCGCATCGCACGTTTGGCAGCAGGATCACAACGGCTTCACCCACCAGGACCCCGGCTTCCTTGACCACATGGTTAACAAGAAGGCCGATGTCGTGCGCATATATCTGCCGCCCGACGCCAACTGTCTTTTGTCCGTCTTTGATCACTGCCTGCGCAGCCGGCATTATGTGAACGCGGTGGTTGCGGGAAAGTACCCGATGCCCCAGTGGCTCACCATGGAAGCCGCGGTTGTGCATTGCACGGAAGGCATTGGCATCTGGCAATGGGCCAGCAACGACCAGGGCTCCGAGCCGGACGTGGTGATGGCCTGCTGCGGAGACACTCCTACGCTTGAGATCCTCGCTGCCGTTTCCATCCTTCGCAAACATCTGCCTGATCTGAAAATCCGTGTGATCAACGTCGTTGACCTGATGAAGCTGCAGTCTGCGAGCGAACACCCGCATGGATTGAGCGAAGCGGATTACGATTCGCTCTTCACCAAGGATAAGCACATCATCTTTGCCTTCCATGGATACCCATGGCTTATCCACCGGCTGACCTATCGCCGGACAAATCACAACCTGCATGTCCGCGGCTACAAGGAAGAGGGCACCATCACTACGGCTTTTGACATGAGGGTGCAGAACGACCTCGACCGGTTCCACCTTGTGCAAGACGTGGTTGATCGGCTACCACACCTGGGCTCCAAGGGCGCCTACCTGAAGCAGATGGTGCGGGACAAGCTCATCGAGCACAAACAGTACATCGACAAGCACGGCCAGGACTTGCCGGAAATCCGCAATTGGAAATGGACAGGGGCAGGATCGTTGGAGAAGGGATCGATAGGACATGAGACCAATGGAAGAAAGTAAACATAGTCAACACCGGCACGGGCCGGACCACGACCGTCTTCGCCATGCACCGCACCCTTACTGGACACGTGCGCATCGTGATTGGCGTTTGTGGATCGCCGTATTCATTATGCTCGGGGCAATGATGATCTATGTGCTGAGCGATGACTTATCGGTTCAGCCCGGCCGCCACTCGCAGCAACAACAACAGCAGCCGCTTTCGGGGGCCGCCGGAAAATAGCGCAGTCTCGTGGACGTTGAAAACTACTGCGCGACAATGATAGCCGGCGACAGAGGTCTGCTGGCGATGGACGGGAGTAAAAAGCCACACCATGAGTCAAATTCCTCTGTATCCCCTGCGAATCGAACCGATCTATCAGTATCGGCTCTGGGGCGGCCGGCGTTTGGCCAACCTGCTCTCCGCGCCGCTGCCCGACGGCCCTATCGGCGAAGCGTGGGTACTCAGCGACCGCGATGACTACGCGAGCCGTGTTGCCAATGGTCCGCTCAAAGGGCAGACCATCAGTCTGTTGCTGGAACAGTTTCCGGAGCAACTGATGGGAAAGCTGGCCCATCGTTTTCGTCGATTCCCTCTGCTGCTGAAGTTTCTCGACGCACGTGAAATGCTCTCGGTCCAGGTGCATCCCTCCGATACGCACACGGAACTGCTGCCGGCGGGCGAGACCGGGAAGACCGAAGCATGGGTCGTGCTGGAGGCTGGCACAGGAAGCCGCATCTACGCAGGCCTGAAACCAGATACCACTGCGGACGATCTGCGGCGGGCTCTCACGAACGGATCAGTGGCGGACCACCTCATGTGCTTCACTCCGAAGTCCGGCGACGGCGTCTTCCTCCCGGCTGGGACGGTTCACGCTCTCGGTGGCGACATCGTGGTGTTTGAGGTTCAGCAGAACAGTGACGTGACATTTCGCTTGTACGACTGGGACCATGTTGACGCCAAGACAGGCAAACCGCGAAAACTCCAGGTCGACCAGGCACTTGTCTGCATTAATTTTGCGCAGGGCGCGGTCGGTCCTGTGGTGCCCGATATAGAGACGACGGCGGTGGAGCGCGAGAGACTCTTTCATTGTGAACACTTCTGGTTGTGGCGCTTGCGCGGGCAATTGCCGTTTACCGTTGGCGCTGCGGGTATGCCGCGCATGCTGGTGTGCATCGAGGGTGCGGGGCAGGTCGAGTACGCAGGCGCCAATTATGCCGTTGGAAAAGGTGACGTGCTTCTCTTGCCGGCCGTGGCTGGCGCGTGTGCTTTTAGGCCAGCCAATGCCGTGAGTTTGTTGGAAATTGCGATCCCGGAAGGTACATAGTGTGATGAAGAAGCTAATTGTGTTTGATCTGGACGGTACGCTTGCCGAAAGCAAATCGTCTCTTGATTCCGAAATGTCGGCACTGCTGCACGACCTTCTCGGTGTCGTCAAAGTAGCCGTGATTTCCGGAGGAGATTGGCCGCAGTTTGAAAAACAGGTGGTATCCAATCTTCCACATGATGAACGCCTGGTGAATCTATCCCTCCTTCCTACATGCGGAACAAAGTTCTTCCGCTACGCAGGGGATTGGAAAAAGATTTATTCAGAAGATTTCACCACGGATGAAAGAGACAAGATCCTCAGTTCTCTAAAGAAGGCGATCGGAGTAGCAGGCTTCAAGGTCGAAAAGGTTTGGGGAGAGGCCATCGAAGACCGGGGAAGCCAGATCACATTTTCCGCTTTAGGTCAGCAAGCCCCGCTGGAAGAAAAGAGCAAGTGGGATCCTGATTACACCAAGCGCAAGAAGATCAAAGCAATCCTTGACACTTATATTCCCGAGTTCTCGGTCCGATTGGGTGGCACGACATCTATTGATGTCACCAAGCCTGGCATAGACAAAGCCTACGGAATAAGAAAGCTGCAAGACATCCTTGGCATCTCATTGAAGGAAATGATTTTCATCGGTGATGCCTTGTTTCCGGGAGGAAACGACTATCCGGCTGAACAAGCAGGTGTTGTTTCCATTCCAGTGCGAGGTCCCCATGAGACAAAACGAGTTACCGAAGCAATCATCGCGTGCCTGGATGGCGATCAGCGAGCGTGAGCGTGTGAGGGGGGTTGATGAGTGGATTTAAGTTGCAACGTCTGGGGTTGATGATGGAGCCGGAACCGGGCAATCCTCAGGAGGTCGAAGGCGTCCTGAATCCGGCTGTCGTTCGCGGCCCTGATGGTGAGCTCTACCTCTTCCCTCGGCTCGTCGCGCGAGGGAACTACTCGCGTATCGGCATTGCACGAGTGCGGTTCAACGAAGCTGGCGATCCGGCGGGCGTCGAGCGACTGGGCATCGCACTGGAGCCGGAGGCCGATTATGAACGGCGGGCCGACGGTGGTGGTGGCTGCGAGGATCCGCGAATCACGTTCATCGAACCACTCCGGCGTTACATGATGACCTACACGGCATTTTCGCCTCAAGGCCCACGGATCGCCCTGGCCCTGTCGGAGGACCTCTTCCACTGGCAACGTCTTGGGCTGGCGATCTTTGGTCCGTATCAGGACTTCAAACCCGGCGGCGTAACCGTGGATGACAAGGACGGCAGCGTATTCCCAGTCGCCATTCCTAATCCATCCGGGCACCCGGAACTTGCGATCCTCCACCGGCCGCTTTTTCCCGGCACTCGTCCCGAGGAAACCGCCCGCCAGCCGGCGTCCCGTGAGTTGGATGTTGATCGGGAAAGTATCTGGATTTCTTATTGCCCGATGGCCCTGGATGGCTGTGAGCCCAATCGTCTCGGCCAGTTCACCTCTCATCACCGGTTGGCGACTCCAGTGTCGCCATGGGAGCGGCTCAAAATCGGTGGTGGTACTCCGCCCGTCTTAACTCGGCACGGCTGGCTGATCGTTTACCACGGCGTGAGCGAAGTCATGGAGCCGGGTAATAACGGACACCATCTGTGCTACTCGGCCGGGGTGATGGTGCTCTCGAAGGAGCACCCGCAGATAATCCGCTATCGTTCGACTGAGCCAGTGTTGACGCCGCTGTTGCCCCAGGAACGGCTCGGGACCGTCGCCAATGTCGTGTTCCCCAGCGGCATCGACCGGCGCGACGATCTTGGTTTACCGAATCGCTTCGACGTCTATTACGGGATGGCCGACAAACGGATTGGCGTCGCACGCCTTGACGTGCCGGATATCCTGCCGCCGGGAAAAGTCGCCGACCCGCCGGCAGCAAAGGTGTAACGCGCCCGATGATTGAAGTTCAAAACCGTGAACGGCATTTCTTCGACAGCGTCTGTCCACCGACTTTCAAGGATCTTCTGGACCGAGACTCCGTGGAGGTAACAGGAACAGGAGAACAGTCATCGTGAAACCGAACACAGACAAATCAAAGCCGGAGCCGGATTCCAAGCCTGAGTCCAAGGACGATCTGAAGTCTCTTCCGATGCCGGAACTCCAGAAGAAGTTGGCGTCGTCGCCTGACGGCCTCACTCAAGCCGAGGCTCAGAAACGGCTGACACAATACGGTCCGAACGAGATTGAAGAAAAGAAAACCAATCTATTTCTGAAGTTCCTCACCTATTTCTGGGGTCCCATCCCGTGGATGATTGAAGCGGCGGTAATTCTGTCAGGAATTGTCCAGCACTGGCTGGATTTTTTCATCATCCTGCTTTTGCTTTGTTCCAACGCCGTGGTCGGATTCTGGGAAGAACACCAGGCGGGCAACGCCATCGCTGCGCTGAAAGCCAAGCTGGCGATCAAGGCCAGGGTGAAACGCGATGGGAAGTGGACGACCCCGGAGGCGCGCGATTTGGTGCCGGGCGACGTCATACGCGTGCGCCTGGGCGACATTGTGCCGGCGGATGCGCGCTTGTTGGAAGGCGACCCAGTGGAGGTGGATCAGTCCGCGTTGACAGGCGAATCTCTGCCTGCCACGCGCAAGTCCGGCGAGGCGGTGTTTTCGGGTTCGATTATCCGTCAGGGCGAAATCGACGCGATGGTATACGCCACCGGCACGAAAACCTACTTCGGCAAGACCGCGCAACTGGTGCAGGAGGCGCACACCGTCAGCCATTTCCAGCGTGCCGTGCTGAAGATTGGCGATTACCTGATCATTCTCGCGGTCACCCTTGTTGTGTTGATATTAGCGGTAGCGCTCTTCCGCGGCGACCCGATCCTCAATACGTTGGAATTCGCCCTGGTGCTTCTCGTGGCCGCGATTCCCGTGGCAATGCCCACGGTGTTGTCGGTGACAATGGCAGTCGGCGCGCGTCTCCTGGCAAAAAAAGAAGCGATTGTCACCCGCTTGTCGGCTATCGAGGAACTCGCCGGCGTGGATGTACTGTGCTCGGACAAGACCGGCACCTTGACTCAGAACAAGCTGACGTTGGGCGATCCATTCAGCGTGAATAATATCCCTGCCGAGCAGGTCATTCTCTGGGCAGCACTCGCGTCACGCGCGGAGGACAAGGACACTATTGACCTGGCTGTAATCGGCGGCGTCAAAGACGATAAGGCCTTGAAGGGCTATCAGGTGGTCCATTTCCAGCCGTTCGACCCGGTGCACAAGCGCACCGAAGCTACTGTTAAAGCTGCGGATGGAAAACAGTTTTTTGTGGCCAAGGGTGCGCCGCAGGTGATTCTGGAGATGTCGACCAACGCGGGTGAGGTAAAGCCTGCCGTCGAGAAAGCCGTCAATGAATTTGCGGCACGCGGCTTCCGTTCGTTGGGCGTGACCCGGGCAGATCAGGAAGGCAAGTGGCAGTTTGTTGGCGTGTTGCCCTTGTTCGATCCGCCGCGCGAGCAGGCCAAAGCAACCATCGCGAGCGCCGGGCAGATGGGAGTGAAAGTCAAGATGGTAACGGGCGATCAAATGGCCATCGCCCGCGAAACTGCAAAACAACTGGGGCTGGGCACGAACATTCTTGATGCCAGCGGATTAGGTGACACGAAGCATCACGAGACGGCACAGACGGCGGAGGCCATCGAAAAAGCCGACGGTTTTGCCCAAATGTTCCCCGAACATAAGTTCCACATTGTCGATGTCCTGCAGCAGCGCGGGCACATCGTTGGCATGACCGGCGACGGGGTGAATGACGCTCCCGCGCTGAAGAAAGCAGACTGCGGCATCGCCGTTTCGGGCGCGACGGACGCAGCGCGTGCAGCCGCATCCATCGTACTCTTGGCGTCTGGCCTGTCGGTGATCATCGACGCGATCAAGGAGAGCCGCCGCATCTTTCAGCGGATGAACAGCTACGCGATCTACCGCATCGCCGAAACGTTGCGCGTGCTGCTGTTCATGACGCTCGCGATCCTGGTGTTTAACTTCTATCCGGTAACCGCAGTGATGATCGTAATGCTGGCGTTGCTCAATGACGGAGCCATTCTGTCCATCGCGTATGACAACGTTCATTACAAGGATAAGCCCGAGGCTTGGAACATGCGCCTGGTACTGGGAATCTCCACCGTGCTGGGCGTGATCGGGGTGGTGTCCGCGTTCGGCCTGTTCTATCTAGGCGAACGCGTATTTCATCTCGACCGCGCGCACGTCCAGACGCTGATGTACCTGAAGCTTTCCGTGGCCGGACATCTGACGATTTTCCTGACGCGCACGCGCGGCCCCTTCTGGACCATACGTCCTGCGCGAGTTCTGTGGATAGCGGTGCTCGGCACCCAGATCCTTGCAACTCTGATTGCGGTTTATGGAGTGTTTATGACACCCCTCGGCTGGGGCTGGGCGCTGTTTGTCTGGGGTTATGCATTGGCTTGGTTCCTCGTGAATGACCGCGTGAAATTGCTCGCCTATCGGATTTTTGATCCTACCAAGGCTCCCCTATTAGCCAAGAAAGAATCCGATTTTCAGGAGCAAATTGCCAAGCGGGCCTATGAACTCTACGAGCAGCGTGGCCGTCGCGAAGGCCAAGCAGGCCAGGACTGGCTTAAGGCGGAGCACGAGATTCGAAAGGATTAGGCGGGAACGTACAAAAGCTGCACCGGCAGTTAAAGTTTGAATGATGGTTTCTTTTTGACCGTGCAACCAAGGTGGATGCGAAACGATGCATCAAATGGATAACGCTATGACTCCAGAATCTTCCGCAAAGGATGTCCCGCCCGCGACCGGCCTCACAGGCGAAGAAGCCCGGCTCCGGCTGGAAAAGTCCGGCCCAAACACAATGCCCGACACTGCTCTGCATCCGCTGCGCAGGGCACTGGCTAAATTCTGGGCTCCTGTTCCGTGGATGCTCGAGGCGTCGATCGTGTTGGAAGTGGCGCTCGGTAAGTATCTTGAGGCTGCGATCATTGCGGGCCTGCTGGCGTTCAACGCCGCCCTGGGATTTTTTCAGGAAGGGCGCGCCCAGGCGACGCTTGCGGCCCTGAAGTCGCGGCTCGCTTTGAATGCGGCAGTGAAGCGCGATAATGTCTGGACCACCATTCCCGCCTCGAATCTGGTGGTTGGAGATGTAGTCAAGCTATCGCTCGGAGCCGTGGTCGCCGCCGACATGCGTCTCACCGAGGGATCGGTGCTGCTTGACCAGTCCATGCTCACCGGCGAATCCGTTCCAGTCGAAGCTGGCGCCGGGTTTGAAACTTATGCCGGAGCGTTAGTGCGGCGCGGTGAAGCAGTCGCGGAGGTTACAGCCACCGGAGTACGCACAAAGTTTGGACGCACCGCAGAGCTGGTCCGCATTGCTCATGTCGAAAGTTCGCAGCAGAAGGCCGTGCTGCGCGTAGTGCGAAACCTCGCCATGTTCAATGGCGTCATTATCGTGATTCTGGTGGGGTATGCCTACGCTCTCAAGATGCCGGGGCACGACATCATTCCACTGGTGCTTACCGCGGTTCTCGCCTCGATCCCGGTAGCATTGCCGGCTACCTTTACCCTTGCGGCAGCCATCGGCGCACGGTCTCTGGCACACCAGGGTGTCCTTCCAACGCGGCTCTCCGCCGTGGATGAAGCGGCGAGCATCGATGTGCTGTGCGCGGATAAAACGGGCACGTTGACGCAAAACGAGCTGAAGGTAACCGCCGTACACCCCATGCCCGGCTTTGACGAATCCCACGTGCTGGGACTTGCCTCCCTTGCCAGTTCCGATGGCGGACAGGACCCCGTGGATGCGGCGATTCGCGCCGCCTCCGCGAAGGCCGTCGCCTCCGATCTGCCGAAGCTGACTAAATTTGTGCCTTTCGATTCCGCCACGAAGATGTCCGAGGCCACGGCGGTGGATACCGGCGGCGCGACGGTGCGGGTCGTGAAGGGAGCCTTTGCCGCGGTGATTGGCCTCACGCAGCCATCGCCCGATGCGTCCAAGACAGCAAGCGAACTCGAGGCACAGGGCTTCCGCGTACTGGCTGTCGCGGCGGGTCCGCCGGATGCCATCAAGCTTGCGGGAATCATTGCTCTCAGCGATCCTCCTCGAACCGATTCGGCGGCGCTCATTACGGAGTTGCACACGTTGGGCGTTCGCACCGTTATGGTGACGGGCGATGCTCCGGCGACGGCGGCGATCGTGGCTCACGCGGTGGGCCTTGATGGAGCGGTCTCTCCGCCTGGCCCAATTCCCGACACTGTGCGCCCCGAGGATTTCGCTGTCTTCGCAGGCGTCCTCCCGGAGGGAAAGTACAACCTCGTAAAAGCGTTTCAAAAGAGTGGCCACATCGTCGGCATGTGCGGTGACGGCGCCAACGACGCACCGGCGCTGCGCCAGGCGCAGATGGGAATCGCCGTGTCGACGGCGACCGACGTCGCCAAGTCGGCGGCAGGCATCGTGCTGACCGAACCCGGGCTCGTCGGTATTGTCGCTTCGGTAAAAGAAGGCCGCGTGACCTTCCAGCGCATCCTCACCTATACGCTGAACTCCGTGATCAAGAAGATGGTGCAGGCGCTCTTCCTGGCCGTCGGACTGGTCATGACCGGACAGGCGATCCTGACCCCCATGCTGATGGTCATCCTGATGATCACCGGCGACTTTCTCGCTATGTCCTTGACGACGGACAACGTGCGGCCGTCTCCGATGCCCAATGCCTGGCGAATCGGCAATTTAACAATCGCAGGCGCCGTGATGGGGAGCGGTCTTCTAGTCTTTTGCACCGCCGTGCTGGCCGTCGGCAAATTCCACATGGGACTCGGAATCGACGCGCTGAGAACCTTGGCACTGGTCGCGCTTGTGTTTGGCAGTGAGGCGACGCTCTATTCCATTCGCGAACGCAGGCACCTGTGGCGTTCTTGCCCAGGCCGCTGGGTCGTTGTGTCCACTGTCTTCGATATTCTCATCATTTCGACGTTAGTCGCACGCGGCATTGCCATGACTCCCTTGCCTCTATCCATTGTCGGCGGAACACTCGCGGCGGCAGCAGTCTTCACATTCATCTTGGACTTTGCCAAAGTCCCCGTATTCAATCGTCTCAAGATCGGATAGGGAAACAAGTCCCCGTCCGCGAAAGTGGGCCAGTCCTGCTGGAATTCTGCCGGCGAAAGTGTTGCACGGAGGACGTGTTCAAGATTGGTACGGTAGAAGTCAGGAGTTCGAGTCTCCTCGTGCCTACCATTCTTTTTAATGGTTTGCAAACCGTTTTCCACCTTCGTAATTCATACGTTCACGCAACGAGCGCCCAACTTCAAATGGGTGTGCTTCCGGATTCAATCTCTCTCTGTATGGCAACAACAATACGTTTTGCGGCCTGCGATGCCGTTGGCGAGAGGCCGATCCCAGGTTCGGTCGTTTCCGGTTCCGCCCCTATGATGGTGAGTCTTCGTGGTGTCATACCTAACTTCTTTGCTGCATGCAGGCTTTCGACGACGCCCCAGCCGTGCAGAGATAAGAAGGAAGTCGCTTCGGTTTCATCGTCAAGATCCGCAACGGAATCTGCTCGCCAGATTGTTCCGGGCGGATTCCCCGCGCGCACCGCGTCCACCAGAATGACGCGAGAATACCTGGGAAACTCCGGTACAAAATCGAACAGCGAAGTTCCCGCCTCGATTACGTTGACGGAACTCGGCAAGGAAAACTGGGAAGCGAGGAGGCGGGCGACGTGCACACCCAGCCCCTCATCACCGAATAATTCATTGCCGACTCCGATTACAAGAGTCGTGTCGCCTGTTTCAAACAAGGCGCTCTACTCCTTATACGGCCCGGAACTGATGCAGCAGCTTTCCCGATGGCGTCAGCAGATGTACGGCGCACGCGATGCACGGATCAAAGGAGCGCACAATCCTGGCGATCGAGAACGGATTCGCGGGATCCTTGACGGGTGCTCCGACCAGTGCCTGCTCGATGGCGCCCGCCTGTCCGGTGTCATCGCGAGGCGATGCGTTCCACGTGGTGGGCACCACCGCCTGATAGCGGTCAATGCGCTTGTTCTTGATGGAAATCCAGTGCCCCAGCGCTCCGCGCGATGCGTCCCAAAGACCATACCCACTGCCATGTTCAGGAATGACGAACGCAGTGGCGACTGGCTGGTCGAGCTTGATCTGCAGCACCCAATCGGCCATTGCATCTGCCAGTGCCTTGGTCTCAAGGGCCCTGCAAAGATGGCGACCCATCACAGACGGTAGGTTTTCCGGCTTAAGTCTTAGATTTTTGAGCGCGTCATCGATCGCCTTGCTATGGATGGAACTAGCATCCGTCATTCGGGCAATAGTCGCCCGGGCCAATGGACCGACTTCGTAGACTCCGTTGTCATACCTGGGAGCTTTGACCCACGTGTACGCATCCTTCTTTGCGGAGTCCTGTGCAGTCTCTCCCGCCGACGGCGCCAGATGCGTACTGGAGCCGTACCAACTGCGAGATACATCCTCCGTGATTTTGCCGGGATCGACAGTCGCGAGTTTCCCGCCAAGGGATCGGGCCATCGGGAAGAAACGCTTCCGCTTCTGCACGTCCGGTTCGTTGTCTAAATCAAACGCTCCATAAGACAAGAAGGTCTTGCACCCGGCTCCGATCTCGCCGTAGTCGCGGTACACCTCGGCGATGGTCAGCACGTCCGGAACATAGACGTTGGTGATGAACTCACGGAGTTCCTTCAACCGCCAGAGAAATGTCGTTACTTTGTCCACGGCTGGAGTCACCGTGACGCCGCCCGGAACAACCGAAGCGCAATGAGGCATCTTGCCGGAGAACACCGCCGACATTTCATGCGCCTTCAGGCGGATGTGCAGCGCGTCCACATAATGGCTGACGATCGCGTCGCTCGCCGCCTTCGGCAGACGATAGTCAGCTTCGTACCGGGGAATGAACGGCGGGAAATCCGGCCCGCGCACAAAATCGAGCGACGCCAGATGATAGAAGTGCAGGATGTGCGACTGGATGTAGTTGGCGCCCTGGATCAGGTTTCGAATGATCCTTCCATTGTCGGGAGGCATGATGCCGAACGCATTTTCCAGGCATTGGGACGAAGCAACCGCATGTGCCGTTGGGCAAACACCGCAAAAACGCTGCGTGATCTGTACGGCGTCCAGCGGGTCGCGGCCCACCAGAATCTGTTCGAAGCCGCGAAAAAGCGTAGCGCTCGAGCGCGCTTCAACAACCGCTCCGTCCTCGACGGTCGCTTCCACACTCAGGTGACCTTCAATCCGTGTCAAGGGATCGACTGCGACACGCGTCTTCATGGCTACCTCCTCTGATATAGAGGCGAGTGCGCGTCCGGGAAGCCGGGTTCGGTGCACCCGATGCAAGGTGCATTGGCATTGATGCACCAGTTGACGCCACTGTTCCATTGCCGCAGCGGGCAGTCTGCGTATGTAAACGGCCCCTTGCAGCCGAGTTCGAGCAGGCACCCAGGTTCACCAAACTTGCTCGAAAATGTCCCCTCATCCAGATAGTCGCGATTGATGCAGCGGTTGTGAACGGACTTCCCAAAATAGATTTTCAGGCGGCCCGCTTCATCAAGTTCCTTCGGATTAGGCAGCCCGTATAAAAGCACGCGGGCCACGGTCCCAATAAACCAATCCGGATGACAGGGGCAGCCGGGAATGTTCACCACCGGCGTCTTGATGCTAAGCATTTTGAGCACATCGCCAATTCCCTTCGACCCCGTCGGATTTGGACTGGCGGCGGCAATACCACCATAGGCCGCACAGGTTCCAACGGCGAGTATTGCCATGGCATCCGGTGCGAGCCGCCGGACCCACTCGAGCATGGTGATGGGTTTGCCGTTCTCTTCGCCAAGTGTTCCATCGATGCCGTCTTTGAACGTCGGAATGGCTCCTTCGACGATGTAGATGTATTTGCCCTTATGCCGACGCCCAGTATCCATCGCTGTTTCCGTGGACAAGGTGCCTGCGGCGGCCATAAGGGTCGAGTGATAATTAAGGAATAGCTGGTGCCCGGGAAGAATCTGATCGAGTATGACGTTCTTGATGCTGGGATGAATTGTATTGATGACGGAAACTGAACATCCGCTGCACGCGGAAGTCTGCATCCATATGAGTGGATATTCCTTGACGGCCACCTCGGCTGCGGCAACCAGCTTCGAGAGAAACGATTGCGAGAAAGCGCCAGCAGCGGAAGCTGCCAGGGCCCATCGCATGAACTCGCGTCGGGTAAACCCGTATTCGCTCACCGTGAGCCTCCCAAGAGAGAGATTTTGCCTCCCGGCTGAGTTCGGCCCAGTGCGTTCGTACACTCCGGGCACCTTCGCATCAAGGACCTGCATCACTACCAGTTTGTGATAGACGATTACGCACTCCTGAGAGAACTGCGGTGAGTTTGAGACGTAATCAACTGCATCTTGAGCATCCCGAGATTTCGGTCAACTTTGCGGCGAAACTCATTCTGAATTCTGAAGAGGGCCCTCCGATTCTTCCTCCACCTGACCCGAATCGCGCCGGCAACCAAGGTCCTGGCGCCGAACCATCGGATTGCTGCAAGAACCATTCCCTGCCATATCCGGCACTTTCGAGACATCCTCAACGATTAACTGCCTGGTTTTATTCCTGCCTGATGATTGGTTCGCGAAATCGGTATACCGTGCCTTTGGATGATCTGCAGAATTCATACAAGCAATTGCTTGGATTTTTGCGTTGCCGTGGTACTATCCCGCCGTTTAGTCAACCGACAATCGGAGAGCAACTACGATGGCGATCTTGCAGGCACTCACAACAGGTCAATTGTTGGACCGGATCTTTTCGCTTTACCGGCGCAACTTCCTGATGTTCTTTGCAATTGCAGTCATGCCTCAGCTTGCTTACTTGCTGATGATGAGCGTTCCATACCTGGGAATCTGGGCCACCCCCACGACACGGTACTTTTTCCTGATCCCGTTCTTCGCTGGATTCCTGGTTTATATGGCAGCCATCGCGGTATCGCAGGGAGCTACAACGGTTGCGGTGTCAGATCTCTATCTGGACCGTCCCGCTTCGGCCATTGGCTCCTACAAGCGGATGCTGCCGATGACGTTTCGACTCATTGGCCTGGTGATCGGCTATGGACTGCTCGTCGGGCTCGGGATGGTCCTGTTGATCGTGCCGGGCGTTTACTTTGCCCTCACGTATTCGCTGGCGATCACGGTGATGGCGATCGAGAAGGTTTCGTTCTCCGAGGCAATGACACGCAGCAAGGATCTGGTGCAGGGAAATCGCGGGCGGGTCGCCATTATTTACCTGCTTTCCTTCGTCATTACGTATGCCGTCGCAATTGCACTTGGCATTCCGATTGAGTTCGTAGCGATCCGGCTTGTCAGGACGATGCCAGTTGCCGCATCGCTTCTAAGCCTGGTCACGACCGTGCTCGCAAATGCGTTGGCGGCCCCCATCGGACTGATCGGATTCACACTGGCCTATTACGATGCTCGCGTCAGGAAGGAAGCCTTCGACCTGCACTATATGATGGAGACGGAAGCGGGGACCGCTGGCGATCCTGCCACGGTCCAAGGGTGATCGAGCATTCGTTTCATGCGATCGACAGTAATCCCGGTTGCGATACTTCTTGTCTGCCTTGCGCCGCCCGTGGCTGCAGCAACGGGCACGACCGCAAGCGCCGCTATGCAACCGGAAGCAGTTGCAGGCCCGGCTTCGCCATCACTTCAGGCGCCAGTTGATCCGGCGCGCCGCGCCGCGGCACGAGCGGCAGCGGAACATATCCTGCAACAGCGCGAGTTTCGTGGAGTGCACATGCCGGGCCTCCAAGAAACGATCAAAGACCGCCTGTCCGAGGCGATCTTTCATCTTGCCGAGAAACTCTTCGGCTCAGCGCCACGCATGGCGCGGATTTTCACAATCCTGGGCTGGGCTGTCATCTTTGCCGCGTTTGCGGTGCTGATGTTCTGGTTGTGGCGCGCACTTCGATCCGCGGAGAGCACGTCGCTCGCTCTCCAGGCATCGCCCGGAGAGCGCAATCCGGCGCTGCCCTGGCACGTCTGGCTGGACAAGGCTCGAACTGCCGCCGCAAGCGGAGCCTTCCGTGATGCCGTACATCTTGGATACTGGGCCGGAATCGCCGCGTTGGAACAGCGTGGCGAGTGGAAGCCCGACCGCGCGCGCACTCCGCGCGAGTACCTGCGAGTGACTTCGCAACCCAATCGTGAAGCATTGAATCTCCTGACGCGCGAGTTCGAGCGCATCTGGTATGCACAACAGGATGCGACAGCAGCTGACTTTGAGAACTGCGTACGTCAACTGGAGCGGCTCGGATGCGCATAAACCTCAGCCGCGAGAGAATGTTTCTCTATGGCATGTTGGCCCTTTTGGTTGCCGTGACGGTATTGACGGCGTACCTTGCACCGGGGCAGGACGTTGACAGTCATCCGTTATCCACTTACTCGACGCAGTCGGATGGCGCCAGGGCCACGTTCCTTCTCTTCTCCGCGCTGGGAGCGAAGGCTGAACGGTGGCAACAACCGCCGGCGGAGTTACCCGAAGACACATCGGGAGTGCTGCTGATCGTGAGCCAACCAAGTTATCTGCCGACGGCGGGAGACCGCGCAGCGCTCACTGCATTCGTCCATCGCGGCGGTACGCTTCTGTTTGTCGGTACACTTGCGCCCCTGTTTTTGACGAAATCAAACGTAGCGATGGATTTTCCGAGCAGCTCATGGAAACCGTATCCGGCCATGGCGAGCGATCCCCTGAACAGCGGTATCCCGGCGATCACGATGGCCTCACATGCGCACTGGGTACTCGGCGGAAACGAAGTGGGACTGTTTGGATCGGCGCGCAACGCGGTTGCCGTCACTTATGAATCCGGAAAGGGCCGCGTCATCTGGTTGGGTTCGCAGGTGCCGCTTTCCAACGCCGGACTGAAAGCCAAGGGTAACGTTGACTTTCTGGCGAACGTGCTAGCTGCGACTGGCACTCGACAAGTTCTTTGGGACGAGTATTTCACGGATGGTCCCGCCGGTCGTGCCTCGGCATTTTCGTCCGCTCCAGTGGTCGCACTGGGAGCGCAATTGCTCTTCATCTTTGCACTTGTCATCTTTACCCATGGCAGAAGGCTTGGTCCGCTGCGTGAATATCGCGCAGGCAGCGCACCCATGGCTCAACTGGAATTCGTGCGAACGCTGGGGTCGCTATACCGCTCGGCACACGCGGCAAACATCGCACTCGACATTGCGTACCAGCGATTTGTGTTTCTCGCCACGCGCAGGCTTGGACTGACGGCAACCGTCCCGGCTGAAAGACTGGCAGGCGCACTGGCGTCTGCCGTGAATGCGCCGGTGGAGCAGATCCGCGAAGTGCTGGAGAAGTGCCAACTGGAGCGTCACTCGCAGACGCTTTCAGCGGCCGAAGCGGCAGAGTTGATGAACACACTACATTCGTACATGGTGGAACTGAAACTGGTCTCCGAGACCGTGGAGGGAAAGCATTAATGGAATCGTCCTGTGTGGCAGTAACCCGGCTTGTGGTGCACGCGCGCCAGGAACTTGGCAAGAGAATCGTTGGCCAGGCGGACGTGGTGGATCAATGCCTGATTGCGATCCTGACCGGTGGACACGTGCTCATGGAGGGCGTCCCGGGACTGGCAAAGACGCTGCTGGTAAAGAGCATCGGCGAGCTGCTGAGCCTGCGTTTTCAACGCATCCAGGGAACTTCAGACCTGATGCCGGCGGACTTGCTCGGCACCAACGTCTTCAACCAGGCATCGAGCAGCTTCCAGTTGCACAAGGGACCGCTGTTTTCCGACGTGGTGCTGGTCGACGAAGTCAACCGCATGCCGCCTCGAACCCAGGCTGCATTGCTGGAAGCAATGGAGGAGCGCCAGGTCACCATCGACGGCACACGGCATCCGCTCGACGCCTACTTTACGGTCTTCGCCACGCAAAATCCGATTGAGTTCGAAGGCACATATCCACTGCCGGAGGCGCAACTCGACCGTTTTCTGCTGAAGGTGGTCGTTCCCTATCCGGACGAGGAAGAAGAAGGGCGAATCGTTGTTCTCTTTGAGAAAGGTCCGGGCGTGACCGGAGTGGAGTCGCTTGCGGTGGAACCCATCGCGGCGGAATTGCTGGCTGACGCGCGCCGTGAAGTTGCCAACGTCACGATGGAGCCGGGGCTGATTTCCTATGTCGTCCGGCTTACGCGAGCCACGCGCACTGCGCCACAAATCATGCTTGGCGCCAGTCCCCGGGCAGCGCTCAACATCGCCTACGCCGCAAAGGCAATGGCTGCCATCGATGAACGGAACTACGTGATCCCCGACGATGTGAAGCGGGCCGTTCTTCCCGTGCTGCGCCATCGCATTGTGCTGCGCCCCGAGGCGCTTCTGGAAGGAGTTTCTCCCGACCAGGTGCTCAACGGCATTCTTGGTTCGGTTGAATTGCCCAAATGAGTTCGCGCGCCACAACCCATGTCGTACCGGAATCCGTGTCTGCGCCGCTCTCGAGCGCGGGACGCCTCCCGGCGGCTTTCGGACGCAGGGCATTCCTGCTCTTCGGACTTGGACTTGTGCTGATTGGACCTGCATTTCTCAACCGGCAATTTCTCTGGGCCATGGTGGCATGGGATGGATTGGTGCTGCTTGCGTGGCTGGTCGACCTGCGCCTGTTGCCGAAACCTCGCGAGATTCTCGCAACGCGCGAATGGTCCGGGGCATTGCAGTTGGGAGGTGAGACGCAAATGCGACTCACCTTCGAAGGAAAGACTCGAACCAGCCTTCAATTGAATGTCGTCGCCTCCTTGCCCGAGGAACTCGCCCAGGAACCTTCGGAGGCGAGCCTGGTTTTCCACCACGCAACGGAAAACCGCCTATCGATTCCCGTGATGCCTCTTCAACGGGGTGAAGCGGAGATAGGGCCAGTCTTTGTGCGGATTCAGTCGCCACTTGGCATAGCTGAACGATGGGCGCGCGTGGACCTTCCGCAAACCGTGCGCGTATATCCGGGCACAGGCAATCGCGAAGAGCAGTCGCTCAACCTGTTGCGCACGCGGCGGATTGAAATTATCAAGCGTCTCTCGCGACACAAGGGACTGGGGCGCGAGTTCGAGAGCCTGCGCGAATACCGGCAGGGCGATGCGATGCGCGACATCTGCTGGCCGGCCACTGCGCGGCGTGCGCGGCTGATCGTCAAGGAATACCAGGTCGAGCGCGGCCAGCCGATCTGGATCATGCTGGACTGCGGACGCCTGATGCGGGCGCGCGTGGGCAATCGTACAAAACTCGACAGCGCCGTGGCAGCCGCACTGAACCTCGCCGAGGTTGCGATGTTTGGCGGCGACCGCGTGGGACTCTTCGCCTATGGACATCACGCTTCGCGCATGGTTGGCCTGGGGCGTGGTGACAATCATCTGCGGCTCATCATGGACCAGTTGTCGCTGGTACAGGGCGAATCAGGAGAGGCGGATCACTTCGGCGCCGCGGCAAAATTGCTTGCCAAGCAGTCCCGCCGTAGTCTGATCGTGTGGATCACCGACCTGCCGGACAGCGTAATGACGCCGGAAGTGTACGAGGGGGCCTCGGTTCTTCTGGGACGTCACCTCGTGATCTTCGCCGCGATCGCAGACCCGGAGTTGAAGACAGAGGCGGAAAAACGCCTGCGCACTCCCGACGGCATTTTCGAAACGGCGGCTGCGATGGACGTACTGCATCGGCGTGAACGGCTTATCGCCAGCCTGCGAGCGCGCGGCGCGCATACATTGGAAGTTGAGGGCGGGAAACTGGCCAACGCCGTGGTGCAGGAGTATTTGTCAATCAAGGAGCGCGACCTGCTCTAGGATGATCGGTCGCAAAACCTCGGAGAAAATAAGTACGCGCAGAGCAGCACGAACAACGCAGCCGCAACGGTGAATTTTGTCGCCGGGGGCAGCGGACCGGGGGAGACAAAGGCTTCGACGATGCCCGCGATGATCAGCATCGGAATCGTGCCAAGCAGCAGTTTGATGGCGTCTGCCCCGCTCAAGGCAATGGACGCTCGTCGCGAGTGGAAACCCGGAAACAGCACTCCTTGCGCGAGACGCAGGCCAGCCGAGGCGGCGATGAAAATTGCCGGCAGTTCCAGGACTCCGTGTGGCGCGACAAAGCTCCACAACTGGAGGCTCATGCCGTTCAGCCAGCAGACGCTGCCGATCACGCCGATCAGCAATCCATTGAAGAACGTGAGCCACACCGTTCCAATGCCGCCTGCAATGCCGCCCGCGAACATGGTGAACGAGACCGTGAGATTGTTCGTCATGATCATGCTGGAGGCCGCCGGTTTGATCGACAGGATCGAGTGGGTCCACATCTCGTGCCGCTCAATCGTCTGCATCATCTTGGGACCGATGATCTGCACGGCGAAATTTGCGTCGTAGAGGGTTAGGATAGTGCCGAGTACGGCCGCAGCAAAAAACAGAGCGACAGTCGCGCCGATCAGCGGAAGATTGCGTTGAAAAGTTTCCGGGTATTCATGTGTAAAGAAGTGAAGGAAGGCGCCGCGCGGCGGCTTTTCGCCGGCGTAAACAACATTGTGGGCCCGGCGCAGCAGTTGATGGACAAACTGCTGATATGTTCCGCCGCTGCTGTCCTGCCGCAGCGTGGAAAGATCGGCGGCGGTTTGGCGATACAGGAGAGAAACCTCGCGGAGTTCGGACCGGGAGAGCGATTTCAACCCGCTTGCATCCGCCTGGTCGAGCAACTGTTGTAGTCGCACCCAGTATTCGCGCCGTTTTGTGAGCCACTTGGTGGATATCATGACCGAAATCGATGACCGTCAGCTTACCATTAATACGCCCGAACAGGTGTCGCTGGAATTTCAGGTTGCCGGCATCGGTAGCCGGTTCATGGCATTCCTGATCGATTCATTGATCCAGGTGATCGTTCTTGCCGTTGTTGGCATCGCGTTCCTGATTTTTGGAGTATCGCTCCGCATGACCGGCGCTGGGCCATGGGTTATTGCAATCTATGTGACTTTCGCATTTGTTGTCTACTGGGGATACTTCGCATTTTTCGAAACAATCTGGGGTGGGCAGACTCCCGGCAAGCGCAACGTTGGCATTCGCGTCGTCAAGGATTCCGGGCGCGCCATTCGAGCCTCCGAGGCCATCAGCCGCAACCTGATGCGGATCATCGACCAGTTGCCGGGCATATACGTTTTTGGCCTGATCACGATGATGGTCAACAAGGAACGCAAACGCATCGGCGACTTCGTGGCCGGCACGGTGGTCGTCCATGAAAAAGCCGCGGAGGAAGTTCACCCGGATCTTCAGCGACTGGACGGAGATGTGCCGGTCGCCGATTGGGTATTGAAGCTCAATGAACGCGATCTCCAATTGATTGAAAGCTTTCTGCATCGGCGCCTGTCTCTGGACGGTAGTGTCCGAGCCGCCACGGGAATACGAATTGTTGAGCACATCAAGGCAAAGACTGGAGAAGGACCTGCGCCTAATCAACCGGACGAGGACTTCCTGCAGGACGTTGCCAGTGCTATCCGCAATAGCCGGCCCCGCTGATGCGGACTAGGGTCCTTGTAACCCGCCGGTTAGATCAACGGAATCTGAAGACGGCATGCGCCCATGGAAAGCCGTTGCCAAACGCTGAAAGATTGCGTCTGCTGCTTTCGTGGCTTTTACAAATAGCGTGCGAGTGATAGCTTCGGCATATTCTCCACGGCGGTAGAGGTACTCTCAGGTGCGGCGTACACTCGAAGCTTTATTCGTGATTTGCGTGGTGGGCACGATCGTTGCGGTGTTATTTCCCTCGTGGCAGATGCAGGATGCCTATGGCACCGGCTACATTGGCCTGGGTCATGCTCCACTGTGGAGTTCGCGGCTCACGCAAACGCCAGGTGCGGCGATCAATACTCCCGTTGTGATCATTGAGGGCATTCTTGGATTGGTAGCATCCGTAGTGCTCTGGTTCATTGTCCGGCGGGCTCGCCTGCGTGAACAAAAGGGGCATACCTACTGGTGGTGCCGGTAGCTCATTCCTCTCAACTCCACTGTATTCACTCTTCGATACCTAGAACTTCTGCTGCCCAGCCTGCACTTCGTACATCGCCATCCGTCCAAGCGCGGTCCCGAGTACGATCACGGCAAGTATCACCGCCGAATACGGCGTCGTTCCCGAAAGACTCGCTGCCCCCAACGAATTTCCGCAGATAAACACAATCGGCAGAATTCCGGCGAGCAGGATCGACGACACGGCAGTGATTCCCAGTCGTGCAGTGAATTGATACGGAGAAAATTCAGACGTCACGGAATCGGCTCTCTCTGCGCAGGTTCGCGACACGTGGATCAGCATCCATACTATCGATACGGACAGCAACAGGCTGCCGGTGACGACCATCCCCAATAGCTCCCGTCGCTGGGTGAGCCCTTGCGTTCCTAATCCCATGAACAGCGCCGGCGACGCGCCAAGCAGCAGTGTCGCTCCCAGGAACGAGCCCGGAACCCATCCCGAATTCCACACCGGCTGCGAGCGCACCGTGTAGATCATGGCGCTCGCGATGACCGCCGCAAACCCTAACGCCGACGTCGTAATGCCAAGCGCGAATCTCCATTCAACCCAGCCGCCGAACCATGCGGCGCTGTAAACCAGCGCCGAGGCGGCAAATAAGGAGGTCACGAAGACTTCGCGGCTCAAGCGCGAATGCCGAAGATTGCTCAATGATCTGCCCGCCGACAGAGGCCGCCCAAGATGCAGCAGCGACGCCAGCATTCCCACGGCGACGGCCGGAAAAACTGCGATCCCCAACGGGCGCATCGTTGCTACTGTGCTGCATACCGTCGTCGCCAGCGCGGCACCGCAGGCAAACTGCACGGCCAGCGTGAAGATCGCAAGCGGCCATTCTCTCGTCTTGATCTGATCAGGCATCTTCGGCCTCCTTGCGAATCTTGTATCGAATCGAAGGCCTGGTAAGTTCCGACGGAGGCAGCGCCCGGATCGCGATAGTCGCACCGGGACGCTTATTGATCTCTTCCAGCGGTCCAATCTCAATTGCGCGCAGCGGGCACGAATCCACGCACGCAGGGTTCCGTCCCTGGTCGATCTCCTCCACGCACAAATTGCATTTGCGAACCCGTCCTTCCGCGGCATCGAATTGCGGCGCGCCATACGGACATAGCCATGTGCAATAACGGCATCCGATGCAGCGCTCGGGATCGTGCACTACGATTCCGTCGCTCTCGCGTTTCGTGTAGGCTTTCGCCGGACAATGCCGGACGCAGAGCGGGTCCTCGCAGTGGTTGCACGACATGGAGATGTTGTAGGAGAAGACCGACGGGAACTCGCCGCCTTCGAAGCTGCGCACACGGCGAAGCCTGCGGCCAACCGGAGCATCATTGAAGTCCTTGCAGGCGACCTCACAGGTCCTGCAATTGATGCACTTCGTGGCGTCGATGAAGAATCCGATCTGTCCGCGAATCACTTGCTCCGCTCCTAAGCCTTCCGCACTTCCACCAGCAACGTGTGTTGCGCGTTGCCGTGCGCCAGAGGAGTCGCTCGCTGGCTGGTCAGCACGTTGATGCATCCGCCGTGGCAGACACCGTTTTTGTCCGGTGCGTACCATGCTCCCTGCGGGATAGAGATCACACCAGGCCTGATGCGTCGAGTCACCCTCGCACAAATCATCAGTGCACCGCGATCGTTAAAGACCTTCACCTTGTCACCGTCTTTTATTCCGCGCGCCGTAGCGTCCTGCACACTGATCCACATTTTCTGTGGTTCCACTTCTTCCATCCATGCGTTTTCGTCATACGACGAATGCGTCCGCCGCTTGAAGTGGGGGCCAATGCATTGCAGCGGATACTTCGCAGCCAGGACATCCTGTGGCCCTTCCCACGCTGGAATGTACTTGGGCAACCCGGGAATCTTCGGATTGTTCATCTGGTGGAGCGGCTTGCAGAAAATCTCGATCTTCCCTGAAGGCGTCTGGAATGGATACTTCTCCGGCTCGCGGATTTCCTTCTCAAACGCAACATACTCCTCCGGTGGTTTCCGGTAGAACCCTGTCGCGCTGAGTTCGTCGTATGCTGGGAACTCGGAATCTTTCGTGCGCGCTTCCGCGACAAGAAATTTCAGCCAGTCCTCCTCCGTCTTTCCCTCGGTAAATTTCTCACCGACTCCCATCCGCTCCGCCACGCGGCTCAGCCACCAGTAGTCGTGCCGGCACTCGAAGGGTGCGTCCACCGCCTTGTTGCCGAAGATGATATATTTCTGGCCCGACCACGGAAACCCTATGTCGCTGCGCTCCAGTGAGCTGTCGCAGGGCAGCAGGATGTCCGCGAACCTGGCGCTCGGCGTGAGGAAATGGTCGGAGACCACGATGCACTCGACGAGCGACTCGTCGCGCAGGATAGCAGCCGTGCGATTGATGTCGGCGTGCTGGTTGAGCAGCGCGTTGCTCGCCAGATTGAAGATGAACTTGATGTTGCTCTTGAGCGGCCCGTTCTTGACGCCATCGTCCTCGCCCATCTCGGTGCCGCGCACCACGGCATCGGTCCACAGGAAGACAGGGATTTTCGCTTTGACCGGGTTGGCGCCTGTCGGCAAACTGCCTATGGGCAGCGCAAGCGTCGTGCCGCCTTCACCTCCACC
The DNA here is from genome assembly GCA_021779935.1 of Acidobacteriota bacterium. Taxonomy (GTDB): domain Bacteria; phylum Acidobacteriota; class Terriglobia; order Terriglobales; family Acidobacteriaceae; genus JAJXZT01. The sequence goes on from JAJXZT010000062.1 coordinate 61,315, forward strand.
CCAGCCTCCGCCCAGCACTCCGACGTTGCCGGTCATGCAGGCCAGTGCGATTCCAGCCCGTACAGACTGCTCTCCATGGGCGTGACGCTGCGGCCCCAAACCTTGCAGCAATTGCGACGGCTTCGATGTCGCATACTCTCGTGCGATCCTGCGAATTGTCCCAGCGTCGATGCCGGTAATTGCCGCGGCCCACTCCGGCGTCTTCGGTGTCCCGTCGGAGTTCCCCAGCAGATAGCTTGTAAACGACTCGCCTTCCGCCACGCCATCCGGCATGTGCTCTTCGTCGAAACCGATGCAGTACTTGTCGAGGAATGACTGGTCGAAAAGCTTCTCTTCGACCATCACATATGCCATGGCATTGAACAGCGCGGCATCCGTGGTCGGCTTCAGCGGCAGCCATTCGTCGGCAAAGGTCGCAGCGGTTTCCGTCAGTCGAGGATCGATGACGATAATCTTTGCGCCCGCTTCTTTAGCGCGCGCCAGGTAATAGTTTGAGTTCGTCTCGAAGACCGTTTCGGCCGGGTTGAAGCCATTGAGGATGATCAGTTTCGAATGGGCCAGCGTCTGGTAGGAATTCGTATCGCGCAGGCCGGTGATGAATGGCGCGGTGTATTCCAGGCACGCCGCGCTGTAGTTGTTGTAGTAGCCGAGGTATCCGCCCAGCAGGTTCATTAACCGTTGTGCGCTCTCGCGCCCGCGAACAGCGCCGCAGTCTCCGGTACCGTAGTGGATGTACACCGACTCCGGCCCATGCGTATCAATTACGCCCCGGAGATTTGCAGCAATCGTTTTGACTGCCTCATCCCATGAGATTCGCTCGAACTTTCCCTCGCCACGCTTCCCCACGCGCTTCATTGGATATTTGAGGCGGTTCGGATCGTACAGGCGATTTCGCATTGCACGCCCCTTCAGGCAAGCGCGCAACTGCGGGTTTTCCGCCACGTCAGGCGTCACATCCGTGCTAATCCTTACAACGACCCCATCTCTTACGTGCGCTCTCAGGTGGCAACGCCCGCCGCAATTGTTATTGCAGACCACCGGAACAATCTTTGTCCCGTCGTCCACGGCCCCTGCACGAGAGTTTGTGGTCAGCGCTTCTTTATTCATCCTTCCAGACCCGGCGTCCAGCCTACCGGCGTGAGCAAGGGGTGTCTGTGACGTGCCGCACGCTGGATTTATCTCCCCGGAGCCGCTTTTTGTTACAGGAATGTTAAAGGACGATGAATTTGAGCCCGAAAGCCCTATTAGACGCACAAATCCACAGGCCGCTCACTGACAAAGCAAACCCGGCCATATAACATGTGCGGTTAAAGGGGATAACTTCCATGAACACTGAATCTCACAAGCAGGTATGGTTTAACCCCCCGAAGTTCTGGTCAGCCACGGAAAAGATGAGCAAGCAGGAAGCCGACACGCTCATGGAAAAGGTGTACGCGCTGGCCGAGAAACATGAGTTCGAACAGCTTCGCCAGTTCGGGTTCATCAGTATCTCGGAAGTTCGAGATCACGACGCGTAACGGCTGAGGGACTAATCTCTTGTTGCTCATCCCGATTCAGCTATGAATCGGATAAAATTGCTTTTCTCTGAAATCCTTTCCTTAAGAAAGTTCGCCTCCTCTCCTATAATCGCCAAGGTTTGACCGCGAGACACGTCATCCTCCGAGGTAAGACAATGCCCACCAGCAAGTCGTGCAGGACACGCAGTCTGCACATTTTCCTTACGCTGTTCGCACTGTTTTTCATTTGTTCGTCTGCCGCACAACAGGCCCCTGCTGCGGCGAAATTCGTGGTCGTCAAGCCGGTTGCAAATATGTACCGCCAGCCAAGCGAAGATGCAGGTGTAATTTCGCAGGCCATCTACTCCACCAACGTCATTTCCGCGGAGGATCAGAACACCTCCAACCTGCCGGGCTGGGTAAAGGTTCGCACCCCAGACGACTACGCGGGCTGGATGCAAACGTCGGCTCTTCGTCCCGTGACTGAGAAGGCTTATGCAACCGAAGGCAGCGTGGTGCGGGTGGCACAATTCAGCGCCAATATTTACCGTGAACCTGACGTGACGCTCCACGAACCGCTCGCGACCGCTCCCTGGGAAAGCCGCCTCGAAGTGCTCGACGAAAAGGTGGCCGATGGCAGCCGCTGGCTGAAAGTTCACCTGCCGGACGATCGCATCGGGTTCGTCCAGAGCGGCGATGTGAGTGCGGACTTCTCCCCGCTCACCATCGAACAGACGATTGCGCTGGCCCGCAAGTTCCTCGGCGTTACCTACACGTGGGGTGGCGCATCATCGTTCGGCTACGACTGCTCCGGATTCATGCAGATGCTGGTTCGCCAGCGTGGAGCACTGATGCCGCGCGACGCCTACATGCAGGCGGCGTGGAGCGGAGTTGTCGCCGTCGACCGCAAGGACCTGCAGCCCGGAGACTTGCTCTATTTCGGCTCGCGCCCCGATAAGATCACCCACACCGGCATGTATATCGGCAACGGAGAGTTTATTCACGACACCACACATACACATCCGGTCATCCAGATCAGCCGGCTTGACGACATGCCGTGGACCAAGCTTCTGGTGGCAGCCCGCCGCTTGAAAATGGAGGCACCAAAGAAATGAATCGACGCGATTGGTTGAAAACCGCCGGAATGGCTGGAGTCGCAGCGGCCCTGCCTCTCGGCAGCCTGCCCGCAACAGCACAGGATAAGCGCGGGCCGACGACTGTAAAAGTTGAGTTGAAGCGCCTTAACCTGCGCCACACCTGGACCACGACGATGTCCTCCAGCACCTACCGCGATACCGTGCACGTGCAGTATCTGCGCGACGGCATCACCGGCTATGGCGAGGGTGCGCCGATCCAGCGCTACGAAATTACTCCGGAACAGGCCATGGCTGCCATTGCGGCTTCCGCAGGTTTTATCGCGGCAGGCGATCCTCGGCAGTTCGACAAACTTTTCACCCAGGTTCGCGGCAAACTCGGCCCGAACCAGCACGCGGCCATGGCTGCCGTGGATATCGCGATGCTCGACTGGTGGGGCAAAAAGCTCGGTGTTCCGCTCTACGAATACTTCGGCCTCGATCCCGCCGACGCGCCCGTAACCACGTTCTCCATCGGCATCGACACTCCGGAGATCACCCGGCAGAAAACCGCAGAAGCCGCCGACTTCCCCGTGCTCAAGATCAAGGTCGGGCTGAAGACCGACAAAGAGACCATTGAAGCGGTCCGCAGCGTGACGAAGAAACCGCTTCGTGTCGACGCCAACGAGGGTTGGACCGACAAGGAACAGGCCATCCGCGAGATTAACTGGCTGGAAACCCAGGGTGTGGAGTTCATTGAACAGCCGATGCCGGCACACATGTTTGACGAGATCAAATACGTGCGCAGCAAGGTGCACCTGCCGATCATCGCCGACGAAGCCTGCACCAGCGCCGCCATGATTCCGAAGCTCCGGGAAGCCTATGACGGCATCAATGTCAAGCTCGACAAGGCCGGCGGCATCCTCGAGTCCTATCGCTGGATACAGATCGCGCGGTCGTTGAACATGAAGGTCATGCTCGGGTGCATGATTTGCAGTTCCTGCTCTTGTACGGCGGCAGCTCACCTCTCGCCGCTCGTGGACTACGCCGATCTTGACGGCAGTCTTTTGATCGCCAACGACCCGTACGTCGGCGGAGTGAAGGTGGAAAAGGGCAAGCTGATTCTGCCAAACGAACCGGGACTGGGCGTACGGCTGGCTTGATCGTCCCCCGGCTTCCACGGAACGCGGCTCCCGGCGGGCAATTGTCCGCTGTTCGAAGGGCCGCGCTCCGTGGATAATAGGGGTACGGCCTAGGCATGCGTCCAGAACTCGTACAAGCTACCGAACTCCTCCGCTCGCGCGACCCGCAGAGCATTGAGCAGGCGTTGCTCCTGCTCCAGGACACCGTCTTTTCGTTCAGCATGAAAGTCTGCGGCCACCGCGAGGACGCCGAAGACACCATGCAGGACGTCCTGCTTAAGTCGCTGCCCTATCTTGCAAAGCTGGAGAATCCTAAGGCCCTGGCCGTGTGGCTCTACAAGGTGACACGCAACCGCTGCTGGATGTCGCGTCGCCGCAGCAAGTTCGCGCCCAAGCAGATGCTCGCGCTCGACGATCTCATACCCACCAGCAGCGAACTTGAGTCGCTGGCGACACACCCGGATAAGAGCCCCGAGCACAACGCCATCTCGCAACAGGAAAGTGAAAAGCTCCAGCAGGCCATTCTGCGCATCCCGGCGAATTACCGCCTGATTCTCGTGCTCCATGACATGGAAGACCTCGATACATCCGAGGTCGCCAAGGTCACCGGATTGCGCGAAGGAACGGTACGTGTGCGCCTGCACCGTGCACGGCTGTTTGTCCGCCGCGAACTTACTCTCGATGGAAACTCCGAGGGCCACAAGAGCACGTCGACCAAGAAGTCGGCTCGTCCCACGAAGTGCCGGGAGATGTTTGCCTCGCTTTCCGAGTACATCGACGGGCGCTCTGACAATCTTTCCTGCGAGCACATCCAGAAGCATCTACAGACGTGCCCTCCCTGCATGGCCTTCATTTCCGACCTCGAAAAGGCCATCGACCGCTGCCGAACCTACAAGGTTCCGTGCAAGTCCGAAACTACCGATAAGATCCGTGCGCTCCTCGTCAAGGAATACTTGCGCATCCTGGAGTCGGTTCCTAACCGGAACCACGTCAATTAGTTAGCCCAGATTTGTAACACTCTTCGGGACTCTCGCATTTATCGTCATGAAAGACGCCCAGAGGGCGCACCATTGCGATGCGAAACCTAATCAGAAAATCAAATCGTCTTCTAGTCCTTTCGGGACTTTTTCTTCTGGCGGCTTCATCCGTCGCACAGACGCAGCGCCTGACCGTCTCGCAAGCCGTGGCCATTGCGTTGGAAAAGAGTCCCTCCCACAAGATTGCTCTTGCCGAACAGATTGCCGCCGGAGCGGGTGTAAAGGAAGCCAAAACCGCTTACCTTCCACACGTGGCGTTTTCCGAATCGGCCATGGCCGGAAACGATCCGGTCTTTGCCTTCGGAACCCGGCTTCGCCAGGGACGCTTCACGGCCAACGACTTTGCGCTGAACAGCCTGAACTATCCCGACACGATCGGCGATTTCAACACCAAGGTCGGCGGTCAGTGGACGCTCTTCGACTCCTTCAGCACGAAGTGGCAGGTGGAGCGCGCGGGCCTGATGAAGAAATCCGCGGACCTGCAACTCACGCGCTCCGATCAGGAGCTGGTTTATCGGGTTGTCGCCTCCTACTACAACCTGATGTTTGCCGCCAAACAGGCCGAACTCGCCGAGCAAACCGTCAAGACCGCCGACGCATTGGTAGCCAGCAGTCGCGCACGAGTGGAATCTGGCATGGCCGTAGACTCCGATTTGCTCTCCTCGCAGGTGAACCTGGCTTCCCGCCAGCAGGAATTGATTCGCGCCCGCAGCGCAGTCTCGCTGGCGCGCACACAACTTGAGACCGTGCTGGGTACACCGCTTCCGCCTGATGTCCAGCTCGTCGAAGCCCTGAAAGACAAGTCCTGGCCAGATGTCGTACTCACCGAGGCCGAGCAACAGGCCAAGAAGCAACGCGCCGACTTGCAACAGGTGTCGACGCAAGTCGCCGCACAACAGACCGGAGTCAAGCTCGCCAAGGCCGCCTTTGGGCCGCAGGTTAACGTCTTCGGATCGTGGCAACGCGACAACGTTTCGCTCTTCGCCAACGGAAATAGCAACTGGGTCGCCGGCGCCGAGCTCAAGATCGACCTGTTCCCCTCTGACAAGCTGGCACGGCTTCAGCGCGAGAGGGCCATGCTCACGCGCGCCGAAGCTTACCAGCAATCCGCACAGGACAATGTCCGGCTCGACGTTCGTCGTGCCTACTACGAATACGACGCGGCGCGACAGATGCTCGACGTGGCTCGCAGCAGCGTGGCGCAATCCGAAGAGAGTCTCCGCATTGTCAAGAACCGTTACGACTCCGGTCTGACAACCATCACGGACATGTTGCGCGCCGAGGATGCCGAACGAGCCTCTCGAAACAATTACTGGCAATCCGTCTATCAATACGCGGTTAGCTTTGCCGCCCTGCAATTGGCAGCGGGCGATCTGAACTCTCAATCACCGGTGGTGCAGCAATGAAACGTCTCCTCTCCATTTTTGTTCCAACCCTGACGCTGCTCTTGATCGCGGGCACGTTTACCTCCTGCTCTTCCCGGAAGGCCGACACCACGACTGCGCCTGAAGTGGTTCATGGAATCCAGCTCTCCCAGGCAAAGTCGGCGGAGATTCCGGACATCCTCGACGTACCCGGCACGGTGCATGCCGTGGAAACCGCGCAACTTGCCCCTCAGATGATGGGCACTATCGTCGCCGTCAAGGTTCACGAGGGCGACAAGGTGGGTCGCGGCGAAGTGCTGGCACTCATCGATGCCGCTCAGCCTGCTGCTGGAGTCGATCGTGCCCAGGCCGCGGTCGCAGCCGCCAACCACGAAGTGGCAGCCGCCGAGAGCCAATACGCTCTGGCCAAGTCAACCCTGGCCCGCTACCAGTCGCTCTTCGACAAGCACTCGGTGAGCCCGCAGGAGTTCGACGAAGTGAAGACGCGCTTCGAGGGCGCCTCGGCACAGCTCGACATGGCGAAGTCGGGGCAGGCGCAGGCCGCGGCCGCGCTCGCACAGGCTCGCACCATGTTGAGCTACACGCAGATACGCGCTCCCTTCGCAGGCGTTGTCACACTGCGCAGCGCCGACCCCGGCGCGCTGGCGTCACCCGGTGTCCCGATCCTGACGATTGAGAGTACCGGCCGCTATCGCCTCGAAACCAGCGTGGACGAAAGCCAGATGCAATACGTTCACCTCGGCGAAAAGGTCCAGGTGCGCTTTGACACTATGCCGGACAAGGAACTCACCGGCTCGGTCTCGCAGATCATTCCCGCGGCCGATCCCGGCAGCCGCAACTTCGGCGTGAAGATTGACCTTCCCATCGATTCCGCCTTGCGCAGCGGCATCTTCGGCCGCGCCATGTTCGTGCGCGGTCAGCGTAATTCCATCATTCTTCCGCAAACGGCTATCGTAAATCGCGGTGCGCTCCAGGTGGTTTACGTGGTCAACCCGGACAAGCTCGCGCAGATTCGTTATGTCACCACCGGACACACCACGGGCGACTCGGTAGTAATCCTCTCCGGCCTCTCTCCCAACGAAACGGTTGTCACGGCTCCGGGAGACCGCGAACTTGCCGGCAAGCGCATTGAGGTGCAGTGATGAAAAAGGCCCTCGGACTCGCTGGAAAAATCGCGCACGGATTCATCGACTCCAAGCTGACGCCGCTGGCGATTGTCGCGGCCCTGCTGCTCGGCGTCTTCGCCATCGCCAATACTCCGCGCGAAGAGGACCCGCAGATCAAGGTCCCCATGCTCGACGTGATGACGGCCATGCCCGGGGCCTCGCCGCACGAAGTTGAGCAGCGCGTCAGCATCCCGATGGAGAAACTCCTGCGGCAGATTACCGGGGTCAAGTACGTTTACTCGACCTCAGGCTCGGGCTTCAGCCTCGTCACCGTGCGTTTCGAAGTCGGCACGAAGGAAGAGGACGCGATTGTCACGGTCTACAACAAGCTCTACTCGAACTTCGACAAAGTCGCGCCGGGCGTCTCGATGCCGCTTATCAAGGCACGCTCGATTGATGACGTCCCAATCCTGGCGCTCACTCTCTGGGGCAGGAACTACAACGGATATCAACTGCGCCAGATCGCCGAAGAAATCGACGACTCGATCAAGCAGGTGCCGAACGTCTCCGAAACTACCCTGATCGGCGGACTGCCGCGCGCCGTGCGCGTCGTGCTCGACACGAATAAGCTCGCCGCCTACGGCCTCACGCCGGGGGCGATTGTCCAGCAACTGCAGGGCGCCAACGCCCGCGCCATCGCCGGCAGCTTTGCCCAGGACAACCAGGAAATCCAGGTCGAAGCCGGACGCTTCTTGGAAAATGCCTCGGATCTCAACGCGGTGGTCGTCGGAGTGCGCAACGGTAATCCCATCTATCTGCGCGACGTCGCCGAGAAAATCGTCGATGGTCCAGAGGAACCGAAGAATTACGTTCTCTTCGGTACGGCCGTCGGTACGGTGAAAACCGCGAGTGTGGCTGGCGTCCAACCTGGCGAAGAGTTCCCCGCCGTCACCATCTCAATCGCCAAGCGCAAGGGCACCAACGCCACCATCATTTCCAATGAGGTTCTTAAGCAAGTTGCCGAGATGCGCGGCAATGTCATCCCCAACGATCTGGTTATCACCACCACGCGCAACTACGGCAAGACCGCCGAGGAAAAATCCAACGAACTGCTCGAGCACCTGCTGATCGCCACCCTCTCGGTGACGCTGCTGATCGGGATTGCGCTCGGCTGGCGTGAATCCGGCGTCGTGCTGCTGGCCATTCCTGTCACCCTGGCGTTCACCCTCGCCGTAGTCTATTTCTACGGATACACGCTGAATCGGGTGACGCTCTTCGCGTTGATCTTCAGCATAGGCATTCTCGTCGACGATGCCATCGTCGTCGTCGAGAACATCGTTCGCCATTTCCGGCTACGTGAAAACAAGGGACGCCCCCTGACCGATGTCGCCGTCGAGGCCGTCGACGAAGTCGGCAACCCGACCATACTGGCGACGATCGCCGTCATCGCGGCCATCCTTCCCATGGCTTTCGTCAGAGGCTTGATGGGTCCTTACATGCGCCCCATCCCCGTCGGCGCATCGTCGGCCATGATCTTCTCTCTGATCGTGGCGTTTGTCGTCTCGCCCTGGGCCGCGCTGCGCCTGCTTCGCCACTACGCCTCGCCGGATGGCAACGGCCATCACGAGACCGAGGGTTGGACCATCAGATTCTATCGCCGCGTGATGAACCCGCTGATTTATAACCGCAAGCGGCGCAATCTCTTCCTCGGCACGATTATTGTTCTGCTTCTTGCCGCGGTTGCTCTCGTGCCTCTCACGCTGGTGCGCGTCAAGATGCTGCCCTTCGACAACAAGAGCGAGTTCCAGGTCATCATCAACATGCCGGATGGAACCCCGCTCGAGCAGACGACGCATGTCGCACAGGAACTCGGCAACTACCTCGCCACGCAATCCGAGGTCGAGAACTACCAGATCTACGCTGGAACCTCCGGCCCCTATAACTTCAACGGACTCGTCCGCCACTACTTCCTGCGCAAGCAACCCAACCAGGCTGACATCCAGGTCAACCTGCTTCCAAAGGACAAGCGCAGCGAGCAGAGTCACGCCATCGCCCGCCGAATCCGTCCGGAGCTCGACAAAATTGCCGCGCCGTTTGGCGCACGCATTCAAGTCGCAGAGGTTCCCCCTGGCCCGCCTGTTCTGGAAACGCTCGTCGCCGAGGTCTATGGCCCGAATCTGAAGGGCCGGATTGACGTTGCCCGCCAAATTAAGGAAATCTTCAAAAAGACACCCGGCGTGGTCGACGTCGATTGGTACGTCGAGGACCCGCAGACCAAGTACGATTTCAATGTGGACACCGACAAGGCCGCACTGCACGGCGTCAACGCCGCCGAAGTCACCAGCACGCTACAGATTGCCTTGCACGGCGCCGACGCCGGTCTCCTGCACTCGCCCACCTCGCGCCAGGACATCCCGATTGAAGTCCGTCTCCGCCGCGCCGACCGTTCGGGACTCGATCAGTTGGATAGCATCAAGCTGCCCGACGCCAGGGGCGGCATGGTCTCGCTCCGCGAAGTCACCGATCTCGAGAAGAAGACCATCGACACCAGCATCTACCGCAAGAATATGCGGGATGTCGTCTATGTCACCGGCGACGTCGCCGGACAGGAGGAGAGTCCGATCTACCCAATCCTGAGGATGAACAAGGAGATCGATCAGCTCAGGATGCCTGGTGGAAATCACATCAAGATATATAACTCCGAGCAACCGGAGAATACCCAGCGCTACTCCATGAAGTGGGATGGCGAGTGGCAGATCTCCATAGAGGTCTTCCGCGATCTGGGCATCGCCTTTGCGGTCGTTCTTGTCCTTATCTATGTACTCGTCGTTGGATGGTTCCGGTCGTTCACCACGCCGTTGGTCATCATGGCGCCAATACCGCTCACGCTGATCGGCATCCTGCCCGCACACGCGCTGATGGGTGCGTTCTTTACCGCCACCTCGATGATTGGTTTCATCGCCGGTGCAGGCATCATTGTGCGCAACTCCATCATCCTTGTCGACTTCGTCGAGTTGCGCAGAGGACAGGGTATGGGGCTGGAAGACGCCGTGATCGATGCCGGTGCGGTTCGTTTCCGGCCGATGCTGTTAACCGCCGCCGCCGTCGTCGTCGGCAGCAGCGTCATCCTCTTCGACCCGATTTTCCAGGGCCTTGCAATTTCACTGATGGCCGGAGAAGTGGCAGCTACGGCGCTCTCCTTCCTGACCATCCCGGTTCTTTACTACATCGTCGAGCGTGGAAAGACGCCTCCTCCGGAAGGACACATGCACGCGCCGGAGAATATTGCAGAGTGCGACACAACGCAATGCGACACGGAATAATACGTCCGCCACGCCGGCGGATAAGGAGGAATCTATGACTGTGGAACGTGCTCTTCGACTGGTGGCAGGACTCTTCATCCTGCTCTCACTCGCACTCGGATACTGGGTTTCACCTTACTGGTATCTGTTTACGGCCTTCGTCGGCCTCAACCTCTTCCAGTCCGGACTCACCAACTGGTGCCCGGCAATGTACATCTTCCGCAAATTGGGATTGCGGGACGCGTCGTCCACACCGAACGCAGCGAAGTCCGCATCCCACTGAAGCATCTCGTCTCCAAGGGAATTATGGCCCTCATCCGCCACTGCGGAGAGGGCCGTTTTTCGTCAGTGCGCGCCTGCTATGCTGAAGGTGTGTCGCGCACATCGCCGGCGGCACCAATTCTTCCCCGAGAGAAGTCCCATGATCACCGGAATCGAACACGTAGCCATCGCCAGCCATCATCCGCACGACCTCGCCGCCTGGTACGTCGATACGCTTGGCCTCACCGTTTCTTCGCGGTCAGAGACCAGCCAGATGTTGCGCACTCCCAATGGCATCTGCCTTGAGGTGATTCAGGCTGAAGGAAATTCGCTCTCCGCGCCGCAATTGCGCGACCAGGGTCTTCGCCACATTGCGCTCGTGGTCGACGATCTCGCCGCCACTTACGCGCTATTCAAATCGCGGAACGTCCGCTTCCTGAGCGAACCTTTCCTCGCTGGCGGAAACTCCGTCGTCTTCTTTACCGATCCCGAGGGCAATTTCCTGCACCTCATTCAGCGTCCCGTTCCTCTAACTTAGTGTGCTTGGCGGCAGGCAGGCCCAGCTTTGCATTATGTACATCACCTGTGTGACACTCATCACAGGCGCGCGTTACGCATGCGTGTAGTATCCTCATATCTATGGTTCGTGGCTCCAGATTCGTAGCGCTGTGGTTGGTGCTGGCAATACTTGCGATTCCAGCGCTCGCCGCCAGTTCGCTCACAAATCAGGGAACCATGTCCATGCAGTGCCACTGCTGTTGCTGCCGCCCATCGGAACACGCAACCAACACCGCATATCACCCGGCAGGCTCGCCGCAGAAGGCTGAAACGCGCCACTGCTGCTGCCAGGCGGTTCCATTGCGGCCCGCTCCGGCAACCGAATCGCAGCTTCCCATTGCACCGGTTGCGACTGTTCCTGTCGCCGCAACTGTTGCCGTTGACCTCGTCGAGATGGCGACTCGGACGAACGCTCCGCCGGAACCCTTTGCCGATACTGGCCCCTCTTCCCAGGCCGTACTCTGCACCTTCCTGATCTGATCCTCTCGCTTCTGCGTTGATTCCTGCGGACACCGTTGTGCCCGCCGTTATCCCTGTTTCACGCAAATAGCGAGAGATCTCACATGCACAGGAAATTACTCGTGCTGGTGATCGGACTGCTGTTGCCCCTGGCGATGTTTTGCCAGGATGGCGCAACGGCTCCGGCCCCTGCGCAGTCTGACCATCAGACTGGAAGAGTTCCCACATCCAGCTTCCTGACGTTGAATGAAGTCGTACGTACGGCGCTTACCCGCAGCCACGAAGTACAAAGCGCCGCGCATGACGTGGCCGCATTGCGCCACACCGTGCCCCAGGCTGAAGCGCTGCCCGATCCGACTGTCACCGTCGGCTGGATGGGAAACACTGCACCGTTCAGTGTCATGGATGGCGACCCATCCAGCTATCGCAGCGTTACAGCCATGCAGTCCATCCCTTATCCCGGCAAACGAAAACTCCAGGGAGAGATTGCAGGTAAAGATGTCGCTGCCGCCGAAGCCTCGTACGAGGCGGTGCGCCGCAAGGTCGCCACCGAAGCCGAGACCGCTTTCTTTGACTACTTCTATTACGACCACGCTCTACAGATCACGCTCAAGGACAAGGATCTTCTCGAAAAACTCTCCAAGATCTCAGAGGCGCGCTACCGCGTCGGCAAGGGCTTGCAGCAGGACGTTTTGAAGTCGCAGATGGAAATCTCCCTCCTGCTGCAAAAGATCATCGTTCTGCGGCAGAAGCGTGCCACCTCCCAGGCGCGGCTCAACACCCTGATGCTTCGCCCGCCCGATGCCGAACTGCCTCCTGCCGCCGATGTCACCCTCGCCAATACATCGACAAATCTCGATAATATCTACCGTCTGGCCAACGTCAACGATCCCGGTCTTCAGCGGGATCAGCAGCTCATCGAGCGCTCGCAGGCTGCGGTCGCTCTCGCCCGCAGGCAATATCTTCCCGACTTCAGTGTCGGCGTCATGTACCAGCAGCGACCGATGATGCCCGACATGAAAGGTGCGACCTTCAGCATCAACATTCCCATCTTCTATCGCAACAAGCAGCGTCAGGCAGTCGAGCAGGCAAAGGAAGAAGTTCTCGCCGCGCAACAGGGCCGCGAAGACCGCGCCAACGAACTCAAGTTCCAGCTCAAGCAGGCGTACCTCTCGGCGAAGGCCGCGAAGGATCTTGCCGATCTTTACACCAGGGCCATCATTCCGCAGGCATCGCTTGCGCTCGAATCTTCCATGTCGGCCTACGAGGTCGGCAATACCGACTTTCTCACCGTGCTCAGCAATTTCAGCACGCTCCTCAATTACGAGTCCGACTACTACCGGCAGGTTGCCGACTATCGCACGGCGCTCGCGCAAATCGAAAGCGTCGTTGGCGTGAACCTCACGCCCTCGCAAGACGCCTCTCAATCGAACGTCAAGGTGGTGACCCAATGAAATCCCCTGGAAATTTTCTTCGAATCTTCGCACTCGTCTCCGTCGTGGCGGTCTGCCTTGCCATTCTCTTCGGTGGACGCGTCGCCGCCTTCCGCCCGCACAAAGCGTCGCCAACGGATATGTCGCAGAACGACATGAACGGTATGGGCATGCAACCCGCCGCGCGCAAGATTCTCTACTGGTACGACCCGATGCATCCCGCCTACAAGGCCTCCAAGCCCGGTAAGGCGCCCGACTGCGGCATGGACCTCGTGCCGAAGTACGCTGACGGCGCTCCCTCTGCCCCCAGGCAGAATGGCGGTCAACAAACGCAAGCCCCTGCCGCGCCCTCCGGTCGCAAAATCCTTTACTGGTATGACCCGATGCTGGCCGGTTACCGCTCAGACAAGCCCGGAAAATCGCCGATGGGGATGGAACTCATCCCGAAGTACGCCGAACCCGAGGCCGCGCAATCGACGGCTCCCGGAACCGTGGCCATCACACCAACGCAGCAGCAACTCATGGGCGTCACAACCGGCATCGTTCAGCGCAAACTTCTCGTTCGCGACATCCACACCACGGCGACGCTGACTCCCAATGAAACGAAGATCGCGCACATCCACGTCAAAGTCTCCGGATTCATCGATAAGGCATACGTCGATTATGTTGGCCAGTTCGTAAAGAAGGGACAACCGCTCTTCACTCTATACAGCCCCGAACTCGTTGCCACGCAGGACGAATACCTCATCGCCAAGCGCGGCGATCGCATGCTAGGCAACGCCCCGTACAAGGAAGTGGCCGATGGAGCGCAATCGCTGCTTCGCTCTGCCCGCGAGCGCCTCAAGCTCTGGGACATCTCCGACGGCCAGATCCGCAAACTCGACGAGACTGGCAAGGTCAGCCGCGACATCACGTTCTATTCACCCATCACTGGTTTTGTCACGGATCGCAAAGTTTTCCCGCAAACCTCCGTCACGCCGGAGACTGACCTTTACACCGTCTCCGATCTCTCCACCATCTGGGCCCTCGCCGACGTCTACGAGTACGAGCTTCCTTACGTCCACGTCGGACAGAGCGCAACGTTGCAGTTGAGCTATTACCCTGGCAAGACCTATTCCGGGCGCATCTCCTACATCTATCCCACCGTCGATCCCGTGACGCGAACCGCAAAGGTGCGCATCGATATCCCGAATCCGCGCTTCGATCTCAAGCCAAACATGTTTGCCGACGCCACGCTGAAGATCAGCTATGGTCGCCAGATCGCTGTCCCGCAGAATGCCGTTCTTGACTCCGGCCTTAAGCAGACCGTCTTTGTCGTTCACAAGGGTGGCCAGTTCGAGCCGCGCTCGGTGCAGGTTGGTCCAACCATCGATGGCCAGGTGGTGATTCTCTCCGGGCTCAAACCCGGAGAAGAGATCGTCACCTCCGGCAACTTCCTCATTGACTCCGACAGCCAGATGTCCGGTGCGCTGTCAGATATGAAGCATTAGGGAGAAGCGAAATGATTAATCGCATCATTGAGTTCAGCGCAAAGAATCGCTTCTTCGTCCTGCTGTTTGTTGCCGTCGCCACACTCTACGGAGTGCATGCCATGCGCAATACCAAGGTCGATGCCATTCCCGACCTCTCCGACACGCAGGTCATCGTCTACGCCAAGTGGGATCGCAGCCCGGACATCATGGAGGACCAGGTCGCCTATCCCCTCACTACCGCCCTCCTTGGCCTTCCGAAGGTGAAGGACATCCGCGCCTACTCCGACTTCGGATACACGTACATCTACATCATCTTCGACGAAGGGACGGACATCTACTGGGCACGTTCCCGCACGCTTGAGTACCTCAACTCCGTCACCTCGCGCCTGCCCAAGGGCGTCGATGTCGAACTCGGCAAGGACGCCACCGCTGTTGGATGGGTTTATGAGTATGCGCTGGTCGACACCTCGGGCAAGTACAACCTCGCCCAGATGCGCAGCTACCAGGACTGGTATTTGCGCTATGCCTTGCAGACTGTTCCCGGCGTGGCAGAGGTGGCTTCTCTCGGCGGCTTCGTGCGCGAGTACCAGGTCAACGTAGACCCCAACAAGCTGTTGGCTTACAACATCCCCATCAACAAGGTCTCGGAAGCCATCAAGCAATCGAACAACGACGTCGGCGGACGGGTCGTCGAACTCTCCGGCCGTGAATACATGGTGCGCGGCCGCGGCTACATCAAGTCTCTCGATGACATCCGCAACATCGTCGTGATGACCAATCCCGCCACCGGCACGCCCGTGCGCGTCGGAGACCTCGGCACTGTCACGTTCGGCTCGGACATGCGTCGCGGCGTCGCCGAGTTGGACGGCAATGGCCAGGTCGCCGGCGGAATCGTCATTGCGCGCTTCGGAGCAAACGCACAAAAGGTGATCGAGCTCGTCAAGGCGAAGATCGCCGCCTTGCAGCCCACTCTTCCTCCTGGACTGAAGATCGTTCCTACCTACGACCGTTCGCTGTTGATTGATCGCTCCATCGACAATCTCAAGCACACGCTGATCGAAGAACTCATCATCGTCAGCATTGTGATTCTCATTTTCCTCTGGCACTTTCCCAGCGCCATCATCCCCATCGTCACGATTCCCGTCACCGTCATACTCGCATTCATTCCCATGCAGCTTTCCGGCATGACGGCCAACATCATGTCACTTGGTGGAATCGCCGTCGCCATCGGCGCCATGGTCGATGCCGCCATTGTTGTCGTCGAGCAGACGCACAAAAAGCTCGAACACTGGGAGGCCGAAGGACGCCCCGGCGACTACCACGCCGTCGTCATTTCGGCCGTCAAGGAAGTCGGCGGCCCAAGCTTCTTCGCGTTGTTGGTCATCGCCGTTGGATTCCTGCCGGTGTTTGCCTTGCAAGGTCAGGAGGGACGCCTCTTCCACCCGCTTGCGCTCACCAAGAACGTCGCCATGATCATCGCGGCGCTGCTCGCCATCACGCTCGATCCCGCAATGCGGCTGATGATGACGCACATGGAAAACTACAATTTCCGGCCGCGCTGGCTCGCCCGCGTCGCCAACGCGGTCCTCGTCGGCAAGATCCACAGCGAAGAGAACCACCCCATCAGCCGCCCGCTGATGAAGATCTACCATCCCGTGGTGGAGTTCGTCCTCGAACACAAGTGGCTTCCCATCTGCGCGGCGGTTCTCGCTATGGCCGTCACCGTTCCCATCTATTTCAAGCTCGGCTCGGAGTTCATGCCGCCGCTCGATGAGGGCACGCTTCTCTACATGCCCAGCACGGTCCCTGGCATCTCCGTCACGGAGGCTTCGCGCCTCCTGCAGACGCAGGACAAAATTCTCAAGAGCTTCCCGGAAGTCCAGCGCGTCTTCGGGAAGGCCGGGCGCGCCGAGACCGAGACGGATCCTGCTCCTTACTCGATGTTTGAAACCGTCGTCGAGCTCAAGCCGCAGGACCAGTGGCCGAAGGTCAAGCGCTGGTACTCCTCGTGGGCCCCCGAACGCTTGCAGGGCGTCTTCCGCCGCTTCTGGCCCGATCACATCACCACCGAGCAGCTCATCTACGGCCCTGGCGGCATGAACGAAGCGCTTACCATTCCCGGTGTCGCCAACTCATGGACCATGCCCATCAAAGCGCGCATCGACATGCTCTCCACTGGCATCCGCACGCCTGTCGGCATCAAGGTTCTCGGTGCAAATCTCACTGAGATCCAGAATATCGGCGAGCAGATTGAAGCGGCACTCAAAAACGTTCCCGGCACCGCCTCCGTCTTCTCCGAACGCACGGCGGCTGGATACTATCTCGACTTCGATCTGAAGCGCGACCAGCTCGCGCGTTACGGCCTCACCGTGCAGGATGCTGAAGACGTGGTCACTTCGGCCATCGGCGGAGACCATGTCACCACCACGGTCGAAGGCCGCGAGCGTTATCCCGTCGACGTTCGCTATCTCTCTGACTACCGCGACGACATCCAGACGCTGAAGCGCGTTCTCGTCAGCACCCCGTCCGGAGCGCAGATACCCATCTCTCAAATCGCTGACGTTCAGTTGAAGACTGGTCCCGGCATGATTCGCGATGAGGACGGGCGCCTTGCCGGCTACGTTTATGTCGATGTTAACGGTCGTGACATCGGCAGCTACGTCAAGGATGCGCAGCAGGCCGTCAGTCGCAACGTCCACGTTCCCAGCGGCTACGAACTCGTCTGGAGCGGACAATACGAGTACATGCAGAGCGCCAAGAAGCGCCTCCAGCTTGTCGTCCCCATCACGCTCTTCATCGTCTTTTCGCTGCTTTATTTCAACACTGGCTCGGTCGTCAAGACGTTCATCATCCTGCTCGCCGTGCCCTTCTCCGCCATTGGCGCAATCTGGCTGCTCTATCTTCTCGGTTACAACATGAGCGTCGCCGTCTGGGTCGGCCTCATCGCCCTGCTTGGCGTCGACGCCGAGACCGCCGTCTTCATGCTGCTCTATCTTGACCTCGCCTATCACGAGGCGCAGTCCAAGGGCCTCATGCGCAACTGGAACGACCTTCGCGAAGCCATCGTCACTGGCGCGGTCAAGCGACTCCGCCCCAAGGTCATGACCGTCTCCTGCATGTTGTTCGGCCTTCTGCCCATCATGTGGTCCGTCGGTTCCGGCGCGGATGTGATGAAGCGAATCGCCGCTCCCATGGTCGGAGGAATCATCACGTCCTTCCTCATGGAGCTCATCGTTTATCCACCCATCTTCGCCATCTGGAAGTGGAACTGGGAGGTGAAACCCGCACTTAAGAAGGCCGAGTTCACGTCCCCGGAGCCAAGCAATGCGTAGAGCTGCACCACTCATCATGCTCATGCTGTTGTGCGGAATGCCGCTGCTTGTCGAGGCACAGGCAGTGGCCTCCTCCGCTGACGCGCAGTTCGCGCGAATCCACGCACAACTTAGCTCCATGGCCGATCAGCTCGTCGCAAGTGCGGGCGCTGTTCCCTCTGCGCAAATTTCGCAGCCTTCGGGTGACTTCCACGAGCAGTACAAGGCCGAGGGTAGCTCTGCCATCAGCCTCGCCACACAGCGCGTCCGTGCGCTTATGCCCGTCATCCGTCCAATTTTGCATGAGCAGGGTGTGCCGGAGAATCTTGCAGCGGTCGTTCTTGTGGAGAGCGGTGGCCTGCCCACTGCCCTGTCGCCCAAGGGTGCTCGCGGTCTCTGGCAGTTCATGCCGGCCACTGCGCGGCGGTACGGATTAATTGTGAACGCCGCGGTCGATGAGCGTCTCGATGTCCTCAAGTCCACGCGCGCCGCCGCTCTTTATCTCCGCGATCTTCATGCGCAGTTCGGCGACTGGCAACTGGCATTCGCCGCTTACAACGCGGGAGAACAGGCCGTGGCGCGCGCACTTGCCCGTTCCGGCGCGCAGAGCTTTCCGGCTGCAATGTCGTACTTGCCGGCTGAAACCCAGCACTATGTACCCGCCGTAGAAGCGGCGATTGCCATGCTTCATCGACAATCGTCTATCGATCAACCCAACTCGCAGGCATTGGTTCTCTATGCGGAGAGTCGAAACTGATCCCTGGAATCGTTTCTCCGCCAAGGCCGCGACGCTATCCATTCAAGGAGACGCTATGAAAACACTCGCAGCTAAGCTATTTGTAATGACGCTTCTTCTGTCCACCATCGCCTTTGCCACCCCGGTAACGCTCACTGGCACGGTTTCTGACACAATGTGCAAGGGAAAACATATGATTCCCGGCAAGAGCGATGCGGAGTGCGCTCGCGCCTGCGTCAAGGCCGGAGCCACGTGGGCACTGGTAAGCAACGACAAGGTCTATGTCCTGAGCGGCGACGCGGCGGCTCTGAGCCGGGCGGCCGGAAAGCACGTAACCATCACGGGGGAAGCGATGGGCAATACCGTCAAGGTAAGCACGATCACCGGCGTACGATAGCTGAAGGATGATCGACGGCAGGCGGCTGGGACAGGAAGGCCTTTGGTTTTGATTCAATTCCTTCCTGGCCACGGCAAGCGGAAAGTGGATACATGCATTCCAAACTTGGATCAAAAGGAAAAATATCGTGCGTAAGTACCTTCTGGGATTCGCAGCAGGCATTGTTGTCGTGCTGTTGGTGGGATTCAGCTACGTGCGCTTTGGCTTTGTAAACTCGTGCGCCGACATGCCGGTCAATTCCATGGAAAGCATGATGGCGATGCCCGCGCTGGATGCCTCGGTCGCCCGTCGTGCTCCTGAAGTCCCCAACCCTGTTTCGCCAACAGATGACAACCTGGTCGCGGGAATGAAAATCTACCAGGCAAACTGCGCAACCTGCCATGGCGACGTCCATCGTCCAGAAGCGATGTTGGCGGATGCGCTCTACCCTCGCGCGCCCCAGTTTGTTGACGACGCACCCGACATGCCGGAGAACCAGAACTTCTACATCATCCAGCACGGCGTACGGCTGAGCGGGATGCCGGCGTGGGGGCAGACACTCAACGCCCAGCAGATGTGGCAGGTCACGACTTTTCTCAGTCACATGGACAAGCTACCGCCGCAGGTCTCCGACGCGTGGAAAACGGCGGCTGGCGGACCAGCGGGCAGCAGTTCCCCGGCAGCCACACCCACAATGGACATGCACGGTATGAACATGGGTGGCAAAAAGATGAACATGCAGTGATTCGTCACCAACTTTGCGATCCGATAAATTGTTCGTGAACGGTCTGTGACAGATCGATTGCGTGGTCGTTTCCCGTGCTAGTCTGAGCGCCAGATGGCCACGTTCCCTGATAATTTTCTGTGGGGGGTCTCCACCTCCGCTCACCAGTTCGAAGGCGACGGTCTTCTGAATCAGTGGTCCGAATGGGAACGTCAAGCACGCATCCGCTCCGGCGACTCCTGCGGTCTCGCCTGCAATTGGTGGAATAAACCCGAAGCCGACCTCTCGCTCTGCCAGGACCTTGGTCTCAACGCCCTGCGCATTTCGCTCGACTGGGCACGTATCGAACCCGCGCCAGACCGATGGGACTACGCCGCCATCGACCGCTACTGTCGTCTGGTCGAAGCAATTCGCGAGCGCGGCATGAGGCCCTTCGTCACGCTGCATCACTTCACCCATCCCAACTGGTTTGAAGCCCGGGGAGCGTTCCTTCCATCCGACTCCCCTGAACTCTTCGCCCGCTTCGCCGAGTTTGCCGCCTCGCATCTCTCCGGACTTTGCTCCGACTGGCTCACTTTCAACGAACCCAACGTCTACGCCGTCTTCGGCTACATGTTCGGCGAGTTCCCTCCCGGACTGCGCAATCGTGTTCGTGACACGGCCGTTGTCCTCGCCAACATCCACCGCGCACACGCCCTTGCCTACGACGTCATTCACCGCATTCAACGCTCCGCCAGCGTCGGGCTTGCCACCAACTGGGTCGAACTTCAGTCCGCCACCTTTTCTCCCACCGATCGCCTTCTCGCGTATCTGTACGATGGCGTCTTCAACCGCTCCACCCTTGAGTTGTTCCTCAGCGGCGGCCTTCAGTTTCCCTTCGGAGCTCTGGCTCCGGAAGTCCCGGAGGTTCTCGACAAGACCGACTTCATCGGCCTCAATGTCTACAACCGGCTTCATGTGCGGTCTCCGTGGAATGACGCTCTCAGACGCACGGGGGGGCTCTTCGTTCCCGAAGACGCGCCCCAGGGCGATCCTGGCATAGAACTTCCTTACGGTGAGGCCTATCCCGATGGCGTCATCAGCGCCGTTCGCGAATACGCTCGCCTCCACGTCCCCATCTACATCACGGAAAACGGCGTCCCCGACCGCGACGATCGCATCCGTCCGTGGGTGCTGGTGCAGACCCTGCGCAACGTCTCCAGGTTGATTTCCGAGGGGTTCGATCTCCGCGGATACTTCCACTGGAGCATCGTCGACAACTTTGAATGGAATGAAGGCTGGACTTTGCGTTTCGGTTTGTACGAACTCGACTGTGCTACCCAGGTGCGCACTCCACGTCGCAGCGCGCACCTCTATCGCGAAATTGTTCGCGCCAACAAGATCAGCGACGAGCTACTCAGCAGGTTCTCTGAACCGCCCGCCGCCGGTGGCATACTTCTTTCGGGAGGATGCCACTAAACTTCAGTCCAGTAATTCTGGTCGCGCAGAAAGTAATCGTGGTTCCACGAGTTCAGCGCGGTCTTCACGAACATCCGCGCAATCCGCAGGTGCCCCATCTTCTTGAATCGCCGGTTTGTCGTCAGCACCTTTCCGCGCACAATCCCAAACTTTCCCGGCGAAATCTGTTTGCTCAGCAGGTAATCCTCGGCGTACAGCGCCCGTTCGTCGAACCCGCGGAGTTCATCGAACTTCTTCTTCTCGAACAACATGAACATCCCCGTGCTGAACGGTTTCGTCCACGACGACACATACTGCACCAGGTCGTTGCCCGCATACAGCAAGTGGTCCATCAGCGTTCCGCCCGAGCACCAGATATTCGTCGTCAGGCACTCCAGCCTCCGGCGCTTCATCTTCTCCATTGCTCGCCGCAGTAGCGTCTCGTCCGAGAGTTCCATGTCCGCGTCGAGGAACAGTACGTATGGTGTCGTCGCTCGCCGCGCGCCTTCGTTCCGTCCCACCGACGGCAGTCCTCCGGGGATTACCGCGATATTCAGCCGGTTCGCGAAAGACAGTGCCACCGCAACCGTGTTGTCCGTTGAACGCGCGTCAGCAACGAAGACTGTGGTAGCCGGCAAAAGCGGGTAATCCTGCCTGCTCAAAGAGGTCAGTAGCTGCGGCAGGTTGCGGCTCTCGTTCTTCGCTGGGATAACGATCGTCAACTCTGCATTGGTATTCATGGATGGCAACTCCTTCTTCGCCCACCGTTACATAGGTCGCGCGGGGATCGATCCAGGACCCTGTGTTGTAGTACGCCACTCCGTCTTGCATCTTGTGGGCGGCCACATGCGTGTGCCCGCAAAAAACTCTCTGCACTCCGCCCAGCTTCGCGTATGCAATCGCTCCCGACTCAATCTTCGATGACAGCCGCAGCCAGCGCGTATTCAGCCTGTCGAGAAACCGCGAGAATCGTTTCGTCTTGCTGTCGAGTTTTTGTATCTCTTCGTAGAGAAGTACTCCCACGCGGCTGATGTAGAAGTTCTTGCTTCCGAAACGGTCAAACTGATGACCGTGGACTGCCAGGTGCCGTTTGCCCTGGTACTCCCACACATAACGCTGGTAAACCGGAACGCCCACAAGGTGCGACATGATGTTCGACAACCCGTGGTCGTGATTCCCCTCTACCCACACCACTTCCGTCTTACGTTTGGGATTCGACAACTTGCGGATATAAGAGAGGAATTTCCAGTGGTCACCCGTCAGGCGACGGAAATTGAGATCGGAAAAGATGTCGCCGAGCAGGATCAGGCGGCGGAAGTCCTGCGATTGCAATAGTTCCAGTGCGTCCCGTGCACGGCTGACCTCCGACCCCAGGTGGACGTCGGAGATGATAAGCGAGTCATAGATCTCTGCCGACATGCTCACATTTTCGCTAACCCCCGTTACATCCCTGTAAACCCCATGTGAAAAACCGGAAAATCATTCACCACCGCACCTGCCACGCCACTCCCCGCCGCCCGAACACTGTTGCCTTTGGCCTGCTTCCCCTTCATGAACACAATGTCATCTTCCGGCAAGTCGCCTGTCATCTCCGTCAAATAAGGTAAGTTCACCTAAATCTCTTCCAGCAGGGTGAATCGTGGCGATTGGTGGTGTCGCGTTGAGCACTCGGTCTTCCTATTCGGATTACGTCAATCCGCAGTGGGTTCGTCTTCTGGAGCTTCTCCAGATGAACGTGAAGTACGAACGCTGCCTTGGCGTCGAGCTCTTCACTGCCGACGGTGACCGCGTCCTCGACTTCCTCTCCGGTTATTGCGTTTACAACGCCGGACACAATCATCCCCGCATCGTTGCCGCCCTCAAGGATGAGCTCGACCGCTGCGGTCCGTCCATGCTTCAGAGTCACGTCCCCGAGCTCGCCGGTGAACTCGCGCACCGTCTCTGCGAAGCTGCCGCCGGACCTCTCTCCAAGGTTTTCTTCGCCAGCTCCGGCAGTGAAGGCGTCGAAGCTGTCATCAAGTTTGCTCGCGCCCACACCCGGCGCTCAGGACTTCTGTACGCGAAGGACGCCTTCCATGGACTCACCTGCGGCGCCTTGTCGCTGATGTCCAATCCCTTCTGGACCGAGGGTTTCGGCCCCTTGCTGCCCGATACCGAATCTGTCCCCTTTGGCGAGATCGAACCTGTCGCGCGCCAGCTTGCCACTCGCAAGTTCGCCGCCTTCATCCTCGAACCCATCCAGTCTGAAGGTGGCATCCGCATTCCCACCCGTGCATACCTCCAGGATGTCCAGTCCCTCTGCCGCAAGTACGGCACGCTCTTCGTTCTCGACGAAGTGCAAACCGGCATGTATCGCACCGGCCCGTTTCTTGCCGCCCATCACTTCGACGTCCAGCCCGATATGGTTGTGCTCGCCAAGGCGATGAGCGGCGGCCTCATCCCCTGCGCCGCCGTGCTCATGACCGACGCCATCTACCAGTCCGTCTACGGATCGCTCAAGCGCGCCATTGTCCACACCTCCACTTACAGCGAAAACGGCCTCGCCATGCGTGCCGCTCTCGCCACGCTCGACGTCCTCCAGCAGGAGCGCCTCGGTGAGCGCGCCACCGCCATGGGCGAAGATTTCCGCTCGAAACTCCGCTCCCGCCTCTCCCGCTACGAAATGTTCAAGGAAGTCCACGGCCTTGGCATGTTAAATGGCATTGAGTTCCAGTCACCTTCGCGCCTTGCCCTGCGCATCTCGCTGGAAGCCTTTCGTGCCATTCATCCCGGCATGTTCGGCCAGATGCTCGTCATGCGACTTTTCCGCCAGGAGCGGGTTCTCACCCAGATATGCGGAAATAATTTCATGGTCCTCAAGGCCGCTCCGCCTCTCGTCGTGGAACAGCAGCAACTCGACCTCTTCGTTGACAAGATCGATCGCGTCCTCGGTGAGATACACTCTTCCACAGCGTTCTGGACGGATGCACTCGGGCTTGCCCGCCGCGCCGTAAACATCTAGGCACACTTTGGTGGGTGACTCCTCTGTTCCGCTACTTCAGGCTGGGGGACAAAGCTTGCGTCTGCTCGTCGTTGAAGACGATTTGGAAATTCAGGATTTTCTTCGCCGCGGATTGACCGAGGCGGGATACGAAGTCGATGCCGCCGCCGATGCAGCTTCCGGCGAAAACCTCGCGCTGGAGGGAATCCACGATGCTCTCATCATCGATCTTGGACTCCCCGACCGCGATGGCCTTGAGTTGATCGCCCGTTGCCGCGCGCAGGGCAGTCAGGCGCCCGTACTTATTCTTTCCGCCCGCCGCTCCGTCGATGAGCGTGTCCGTGGACTTGAACAGGGTGGCGACGACTATCTCACCAAGCCATTCGCGCTCGCCGAACTTCTTGCCCGCCTGCGCAACCTGCTTCGCCGCAGCTCGCCCGCGCAACAGGAATCTGCCCGCCTGCGTGTCGCCGACCTCGAACTTGATCTCGTACGCCGCGAGGCTCATCGCGGCAAGCGCGAGTTGCAGCTCACCAGCCAGGAGTTTGCGCTGCTCGAGTATCTCTGCCGCAACGCCGGACGCGTCGTCACCCGAACCATGATTCTCGATCACGTCTGGCGCATGCGTTTCGATCCCGCCACCAACGTCGTCGATGTTCACATCTATCGACTTCGCAGCAAGGTCGATCACGAAGCCAAACAGCCGTTGATTCAAACCATCCGTGGAGTGGGTTATGTCCTTAAAACTTCGTGACGCCCTACGCTCCACCGCTGCCTGGCGCATTTCGCTCTGGACTACCTTCGCCTTTGCCGCCGGAACCGCCATCGCCTTCGTCATCATGTACGTGCTCGTCGCCCACGATATCCAGCAGCGCACCGATGCATGGCTCAGTGGCGAAGCCGAAGTCCTCGCCGACGTCGCCGCCAACACTCCGCGTGACAGTCTCTACGATCGTCTCGTCGAGGAAGTAGCCGAACTCGCCAGTCGCGAAGTCCCCACCGACCCCGGCGAAAAAGGCGCCCGCAAAAACACCGTCTTCTTTCTCGACGCGCGCCCCGGACAGGCGCCTATCTGGGTCGGTCCCGGCCCCATGGATTCCTTCGTTGCGGCCATTCGCGACGCCAATCTCGTTCCCGGCGTGCCCCAAACCATCCATGTTAAGGGATGGCCGGAACCCTTCCGCGCGGTTTTTCATGTCAATGAATCTGGCGGCAAACTTTTTCTTGGCTTTTCCGATCTCGCCGCCACCGACATGATGCATCGCCTCACCGTGCGCTTCCTTGTCATCGGCGCCGGCATCGTGCTCCTCGGCTTCATCATCTCCAGCGCCGGCGCCTTCCGCACCTTGCAGCGTGTCGAGCGCATCGCCGAAACCGTCTCTCAGATCGGCAGCGAAGATCTCACCCGTCGCGTTCCGGAAGGCTCCCGCAACGACGAAATCTCCCGTCTCTCGCGCACCTTCAACAACATGCTCGACCGCATACAGGCCTCGGTCCGCGAACTCCATGTACTTACCGACTCCGTCGCCCACGATCTCAAGAGTCCCGTCACCGCCATCCGTGGCAGTCTTGAAGTCGCGCTCTCCGAAGCCAACGAATCAACCTGGCGCGACACCGTCGCCGACGCCATCGAGAAGCTCGACCGTCTCTCGCAGACGCTCAACACCGCGCTCGATCTCGCCGAGGCCGATGCCGGCGCGCTCCAGCTTCATCGCCAGCCCGTCGATCTCGGCAACCTCCTCCGCCAGCTCGTCGATCTCTATGAACCCGCCATGGGCGAGCGCAATCACGAACTTGCCTGCCATTTCCAGGAAGGCGTCATCGTTGACGCCGACCTTTCGCTTCTCCACCGCGTCCTTGCCAACCTGCTCGATAACGAAATCGCACATCTGCCGCCATCGCGTTCCATTGTCATCACCCTGCGCGGCGGTGAATCACAGGCCGAGCTCACCGTCGAAGACGACGGTCCCGGCTTCACTCCGGAGTTGAAGGACAAGGCCTTTGAGCGCTTCGTCAAGGGAGAACAGTCCACCGGCCACGGCCTCGGCCTCGCCTTTGTCCACGCCGTCGTGCGCGCCCACGGCGGCAGTGTCACCATCAAGAATCGCCCCGTTTCTGGAGCTATCATCACGCTTCAATTGCCCGTCATGAGCGTTGCTATCGCCTAAGGAGTTCCTTTGTTTTCTCGCTGTCGATTCTATCTTGTTGCCATCGTCGCTTTCTGTCTTGTAACGCTCGCCGCCTCGGCGCGCACCGAGCCAATCCCCGCGCCGTCCACGCTCGGTACTGGCTACCGCCAGATGTACAACCTCGATTTCACCGATGCCCACAAAACGTTCCTCCAGTGGCAGCACGACCATCCACAGGATCCCATGGGCTTCGTCTCCAACGCCGCAGCGTATCTCTTCTCCGAGTTCAATCGTCTGCACATACTTGAAGTTGAACTCTTCACCGACGACTCGGAATTCGAAGCTCGCAAGAAGCTTGCGCCCGATCCCACCGTCAAGGCTGCATTCAAGCAGCAGCTCGCCGAGTCCGATCAGCTCGCCGACGCCATCCTTGCCAGGTCTCCGCAGGACACCAACGCTCTCTTCGCCAAGATCCTCGCCGGAGGGCTCCGCGGCGATTACGCCGCCATGATCGAGAAGCGCAATCTCGCCAGCCTCAGCTACATGAAGCATTCGCGAATCCTCGCCGACCAGCTTCTTCAGCGCGACCCAACTTGTTATGACGCTTACCTTGCCGTCGGCGTGGAAAACTACCTGCTCGGCATCGACCCAGCGCCCATCCGTTGGATCCTTTCCATGACCGGCGCCCAGCCCGACAAGGCCGCCGGAATCTACAAGCTGGAGTTGACCGCTATTCACGGACACTACCTCGCCCCGTTCGCGCGTCTCCTGCTCGCCGTCGCCGCCATCCGCGACAAGAATCTCCCCAAGGCGCGCTCTCTCCTGCAAGGTCTCTCCAGCGAGTTCCCCCAGAATCCCCTCTACGCCCACGAACTCGCCCGCATCTCCCACTAACCCGGTTCACTTTCTGGGTGCCCGATTTCAAGCCCGCTTTTGGCTTGAGTGGGGTCGTTGACGTTGCTTTTGATTTTGACGTTTCTTCTATAAATAGGACGCGGGCGAGAATTTCTCCCCGCCCGCGATGTCGGTTTTTGGTTTTGCTTTGCCTAGTGCCTAATACCTGGCGCCTACTACCTCTCTATTTCTCCCGCCCCCTGAATACTGACCTGCACCACTTTCTCCACTCGCAGCACAAACGTGCTCGGATCTTTCATTCCCCACGCGACATATGGCACTCCGAATCCTGTCGTCATCGTGATCTGGCTTCCGTGCACTGTCACCGGCACATTCAGCGTCAGCGGATGATCGATCCCATGAATGCGGAATATTCCTTCCACGTTCACCACCGAATTTCCTTCCGGCGCCACGTGCCCTATTACCTTCTTGGGCAGGAAGACAACGTCTGGAAATTTCACCACTTGCAGAATCTCTTTCTTCATCTTGCGATCCCGCATGCCATTGCCACTGTCGCCGCTTGCTGCGCTCACCACCAGTTCGCCGCTCGCCGCCCCTGTCGTCTCGTTGAAGGTGATTGTTCCGCTCGTAAGCTGGAATGTCCCATGAACCGTATGCAACACATCGCCCAGCGTCCACGAAATCGTCGTCTTCGCCGGATCGAACTTTACCGTCGTCTCCTGTGCCCGTGCCGGCCCAGCCAGCAGCAGCATCGCCGCCAGCATCGCCCCTGCCAGCAAATTCCGTGTGCCTGTGTACAGCCCGCGTCTTTGCAACCGAGACTCCTTATTAACTGTTGTCCTGATTTATGCCGTCAGCAGATGCCACCCGAAAGCCAGTGATCGCTTCACACCGAACGAGTACGGCGAGGCGTCTCCGGTGTGCACTGCCAGCATCTTCGAGAAAAACTCCGGTTGCGCCGCGAACGCCCGGAATACTCTTTGCCGCAGCTTCGGATGTCCATCCATCGTCAGCATCAGCCCGGCCATCGCTCGCGGAACCTTCGCAATTTCCTTGTGTGCCTCTTCGTAGCTCAAGAGGTTTCCGCTTCGCATCGCGCCCGCCAGCGCTACCGCCTGCTGGAACGCCATCGACAGTCCTTCTCCGGTGATCGCGTCCACCGATCCCGACGCATCGCCCACCAGCGCCACCCGGCCCTTTTGCACGGCTCGCAGTCGCCGCGTCGATGAAACTGCTCCCATCAGGCGCGTCGTTTCTGTCGAGCCGTGCAAACGGGGTGCCAGGTCCGGGAAACTTTGCAGTGCGTCTTCAAAGCGCGCATGTTGTTGCCGCGTGATCAGCGCAACACAAATTTCGTCTCTGCTCACCGGCGTGATATACATCTGCCCCTGGTCGCTCCAGTGCACTTCCACGAACTGCGACCATGGTGCCACCCTGTAATGCCTCCGGAACCCGAATCTCCTGCGCGGCAAGCTTCCTTCGTCCAACCCGGCCATCTTTCTCGACTGCGAGTTCTGGCCATCCGCGCAAATCAGCCAGCGGAAGCTGTACGCCTGCCCGTTCACTTCTGCGTATTCCTGCGAAAGGTTTGCCAGCCGCGCTCCCCATTTCAGCGATACTCCGGCTCTATCCGCGTAATCCGCCAACACGTTGTGCAGCACCGGACGCCGTATTCCGAGCCCTTCTCCCTGCGCAAAGTCCGCGTCCACCTTCCCCGACTGGTCCACGAATCGAATCCCGCGAAATGGCGCCGTGCAACTCGCCGGCAGTTCCACTCCCAGCCGCCGCAGTGCCGCCAGTCCATCCGGCATGATCCCTTCGCCGCATGCCTTGTCGATCGGCATCTGCGAGTGGTCCACCACCGTTACGTCGAACCCCGCCATGCGCGCGGCGAGCCCAGCCGCGAGTCCTGCCGGCCCGCCTCCCACGATAAATACATCTGTTCTTTGCATGTCTTTGACCATGGATCACCAGCGCAACAAAACCAGTTCAGCGCAGAACCCCGGGCCCATCGCCGCCAGTATGCTGAACGATCCCGCCGCCGGACGCCGTCGATTCATGAACTCTTCCAGCACCAGCAGCACCGACGCCGACGAAAGATTCCCCACCTTCCTTAGACACTCCCATGAAACTTCCAGTGCCTTTTCCGGCAACTCCAGCGCCTCTTCCGTTGCCTCCAGAATCTTCGGGCCGCCCGTATGCATGATCCAGCTATCGATATCGCTTCTTCGCAACCCCTGGTCTGCCAGGAATCCGTCCACGTCCTTTGCCAGGTACTTCAACACCACGTCCGGCACGCCCGGCGACAGCACAATCTGGAATCCCTTTTCCGAGATGTCCCATCCCATCACTTCTTCCGTGTCTGGATAGAAGGAAGAACGCGTCGCCAGCACTTTCGGCCCGTGAGCCTCCCGCGCTGCGCCTGTCATCACCACTGACGCTGCGCCGTCGCCGAACAGTCCCGACGAAATAATGTTCGCCACCGAAAGGTCTCCCCGCTGCCACGTCAGCGAACACAACTCCACTGACACCAGCGCTGCTACCTCGTTCGGAAACCCTCGCAGATAATCCGCCGCTCGCGCAATTCCCGCCGCTCCCGCCACGCATCCCAGCCCAAAGATCGGAACTCGTTTAATCGACCGGGGCAGTCCCATCCGATTCACCAGTTTCGCGTCGATCGAAGGACTCGCGATTCCCGTCACCGACACGAAAAAGATTGCGCTCAAGTCTTGTACGGAAAGTCCCGCGCGTGTAAGGGCCCTGCACAACGCCTGGTCCGCTAGTTCTTCCGCCACCTCGATCCATGCGTCGTTCGCCTGTCCCCAGGTCTTCATCTGCTCGTACTTGTCGATCGGCAGCGACAGGTGTCGCCCTTCCACTCCCACGCGTGATAGCAGGCGGTTCAGCACTTCGGGATTTGCTAGCTTCCCTTCCCACTGCGCCTTCAACGCCGTGGCAATTTCCTGCTGCGTGTAGTACTGCTTCGGAAATGCGCTGGCTACTCCGGCGATCTGCATCTTTACTTTTTCCTTTCGGGATACACCACCGACTGTATGCATCCTACGCGGCGCAACTGAAGTCCGCTTTTCAGGCAGATGACAATCCGTTCATCTCCTGTCATCTGCACCCCATTCTTGTGCCGGATTAGCGATGCTCACACTCGCCTGTGCGCTGCGCACTTCCGGCCCTTATCCCCCTTCCGTACTCTTGTTCACCTTGAGCAATGCTCTCGCGGGGGATCCCTTGTCCTTTGTCACCGAGTTGCGTTGTGTTGCCTGCGGAAAAAACTGGCCCATCCGCGTCCCATACACGTGTCCTGCCTGCGGCGTCACCGGCATTCTTGATGTCCTGTACGACTACCGTGCCATTCGCCGCTCGCTTACCCGTCGCGCCCTCGCCAGCCGCGCCGATTTTTCTCACTGGCGCTATCGCGAACTTCTTCCGCTTTCCGCGCGCTCCGTCCTGCCCCACCTGCAAGTCGGCTGGAGCCCTCTCTCCGAGACCGTCGCTCTTGCCCGCCATCTCGGCCTTCGATCTCTTTATATAAAGGATGATGGCCGCAACCCCAGCGGCTCACTCAAAGATCGCGCCAGTTCCATTGCGGTTGTTCGCGCCCGTGAAAAGCGCAACCCCATCGTCGCCTGCGCCAGCACCGGCAACGCCGCCTCCTCGCTCGCCGGAATGGCCGCCGCCATGGGTCTCCGCAGCGTCATCTTTGTTCCGCAGCGCGCGCCCGAGCCCAAAATCACGCAGTTGCTCATCTTCGGAGCTACCGTCTTTCGCGTCCTCGGAGGCTATGACGACGCCTTCCGCCTCTCACAGGAGTGTTGCGAACGCTTCGGCTGGTACAACCGAAACTGCGCCATAAACCCTTATCTCGTCGAAGGAAAGAAGACCGTCAGCCTCGAAATCGCCGAACAGCTTCAGTGGAATGTCCCCGACTGGGTCGCCATGTCCGTTGGCGATGGCTGCTCGATTGCCGCCGCCTGGAAGGCCTTCCGCGAACTCAAACTCCTCGGCCTCATCGAGCGCACGCCGCGGATGCTCGGTGTGCAGGCCGCCGGCGCCGCCCCCATCACCACCGCCTTCCGCTCCGGAAAGCCGCTCTGGCCGGTTGTTCCGCAGACCATTGCCGACAGCATTGCCGTTGGCGTTCCGCGCAATTGGCAGAAGGCCGTCCTCGCCATTCGCGAATCCGGCGGAACCATGCTCAACGTCGCCGACGGCGAAATCCTCGACGCCATGGGTTACACCGGCCAGCTCGCAGGCATCTTCGCCGAGCCCGCCGCCGCCGCTTCCATCGCCGGCCTGAAGCGTGCCGTCGCCGAAGACATCGTGCCCAAACGCGCTCGTGCTGTCGCCGTCGTCACCGGCAGCGGACTCAAGGACATCCGCGCCGCGCAGACCGCCGTTTCTAAGCCTTTTGATGTCTCACCCGACGGTCATGAGCTCGACCAGATCCTGCATGACCGTCAGCTTGTGTAATGGAGTACGCTTTCTCCGTGTGCTTCCGTAAGCCTCTTTTGCTTGCGTGGGTCCGTTGACTTTGCTTGCAGCTTGTCGCTTGCCGCTTGTGGTGCACTCTCTACTGTCTGAATGCTGAGTGCTGACTGCTGAATGCTTCTTTTTACGAGGATTCCCATGACCACCGCCAATTCGCTCCTCATCCGCGATCTCCACACTCTCGTCACCATGAACGATGACCGCGAAGTCATCCATGGCGGATTCCTCTATGCGGAAGATGGTGTCATCAAGCTCATTGGCCAGCGACCGCCTCGCAATCTCCGCGCACGTCGCGTCATTCGCGGCAACGCTCTCATCGCCGTCCCCGGACTCATCAACACTCATCACCATCTCTTTCAGACGCTCACCCGCGCCTGCACCGCTGCCGCCAACGCCGAGCTTTTCGACTGGCTGCGCACTCTCTATCCTCTCTGGTCGCGTATCGACGAAGAGGCCACCCATGTCGCCGCCCTCGTCGGAATGGCCGAACTCATGCTCTCCGGCTGCACCACCACCTCCGACCATCATTATTTGTTCCCGCGCGGCCAGTCCCGGCTCATCGACGCCCAGATTGCCGCCGCCCGCAAGATCGGCATTCGCTTCCACGCCACCCGTGGCAGCATGAGCGTCGGCGAAAGCAAGGGCGGCCTTCCACCCGACTCCGTCGTTCAGGATGACGACACCATCCTCGCCGACTCCGAGCGCGTCATCCGCAAGTACCATGATCCTCAACCCGGAGCTATGATCCGGGTTGCTCTCGCTCCCTGTTCGCCCTTCAGCGTCTCGCCTGAACTTATGCGTCGCACCGCCGAACTTGCCGAGCGCCATGACGTTCGCCTCCACACCCATCTAGCGGAAACTCGCGATGAAGAGCGCTATTGCCTTGAGCATTTCGGCAAGCGCCCGCTCGATTTCCTCGACAGTGTCGGCTGGCTCACCGATCGCTCCTGGCTTGCCCACGGCATCTACTTCTCTGCCTCCGAGGTCCGTCGTCTTGGACGTGCCCACGTCGGCATTGCCCACTGCCCCACCTCCAACATGCGCCTCGGTTCCGGCTTCTGCCCTGCGCTTGCCCTCCAGCGCGCCGGTTCGCCTGTCGGTCTTGGTGTCGACGGCAGCGCCTCCAATGACAGCTCCCACATGCTCGCCGAAGCCCGCAACGCCCTTCTTCTCAACCGCCTGCGCCACGGAGCCGCCGCCATCACCGTCGAACAGGCCCTCCGCATGGCCACCGTCGAGGGCGCCCATTGTCTCGGACGTTCCGATATTGGAACACTCGAACCCGGCAAGCGCGCCGACATCGCCCTCTTCGACCTGCGCAACCCCTCCTATTCCGGCGCGGAAGATGCATTGTCCGCGCTTCTTCTCTGCGCTCCCGCCACCGTGCACACCCTCGTCGTTGAAGGTCGCGTCGTTGTGGAAGACGGCGTCCTGAGCACTCTTTCGCTCGACCCCATCCTCCGCCGTCACAGACGTATAGCGACGCGCGTCACAAACAATCCGCGCCCACTCTGCTAATCTCCGTCCCCTCTGGAGAAGTTGCAGTCTCGGCCTTTTGTTCGTTTTCGGTACGTTCTTTTTTCACGGGAGGACGTCGTGTTCGAGCATGTCCGGGCTTTTCACCAACCGCGCACTATTTCCGAAGCTATACGTCTGCTGAATCACCGCGATGGCGTTGCCTGCCTCGTCGCCGGCGGTACTGATCTCGCCTTGCGTGCAGGTCGCACCGTCACCGATCTGGTCGATGTCACCCATCTCGGTCTCGCTTACATCAAGCGCGATGGCCGCGCCATTCGCATCGGCGCCACCACCACCATGTCTGCGATCGAGCAATCTTCGTTCATTCAGCACATGGCCAATGGCATCCTTGCCCACGCAGCCGCCAGTTGTGGTTCCGCGCAGACGCGCAATCTCGCCACCCTTGGCGGCAATCTCGCCAATGCTTCGCCCGCCGCGGATACCGCGACACCCCTGCTCGTCCTCGACGCCGACGTCGTGCTTCAGGGTCTGCGCGCCAAGCGCCGTCTTCCGCTCACCGAGTTCTTCACCGGTCCGCACAAGACCGCGGCCAACGCGTCGCTGCTCGTCGAACTCGTCATCCCCGGCCCCGAGCCGCGCACCGCCTGGTCGTTCCAGAAGTTTGGCCGGACCGAGGTCGACATCTCCATCGTCAATGTCGCTGCCGGCATCAAGCTCGACCGCGCCAATCGCGTCACCTTTGCGCGCATCGCTCTCGGAGCTGTCGCTCCGCGTCCCATCCGTGCTCACGGAGCCGAGTTCCTTCTTGAAGGTCGCGTCCTCGACCAGCATCTTCTCGATGCCGTCTCCGAGGAAGCCGCGCAGGAAATCGATCCCATTGACGACGTCCGCGCCTCCGCCGCATACCGGCGCGAACTCACCCAGGTTCTTGTCCGCCGGGCGCTGCTCGAATGTGCCGCCAGGTTGGAGCGTGCATTATGAAGAGATCCGGCCGTAATTCCACTCCCTCCATGCAACTCTCGCTTCGCGTCAACGGCGAAGCCCGTGAATGGACCATCGCCCCTGGCGACCTCCTCCTCGACGTCCTTCGTCGCGAAGGCTACTACGGTGTCAAGCGCGGCTGCGAAACCGGCGAGTGCGGTGCTTGCACAATTCTGCTCGATGGCAAGCCCGTCAACTCCTGCATGATCTTCGCCGCCCAGGCCGAAGATCGCGAGATCACTACCGTCGAAGGCGTAGCCCACGGTGATCAGCTTCACCCCGTGCAGCAATCGCTTGTCGACCACGGTGGCGTGCAGTGCGGCTTCTGCACTCCCGGCATCGTCCTCAGCAGCAAGGCTTATCTGGAAGAGCACCCCAACGCCTCCGAGGACGAAATTCGTACCGCGCTCTCCGGCCATCTCTGCCGTTGCACCGGATACAGCAAACCCGTCGAGGCCGTTCTCGCCGCCGAGCACGCCGCCACGCGCAAACCCTCGCACGCCGCGCATTCGCACGACATCGTCGGTCACAACGAACCCAAGGTCGATGCTGTCAAATTCGTCACCGGACGCCCCGCCTTCACCGATGACATTCACATCCCCGGCATGCTCTACGGCAAGATTCTCCCCAGCCCCCACGCGCATGCCCGCATTCGTTCCATCGATGTCAGCAAGGCCCGCGCCCTTCCCGGCGTCCACGCCGTGCTCACCTATAAGGATGTTCCGCGCGTCCCCCATACCACCGCCGGGCAAGCATGGCCGGAACCGTCGCCATACGACACATATCTTCTCGACTCCAAGGTCCGCTTCGTTGGCGATCGCGTCGCCGCCGTCGCCGCCGAATCCCGCGAGATTGCCGAGGAGGCCCTTCGCCGCATCCAGGTCGAATACGAGGTTCTTCCTCCCGTCCTCGACATGGAGCACGCCTCCGATCCCGGCGTTCCCGTCATTCACGATGAAAAGGACTCCACCGGCATTCACGACGCGCGCCACAACGTCGCCTCAGTCATTCACAAGCAGATCGGGGATGTCGAGCAGGGCTTCCGTGACTCCGACCTCATCTTTGAGAATGAGTACCGCACGCCGCGCCAGCACCATTGCTCGCTCGAACCTCACATCACCATCACCTGGCTCGACGAAGACAAGCGCCTCGTAATCCGCACCAGTACGCAGATCCCTTTCCATGTGCGTCGCCAGGTCGGCATGATTCTCCAGATTCCCGTGCAGCGTATCCATGTCATCAAGCCGCGCATCGGTGGCGGCTTCGGCGGTAAGCAGGAGATGCTCCTCGAGGACATCTGCGGCGCGCTCACCCTTGCCACCAACCGCCCGGTCAAGATGGAGTACACCCGCCACGAGGAATTCTTCATGGCGCGCAGCCGTCACGCCCAGGTTCTCCGCGTCAAAATGGGCTTCCGCAAGGACGGCACGATTCTCGCCAATCACATGTCCGTGCTCGCCAGCACCGGCGCTTACGGCAGTCATTCATCCACCGTGCAGGGCAATACCGGCAGCAAGGTTCTGCCGCTCTATCGCGCCCCTCACCTCAAGTTCGATTGCGACATCGTCTACACCAACACGCCCGTCTCCGGTGCATTCCGCGGCTACGGCTGTCCCCAGGGCTTCTTCGCGCAGGAATCTCTCATCGATGAAGTTGCCGAAAAGCTCCGCCTCGATCCCATTGAACTGCGCCTCAAGAACCTCATCCGCCAGGGCGACACCGATGAACTCTCCGCGCAGTTGGGCGAGGGCCGCAAGGGCCTGCCGCGTCTCATCCGCAGTTGCGGCATGGACGAGTGCCTCGCGCGCGGGGCCGCCGCCATCGGATGGAAGCAGAAACGCTCAGCCCGCCGCGACAAGAAAAGTCCCTTCCAGCACGGCATTGGTGTTGCCTGTTCCATGCAGGGCAGCAGCATCGCCGGCATCGACTGGGGCTCCGCCACCGTCACTCTCAACGAAGATGGTTCCTACCGCGTCCACACCGGTTGTGCCGATGTCGGCGCCGGGGCGGACACAGTCCTCTCGCAGATTGCCGCCGAAACTCTCGGCGTCACCCTCGACAAGATCACGCTTCTCTCCGGCGACACCGATTACACGCCTTTCGACGTTGGCGCTTACGCCTCCAGCACCACCATCATCTCCGGCGGAGCCGTCAAGAAGGCCGCCGAGAAGGCCCGCGCCAGCTTCCTGGAAGTCGCCGCGCCGCTCATGAAGGTTCCTGTCGAAAAACTGACCTGTCGTAACAATCTGGTCATCGATCTCGACGACGAGCGCCACACCATGCCCATCGCTGAAGTCGCGCGCCACGCCACTTACAAGGCCAAGGTGCAGATCATCGAGAGCGCCTCGCATTTCATTACGGACAGTCCTCCACCCTTCTGCGCCACCTTTGCGGAAGTCGAAGTCGACACCGAGACCGGCAAGGTCCGCGTCCTTCATCTCGTCAACGCCGTCGATTGTGGCGTCGCCCTCAATCCCAATCTCGCCGAGGGTCAGGTCGAAGGGGCCGCCGCGCAAGGCATCGGCTATGCGCTCCATGAAAACATGCAGCTCGACGAAAACGGCCGCATGTTGAACGCCAACTTCCTCGACTACAAGATTCTCTCGTCAAAGGACATGCCGAAGCTGACGACCATCCTCGTCCCCACCGAGGAGCCACTCGGTCCCTACGGTGCAAAGTCCATCGGCGAGATCGCCATCAACAATCCCGGCCCTGCCATCGCCAACGCCATTTACCACGCCATTGGCATTCGTTTCCGTCAGCTACCCATCCGCTCCGAGGACGTTCTTCGCGCTATCCATGAGCGCGAATCCGCCGCGCAACCCAATTTTGCCGAGGTCTCGAAATCCCTATGACCGCCAACAACACCATCCTCCGCATGCGCGACCGCATCGCCGCCGAAGCCAAGGCTTATGAAGCCGACATCGTGCATTTTCTCCGCGACCTCGTCGAAATTCCCGGCGAGAGCAGTCACGAAGGCCCTGCCATTCAGCGCATCCGTCAGGAGATGGAAAAGGTCGGCTTCGACGAAATCCGCATCGACCCCATGGGCAACATCCTTGGACGCATCGGCTCCGGGCGCCACGTCATCATGATGGATGCCCACATCGACACCGTCGGCATCGGCGATCCCGCCGAATGGAAGTGGGACCCTTACAAGGGCAAGGTGGAGGACGGTTACATCTACGGCCGCGGCTGCTGCGACCAGCGCGGCGGAATGGCCAGCATGGTCTACGCCGCCAAAATCATCAAATCCCTCGACCTCCACGGTGACTACACCCTCTGGGTCGTCGGCAGCGTGCAGGAAGAGGATTGCGACGGCCTCCCCTGGCTCTACATTCTCCGCGAAGGCAACATCCGGCCCGAGCTCGTGTTCATCACCGAGCCCAGCAACCTGCGTGTCTATCGCGGCCACCGTGGGCGCATGGAAATCGAGGTCCACATGCGCGGCCGCTCCTGTCACGCCAGCGCCCCCGAGCGCGGTGACAATCCCATCTATCGCATGGTCCCGCTTGTCCAGCAGGTTGAGCAGTTGAACACTCGCCTGCGCAACGATCCTTTCCTTGGCAAGGGAACCGTCTCCGTCACCGAGATTCGTTCGCTCTCGCCCTCTCTTTGTGCGGTCCCCGGCGCCTGTTCCATTCATCTCGACCGCCGCCTCACCGCCGGAGAGACGCGCGAATCCGCGCTCGACGAGATTCGTGCGCTGCCCGCCGCTGCCGGTGCGGAGATCGAAGTCCTCCGCTACATGCAGCCCAGTTACACCGGCCTCGTCTATCCCATGGACAAGTACTACCCCACCTGGGTGCTCGACGAGCATCATCCCGCCGTCGAGGCTGGCGCCGATACCTGGCGCGTTCTCACCGGCACCGAACCCATCGTCGACAAGTGGACCTTCAGCACCAACGGCGTCGGCTCCATGGGAACCTGCGGCGTGCCCACCATGGGCTTCGGTCCCGGCGACGAATCCGTCGCCCACTCCGTCAACGAACGTGTCGCCATCGATCACCTCGTGAAGGCCGCGCAGTTTTATGCCGCCTTCCCTCTTATGTATGTTCACGCGGCGGAACACGCGTCAGTCGCCAGCGCTGCCGTTCGTTAGCCCGGCCCGCGAGCCGCATCCGGAGGATCAAAATGTCGGAACTGGTGCCCATTCCGCTCGATCTCCAGCTTCGGCGCGCCTATCTCGAATACGAGCGCGAAGACAAGATCTTCGACCTTCCGCGCCGTGCTATCTTTCGCGGCCTGCCCGGGCTCGACCTCTCCGTCCGCACCAATGGCCATGCGGCCTTCACGCCCCTCGGTCCCGCCGCCGGCCCGCACTCCCAGCTTCTCCAGAACATCGTCCTCAGTTGGCTCGGCGGTTCGCGCATCATCGAACTCAAAACCGTCCAGGTCCTCGACGCCCTCTCGATCCCGCGTCCCTGCATCGACTCGGAAACCGTCACTTACAACGTCGAGTGGTCGCAGGAACTTTCTCTCCAGCAGTCCTTGCGTGAATACGTCTCCGCCATGATGTTCCTGGAGGTCCTTAAGGCATCTTCGCTTCTCGGCGAGGACCTCCCGCGCGGCTTTTACGACACCGTTTTCGACATGAGCGCCGGCTATAACCTCGAAGGCATCCAGTCCGCTCCCATGCGCGCCTGGTTCGCCGGCATGATGGATGCATCGACACTCGTCGATGAATTGCGCCTGCTCATCGCCGGCCGTTTCGCCGCCTATCGCGACCTCCCCTTTCCCTCGCGCGTGAGCGACACCGTCACCCTCTCCACCTTCCACGGCTGTCCGCCCGAAGAGATCGAGCGCATTGTCACCTTCCTTCTCACCGAGGTCGGTCTCAACGTCTGCGTCAAGATGAACCCCACGCTCCTCGGTCAGCAGCAGGTCGCGCATCTTCTTTATGACGTTCTCGGCTACCGCGAAATCGAGCTTGTCCCTGACGCCTTCGAAAACGATCTCCGCTTCGACGCCGCTCTCGACCTCATTCCGCGCCTCCAGTCCGTTGCGCTCTCCTGCGGACGCCGCTTCTCCCTCAAGTTCAGCAACACTCTCGTCGTCCGCAATCATCGCAACGTCTTCTCCGATGAGCGCATGTACCTCTCCGGCCCTCCGCTGCACGTGCTCACCCTCAACCTCGTGCGCGCCTTCCGCGAGCGCATGCCCGCCGCGCCGCCGCTCTCTTTTTCCGCCGGCATGACCGCCAACAACGTCGCTTCCGTTGTCGCCATGGATTTCGTCCCCGTCACCACCTGTTCTGATCTTCTGCGCCCCGGCGGTTACAGCCGCCTGCATCGCTATCTGGACAACCTCGGCGCCGCCATGCGCGAGTGCCATGCCGCGACCATTCCCGAGTTCGTTCTGCGCCATGCCGGAAAGGGGCGCGACGCCATCCATGCCGTCACCGCCGCCATGCTCGCCGACGCCACGCAGCTCTCTGGCTCTTCGTCCGCGCGCGAAACCGTCATCCCCTTCATCACCGATGTTGAAGCCCAACTCCTGCGCTGGTTTGAGTCTCCCGGCAAGTCATTGCGTTCGCTCTGCCGCGAGATTGCCGACGAGTTCACCCACGTCGCGGGCCGCATCCCGCACGAACTCGCCTCTCACCTTCAGGTGCATGTTTCGGGCCTCGAAGATGCGCTCACCGTCTCTGCTGGCAGCCTCAACACGCCGATTCTCGTCGACCTTGCTACCGGAGACCCGCGCTATCGCTGGGAGAGCAACCGTACTGCGCCAAAAACCATCGCTGCCGAACTTTCTCTCTTCGACTGCATCAATTGCGACAAGTGCGTTGCTGGATGCCCCAACGACGCCATGTTCGTCTATTCCGGCGAACCCTTCGAAGTCGATTATTCCAATTACGAACTGCTGCCCGGCGGCGGATTTCGCGCAATTCCCGGCGGAACTTTTCGCATCACCCGCGCACGCCAGTTCGCCAACTTTGCCGATGCCTGCAATGATTGCGGCAACTGCGGTGTCCTCTGCCCCGAGCACGGCGAACCCAACCTCCGCAAACCGCGCTTCTTTGGCTCGCTTGAAAGTCTTGCCGCGCGCGGCACCGTCGATGGTTTCCACATCGTCGCCGAGGCCGGTCAGAAAACCATTCACTGTCTCATCGCCGGCCACCGCTATCGCCTCACCGTCGATCCCGCCGCCGACCGTGCGCGCTTCGAGAACGAGACCGCGGAGTACGTTCTTCAACCCGGTCGCAATGCGCTCATCGCCTGGCATGTTTTTGACGCCAGCGGCACTGTGCCTGCCCGTCTCGATCTTTTGCCGTATTTGCAGTTGAAGTTCCTGCTCGACAATGTTTCAGATTCCCGGCACGTCCACTACGCCAACGTTGCCGGTTTGGAGGAGTGATCCGTGAGCACCCAGACCTTGACGACCAAGCGAGCCCTCTTCAAGGGCAAGGATTACATCACCACCCAGGAGTGGACGAAAGAACAGATCGACGTCCTTCTTGACGTCGCCGTTGACTTGCGCCGCAAGTTCAAGAATCGCATCCCGCATCGTTTCTTGCAGGACCAGACGGTCTTTCTCATGTTCTTCGACAAGTCCACCCGCACCCGCAATTCTTTTGAAGCAGGCATGACGCAGCTTGGCGGACACGCACACTTCCTTACCGCCGACGTCATGCAGGTCTCGCACGGCGAAAGCCCCAAGGACACCGGCATCATCCTCTCGCGTTACGGCCACGGCATCGCCATCCGCCACGACCTCATCCCCGGCGAAGGCAACGCATACATGCGCGAAGTCGCTCGCTGGGCCGACGCCCCCGTCATCAACATGCAGTGCGATGTCGATCATCCCTGTCAGACGCTCGCCGACCTCATGACCATGCGTGACAAGCTCGGACACAATCTCCGCGGCCTCAAGGTGGCCGTCTCCTGGGCTTATGCGCCCAGCTACGCCAAGCCGCTCTCCGTGCCCCAGGGACTCATCATGCTTCTCCCGCGCTTCGGCATCGATGTCACTCTCGCGCACCCCCCTGAGTATTTCCTCATGCCGGAAACCATGGCGGCTGCCCGCGAAAACGCACGCCAGGCCGGCACAAAGTTCGAAGTCGTCGGTAGCATGGACGACGCTTTCCGTGACGCCGACATCGTCATCCCAAAGAGCTGGGGATGCCTCGACACCATGGGTACGCGCCCCGAAGAATCCCTGCGCATCGCGAAGCAATACACCAACTGGATATGCGACGAACGCCGCATGGGATTTGCGCGCCGCAACTCGCTCTACATGCATCCGCTCCCGGCTGACCGCGGCAACGAGGTCACCGACGCTGTCATCGACGGCCCGCACTCCGTCGTCTATGACGAAGCCGAGAATCGTCTTCACACTTGCAAGTCCATCATGGCGCTTACCATGGCCGAGCACGAAATCGAGTACCTCGTGGAGACTCCCGCGTAGCAGGCTGGCATCGACGATGATCATTCACAACGCTCGCATCCTGACCCTCGACTCCGCCAATCGTGTCATCGACTCCGGCGCCCTCCGGATTCGTCCCGATGGCGCCATCGATTGGCTGCGTTCCGGCGAGCTCAATCGTCACGATCCTCCCCACGACGAGCAGGTCATCGATGCCCGCGGCCGTCTCCTCATGCCCGCGCTCATCAACTGTCACACCCATCTCTACAGCACGCTCGCCCGCGGCCTCTCGCTTTCCTCGCCGCCGCCTCGCAACTTTACCGGAATACTCCGCAAACTCTGGTGGAAACTCGACCGCGCACTTTCCTCCGAAGACATCTATTACAGCGCCCTCGTCGCCCTCATCGACTCCGCCAGGTCCGGCGTCGCCACTGTCGTCGACCACCACTCCAGCCCCGGTACATGCGCTCTATCGCTTGATGTCCTCGCCGCCGCTCTTCGCCAATCCGGCCTCCGCGGCGCGCTTTGTTACGAGGTCTCCGCCCGCAACGGTCTCGCCGCCGCCCGCGAAGCCATCGCCGAAAACGTTCGTTTCATCGACAAATCTCGATCCATGCACGACGACCGGCTCGCCGCTGCCTTCGGCCTCCA
The DNA here is from genome assembly GCA_021779935.1 of Acidobacteriota bacterium. Taxonomy (GTDB): domain Bacteria; phylum Acidobacteriota; class Terriglobia; order Terriglobales; family Acidobacteriaceae; genus JAJXZT01. The sequence goes on from JAJXZT010000062.1 coordinate 103,569, forward strand.
TGCATCCTTCACCCTGCCGGACCGCGTCCTCCGTGAGTGCGTCGAAGCCAACCAGTCTCTCTCCGCTCCGTTCCACATCCACCTCGCGGAAGACCGCTGCGATGTTGACGATTCTCGCCGCCGTTATGGCAAGTCTCCCGCGCGCCGTCTCTTCGATCTCGGCATCCTCAACCAGCGCACCATTGCCGCCCACTGCGTCCACGTCTCCGCCTCGGATGTCGCGCTCCTCGCCCGCTGCGGGGCCAGCGTCATTCACAATCCGCAGTCCAATTGCAATAACGCTGTCGGCATCGCGCCGCTCGCGCGCCTCTTGCGCCAGGGCGTTCTTGTCGGACTCGGTTCGGACGCCTACTCGCCCCGTCTCTGGGAAGAATTTCTGACCGCTGGTCATCTTCTAAAATTGCGCGCCCGCGATCCTCGCGAATCCGGCGCCTTCACCGTTCTGCTCAACAACCGCGAGATCGTGAAGAAACTCTTTGGCTGGAACCTCGGACGCATCGAGCCGGGCACATCCGCCGATCTCATGTTGCTCGACTACTATCCGCCCACCGCTCTTACCGCGGACAACGTTATCGGCCACGTTACTTTTGGAATCGCTCACGCAACCGTTCATTCGTTATTGGTCAATGGCAACTTCGTCCTTCGCGATCACGAGTGTGTCACCCTGGACGAGCCTGCCATCTGTGAAGAAGCCCGCATTCGGGCTGGAAAACTTTGGCGGCGAATGTAACTCTCCGCCTGCACACGAGGCTCACGATGCAATCCATGACCTTCGGCCCCACGTATCAGGAAATGCTCCACCCCGAACTTCTTCCGGCGGAACTTCGCCGCCGCGCTGAAGCTGCACGCGCCAACGAACTCGACCCCGCCAACCTTTTCAACATCACCTGGGAAGCCCCCGACAACTCCGTCCGTCACGTCGTCCTTCCCCGCGAATTGACCGGCGTCGACGCCAACATTGTCGTGCTCGTCGGACGCCACTTCCCTTCCGGCAGCCACAAAGTCGGTCCCGCCTATTCCACTCTCATGGAGGGCGAACTCGCCGGAGAGATTCATCCCGGCCAGAACACCATTATTGGACCGTCCACCGGCAACTTCGGCATCGGCTCCGCCTACATCGCGCACCTCATGGGCTACCCCTGCGTCGTCATCATGCCCGAGCAAATGAGTGCCGAGCGTTACGAGCGCATTCGCAAATACGGCGCCAATCTCGATCTCACTCCCGGCTCCGAGAGCGACGTTATCCTCGTCCTCGAGCGCACTGAGCATTACAAGAAGGATCCACACAACAAGATCCTCGCGCAGTTTGAGCTTCTTCCTAACTACCGTTTCCACCGCTTCGTCACCGGGCGCAGCGCACTTCGGGCTGCCAGTCTCCACGGGGACGGTCGCGTTGCCGCCTTCGTTGCCGCTCCCGGTTCTGCCGGCACTCTCGCCGCCGCCGACGAAATCAAGGCTGTCTTCCCTTCCGCCGCCACCGTCGCGCTTGAACCGCACGAGTGCTCCACTCTCTACAACAACGGCCGCGGCACGCATCGCATCGAGGGCATCGGCGACAAGATGGTCACCCTCATTCACAACGTCCTCAACACCGATTACGTCATGCTCATTCACGATGACGATTGCGTTGTCGCCCTTGAACTCATCGAGCACCAGCAGGCCATACTCGAGCGCACGTTGCACATGCTCCCTGGCGCGCTCGCTTACCTTCGCGGAGTCTTCGGCGTCTCGGGCACCTGCAACATCCTCGGCTCCATTCGCACCGCGCACTTCCTCGGCCTCGGCCCGGACGACAACATCGTCACCATCGCCACCGATGGCTTTGACCGTTACCCCTCCGTCCTCGCCGACCTCGCGCGCCGTCGCGGTCCTTTCAATGCCGGCAATATTCCAGAACATTTCGAGCAGACATACCGCGGTGGCTCCACGGAGGATATTCTCGACGTTCGTTCGCCCGCGCAAAAGCAGCGCCTCTTCGAATACAAGCAACAGGTCTGGACGCGCTTCGGCTACTCGCTCGAATATCTGCGAAGCATGACCCATCAGAGTTTTTGGGAGGCTGAGTACGAAAAGATTTGGGATATCGACGCCGCGCTTCTCCGCGCCCGCCGTGTCTCCCTCGCATCGGTTTAGTTGGTTTTCGCCTGCAGGTGTTCTTCTTTGCGCCCCATTCAAGTCTTCTTTCGGCTTGAATGGGGTGGCTGTTTTTGCGGTTCTAATAGCTAACAGCTATCAGCTAATGGCTTTCTGCTAAACCTCACCGCCATCGTTGTTCCTTCTTCTCCCGTCGCTTCCACGCAAATGGTCCCTCCGTAGGTTTCTACGATTGCGTTCGCGATCGCCAGTCCCAGTCCGTATCCGCCCGTATCGCGCGTCCGTGACTGGTCTCCCCGATGGAAACGGTCGAAGATTTTTGCTACCTCTTCCTTTGGAATTCCCGGGCCGCGATCTTCCACCGCCACCCGCGCGCCGGCTTCATCGTTCGTCACTGTGATCCTGACTGTCTCTCCCGCCGGACTGTAGCGCACCGCGTTTTCCAGCAGGTTCGCCCAAACCAGTTCCAGGTCTTCCGTGTCGGCGCGCATCCGCACCGGCCCGTTGTTCGCGAACTCCAGCTTCACGCCGCGCATGTCTGCAAACGGCTGCAACCGCTCCATCGCTGACTGGCATGTCGTTCCCAGTTCAATCTCCGGCAAGTCGCGTTGCAGGTTGCCCATCGCCCACTGCTCCGCCCGCGCCAGTCGCAGCATCGAGTGCAACAGTTTCTCCAGCCGCGCCATGTCCTCCAGGGCCTTTTCAATTCCCGCGCGATACTCCTCTGACCGTCTCGGCCTGTGCAACAGCGATTGCAGTGTTGACTTCAGGATCGCCACCGGCGTCTTCAGTTCGTGTGCCGCGTTCGTCAGGAACTCCCGCTGCTGTGTGAACGCCTTCTGTAGCGATCGCAGCATCGATGTCATTGCCTGTGTCAGCGGTCCCAGCTCCGCCGTTGTTTGGGCTTCTTCTGAAACCTGCAGCTCCCAGTTCACCGGAGAAACCGACGCCGCGCTGTTCGCCAGCGCTTGCAGCGGAAACAGTCCCCGCCGTATGCCCCACAGCGCCAGCCCCGCCGTCACTGCCAGCAGCACCAGGCTTCCTATTCCCAGGTACAGCCCCGCGCTTGCATACAGCTCATCCATTTCTTCCGTCGGAGCCGCGTAGATCACCGTCAGCGTCGGTGGCGCCGGCGTGCCCGCGCCTTCGCTGTCCAGCACTGGCAGCGCCGCCATGCGCACCGCACGATACGAAGTGCCGCCTATCGTCACGTGCCAGAATTGTCTTGGCGTCTGCCTGTCGAATCTTTCTTTCCAGTTCGGCGATTGCGCGGAAAACTTTCCGTCGCTCGAATACACCTTGTATGCGTCCGGATGCTTCGCGTCCAGCGGGCGCGGTGCCAGTTCACCGTCGAACATCAGCTTTGACGGTTCGTCCTCCGAGTACCGCACCAGTGCCGCGATGCTCATCGACCGTCCTTGCAGTCCCGCGTCGAACGCCGTCCGCAACTGCCGTCTCAGTGAGTACATACTCAATGCCGCCAGCCCTCCCGCCAGCAGCAGTTGCGACACAATCACCGCCGTAATCAGTTGTCCTTGGATGGATCGCCGTGCCGTCATCGCTTGATCATGTACCCCTGGCCGCGCAGCGTCTGGATCAGTTTCTCGCTGCCGCCCTCGTCCAGCTTCCGTCGCAATCCCGAGATATACACTTCAATCACGTTGCTGAACCGCTCCCAGTTGAAGTCGTACAAATGTTCCAGCAGTTCGGTCTTTGAAACCACCGTGTTTGGCCGGTGTGCCATGTATTCCAGCACTCTGTATTCCATGCCCAGCAGGCTCACCAGCGTGCCCGCGCGACGCACCGAATGGTCCGCCGTATTGATCTCGATGTCGCCCACCCGCAGCACCGGCGACCTCTGCCCTTTGCCGCGGCGAATCAGCGCCTTCGCTCGCGCCAGCAATTCTCCAAGGTCAAACGGTTTCGTCACGTAATCGTCCGCACCTGCATTCAGCACCGTGACAATCATCTCTTTCTCGTCTCGCGCCGTCAGCACCAGCACTGGAACGTCCATATCTCCCCCGCGCAGTTTTTGCAGCACCGTTATGCCGTCCATGCGCGGCAGCATCAGGTCCAGCAGGATCAGGTCATACGGATTCGACTCCGCCATGTAGAGTCCTTCTTCGCCGTCGAACACGATGTCCACCGCATATCCACCGCTTTCGCGGAGCACTTCCGCGATGTTCTCCGCCAGCCGGACTTCGTCTTCGATGATCAGTACTCGCATTGCGCCCTCGTTTGCTGTTCGCCTGCGATTGTCACACGATTTCGCCTGTCACTGCATCCCGGAATCTCCGTGCGCGCATCTGAGTTCTTGATAAACGGGAATTCATTAAATAGCGCTGAAATGCCACAAATACTCCGCGTTTGGCGCTTTCGCTTTGTGCTTCCCGTTTGTTTCAGCAACATTTAAGGTAGCGTCCTCAATTCTCAGTTAGGATTTGTCACGACTGTTTCGTTGGAACTACCGGCCCGGGTACACCGTGCAAGCTGTCTTTTGGCCTGAATGCGGTCGTCGCTGTTCCTGGAACTCGAAACTTGAAACTCGAACCTCGAAACTTCCCCTTGCAGGATTTTTTCGTCGCCGAGTGTGAGGGACCTGTGCACAAGCTTATCCATACCGCATGTTTTCTAGCCGCGCTCTCCGTCATACCTGTGTCTTCTCGCGCGCAATCTCCCACGGACCTCTCGGCTCAAACGCCTTCGCCGTCGCCCGCTCCAGCGGCTGTCCCCACTCTCACGCTCTCTGACGCGCTTGCCCGCGCCCGTACCAACAATCCGCAGTTCCAGGCCGCCGTCGCCGCTTTCGGAATCGCCCGACAGGATCGCGTTCAGGCCCGCGCCGGACTTCTGCCCACCGTCACTTACAACAACTCCGCCATTTACACCCAGCCAACTTCCGGCCAGGGCTTCAAGTTCATCGCCAACAACGGCGTTCGTGAATACCTCAGCCAGGGACAGGCGCACGAAGAGATCGGTCTCGCCGGAATCGCCGGTTATCAGCGCGCCTCTGCCGCGCAGGCGCTCGCCGCCGCCCAGGAAGAAATCGCCGCTCGCGGTCTCGTCGCCACCGTTGTGCAGACTTATTACGGCCTCGTCGTGGCGCAGCATCAGACCGCCAACACCGAACAGGCCAATCTTGAAGCGCAGCACTTCCTCACCATCAGCCGTCAGCTTCAGAAGGGTGGAGAGGTCGCATACTCTGACGTCATCAAGGCGGAGTTGCAGGCCAATTCCAGCCAGCAGGCGCTCGACGAAGCGAAGCTTTCCGAGCTCAACGCGCGACTCGCGCTTGCCGTCCTCGTCTTCCCTAACTTCACCCAGCAGTTCAATGTTGTCGATGACCTTGGCGCCGTGCCCGCTCTCCCGTCCGTCGCCACCGTGCAGCAACTTGCGGGCAAAAATAATCCCGAGCTGCGCGCTGCATTCGCATCCGTCAATGTAGCGGACAAGGACCTGCTCGCCGCTCGTGCCGGTCATCTTCCCACGCTCGCGCTCGACTACTTCTACGGCATTGACGCTGCTCAGTTTGCCGTCAAGTCCTATGGCGTAAACAATCTCGGCTACTCTCTCGCCGCCACTCTGAATATCCCCATCTTCAGTTGGGGAGCCACCCAGAGCAAGGTCAAGCAAGCCGAGATTCGTCAGCATCAGGCAAAGCTCGAGCTCACTGCCGCGCAGCGCCAGGCCCTTGCCGATCTTGAGAGTTTTTACGCCGAGGCCCGTACCGCGCTCGCGCAGCTTGACGTCCTTCGCAGCTCCGCCTCGCTCGCCGCCGACAGCTTGCGCCTCACCACCTTGCGTTACCAGGCCGGCGAAGCCACTGCGCTCGAAGTCGTCGATGCGCAAAACACTCTCGTGCAATCTCGCAATGCTCTCTCCAGCGGCCAGGCGCGTTATCGTCAGGCTCTGGCCAACCTTCAGACTTTGACAGGAACCTTCTGATCCCATGAAGACTACCTTCGCCACACGAGGTCTTGTGCTCGCGGCCGTTGCGGCCCTGAGTTTTACCGTCGCCTGCTCCTCGAAAGAGAAGGAGGTGCAACCGGTCGTCACCGTGCAGACCGCCGTTGCCGAGCGCGGTCCCATCCAGCAGGTCATCCGCTCCGAAGCCGTCCTGTATCCGCGCGACCAGGCCGCCATCACGCCCAAGGTCACCGCTCCCGTGCGCACCTTCTACGTCAACCGCGGCAGTCGCGTCCACAAGGGAGAACTCCTCGCCGTGCTGGAGAATCGCGACATTGCTGCCTCCATGGTGGAGAACAAGGGCGCTTACGAGCAGGCCGAGGCGGCTTACAAAACGGCTACTTCCTCCAGTCTTCCTGAGGAGATGCAGAAAGCCGAGCTCGACGTGAAGTCCGCGCGCCAGGCGTTCGACGCCGACCAGAAGGTCTACGAGAGCCGCCAGAGTCTTTACAAGCAGGGCGCCATTCCGCGCAAGGATCTCGATCAGTCTGCCGTCACTCTCGTGCAATCGCGCGAGCAATATGAAATCGCCGAGAAGCATTTGCAGGCGCTCAAGGCGATCGGACATCGCGAGCAGCTGAAATCCGCGCAGGGACAGCTCACTTCCGCCAAGGGCAAGTTCCAAGGCGCGGAGGCCATGCTCAGCTACACCGAAATTCGCAGTCCCATCAATGGTTACGTCACCGACCGTCCGCTCTATCCTGGCGAAACGCCCGCTCCCGGCATGCCTCTCATCACCGTCATGGACACCTCCTCGGTCATCGCGCGCGCACACATTCCCGCCGAGGATGCCGCCCTGCTCCATCGCGGCGACCCTGCGACCATCATTGCCCCTGGTAATATTCGCGTCGCGGCCAAGGTCACTGTCATCAGTCCCGCCGTCGATCCCAACAGCACCACCGTTGAAGTCTGGGTCGAGGCTCCTAATACCGATGGCCGCCTGCGTCCCGGCACCACGGTCACCGCCGAGATGGTTGCGCGCACCGTCAACGATGCCGTCGTCGTTCCAGTCGAGGCCGTCTTGAAGTCGCCCAACAATGCCACCACCGTCATGACCGTTGGCGCTGACAACCATGCACACGAGGTCCCTGTGACCACTGGCATTCGCGACGGCGATCGCATTCAGATCACCAGCGGCCTCAAGGGTGGCGAGACCGTCATCACCGTCGGAGCCTATGGCATCCCCGACAACACTGAGGTCAAGGTTTCCAATCCGTCGAACAGCACTGCGGCAAAGCCGGAAGGCAATTAATCCCGAGGGGCCGATGAATTTCCGAGAACTTCTCAAAACCTTGCGTCCCGCTGGCGGTTCCGGCGACGAGCGTTACTGGTTCACCCGCTATGCGCGTTCGCTCGTCTTTCTCATCATCGTGCTCGCCCTCGTTGGTGCGTACCTCGCCGTCACCATCCCCGTGTCGGTATTTCCCACCACGGATTTTCCGCGCGTCATCATTGGTGTCGATAACGGTGTCATGCCCATCGACCAGATGATGGTCACCATCACGCGTCCCATCGAGAACTCCGTCAACAGCGTCCCGGGCCTCGTTAAGGTAAAGTCCATCACCAGCCGCGGCTCGGCTGAAATCGATCTTTTCTTCGACTGGCACGTTGACATGTTCCAGACGCTGCAATATGTCAACTCCGCCCTCGCGCGCATTCGCACCACGCTCCCGCCTGATGCAGTCATCGACACTCATCGATTGACCTTCGCCAGTTTCCCCATCATGGGCTACAGCCTCACCTCAGACACTGTTCCCCAGACGCGTCTCTGGGAGATGGCAACCTACGAACTCGAGCCGCGCCTCAGTCGCATGGATGGTGTCGCTTCGGTCATTGTCCAGGGCGGCCAGGAACCCGAGTTCCACATCACGCCCAATCCCGCCAAGCTCCTCGAAGCCAACGTCACCGTCACCGACATTCTCGACGCCGTGCGCCGCACCAATCTCATCGATTCGCCCGGCTTGCTTGAGCAGAATCACCAGCTCTACCTCGGCCTCATCAACGGGCAGGTGCACGACCCCGCGCAGTTGGCCAACATCGTCATCAAGACCACGCCCTCCGGCGTTCCCATTCGCATCGGCGATGTCTCCACCGTCCACCCCGGCGTCCGCCCCGTCTACACCATCGTCACCGCCAACGGCAAACCCGCGGTGCTTCTCAACGTCTACCGCCAGCCGCGCAGCAACACCGTCGCCGTCGCCGATGAAGTCCACGCCCAGATTGCGCAGATCCGCAAGGAATTGCCGCCGGGTATCAAGATCGAACCCTTCTACGATCAGTCCGAGATCGTCACGGCTTCCATCAAGAGCGTGCGTGACGCCATCATCATCGGCATCATCCTCGCCTCCATCATCATGGTCCTCTTCCTGCGCGATTGGGGAACCTCCATCGTCGCAACGCTTGTCATTCCGGCCACCATCGCCGTCACGTTCATCATCCTCAAGCTCCTCGGCCAGAGCTTCAACCTCATGACTCTCGGAGGGCTCGCCGCCGCCGTCGGCCTTGTCATTGACGATGCCATCGTCGTCGTTGAAAACGTCGCCCTTCATCGCGACGCCGGACAGGACCGCCTCGAAGCCATTCAGAGCGCGCTTCACGAGCTCACCATTCCGCTCCTCGGCTCCACCATCACACCCATCGTTGTCTTCGTGCCGCTCATCGCCATCACCGGAGTCACTGGCGTATTCTTCCGCGCGCTTGCCGTCACCGTCGGCGCATCGCTGCTCACTTCGCTCGCCCTCGCACTCACCTGGACGCCTACTCTCAGCCTCTACTTCATCCACTCCCATCATCAGGGCGCCGAAACCGAGGAAGATCTCACCGACCAGCAATTGCTCGAAGCCGAGGAGGCCTCGCTCTCTGGATTCTTCCGCCGCGTCATTGATTTCTACGAACGCTGCTTGCGCTTCGCCCTCGAACGTCCGCGCTGGATTGCCATCTTCACCGTCGTGCTCATCGTCGGCTCGGCAATCTGCTACAAGGCTCTCGGTTCCGATCTCCTCCCCGCCATGGACGAAGGCTCGTTCGTGCTCGACTACATCACTCCGCCCGGCACCTCGCTCAAGGAGACCAACCGCATCGTCTCCCACATCGAGCAGATCGTCCGTTCCATGCCGGAGGTCCAGGGCACATCGCGCCGCACCGGTTTGCAGCTCGGACTCGCCGCCGTCACCGAAGCCAACACCGGCGACATCTCCGTCAAGCTCAAGCAGCATCGCAGTCGCAGCGTCGAGCAGGTCATTGCTGACGTGCGCGCCCGTGTTCTTCGCGAGGAGCCTGCCGCCGAAATCGATTTCTCGCAGACCCTTCAGGACATGATCGGCGATCTCACCAGCGCACCCCAGCCCGTAGAGATCAAGCTCTTATCGCCGAACAACGCCGAGCTTCGCGAGTGGGCGCCCAAGGTCGCCGATGCCATTGGGAAGGAGAAGGGTGTGGTCGACGTCCTCGACGGAGTCGAAAACACCATGAGTGGCCCCGCTACCACCTTCAATATCAATCCCGTCATCGCCGCCCACGCCGGCTTCACTCCCGAGGAAATAGCCACGGACGCCGCCGCCATCCTCCAGGGCGACCCGTCCGTCACGCCCATCATCGCCAACGACCGCGCATACACCGTTCGCGTCCGCTTCCCGGAAGCCAACCGCGCCACTCTCTCCGCCATGAGCAACACCATTCTCAATAGCGCCAGCGGACACACCGCCTCTCTCGGTTCCCTCGCCACCATCTCCGAAGATCCTGGCCAGACGGAAATCACCCGCGAGAATCTTCAGAACGCCTTGATTGTTACCGCCCGCTTTGATGGCGTCGACCTTGGCAGCGGCATCGCTGAAGTCAAGCGTGCCGTCGACAACCTCCACGTTCCTCCTGACATTCGCATCGAATACGGCGGCACCTACCAGGAGCAGCAACGCTCTTTTGCCGATCTTGTACTCGTCCTCATCCTCGCCGTCGTGCTTGTGTTCATCGTGCTTCTTTTTGAATTTCGCACCTTCTCCGCGCCGCTGGCGATTCTTGCTTCGGCCTTGCTCTCCACCTCGGGCGTCTTCTTCGCGCTCTTCATCACCCGCACCACGTTCAACATCGCGTCCTTCATGGGATTGATCATGGTCATCGGCATCGTCGCCAAGAACGGTATTCTCCTTCTCGATGCCGACCAGAAGTTCCGCCGCGCCGGATATTCCCATGAAGATGCCATGATCCAGGCCGGACGTCGCCGCTTGCGTCCCATCGTCATGACCGCCATGGCCGCCGTCGCCGGTATGTTGCCGCTCGCGCTTGCCTGGGGTTCCGGTTCGCAAATGCTCCAACCCCTTGCCATCGCCGTCATCGGCGGCATCACCATTTCCATGGTGCTGTCGCTCATCATCACCCCGGCCGTCCACTTCTACCTCGGACGCCCCAAGGCTCAATAGTGGTTCGAGTTGCCCGCTTTCGCATAATCGCAAGCGAAGGCGGGCCTGCTCTCTGTTGGGTCTTCCTGATGTCTAGCTCTTTCTCCCCGCTCTCCTTTATAATCGCCTGTCAAGCGCCCATTGGATGGCTGTGGTGCGTTCTCTTCCAGGCATCATGAGAAATCCCGCTCGACACACATTGTTGTAAGGAGCCTGCCAATGCCCGTACAGAAAACCGATAAGATCTGGCACAACGGAAAGTTCATCGCGTGGGACGACGCCAAGCTCCACATCATGGCCCATGTCGTGAACTACGGCTCGTCCGTATTCGAAGGGATCCGCTGTTATCAACTGCCCTCCGGGCCTGCCATCTTCCGCGCGCATGAGCACATGCAGCGCCTTCTCGACTCCGCCAAGATCTATCGCATGCCCGAGGTCTTCACCCGCGAGCAGCTCGTCGACGCCATGGTCGAGCTCGTCTCCATCAACGGCGTTTCGCCTTGCTACATCCGCCCGCTCATCCTGCGCGGCTATGGCGAAATCGGCGTCAACCCCCTCACCTCACCCATCGAGGTCTACATCGCCAACTATCCCTGGGGAAAATATCTCGGCGGCACCGAAGACGAGGGCGTCGATGTCTGCGTCTCGTCCTGGACTCGCCTCGCCCCCAACACCATGCCCTCCATGGCCAAGGCCGGCGCCAATTACATGAACTCGCAGCTCATCAAGATGGAAGCCATCCTCAACGGCTACGTCGAAGGCATCGCCCTCGACGCCACCGGCTACGTCAGCGAAGGTTCCGGCGAGAATCTCTTCATCGTGCGCAAGGGCAAGCTCCTCACCGCCCCGCTCGGCAACTCCGTCCTCCCCGGCATCACCCGCGAGTCTGTCCTTCAGCTCGCTCGCGACCTCGGCATCGAAGTCGTCGAACAGATGATTCCGCGCGAGATGCTCTACATCTCCGACGAAGTCTTCTTCAGCGGCACCGCCGCCGAAATCACGCCGATCCGCTCCGTCGACAAGATCACCGTCGGCACCGGCAAAATCGGCCCCGTCACCCGCGCCTTGAAAGATGAATTCTTCGGTATCCTGGAAGGCCGCAAGTCTGACCGCCACAACTGGCTCACGCCCGTCCCGGTCAAGACCAAGGAGCCCGTCGCCTCTCGCTAACTGCGGCTTTTCAATCCAACACAAAGGGCGCGACTCATCTCGCGCCCTCATCTTTTTGCTTTTGCCTTTTTTCGTGACTCCTGACTTGCGACTCGCGACTGCTTCTCAAATCACCATCACTTCCTTGTACTCTCCAAACACCTTCCGCATCGCGTCGGAAATCTCTCCGATCGTGCAGTTCTGCTCCACCGCCTCGATAATCGCCGGCATCACGTTGCTTCCGCCGCGCGCCGTGTCTTCCACCTTGCGTACCGCCTGTGCCGCGCGTGCCTTGTCGCGTTTTTCGCGGAACGCCCTCAGCCGTTCCACCTGCCTGCGTTCCAACTCCGGATCGATCCGTTGCAGCACTACCGGCCTTTCCTGCTCGATCTGGAATGCGTTCACGCCCACCACGACTTGCTCCACGCCATCCACTTTTCGTTGAAACTCATACGCCGCGTTCTGAATCTCCTGTTGCACGTATCCGCGTTCAATCGCTGGCAGCGTCCCGCCCATCGCGTCGATCTTTTCCAGGTACGCGTTCGCCCGTTTTTCAATCTCGTTCGTCAGCGACTCCACGTAGTAGGACCCGCCCAGCGGATCTATGCTTTGCGGCACGCCTGACTCGTATGCAATCACCTGCTGCGTCCGCAGCGCAATGCGCGCCGAGTGTTCCGTCGGCAGGGCCAGTGCTTCGTCGAACGAGTTCGTGTGCAGCGACTGTGTCCCTCCCAGCACCGCCGCCAGCGCCTGCAGCGCCGTCCGCACAATGTTGTTTTCCGGCTGCTGCGCCGTCAGCGTCGAACCGCCCGTCTGCGTATGGAATCGCAGCATCAGCGACTTCGGGTTTTTCGCCCCGAAGCGGTCCCGCATGATCCGCGCCCACATCCTTCGCGCCGCGCGAAACTTCGCCACTTCTTCCAGGAAGTTGTTGTGACATGCAAAGAAGAATGACAGCCTCGGCGCGAATTCATCCACCGGCAACCCATTGTCCATCGCGGCTTTCACATACGTCATGCCGTTTGCCAGCGTAAACGCCACTTCCTGCACCGCCGTGCATCCTGCCTCGCGCATGTGGTATCCCGAAATCGAAATCGTATTCCACTCCGGAACATGCTCCCGCGCATACGCAAAAATATCCGTGATGATCCGCATCGCGGCTTCCGGCGGATAGATATATGTACCCCGTGCGATATATTCCTTCAGCAGGTCGTTCTGCACCGTCCCGGAAAGTTTCTTCACGTCCGCGCCGTGCCGCTTCGCCACCGCGATATACAGCGATAGCAAAATCGATGCCGTTGCATTGATTGTCATCGATGTAGAGACTTTCTCCAGGTCGATCCCGTCGAACAGCCGCTCCATGTCCTCGATCGAATCGATCGCCACTCCCACCTTGCCCACTTCTCCCAGCGCAAACGGATGGTCCGAGTCGTATCCGATCTGTGTCGGCAGGTCGAACGCCACCGAAAGTCCCGTTGTTCCCTGGCTCAGCAGGTAGCGATACCGCTTGTTCGACTCCTCCGCATCGCCCATTCCCGCGTACTGCCGCATCGTCCACAGCCGTCCGCGATACATCGTCGCCTGCACGCCCCGCGTGTAGGGAAATTCCCCCGGGTTTCCCAGGTCCCCGTCGTAGCTTTGCCCTTCCAGGTCTTCCGGCGTGTAGAGAGGGTTCACTTTGATATGGGAGGTGGTTTCCTGAACTTCGGCGAGTTTCGTGCTGACTGCCGGCTTTGCGTGGTTTGCCATGCAGGCGCCTTTCCAAATGTATGAATCCGGCAATCTTCTCGCCGGCGAGTTTCGATTCTTATCTCTTTGCTCTTGCTCTCCAGAATGACGTCACTCCGAAGTACGTGAACATCAGCGCAAACAGTGCCGCAACAACCGTGCGTCCCGGCCCAATCTTCCCCGTCGCGTAGAGCTTGTACTCGCGCACCGCCGCAAATCCGCCGATCGTTGCGAAGCACAGGAAGATGAATCCCGTCACTTCCAGGAAGAGCATGTGGGCGACCTTCCACACCGACTTCAGAAACGCACTTCCGCCCGCCAGGAAGCCCTTGAACAGCCGCTTGCTCTGGTCCTTGCTGCGCAGCACGCGCACCGCCGATCCCATCCCGGCGCCCAGCACTCCGGCCATGGAATCCGGCTTCTCGTTTCTAGTTGTCTCTGGCATCCTTCGCAATTCTAGCAGCCGTCCCCAGCGCCGCGCGCGTGATGCCCGTTACATCCCGCCGTGCCTCTTCCGTGCGGCAAACCCCTCTCTTCCTCACGGCATCCAATCTCGGTGGTTTCAGTAGCTTTACCGGCTCAGCGGCTCTGGCAGCCTCCTTTTGCGCGCTGTGCTAACATCGGATCAATTCCGAACCCGTTGACAGTCTGGTTCGTCAATCAGGTTCCACATCGATTTGCCAGGAAGCGTGATGAGAGAAACTCTTGGAGTCTTGCTGGCCGGAGGAGCGGGAGAACGTCTCTACCCCCTCACGCGTGATCGGGCCAAACCGGCGGTCACTTTTGGCGGTATCTACCGAATCATCGACATCACGCTCTCCAACTGCATCAACTCCGGCCTGCGCAGCGTGTATATCCTCACGCAATACAAGGCACTTTCGCTCAACCGCCACATCCGCGAAGGCTGGAGCATCGTCGCCCGCGAGCTTGGCGAGTTCATCGAAATCCTTCCGCCGATGAAGCGCGTCAGCGACAACTGGTACATGGGAACCGCAGACGCCGTTTACCAGAACATCTACTCCATCGGCAGCGAGGAACCGAAGCACGTCCTCATTCTCTCCGGCGATCACATCTACAAGATGAATTACGACCGGATGCTTCGCCAGCATCGCGACTCCGGCGCCGACGTCACGCTTGCCACCATCCTCATCGATCCCGCCGAGACGCGTCACTTTGGCGTCGTCGACATCGATCGCAACGGCCGCATCGTCGGCTTCGAGGAGAAGCCGCAGAAGACGCACATTCGCTCGCCCTACAATCCGGAGATGGTCTCCGCGTCGATGGGCATCTATCTCTTCAACACGGATGTGCTGATTCCCGTGTTGCTCAAGGACGCCGAGGATCCCGATTCGCGCCACGACTTCGGTCACGACATCCTGCCGAAGATGGTCGACGAGTACAAGGTCGATTCCTTCAACTTCATCGACGAGAACAAGAAGGAAGCGCTCTACTGGCGCGACGTCGGCACGCTCGAGGCGTATTACGAAGCCAACATGGACGTGGCTTCCGTCTCGCCCGTCTTCAACCTCTACGACGAGAGCTGGCCCATCCGCACCCACCAGCGCCAGTATCCGCCCGCCAAGTTCGTCTTCGCCGAAGCGGGACGAACCGGAACCGCCGTCGACTCCATCGTCTCCATGGGATGCATCGTCTCCGGCGCCATGGTGCGCGACAGTGTTCTCTCGCCCGACGTGCGCGTCAACTCCTATGCCGAGGTCGATTCCAGCATCGTATTCTCACATGTCAATATAGGACGCCATTGCCGCGTCCGCCGCGCCATCATCGACCGCAACGTCCAACTGCCCGAAGGCACCGTCATCGGCTACGACACAGAAGCCGACCGCCAGAAATACTTCGTCACCGACAGCGGCATCACGGTCGTCACCCGCGACTACTCGCTCTTCGAGAACCCCGTGGCCGTCGACTACTTCACCTCGGAATAACCGTTTGTGGGTGTCTCCCGAAGGGACACCCCCACCCCCTGTTTTTAAATACTCTGTTTTCAGATATCTACGCACTTTTCCCCGTAGATATTTGAACCACAAGGGGTTACGCCCATGTATTTGAAAAGAAAGAGGATCGCCGTCCCTGGAGCCGTGTCTGCACCGGGCGGCGCAAGACACACTGCTCCTACATCTATTGTTTCACGCTGATGGGGCAAAAGGTGACATCGATCTGGAAACTCTATTTGCCGTGTTTTGAAATAGCTACGGGAAATGTGTGACCGGCGTCCTCTTGACATGTGACTAATGCAGGTTTCGGAGGTGTCAGATGTTTCGGAGGTTTCGAAAAGCAAAGGACCACCTCAGAGAAGCGCAGAGGAAATTGCCGATTGACGAATTACGAATGACGATTGGAAAGAATTTTCGGATTGCCGAATTGCCGAATTGTCGAATTTGAACGTCGAAGGACGATGGAGCAGGAAATCATTCGCAATTGCGAGCGAGCGGAGCTACAGTGTCCGGCGTGCCGAACATGCTCAATCACATAAAGAACTACTTGAAAGGCGTGTTGTACGGGATGTTGGCCTTGCTCGTTGCCCTCTTCATTGCGTTCCAGTGGGGAATGTGGCCCATCTGGCGGCGGCTTGGAAGGGAAAATGTTGGCTTCGATCCTGTCAGTTTCGTGGTTCATTACAGTCCGATGCCAATCGTCTGGATCGTAGCCCTTCTCGTCTTCGCCCTCGGATTCTACTGGTCTCTGCGAAAGAAGATTTCGTCTTAGGCAGATCCTTCACCACAGAGGAAATTGTCGATTTACGATTTACGAATAACGACAAAGCTACCGATTGATTGTCGATGAATGCTCCCTTAGGATTGGTGAATTCAGGACCTAAACATGGCCATGAATTCACGGACAACTTTCAGAAGCTCTGTTAGAGCTGCCAAAATAGGCTTCATGGCTGCAATAATCGGCAGAATTCGCGATGCCCCTTTTCTGTTCTTGCCCATAGATAGACTGCCCCTTAAAGTTTTAAGCGCATTATCTATGGGGTAGGATTAGAAGAAGGATATCCAGCACGGAGGATTTTAGGTCTCAATTCGCACAAGTTTCACAACTTTGTCTCCTGCCCGCATCGAAACGCAACTGAGGTGATGCAACTTACTGTTCAGCGCGTTGCCGAATAATCGTGTTGGCAAACCGTATGCACGATATCGCGGTCTCAGAGGGGGGTATTACACCGTCGTGAATGGCTCGGTTCCGGGCGCGACGGATTTCATCCAAGGTTCGGTACGTTTCTTCTGAAAACTCTTCAATTATTCGAAGAGTCTCTATTATCACATCCGCAGTATAGGTGTCTGTTCTACTTAGCTTCTTAAGTCTGCTGCCTTCCACGTTCTTTGAAGTGAGTTTGTTCATCCAAAACTTCTGCAGCCACCGTTCGATGACCGTCCACCCCAAAATGAATGCCTGCAGTAATTCCCCCGACCAGAAGTGGTCTGTGGCTGCGTGCCATAATCTGCAGTCCCTGCTGAGTTCCACGTCGGCCGCTACTTTGGATGCAAGTAAAATCAGATGCCGTACTCCAGATTCACCAACTAAACGTGGTTGGATTTTGTCGACATCCAAGATTTCGGCTGGATGACTGAACCCAATATAAGTTCCGTTTTCGGCAATATCAATATCTCCTAAATCAGAACTACCCAGAGGCCGGCACCGAATACCTAAGAGTTCTCCGCACGCTAAAACAAGATTGACAAGCTCTAAGCCTCCACTCTCGTGCGGCGTATCAACAGCTATAACTCCGGTTTTGAAAAGCACGACATCAGTACCTGCGAGTCTGAACTTCCAAAAGTGTCTCGAAGGGCACCATGTTGAATTTGGGTACCACTTGGCCCTGATTTTCTCCGCATCCGTCCGTTCTCGTACTTCTCCGAAGTTTGCGGTTGGGATGAACTTTCCCAGTCGTCCTTTCCGCCTATGCCCTACTTCAAAAATCAGGGGTGAAAGCATGTCATAAGAAGAAAGTCGCGCATTATCTTGAGTCAATTCGCGAGCGACTATGTCCTCAGCGTTCAGGCGTGCCATGTTTCCGCTTATGTAGATTATTGCTAAGTGTTCCGTGAAGAGTACGGTGTCAAATATCGTATTCGATACGAGATAAGGAACTGGATTCTGTAGAAGTGACCGTAGAAACTCGCTCATGTAACCTGCGAGTGTGCCGTGTGTACCAAAGAAACGGATGGGTTGTACAGGTACGCTTTCGAACGAATGACACACCTCGGGCAAGTGTTCGACCAAATCTTCGAACTCAAAGCTGCCTACCGGAATGAGCTCATCAACCTGTTCAACCCCAGGAGTGACGAATAGGATCGTAAAGGACGGGTTCAAGATTTCTATTATTCGACATTGAATCGCTCTCTCTTTGAAGATTCCGAGGTTCCTTCCTGGCCATTTCATATCGAGCCGGTTTATGTTGCTTCTGATATTCCCAATGAGATATTCAATCGTCATAGCGCGATTCATCCTCGTGAAACACTCTGCAAGCGACGGCATCGTAAGCTCTTTAAGAGAATAAGAGCCAACTCCACGGCATCGTGCAGCCGCCCTTCCTAGGTGACCGACAAGAAATACAGGCCGCAGTCTTCCACTTCCCTTTCTCCAAGCGCGAGTCGGAGCTTTTGCCTATCATTTGCATCTGCCACTCCGTTGGCTGAATGCTGAGTGGCAACTGCCGTTCTTGTCAATAACGCTTTCACGGGCATGGCAAGAAGTATTGATTCGCAGTTAGCATCAAAAGAAGAAATCACGACTTAAAAAACAATAATATTTCTCGTGCAATTTTGAAGATGTCCGCCAACACCGCGAGAATTGGCTTCAACAGGGCGAGTATCGAAAGAACCCGTGGGATCTGCTTGCGTCGTTTACCCATAGTAGATTGCTCCATTAAATGACTTAAATCTTTAGAGCAAATCTATGGACACAAATACGTTACGCGCCTTTTGCTGTTTTGGTGCGCAGTTTGGGGAGTTTTGTCAGTTTTGTTGTGTGCGGGTTCCAAACTGGCGTGAGCACGTGTCCTGCCCTTGCTTGTCACTTGCAGCACCAACACCTCAGCCGCCACCTACACCCACCGACTCTTCACTCCCACGGCTCCCACGCACCACATGATGGCGTCTTCGATTCGTTCGCGGTCGATCCCTTGTTCTTCCACCCAGCTTCCGAACTCCGGGTTTTCCAGCAGACGCGCGCTCAGGGCGCTCAGCACCGTCATGTAATCTGCCGGGACGCTGAGTTGCGTGGCCCTCACCAGGTCGTCGAGACACGCGATGCAGTCCAGCAGCACTCCGTCCTCGTCCGACTTCTGTGAATTTGCGATGAACAGGCTCTCGGCTATATCGCAGAGAATATCGACCTCCGCCGGCGGCGTGCCCAATTCGCGCAAACCGTTGTCCGAGGCGGCAACGGCCGCTGCTGCCCGGTCGGCGCGCGTGAAGAACAGTATGCGTCCTTCGGACATGGCCGGACGGTCATTCTCTCCCTCCAGGGCGAACACCGTATAAAATTGCGGCACTGGCGAAGCAGGATCGATGCGGAATCCCACCAGCGACAATCCTTCCACTGGCGCGGGCGGGGGAAACGGAACAAATTCGTTCATGCTGGTAAACTCCTCACAACTTCTCGCGTCAAATTAGGTTAGCAGTAACGAGAGTTCCGGACGACAACATCCTCGTTCCTTTGAACGACTGGGAGTATTTATGCGCGTACGTCACTTACTTTTACTATTATCGATCTTCTCGATTGCATTTCTCGCCAGTTGCGGCGGTGGTGGCGGCAGCAGCAGTTCGCCCTTGCCTCCTCCTCCCAGCGGCAGCGGATCGTATACCAATTCCAGTCTGAACGGAACCTACGCCTTCACCGTCAACGGGACCAATGGCGGCAACGCATTCGCCCTGCTCGGCGTGTTTACCGCCGACGGCAACGGCAAGATCACCGGCGGACAGCAGAGCGTGAATGACGATGCGGGCGGCTACTCGCCCGCCAGCTCCATCAGCGGCACCTACTCGGTCAGCGGCGACGGACGCGGCGAAATCGATTTGAACTTCTCCAGCGGCTCCGCCGTTCTGCGCTTCGTCTTTACCTCGACGGGCAAGGGGCGGTTGATCGAATTCTCCGGCACGGAAAACGCCAGCGGCCAGATTGAAAAAATTGACGCCACGGCTCCGGCCACCTTGAGCGGCACCTACGTCATGCGTCTCAATGGCGATGACAATGGCGGCATTTACGCCGCAGTCGGCTCGCTCACCTTCGGCGCGAGCGGCAACGTCACCGGCATTCTCGACGAGAACGACGACGGATCGTATACGCCCTCGATGGCCGTGACCGGTTCCGTGACCGCCGGCAGCAGTTCCAATGCCGGATCGCTGTTGCTCAACACGCCCAACGGTCCCATCAACCTCATCTATTACGTCGTGGATTCCTCGCACATTGAAGTGCTGGGCACGGACACGACCTTCCACGTATCGGGTTATGCGGACATGCAATCGTCGTCGGGCTTCTCCACGGCAGCGGCCAACGGAAGCTTCGTCTATGCCATTGCCGGTCTTTCCACCAACGGAAACATCATCGAGGTGGGCCGCTTTACGCTCGATGGCAGCGGCAACATCAGCGCCGGCCTGGAAGACTACAACGAAGTTGCCAACTACTATCCCAGCGTGGCTTTCACCGGGACGTATTCGGTGGACGCAACCGGACGCATGATCGCCCAGTTCGTCTACGGCGGCACCAACGTCAACCTGGTCGGCTGGCTGAGTTCTTCGACGAAGGGCGTGCTGATGACAACGGATTCCTCGCTGGTGGAGTCCGGCGTGGTCAAGGCGCAATCGTCCTCGCTCTCCACGGCGAGCCTGAGCGGCAACTACGGAGCGCAACTTTCCGGCTACTACACCTCGAACGTGGACTACATTGCGGCCCTTGCGGCCGACGGCAACGGGAACCTCACCGGCACGGCTGACATCAATGCCGGCGGAGCGCTCTCCACCCCGAGCGCCGCCGGGACGTACTCCATCGGCTCCAATGGGCGCGGCACCGGCACGCTCAGCGGCTTCAACGTGGCCTACTACGCCGTGGACGGCACCACCGCGTACTTCATCGCGGCAGATCCCAACCGCGAATACCTCGGCTCGCTCCAGCAGCAGCAGTAAATCCCTCCGTCCCCGGGCAACCGCGCCTGGGGACGGTTTTCATTCCTTTCCCGGAACCGCTTCTTCGCCTCCCTTTCGCCATACTTTCGCCACAATTTCTGCCGTTCGTTGATACAATGCAGCAGCCCTAAGTCCAGCGAACTTTTTTGTTTACAGGTCCGTATAAGGCGGTATGGCCTGCGGTGCGGCAATCCCGTTGTCTGCCCCGGGAGCTTCCGCCCAATCCCAGAGGGAGACGCGCGTGGAAGACGCCCAGGTAGTCGAGCTGCTGGTTCGCCGGTGCATCGCCGGCGACGCCGCCGCCTGGGAAGAAATCGTCCAGCGCTTCAATCGCCGCATCTATAACATTTGCTACCGCTTCGCAGGTTCACCCACGGACGCCGAAGACCTCACGCAGGACGTTTTCATCAAGGTCTATCGCACCATGGCGAGCTACGATGGCGAGCGCGCGTCGTTCAATACCTGGATCACGACCGTTACGCGCAACCTGCTGGTCGACCACTTTCGCAAGACCAAGAACGACCGCATCACCGACTCCATCGATGCCGCTCCGGGAGAGAGCGAGGACGCCCTCCCGTTGAGCGATCGACTGGAGGACACCGGCCCGGCTCCGGACGCGCACCTGGAGCGTCGCGAAACCCGCGAACTGGTGCAGGCGGCATTGCAGAAGCTCTCCCCGGAGCTGCGGGAGGCCGTTATTTTGAGGGACTTGCAAGATATGGATTACAAAGAGATTGCACAGGCCCTGAGGGTTCCCGAAGGGACTGTGAAAAGCAGAATCAATCGTGGGCGGGCGGAACTTGCGCGCCTGCTACAACGTACATATAGGCAGGTGATGTAAATGTACGGCGAATCCAAATCCGGTATGCAGTGCGCTGAGTTCGACCTGCTCATGACGGACGCAATCGACGGTCTGCTGACGGGCGACCAACTCAGCCGGTTCGAGCAGCATAAGACTGCTTGTCCGACGTGCAGTGCCATGTTCGCCGAGGCCGAGGCCGGTCTCCACTGGCTCGGCCAGTTGGAGGAAGTCGATCCTCCGGTGAACCTGGCGCGAAACATTGTGCTGGCAACTTCCGGCCTCGCCAACGAAGGCGCACGCGCCTCGCTGCGGTCCGTCGTCAATACCACTCCGGGCCGCCCGCTGTGGGACCGCATGCGCGACGCCTTCAGCCCGCGCACCATCTGGGACCATGTGCGCGGTACGGCCAGGGCCATCTTCTCGCCCATGGCAACGCCGCGCTTCGCCATGTCGGCCGGAATGGCGTTCTTCTCGCTCTCCATGGTGTTCACCGTTTCAGGCGTCAAGATCAGCGACCTGCGGAATCTCGATTTGACGCCGCGCAACCTCACTCGCACCTACTATGCGACCGAGGCGCGCGCCGTGAAGTATTACGAAAATATCCGGCTGGTCTACGAGATCGAGTCGCGTGTACGCGAACTTCGCCGTGCCGCCAGCACGAGCTCGGTGGAACCCGAGCAGGAAAACAAACAGAAGAACAAACAGGATCAGAAATCTCCCAAGGAAAACGAACAGCGACAGTACCAGAACTTCAGCCGGCAAGACAGCGCTTCAGTCGTGATCGCCACGTTCGACCCAGGAGAGTCCGTAATCGGGGAATCTGCGAGGCAAAGGAGGAAATTATGAACTGCGCAAAGCACACCGATGTGACGGCAGTCGCGTACTGCCGAACCTGCGGAAAGGCGCTGTGCGCGAACTGCACGCGTAACGTGCAGGGGACGATCTTTTGTGAAGACTGCCTCGCGGCCCGCGTTCAACAGGCCTCGTCTCCACGTCCCGCTCCGCACGCCGTCGCCGCATCCGCCGAGGGCAGCCCCGGACTGGCAGCCATGCTCGGCTTTATCCCCGGCGTCGGCGCCATGTACAACGGCCAATTCATGAAGGGCTTCCTTCATGCCATGGCGTTCGTCTGCCTGATCGCGCTGGCCAATTCCGTCGGGCCCATCACGGTCCCGCTCTTCTTCGCACTGGAGTTCTACATGGTGTTTGACGCCTACTCCACGGCCAAAGCGATGAAGTACGGACTGCCGATTCCCGACCCGCTCGGCCTGAACCGCATGTTCGGCAGCAACGATCCCTATCTCGGCGCGCGCATCAATGCCGCCGGCGAACGGATCGGCGAAAAGCTCTCCGAGGGTTTCGACCGCAACGCCACCACGCAGTCTTACGTGGCCACGCCGGTCGCCACCGCCGAACCGTATGCTGAGCCGGAACCGGTTTCACATGTTCCCGCCGGCGCATATTGGCTGATCGGCCTTGGCATCCTGTTCCTGCTTGGCAACGTTGGTTGGCTTCGTTTTGACTGGATTGGCCATAGCTGGCCTGTAATTCTGATCGTCATCGGGGTTTGGTTATTCATTCGCCGCTACCGCTCCGCGGGGCAATAAGGAGACAGCCATGCAAAACTTCACGCCTAATCCGCGTTGCAATTGTGGCCGCTGTCGAATGGCGGGAATGATGGGACCGGCAGTACTGGTCACGCTTGGGATATTGTTCCTGCTTCAGCAGTCGTACGATATGTCGTTCCAGTGGCCGATCCTGCTGATCGTCATCGGCATCGTCAAGATTCTTCAGTACACGGCCCCGATGGACACGCACCGCCCGCTCGGCGTTGCTCCCATCGTCACGCCGCCTCCGGCCGCTCCGGCGGGTGAATTGCCCTCCCAGCAGCCGCGTAATCCAGGGGAGGAGGCACGCAATGGCTAGCCCAGCCCCCGTCTATCCGCCGCCAAGAGCGCGGCGATCCATTGCCGGGCCGGTGGTGCTGATTCTCATCGGCCTGCTGTTCCTGCTGCGGAACCTCGGCGTTCGCATTCCGCTCTTTTACATGTTCGCGCACTATTGGCCGGTGCTGCTCATCCTCTGGGGCCTCATCAAGCTCTGGGAGTATGAGATTGCGCGAAAGAGCGGCGCGCGCGCCGCGGGAATCGGGTTCGGCGGCGGCCTGCTACTCTTCCTGCTCATCATCTTCGGCCTGTCGATGACGGGAATTGACCGCGCCCGCAACAATATCAACTGGGGAGAGCTCCGCGACGAAGTCCAGGTTGACAACGGGTTCATGCACCTGTTCGGCACCGATCACCAGTACGACGATCAGCTCCAGCAGGATTTCCCCGCCGGTTCATCGCTGAAGGTTCTCTGCGACCGCGGCAGCGTCACCATCAACTCGTGGGATCAGAACCAAGTCAAGGTGTTGGCGCACAAACGCATTTTTACCTCCAATGACCGCGACGCCGACAACCTCAACGCCAAGACCAAGCCTGTCTTCACTACGGTTGGAAACGTCGTTCAGCTCAACGCCAATACCCAGGGCGGCGGCGATGCGGGTGTCCGCACCGATCTTGAAATCTATCTTCCGCTCAAGGCCATGGTCGACATCACCACCCGCCGTGGCGATGTCATCGTCAACTCCCGCGACGGTGAAGTGCGCGTCTCCAACCAGCGCGGCGACATCAACGCGGAAAACGTGCAGGGCGACCTGAACGTGACCGTGGAGCGTGGCTCCATTCGCGCCTCCAAGATCCAGGGCAACATCAATATCCAGGGACGCGCCAATGATGTCGTGCTGCTTGACGTCTCCGGCCTCGCCACTCTGAACGGCGACTTCTTCGGCGACATGCGGCTTTCAAACCTGGCGCGCGGACTGCGCCTGCACACCTCGCGCACCGACCTTGAGTTCACCCAACTCGACGGCGACCTTGATCTCGATTCCGGCAACCTGACGGCAAAGCAGGTCTCAGGGCCGTTCACCTTGAACACCCGCGCCAAGGACATTGAGCTGCAGGCCGTCACCGGCGACGTCCGCATCACCGACGATCATGGCGACGTGAACGTCTACGGCGCTCCGAAGATCGGCAATGTCGAGGTCAATGACAGCCACGGAACCATCATGGTCGCGATGCCGCCAAAGACCTCGTTCCAGTTCACCGGCTCCACCCGCGACGGCGACATTCAGTCGGACTTCAAGGAGATCACCGTCAGCACCTCCGAGCACGGCAGGTCTACTGCATCCGGCACCGTCGGCAAGGGCGGACCGCGCGTTCAGTTGACCTCCGAAACCGGCGATCTGGAGATTCGTCGTGGACAGCCTCCGGCACCACCGGAACCGCCACCAGTGCCTCCCGCACCCAAGGCTCCTTCGAAATAAGGTAACGGCGGGCTTCAGCCCTGGTCTGACAAATTCACAGCCTCAAAAAAATCGGGGAGCTTCGGCTCCCCGGTTTCTTTGCTCCATAACTCCGCCTGTTATTTGGCGTGCAACGTCTGCGCAATCTTTTCTTCGACGATCTCTTCCGCCCGCGCAATTACTTCTTCAATGGTCATCCGCGTCGAATCGATCCGCACCGCGTCCGCCGCGGCCACCAGCGGCGCTACCTCGCGCGTGCTGTCGCGACGGTCGCGCTCCTGCAAGTCCGCCACCAGCTTCTTCGCCTTCTCCGGATCGTCCGTCGCATTGTGCTGCACCACGCGCCGAGTGGCGCGAATCGACGGATCGGCGTCGAGAAAGATCTTGACCTCCGCGTTCGGAAACACCACTGTCCCTATGTCGCGTCCTTCCATCACCACGCCGCCCTGCGCACCCATTTCGCGCTGCCGCGCCACCATCCACTCGCGCACTCCCGGGTGAACGCTCACTCGCGACGCCGCGTCCGTCACATCGCGCTCGCGTATGCGTTCGGAAACGTCGCGGCCATCCAGCAGCACGCGATTCCCTTTGGGCGTCGGCTTCAGGTCGATACTCGAATTCCCGGCAAGGCCCCGCAGCCGCTCGCCGTCATCCAGCGGTGTACCCGTTTCCATGGCCTTCAGCCCCAGCGCCCGATACATCGCGCCGGACTCAAGATTTACATATCCAAATCTATTGGCCAGCCGCGAGGCAATCGTGCTCTTGCCCGCGCCAGCCGGACCATCAATGGCGATGACCAGCTTCTTCTTCTCGGATGCGACGTTCATTTCTCTTCGGGTCCTGGGGTAGGTTTTGCCGCGGTCCTCGCCGGCGATACCCGGCGGCGTGCAATTGGCTGTCCGGCGCGCACCGGACGCGGAGCGCGAGGCTCTCTCGGCGCCAGTGGCGCCTTCGGCGGCGTAATCTGCAACATCGTTCGTCCGCCGACGTGAACGTACTGCACTTCCCGCGTGGCCAGCAGCGCATGAATCGCTTCCCGCGTCCGCGAGCGCGAAACAAAGTTGCCGAAGAACTCTTCGACCTCTCCCTGTTCCGCCGCCACGATGCAATCCAGGTATTTCGAAATCAGCGCCGTCAGCGCTTCGGCCAGCGAAATATTCATTCCTTCGCGCACCGGCTCCGGCGACCAGCGGAAGAGCACATCCCAGAACGCGCCTTCTTCCGGGTTGTAATCCACGCGCGTAATCCGCAGCTTGGCCCACAGTTCGCCCAACGCCCGGTCAAGCGCGGCCTCCGAGAGATCTCCTCCCAGAACTTCGCGCAGCTTCCCTTTCGTGATCGGACCTTCCTTCTGGATCGCCTGGAAGACATGCGCTGCCAGCAGTGAATATTCCGAGCGCGGCCCGGTCTTCGGAGCCTGTCGCGGATTGCGGTCGCCCACCAGTCCGTAGAAATAAGGAAATACGGATGCCGCAACCAGGAAGCTGGTCTCGCCGAACGGGTTGGCCTCGTAGACGAAACGCTGCCGCAGTGCGCGGACCATCAGGTCGGTGGCGTCCTTGGCGCGCGGGTCGGCAAAGGCGTGTCGCCACGTCGGCAGATTCTCCTCCGAGCCGGTACAAGCGCCGATAAACGTTGGGACGAGAACGGGCGGCCGTACAGGATAAAGCAGGCAGAAGCCGACGGACTCAATGAACTCGCGCGCATCGTCGAGGGTGAGAATCGGCTCCCCCTTGATGCGCCATTTCGCCCGGCGCAGTTCCTGTAATTCGTGATCAATCATGGGTTAGATACGTTTGAACGCCTTTTGAATGTCCTTAACAGAATACCGCAGAACGACCGGTCTGCCATGCGGACAGCTCATTGGATACTGCGCGTGCGACAATTCCTTCAATAGCCACGTCATTTTGGCCTGGTCCAGCGGCGTATTAATCTTGATTGCCGCGTGACAGGCGATACTGGCCGCAATTCGCGTGCGGATCTTCTCCAGGTTCAATTGCTGCTCTTCCCGCTCGAACTGGTCAAGCAGCTCCTGTAGCATCTTTTCCACCTCTGACGTATCGACTCCGGCCGGAGCCGTCTTTACCGCGATCGTGCGCGTTCCAAACGGCTCCGCCTCGAAGCCGTTGCGCTCCAGTTCTTCCTGTATCTCCGCAAAGATGATCTGCTGCTGCGGCGAAAGCTCCACGATGATCGGCATCAGCAGGCGTTGCGACTCCACCCGCATCTCCATCCGCTGCCTCAGCACCTTCTCGAAGAGTACCCGCTCGTGCGCCACGTGCTGGTCGATGATCCACAACCCCTGCGGATTGACCGCCAGGATAAACGAGTCGCGAATCTGTCCGAGCGGTTGCAGCGACGCCAGCGACGAGAGATCCATCTCCTCGTCTCCGGGCTCCACCGGCAGCGAACAACTGTCATCCTTCTCCGGCACGAACTCTGCTGGCGGCGCCACGTGCCCGCCAAACGCCTGCGGAGCCATCTGCGCCGCGCCCACCGCCGCATTGCCATGCACGGCAAAACCACCATCCTGGAACGGCAGCTTCTGCGACTGCTGCGGCGCGTTCGGATGTATCAGCCCGAAGACCGGAAAATCCTTGTCCGTTACGCCAAGCTCCCCGGGATCCTCCGCCACCGTCGCGCCCTGCGGGTTCAACGCCGGAGAAAGCGCGGGTGTCGCCGTCGGTCCAGCCTTGATTTCCGCGGCAAACGCCGGCGCCGGACGCGCCTTCATCAGCGCCGCCCGCACTCCATCGCGTACAAAGTCGTGCAGGAAACTCGACTGGCGGAAGCGCACCTCGGTCTTCGACGGATGCACGTTCACGTCGACTTCCGTAAACGGCATCTCCAGGAACAGCAGCACGATGGGGAATACCGTCGGCGGCATGATGTTCCGGTAAGCCTCGGTCAACGCGTGCAGAATCAGCCGGTCGCGAATCAGTCTTCCATTGACAAATATGAATATGGAATTGCGGTTGAGCTTCTGCACTTCTGGCTTGGAGACAAATCCGTGCAGGCGCAGTTCACCCGGCACTGCCGGCTCCCAGCCCTCTTCCTCCCGTTTCTTCGACCACGGCGGAGGCTGCGGAAGTCCAACGTGCTCCAGCTTCATCGTGGCCGCCAGCGGCACAAGCTGGTCGAGCGTCTCCTTGCCGAAAACCTGGTAGATACGCTCGGAGTGCGTCGGCACGGGCGCGGCCACCAGCACCGCGTTCGACGTCGTGTGCAGTTCCCAGTGCTTGTCCGGATGCGCCAGCGCGTAGTGCGTCACCAGCGAGGCAATGTGCGAGAGTTCCGTCGATTCCGCCTTCAGAAATTTCTTCCGCGCCGGTGTGTTGAAGAACAGGTCGCGAATCGTCAGCGACGTGCCCGGCGGAAGTCCCGCCTCTTCCACGCTCAGGATGCGTCCTCCGGCAATCTCGATCACCGTGCCGCTCGCGTCTTCTTCGGCGCGCGTCTCCAGCCGCAACCGGCTCACCGCCGCAATCGACGGCAGCGCCTCTCCACGAAATCCCAACGTCGCAATGGAAAGCAGGTCTTCCGGGTTCTTCAGCTTGCTCGTCGCGTGCCGTTCGAACGCCAGCAGCGCGTCGTCGCGCAACATGCCGCATCCGTTGTCGATCACCTCTATGAGCTTCTTGCCGCCTGCTTCCACGTTGACGCGAATCCGTGTGGCGCCTGCATCCAGCGAGTTTTCCAGCAGTTCCTTCACCACCGATGCCGGGCGCTCGACCACCTCGCCGGCGGCAATCTTGTTGGCTACGTGTTCGGAAAGTACGTGTATGCGGCCCATGAAAACCAGTCGTCCCAGCTCGGTTGTCCGCCGAGGCACAAGCAAGTTACTTCCGCGGCGTCAGCAGCACGCTCCAGTTAAAACTAAATCGTCGGGAACGAAAAGGGCAAACCGCCAAAATCGAGAACGGAAGTCCATCCGCCTCCCTGCCCGCCAGCCAGCCTCAATCGCAATGTCTCGAAAGAGGACGGATTCCTGAAACTTTGGCACTATTTTCTGCTTGCCTCAAGCGGCAGCAGTAGCATTACGCTGTGGGTACCGTGAGCACGCGACGGCTCATCCTCGTTCGCTGCGGCATCGGCATCGTGTGCCTGGTGGCTGCCGCCGGACTGCGTTGGGCAATGGTTGGCCTTTTGGGCTACGATTTGCCATACGCCGCTTTTTATCCTTTTGTGTTCCTCGCCGCCATCGCCGGGGGCTGGATTTCCGTCGCATTCGTTGCCATCCCCGCCCTCCTCGTTTCATCCATCTATCAGGACATCCACGGCGTCCTGCTCCCGGACCTGCCGCTGGGAGCACTGTTTGCGGCGACTTCCGTGATCGCCGCGTGGATCGGCGAGATCTACCTGCGCAAGAACGCGACGCTTCACGAGATGATCGAGTACCTCAACAAAGAGTCCGGACGGCGCGCAGCAGCGGAAGAAGCCCTGTCGGACGAGATCCGCCTCCACGAAAGCGCTCCGGAACTCGCCCACTTCGGCGTATTTCGGATGGATATCCGCCGCGACATCTGCTACTGGCCGCCCTCCAGTTCCCTGCTCCTCGGAAAAGAGCCGGGGACCACCACCATGTCGATCAAGGATGCCTTCGCGTTCGTGGTGGACGAGGATCGCTCCCGCGTAACGGCTGAATTCGACGCTCTGGTGCGCGATGGCCTGACACGAAAAACCGAGTACGCCATCCTCCGCCTCGACGGTCAACTGCGATACGTAAAAACGGTCGCCAAGCTGACTCACAACGCGGAGGGCAACCCCATCGTGATTGCAACCATGCTCGACATCACCGACGAACGCCGTATGCACTTCCAGTTCGACCAGCGCGAGGAAGAGTATCGCCAACTGGTGGAAAATCAGATCGGTGGAATTGGACTGGTGGACGCGAACGAGCAGATTCTCTACATGAATCCTGCCGGCCTTGCCATCTTCGATCTCGCGGATTATCACGGCCGCAAGATCACGGAATTTCTCCCTTCGAAAGAGGTTCCAAGGATCGAATCGGAGACCGAAAAGCGCGCCACCGGCGCCAATAGCTCGTATGAACTGGAAATCGTGACGGCGCTCGGGAGACGGCGCTGGTTACTGGTTTCCGCCGCTCCGCGCTTCGACGCAACCGGCCGTTTCGTCGCAACCTTCGGCGTCTTCCACGACATTTCCGCGCGAAAAGAAATGGATCTGCAACTGCGCGACGCCGAGGAGAAACTTCGCCGGATCGCCAGGAACATCCCGGAAGTCTTCTGGATCATCGACGAACAAACATGGGCAATCGTCTACGCCAGCCCCGCCTTTGAATCCGTCTTCGGCATTCCGCTGGGCGCCGTGCAGGCCGACGTGCGCGGCTTGCTCGCCTATGTGGATGAGAGCGACCGGGCAACCGTGCTGAGGTCGCTGCGAGGCGATTTTACGCGGGGAAACAACACGGTGGAGTTTCGTCTTCTTCGCCCCGATGGAACCCACTCCAAAATCCGTATGCAGAATTCGAAAGTGCGCGACGAATCCGCCTCGCTCAACCGCATCGCGGGAATCGCCACTGACATCACAAGCCAGAAGAAAACAAAGCTCAATCTCGCGTAAACTCCAACCGTGCTCCGGCCTCCGCTGGTCACTCGCTTCTTGAAGAATTGAACAATCTTCCGCGTCCGCTGCATCCCCAGCGCCGTTTTGCGTATCTCACTAGTGATGCCACCGGAATAACACCACACAAGTTCACACAAGGCACACTTACCAATGGAGGATTGCAATGGGGTTGCAGGGAAAGGTAGCGCTGGTTACCGGCGCTTCAAGCGGAATCGGCAGAGCGATTGCCATGGAACTGGGCAGCCAGGGAGCCACCGTTGTCGTCAATTACGTCGGCGACGTAGCTTCCGCCAATGAAGTCCTCGCTGTGATCCAGCAGGCCGGCGGCAAGGCCGTTGCGATTGCCGCCGATGTCTCGAACTCCGCCGATGTCCAGCGGATGTTCGACCAGGCCGCGCAACAATTCGGCGGCGTCAACCTGCTCGTCAACAACGCCGGCATCGAGAAGCACACTCCGTTCCTCGACAAGCCCGAAGCCGAGTGGGACAAGATCATCGCCGTCAATCTCAAGGGAACCTTCCTCTGCACCCAGGCCGCCGCGCGCCAGATGGCGAAGAGCGGCAAGGGCGGCACGGTCGTCAACATCTCCTCCGTACACGAAGACCTTCCCTTCCCCGGTTACGCGGATTACTGCGCCTCCAAGGGCGCCATCCGGATGTTGTGCCGCGACCTCGCGCTCGAACTCGCGCCGTACAAGATCAACGTCGTCAACGTCGCTCCCGGCGCGGTAGATACGCCCATCAACAAGGGCACGATGACCGACCCGGAAAAGAAGATGGCGCTGATTCGCGAGATTCCTCTCGGACGCGTTGCGCAGCCCCGGGAGATCGCGAAACTCGTCGCCTACCTTGCCGGCGACGACGCTTCCTACATCACCGGCACCACCATCTTCATCGACGGCGGCCTGATGCACCAGACCAAGTCGTTGTAAATTCCGCCCTAAACGCGTCTCGCACCGGAGGCCATCCGGTGCGAGCGTTTTCACTTCATCGATACTTACGAATGTTTCTTGACCGCGATGCCAAGCTCGGTCAACTGCGCCTCGGTGACCGGCGTGGGAGCATCGGTCATCAGGTCCGTGGCCGCGGCGGTCTTGGGGAACGGAATCACTTCGCGCAAACTGGGCGCACCCGCCAGGATCATCACGATGCGGTCGAGTCCCAGCGCGATCCCGCCGTGTGGCGGCGTTCCGTATTGCAGCGCTTCCAGGAAGAATCCAAACCTGCGCTGCTGTTCCTCTTCATCCATGCCGATGGCGGCAAAGATCTGCTGCTGCACGTCCTGCCGGTGAATACGGATCGACCCCGAGCCAAGCTCCGTGCCGTTCAGCACCACGTCATACGCGCGCGAACGAATTTCGCCCAGCGCCGAGTTCGGATCGCGCGCCTCGGCGAATCCGTTCGCCAGTTTT
This sequence comes from Acidobacteriota bacterium, assembly GCA_021779935.1. Classification (GTDB taxonomy): domain Bacteria; phylum Acidobacteriota; class Terriglobia; order Terriglobales; family Acidobacteriaceae; genus JAJXZT01. The sequence goes on from JAJXZT010000062.1 coordinate 135,190, forward strand.
TCCATGTCGCGCTCGTGCGGCGAAGTAAATGGATGATGCGCCGCGTTCCAGCGCCCATCCTGCTCGTCCCACTCGAACATCGGAAAATCCGTGACCCAGAGAAATTTGAAGACCTTGCCGTCCAGCAGCTTGTGACGCTCCGCATACCGCTGCGCCAGCGCCAGCCGCAGCGCACCCGCATGTGTCAGCACCGCCACCGCCCTGCGATTGTGCGCGCGCACCGCCGCCGGAGAACTTGTCGTATCCGTCGCCGCATCGGACTTCGGCGCCGTCACCACCACCAGCAGATCGTCAGCCTCGGCCTTTGTCAGCTCGCGGATCTTCGCCACCGTATCGGGCCACGACTTTTCCAGCCGCTTGAAGTCGTCGAAGAACTTGATCGCCTTCGACTGCTTTTCGCTAAGCAGCGTTTTGTGTTCGTCGCGCTCCTTGCGTGAAAGCTCGCCCACTTTCGGGATGCGAATCGCCACCACCGGCATCGATGCGTCGATGGCCAGTGTCTCCAGCGTCTCCGCCGCGAACGCCGCTTTCACGTCCGTCATTGCCGGCAGCCGAAGGTCCGGCTTGTCGATGCCGTACTGCCGGATCGCCTCGTCGTACGTCATGCGCGGAAAATTCGTCTCGATCTCAAACCCCGCCTCCGTGAACGCGGCGCGCAGAAATCCTTCCACTACTTCGAAGACCGTGTCTTCCTGCGGAAACGCCATCTCAAGATCGATTTGTGTAAATTCAGGCTGACGGTCGGCCCGCAGGTCTTCGTCGCGGAAACAGCGAACCACCTGGAAGTAGCGGTCGAAGCCCGAGATCATCAATATCTGCTTGAAAATCTGCGGCGACTGCGGCAGCGCGTAAAACTCGCCCGGATGCACCCGCGACGGCACCAGGTAATCGCGCGCGCCCTCCGGCGTCGAGCGTGTCATGAACGGCGTTTCAATTTCGTAGAAGCCCAGCGAGTTCAGGTACTGGCGAATCGCCAGCGCAACCCGGTGGCGCAACTGCACGTTGAATTGCAACGACGGCCGCCGCAGATCGAGGTAGCGATACTTCAGCCGCAGTTCTTCGTTCGCCGTCGTGTCGTCCGTCGGCAGGAATGGCGGTACCTTGCTCTCGTTCAGCAGGCTCAACTCCGCGGCCACCAGTTCCACTTCGCCCGTGGGAATATTCGGATTCACCGACTGGCGCACCTTCACCGTCCCCGTCACCGCCACCACGAATTCGTTGCGCAACTGGCTGGCGCGCTCGTGCAGCCCGGGATTGCTCTCCTGGTCGAAAACAATCTGCGTGATGCCCGCGCGGTCGCGGAGATCGACAAAGATAAGGTTGCCGAGGTCGCGACGCCGGTTGACCCATCCCATCAGGGTCACGGTCTTGCCTGCGTCAGTGGCGCGGAGATCTCCGCAACGGTGCGTACGTTTCAGGTCGCCTAAAAAGTCGAGCAAGGGAGTTCCTTTACAGATAGAATTTCGCGAACAACACAAAAGCTGATTATAAATCGCGCCCGGCGCCGACGCCGAATCCGCGCCGCTCTCCGCGCACCAGCCCTGCTACTTTTCCTCGCGTCCGTCTCCGGCTACCCTGCGCCCATGCGGAAAATCATTGCCTTCCTCATACTCACTTGCACCCTGGCGGTTGCGGCGCAGGCGCAGCCCAAGGCCCTCTTCTACATGATGCCCACCACCGCCTCCGTCAACGACTTCCTCCAGCACGCCGATCAAGTCGACATCCTCGTGCCCACCTGGTATTCGGTCGATGCCACCGGACTCGTCTGGGGCGGTCCCGACCCGCTCGTCATGCAGACCGCGCGGGAGCATCACGTGCCCGTCATGCCCATCATCGTCAACAGTGGCTCGCTCAAGCCCGGCTTCAATCAGGAAACTTTCCATCAGCTCGCCGGCGATCCCGCCGCGCGCACGCGCATGATCGACAGCCTCGTCAGCGAGTGCCAGCGCAACGGCTACCTCGGCTTTCAGTTCGACTTCGAAAACATCCTCTATACCGACCGCGACGCGCTCACCTCGGTCGTCACCGAAACCGCCGCCGCGCTGCATAAGGCCGGCTTCCAGCTTTCCATCGCCACCGTTCCCGGAGCCCCCGGCTATCCCGGCGAGGGACGCTTCTCGCGCTGGATCTACGCCAACTGGCGCGGCGCGTACGACCTCAAGGCCCTCGCGCAGCAGGTCGATCTCATCTGCCTCATGACCTACGACCAGCACACCGCCTACACCACGCCCGGCCCCGTCGCCGGATACCCATGGACCGTCGAGAACCTCGACTACGCGCTGCAAGTTGTGCCGAAAGAAAAATTGTCGCTGGGCATTCCGCTCTACGGACGCCGCTGGTATGCCGTGGAACCCGGAGCCACTGGCGCCGCCGGACGCTCCAGTGCCACCGCCACCGGCGACGACGTTCGCCTGCTCATCCAGACCTATCATCCGCAAGTGCAGTGGGACTCGAACGACAAGGCAAGCTGGTTCTACTTTTATCGCGACCAGATGCGCGAATGGGTCTTCTACACCGACGCGCGAACCTTCCAGGCGCGCTACGATCTCGTCAAGCAGCGCGGCCTCCAGGGCTTCTGCTCATGGGTGCTTGGACAGGAAGACCCGGCGATCTGGGACGTGCTGCCAAAGAGGAAGTGACACATGAAATCTGCGTCGAAACTTCTCGCGCTCGCGGCAATCATCTTCTTCTGCGGGATCGCCGCGTTCTCGCAGTCTTCGCCCGACGCCGTGAGTGTTCTTGTCACCATCACCAATAAAAAAGGCCAGCCGGTGAAGTTTACGGCAGAGGATCTAAAGGTAAAGGCCGATCGCGCTCCCGCGACCGTTGCCTCTTTGACTCCGCTCAAGAACGCGCCTCTCGTCTTCGTCCTGCTCCTCGACGTCAGCGGTTCAAGCACAGACCAAATGGCCGTCTCTCATCAGGCTGCACTGCGGATATTCCAGTCGTTGGCCACCGGTTCGAACCGTGGCTACTTCGGCGTCTTCAACCAGAAGGTCATGATCAGCCAGCAACCGCTCAGCCCAGACAAGGTGAAGAGTGAGTTGGAAACTCTCGACGCAGACGGCAAAACCGTGCTCTACGATGCCATCGTGCAGGCGAGCAAAACCCTCAGCCCAGAGTCGCAGCCCGGTGCGATTCGTCGTGCGTTGATCGTCATCAGCGATGGCGGCGATAACTGTAGTCGCATCTCGCTTGGGAAGGCCCTGCTCGCTCCTCAGGTCGCTGGCGTACCTGTGTTCGCTCTGCGACTGCCGACCCCTATCACGACACCAGAAGTCGAAGAGGGCCGCCGTACATTTCAGGAGTTCTCGCGGACGTCGGGCGGGTACGTGACCTCTTTGGCTGGTACCACCAAGTTCCTGCCTGAGTTATTGCGATACGCCATCGACTCGCAATATCTTCTGACCTTCGTTCCCGCCAAGCCCGCACACGACGGCAAGCTGCATCCGCTTAGCGTGAAGGCCTCTATGAAGGGATTGGAGATTTCCGCCCCGGAACACTACCTGGCGAAATAACGTGGGAAGATCATGCTTCCTTGGTTTCGTGCCCTACCCTTGTCGCGCCGTTTGCGACAGGGTGGGGTCTTTGCTTTTGCTTTTCAGTAGCTCAGCAGCTTCAGTAGCTTCAGCAGCTTTTTTCTACTTCTCTTTCACGATCGGCGTCACCTGCCGGAACACGATCTTCCACCGGTTGCGGCCCTGGTATCCCCAGAAGTCCGTCACCTGCTCGTTGATTGCCGCGGTCGTCTTATCCTGCGTCAACTGCCCTTGCAGTTGATACATCAGCGCCACCGTGCCGTTGCTCACCGCCAGCATTTGGAAGCCGCTCAGTTTGTAATTCGGCTGGAGCAGTTGTGTCTTCATCAGCGCCTGCCGTTGTGTGAACGTGTAAATGCTGCCGTCGGCATCCACCTCGACAAAGTTCTGCGAACACCATCGCTCGAAGACCGTCCAGTCTCGCCACGTCATCGCGTCTGCCAGCGATTTCTCGTGAGCGGCCAGCGTCGCCTGGTCTGGAGGAATGATCACCTTGTCTCGTGCAGCAGCCTGCAAACAGGCCGCGAACGCAATGAAGGCTACTGTAAGGATTCGTAGAAGTGGCGCCTTCAAACTTGGCTCCTTTCGCAAAACACTTCGGGACAGGCGCACGGATATGCCGCCGATGTACCAAGCGACGCCGCCAACTGCTCGCCGGTCATTAGATTCTTAAACCCGAATACATGCTGCCTGACCTTGTTTTCTTCCACTTTCATGTCGGATCGCACGCCGGGAATGTCACCCTCAACCGCAGTTTCAGCGCAAGCGCATCCACCCCGCCCTGTCCGTGGTTCAGTCTGAGTGAATTCTGCGCCTGGAACCCGACATTGCTCTAACTTCCGACTCACTTTCGTGTTCCCATGTCAGTGCAGGGGGGGACTCATGCGTCGCTTTCCATCGCTCTTCCTCACTCTCTTTGGAATGCTTCTGTTTGTGATCGTCCCCGGCTTCTCGCAGCAGAACCCAGCGAATCGTCCCGCTGCAACTTTCACCGCCAACAGTGAAGTCGTTCTCGTGCCGGTAAATGTCAAGGATCGCTCTGGCAAGGCTCTCGTTGGACTTACACAGAAAGACTTCGTGCTGAAGAGCGATGGCAAGGTCGAACCGGTCGCCATCTTCGAAGAGATGCACACTTCCAAGCTTCCGGCAGCAGCCGCCGCACCTTCCCACCTCCCGCCGCAACCGCAGCGTATCTTCGCCAACGTGCCGCGCGCCGGCCTCCCGCAAAATCTCATCATTATCGTCATTGACCTGGTGAACACTCCCACCCTCCGCCAGACCTGGGCCAAACAGCGGTTGGTGGATTATCTGGCGAAGAACATGCCAAACCAGCCCTTTGCTCTGGTGGCGCTCACCGATAAGGGACTGCTCCAGATCCATTCGTTTTCGTCCGATCCCAGTACACTCTCCAAGGCTTTACAGAAGGTCAAAGTCGCACTCACCCGCCATGAGGAGCAGCAGATCTTTACTCCCGGCGACCCCAACATGAGTTCCTACGATGGCTTGCTGGGGGCATTCAATGAAGCGCAGTTCGATGAAGCGCGCATGGAAAAGCAAGCCGCTGCCATCACTCTCGCGGGGTTTGAGCAACTGGCGCAGGTTTATGCTGGCGTTCCCGGCAGAAAATCAGTCATCTGGCTCACTACCGGCATCCCCTTCCTGCCGGTCGCACCCAATTCCCTTCTGAGTATGCAACCTCCGCGAACGCATCTAAGTGCGGCGCTTCTGCCCGCTTACGAACATGCATTCTCATTAATGAATACGGCTGACATGACGATCTATCCCGTCAATCTCGCCGGAATTTCCACGGACGCAAGCTACTCGGGCGATGGGATACACACTCTGTTTTCTCCCTATCTCGGAATCGCCCCCATCGCATCACAACCACCCAATCCAATCCCCGCCGAAATCGACGACGGCATGCAGCAGTTGGCCGCCGCCACCGGCGGTACGGTTTGCGCCGCCAACTCCACTCTGAAGACCTGCTTAAACCGCGCCGTGCAGGACGCCAGCGACTACTACCTCCTCGGCTTCTACGTTTCGACGAAAAACCGCAAACCCGGCTGGCACAAGCTATCCGTCAACATCCTCCCGGCACATGGCGCCGTGCACACTCGCACCCGTTATTTCCTTGCCTCGGAAAGCGCCCCGAACGCGAAACTCATGGACACGTTGATGGAAAATGCCGTTGGTTCCACCATGACTTATAGTGGCATCGCCTTCGGCGTGGAAAAACAAACAGTGTCCACGAAGAAAATTCGCAGCGGCAAGCCCTCCCCCACAACCACCATCTACCGCATCATGATTCCCGCCACCAGCGTGATGGAAGCGAAAGCCAACGGTGGTCTCAGTTTCGACGTCGTGACTGCGCCGCTCGCGGCAGACGACAAAATCATCTCCGCCGATTCGCAGGTTACGCACATTCACATGACGCCCGCCGATGCACAGAAAGTGCTGCTGAGCGGATGGAACCTCGTCTACCCTATGCCGCCTGATAAGTCGATCAAGTCGCTGCGAATCACCATCCGCGACAACACCACCAGCCGCATCGGTGCCATCACCATTCCCGTCAGTCAGTAATCTGCGCAAAGAAAGGAGCAGGCACAATCGCGCGCCTGCCCCTCCTGATATTTCCTGCGTGATCCTAAATTCGGGTCATGTATCCCACCAGCTCTCCGTGCGGCACCGTCACCTGCTCGCCCGTCTTCAGGTTCTTGAACCCGAACGCGTCCTGCTTCACTTCGTTCTCTCCCACTATGATGGCAAACTTCGCGCCGAGTTTGTCCGCCGTGTCGAAACTCTTCTTCAACCGGAAGCTCTCGTCCCCCACATCGACCGCGATACCGTGTGCGCGCAGTTCCCGCGCCAGCTTCAGCGCCGCGCGATTCGTCCCCGCTCCCAGCGGAATCACATACGCGGTGATCCCTTGCGCCACCGATTGCTGTTGCGCCTGCAAGGCCAGCACCAGCCTGTCTTGTCCAATCGCGAACCCGATGCCCGGAGCCTTTGGTCCGCCCAGTCCCTCCGACAATCCGTCGTAGCGGCCGCCGCCCAGCACTGCGCTCTGCGCGCCCAGTTCGCCATGCGTAAACTCAAACGTCGTGCGCGTGTAGTAATCCAGCCCGCGCACCATGCGCCAGTTCTCCTCGTAAGGAATTTCGATGTGGTCGAGGATCGCCTTCACTTCCGCGAAGTGCTGGCGGCAGCCCTCTTCCAGGTAGTCGCCAATGCGCGGCAGCGTCTCGATGATCGCCTGGTCTTCCGGAACCTTGCAGTCGAGCACGCGCAGCGGGTTTGTCTCCGCCCGCCGCTGGCAGTCGCCGCACATCTTGTCCTTCACTCCCTCCAGCGCATCCCGCAGAGCCTTGTTATAGATCGGCCGATCCTTCTCGCACCCGACGGAATTAAGGTGCAGCGTCCAGCCCTTCAGTCCCACGGCGTCCAGCAGCGCCGTCAGCATTTCGATCACTTCCGCGTCGCGCAGCGGCAGCTCGCTCCCCGCGCTCTGCGGCCCAATCACCTCTGCGCCAATCTGGTAGAACTGCCGGTAGCGTCCTTTCTGCGGACGCTCCCTGCGAAATTGCGGCCCAATGTAGTAGAGCTTCTGCAACAGACCCGCGCGTCCCATGTCGTGCTCGATGTACGCCCGCACCACGCCCGCCGTATTTTCCGGCCTCAGCGTCAGCGACTGCGTTTTCTCCGACTGCGCCCGCGCCTTGTCTTCCCACGTAAACATTTCTTTCGACACGATGTCCGTCTCTTCGCCCACGCCCCTGGCAAACAGCTCCGTCGATTCGAATACCGGCGTACGGATTTCGTGGAAGTTATAGCTGCGGAAAACTTCGCGCACCTTCGCGTCTACGAAGTTCCACAAGTCTGTATCGGGAGGAAGTAAATCGCGGGTTCCACGGACGGCTTTAATCATTGCAAATGTTCCCAGTTCCTGAATTCGCGTCGCTTGGCACTGACGCCAATGGCACAACGGTGTAGGATATCAGCCCGTTGCGATCCTCGCGTAATGGGAGCATATATGATTCGCAGAGCTTTCCTTCTTTCCGTTTCTCTGATTCTAGCGGGAGCACTCATGGCACAGGAAACTACCAAGGGCGCGCCGTTGCCCGTTCCCGGACGCTCCGTCATTGCCACGCGTTACGGCATCGTCGCCGCCAGCCAGCCCCAGGCCGCCACCGCCGGCATACAGATCCTCGAGCGCGGCGGCAACGCCGTCGATGCGGCCATCGCCACCAACGCCGTCATGGGACTCATGGAGCCCACCAGCAACGGCATCGGCGGAGACCTCTTCGCCATCGTCTACATCGCCAAAACCGGCAAGCTCTACGGCCTCAACTCCAGCGGATGGTCGCCCAAGGCGCTCACCCCCGAATTCCTCGCCGCCAAGGGCATCACCACCATGCCCGAGCGTGGCATCCACACCGTCACCGTCCCCGGAGCCGTTGCCGGATGGGCCGCTCTCAACAATCGCTTCGGCACCATGCCGCTCGCCACGCTCCTCGCCCCGGCCATCTATTACGCGCAAAACGGCGTGCCCATCAACCAGGTCACCTCCGGCCTCTGGAGTCATTCTCTTAAGATGTTGAGCGCCACTCCCAGCGCCGCCGAAACATTCCTCATCGACGGCCACACGCCGCGCTTCGGAGAAGTCTTCCGCAATCCCAATCTCGCCGCCAGCCTGCGCCGCGTCGCCGAAAAAGGTCGCGACGGCTATTACAAGGGCGCCACCGCCGAAGCCATCGTTGCCGCCTCTCGCGAACTCGGTGGAGCGATGACGCTCGAAGACCTCGCCGGCTTCCAGCCCGAGTGGGTCACGCCCATCTCCACCACCTACCATGGTTGGACCGTCTACGAGCTGCCGCCCAACACCCAGGGCATCGCCGCGCTCATCATGCTCAACCTCATGGAGCAGTTCCCTCTCGCCGCCGACGGCTTCCACAGCACGCAGACCATGCACACCATGATCGAGGCCAAGAAACTCGCCTACGCCGACATGCTGCGTTACATCGGCGACCCGCGCTTCTCCAACATCCCCGTCACCGCGCTTCTCGACAAGCAACACGCCGCCGAGCGCGCCAAGCTCATCGGTCCGCGCGCCAACTGCTCGCCGCAACCCTCCGTTCTCCCCGGCGTCACCGACGCCAAGGGCAAGGACACCATCTACATGACGGTGATCGACAAGGACGGCAACATCGTCTCGCTCATCCAGAGCAACTATGCCGGCTTCGGCTCCGGCGTCGTCCCCAAGGGCATGGGCTTCATGCTCCAGAACCGCGGCGCGCTCTTCACCCTCCAACCCGGCCAGCCCAACACGCTCGCCGGACACAAGCGCCCGCTCCACACCATCATTCCGGCCTTCATGGAAAAGGGTGACGTGCACATCGGCTTCGGCATCATGGGTGGATGGAACCAGGCGCAGGCTCACGCGCAATTCGTCTCCAACATCGTCGATTACGGCATGACCATCCAGCAGGCGCTCGAGGCGGGACGCTTCACCAAGTCCACTTTTGACGGCTGCGACGTGCAGATCGAGCAGTCGATTCCGGAAGACGTCCGCAACCAGCTCAAGGCCCTTGGACACGACGTCCACACCGTCCCGCTCCGCACGCCCGTCTTTGGCTACGGACAGGCCGTGATGGAAGACGGCACCGGCGTCCACTTCGGCGCCAGCGACCCACGTCACGACGGCGAAGCCATCCCGCAACCGGGACCAGTGTTTGAATAAGGAAGTTGTGTGTTTGATCTTATGAACTATCTGAACTGATGAACTCATCGGGTGGCCCATGCAAGCTTCTTTGCTTGCATGGGATCAGTACTGACTTCGCGCTGCCCCGTCCCAGCTCTGCTAGGGCGGGGTTGTTACTTGTGGCTTATATCTTCTTCCTTCTTCCCACAACCATCCCGGCGCATCCAATGAGCAGGGCCATGAGGGTCGTTGCCAGCGGCTTGTACCGTCCCGGCGTCGGAGCAGACACCTGCTCTGGCGTGCTCAGCTTATACTCCACCCGTTGATGGGAACCCACCACCCAAGTCTTCGCCCACTCGCGCTGTTCGCTCACGTCCGTCGTAATCAGTTGCAGCCGCGAATGCCGCGTCAGTCCGTCCACAACGTACTCCACACCCACATCACTCACGTAGACCAGCGTCTTTCCCTGCTGAATTCTCGCCGTAACGGACTGCACCGTAGCGTCCGTGTAACCCATCGTCCGGTTCCAATGCACGTACGCCACCAACATTCCTGCGGTCGTAAACGCCATTACCATCGCGAATGCAATGCTGGCGGAAAACAGCACTCTCGGTCTTGTCATGGCATGCTCCGTATCGGAGAAGCTCTCCTCTACAGGTTCTTCTCCTGAGTAGTCACATCTGGATCACCATCGTATGCACGGAAGCCCACGAAGGAGCCTGTATTTCGCTGAGCTGTTCTAACTTCAGAACGCATTTCGCCCGTAAATGGGAATTCGAAATGGGAAAGCGGCAAAACGTCTTTCGTCCACCAAAGTGTTTCTTATCAGGATTCCCATCGCGTGCTAGCATCTACCGTCTTTGCCCGGTGTTCATACGGTCTTCTAAGGATTTTTGCGTCATCCTCGCTGGACGCCTCTTCTGCGCGGCGCGGGCGTGCGCCACCCTCGGCCAAGGAGGCCTATGCGAGTCCGCTGGCTGTTCGCCGTTCTGTTCTTCTGCGCCACGTTTGCGCTCGGTCAAACCACCAATAATGCCCAGCAGTGTGCGTCCACGACCGATCCCGCCCTCTCCATTCAGTACTGCACTGCCGCCATCAATGACGCCAGTTCCCTCTCGGCGGACGTCCTCGCCATGTGCTATCACAACCGCGCGCTGGCCTACTATTTAGAGCAGCAGTACAATCCGGCCCTGGCCGACGTCAATCAAGCCCTTAGGATTCATCCCGGCGTCGCCATCTCGCTCTCACTTCGCGGCGGAATCGAGGCGACGCTGCACGACTACAACCTCGCCATCCCCGATTTCAAGGCGGCCATCGTCGCCGACAAGACGCCCACCGACGACGACAACACATTGCTAACCGCTTATCTCGAGCTATCGAGCGCCTACGTCGAAACGCGCCATTACGACAAGGCAATCGAAGCTGCCAGCGCCGCTCTTGGTGTCAAGCCCAATGACTTTGCCGCCTACTGGGCGCGCGCCCTGGCCTACCGCGGCAAACTCGATTACGCGCACGCCGCCCAGGATATACAGTCGGCCATCAACCTCAAACCCACCTTCTTCTACCTCTATAACTCGCAGGCCGATGTTTACGAGAACACCCGCCAGTGGGACAAAGTTTACGCCGACTTCAACAAGTCTCTGCAAATCGATCCCAACGCCAGTTCCACCTATAGAGGCCGCGCCTGGGCCGAGTGGGAACAGGACAACGGAGACAAGGCCATGGCCGACGCCGGCAAGGCACTCCAGCTCAACCCGGAGTCGACCTCGGCCCTGCAATTGGAGGCGCAGATCTATCTCTCGCGCGGGGATTTCTGGTCGGCGCAAAATAACTTACAGAAAGCCGTCGCCCTCGAACCTAAGGAACCCTACTACGTCCTCTGGCGCCACATCGCGTTGGCCCACGGCTTCATCGACGACCACGAAGACTTCGCGCACAATACGGCCGCACTCGATTTCCAACATTGGCCCGGCCCGATCCTGAGCTACTACCTCGGCAAGATCACCCGCGCCCAACTGCTCGCCCAGGTCGACACTCCTGATCGCGCACGGACGCTCGTGCGGAAGTGCGAGTCGAGCTTCTACATCGGCGAACACGACCTGGCGAAGCACCGTACCGTCGCAGCGACCGCGCTCTTCCGGCAAGCTATCAACTTCTGCCCCGTGACGTACATTGAATACACCGGGGCGCGCATGGAGCTGGAGTTGCTCGCCAAGCAGGCCCCTCACACGGCCCGCAAACCCGCCAACGCAACCCGCCGCTGACGCGCGGAGAAAACCTTACTCGTGCCCTACCCTTGTCGCGTGCCGTTCGCGACAGGGTGGGGCTTTTGCTTTTGTCCTTGATGTTGATGTTGCTTATGTGGAGCGGTAGTTCGCTTTTGTTTTGTTCTTGCTGTTGCTTGCAGCTTATAACTTGTAGCTCTCTTCGAGGGTGCCTCGTCCTGGCTCTGCTAGGGCGGAGTAGTTGCTTTTGCTCTTGCCGTTGTCTTTAGCTGGTAGCTCTAGCAGCTTTAGCAGCTCCAGTAGCTTCTCACGAGCATCGCAGAGCGGCCATCCGCTCTGCGATGCTCGTGCTGTTTACGTTCTGTCCACTAGAAGCTGATTCTGGCGGACAATTGGACGCTTCGTGCTCCATATCGCGGGGCTGCCGCCAGCGGCTGTCCGAACGTCGGATTCGGAGTCGCGATATAAGCGTTGGGGGCACCCGAGGGGTCGGGAGCCGTGTTGTACTGCACCTGATCCACCGGGCTCTGCTGGAAATTCGGGTGATTGAAGATGTTGAACGCTTCCGCCATCAGCTTCATGTGCATCCGTTCGCTTAGCTTCACGACGCGTGAGACGTTGAAATCGACGTTGCTCACGCCCGGGCCCCGGAAGGAGTTGAAGCCTTCGCCGGGAACCATCTTGAAGTTGATGTTGGAGGCGTCCAGTTCTGGTTCGAATGGACGGCCGCTCGCCAATGTCAGGACTGATCCAAACGAGAAGCCTTTCACATAGCGCTGCGCCGGTGACCATGCGCCGGTCAACACCAGGCGATGCGTCTGATCCAGTTGCGACAATCCTCGCTGCGCCTGCTTGGCAAACTGGTTGTAATAGCCGGTTCCTTCGTCTGTAACCTTGGAAAAGGTGTACGCCAGCCCGCCCGTAAATTGCTGCGAGCTATGCCGCACCGAGATTTGCAGACCGTTATACATCGACTTGCCGGAATTATCGACTTCGTTGATCGTGCTGAAGTTCGGGTTCAGGTAACCGTCGAACGCCCCGTAATCGGGCACCGTGTAGGTGTGGCCATTCGGAAGCTTGATGGTGTCCGTGGCTGTTCCGCCCTGCGATGGCTGTTGCGACGGCGGAAACAGGTTGATGTCGTAACCGAAGTTGCCGTTTGCCTGCCGCGTTACGCCATTGGAATTGCCCAGCAGTTTCAATCCGTGCGTGTATACGTAACCTACACTCACCGCGGTATGCGCTCCGAACTGATGCTCGACTTGCAGGCTGCCCTGCTCCACGTAGGGATTGCGGAAGTTTGGATTGAAGACAACCAGCGATGGAGTACCGCCGGCTCCGCTCGGGAACGCACTCAGGCTGTTCGGATAGCTGACGATCGGATTACTGTTGCCGAATGCCGGTCCCGGAACAAACAGGAACTGCCGCGATACGCCGTTCGAGAGCAGCGCCTCCGAAACATCCAGCAAATCGGTCATCGCGTAAAACAAGCCGAAGGAGCCACGCACCACGGTCGTGCCATTCTTGTCGAGTGAATAGGCGAAGCCTGCCCGTGGGGCGATGTTTGCCTTGCTGTAAGGAATCTTGCAGGTTTGCTTGAATTGCGGGTTGCAGACGCTTGGCTGCGCCAGGGCTTGCATATCCCAACGCAATCCATAGTTGAGGGTCAGCCGGCTGGTTGCGTGGAATTCGTCCTGCACAAACAGGGAATACGATGGAACCTTGAAATTCGCTGTGCTTTGGCCAAATGACTGTAGGTAGTACTCCCAATTCGGCTGAGTGCCTCCGGCGGCCGCCATGTCCTGCAAGCTGCCAAAGAAATAGGCTCCGGCAGGACCGTACACAAAGTAGTCCGAGTCGGAATTGATATTGATGTCGACTCCAGCTTTGATCGTGTGACGGCCCCACACCTTGGTCATATCATCCCCGAATTCGTATCGGTGGTCAGTGGTCGACAGTTGGAAGCGGTTGCCGCCCAGCACAACGCCGCTGTCGGGATTTTGAATGACCACGGCGGGTGAGCTTGGCGTCGTGTCCGGCAAATCGAAGTGAAGATCGCCACCGTAATGGAAGCGCGCTTCATTCGTAAACGTCGGACTGATCAACGTGTGCAGGGTAAATTGGAAAAACTGGCTCGTAGCGCCGTCCGTAAGCGTCAGTCCGTCACCCGTCGAGGTCGGTGTGTTGAAGTAGCCGTGCGGACTGCGAAAGCGTTGATAGTTATACGTGGCGTCGAACGTATTGTTCTGCGTGATGTTTCCGCTGACTTTGACGAAAGCAACATTCTGGTTGAAGCTGCGGGGATGCGACCCTTGCGCAGCCGTGACCAAAGTTGCGATCGCGGGGTTCTGGGTAAAGAAATTCGCCGGCAGCGTGTCCAACCCGAGGGGAGCCGTATTCACCGTCACCGGCTCATTGCGCACCTGGCCTTCGTAGTTGGCGATCCAGAACAAGCGGTCCTTTACGATCGGTCCACCAACCGTTCCGCCGAACTGTTGGCGACGGTTGTTGGGCTTGGGAATGCCCAATTGCTCGTTGACTTTGTCATTCGCATTCAGGGAAGAATCGGTGATGTAGTAGTACCCGTCCCCGTGATAGCTGTTCGTGCCCGATTTCGTGACAGTGTTCACCACACCGCCACCCGCCTGTCCAAACTCCGCGTTGAACCCGTTGCTGGCAACCTGGAATTCCTGGATCACATCTTCGCTGAACTGGTACGGGATGCTGGTGCGTCCCATCTGCTGCGCAAAGAAGGCGTTGTTATTGTTCGCGCCGTCAACCGTATAGTTGTTGTAGTTGCCGGCCAATCCATTGAAGCTGATCATTCCGAAGTCACCGTCCGTCGAGACCCCGGGGGTCAGCAGGACGAAATCGGTAAAGTTGCGTCCGTTCAGCGGCAGTTGCGTGATGGCGCGCTCGCTCACCACATTCGCAATTCCCGATTGGGTGGTGTCCACCAGCGGCACATCCGTCGCATTCACCGTAACCACGCTGTTGGCCGTTCCCACCGATAACTGCGGACGTAGTCTCGTGGTCGTTCCCACACTTACAACCACGCTGCTGAGCACCATCTTTTTGAACCCTGTTTTTCGGATGGTGATCTCGTACGTGCCGGGACGCACGGTAAGGAACACGAAATGGCCGGCTGCGTCGGAAGTTTGTTCGGCCGTCATCCCCGTCGCCGTGTCCTTAACGGCAACCGCCGCGCCGGGAACCACCGCGCCCGACTGGTCCGCCACCGTTCCTTCAATACGGCCGTTCGCCGATGACGTCTGGGAATATCCGGCAACAGCACCCAGCAGGAGAATCGCCGTGACCGCTGCAACTGCCGCGAATGCACGAAGGTATGAGTTTTTGTGGAGCATTTTTAGTCCCCTCCCCGGGGATAAATACACGCAAATTCAACCTAGCGTTCTATGGATACCCAGCCATCCTCACGACATCTTCAGTCGCTTCACGTCCATCTCTACCCCACTTTCGTGGATGGGGGTAGTTCGCCAGACAAGTGGGCGGCTCGTACTTCCAACTTCAAGTCGCTCCACCCTTGGCTCGATGAATCAGCAATGAACGTGGAATGTTGAGTGGCACTCCGCACCATGGTTTGAATGTTGCCAAGAGCCATTAGCATGTTTATGGCTTTGTCCACCCCGCGCAACCCCAGAAGGTGACATACGTGCCATCAATATTTGCGTATAGGAATGCAGGGATTTGCACGAGGAAGAGGAATAGGAGGAGAGCCGCGGTTTTCCGGACTCAGAGGGCGGCGGGGAACTCACGCAAGCTCCTTTTGCATGGGATGTGAAAGACGCCCCGCGTGCTTCGTGCCCCACCCTTGTCGCGCGTCGTTCGCGACAGGGTGGGGTCTTTGCTTGCAGCTTATAGCGGTTGTCTTTCGATGTCGTCATCCTGAGTCGTGTTTTTGCGACTTAGGATCTATGCATTTTGCTTTTGTCTTTGCTCTTGCAGTTGCCGTTGTTCTTAAGTTGTCATGCTGAGGAGCGCAGCGACGAAGCATCCCAGCACACTCTCCCTCGCAACCTCATCTCTCCCTTTCCGGTCACCAACCGTGCCGCGCGGGTGCCCATGCAAGCTTCTTTTGCTTGCATGGGTGCAGAGACAGACCCGCGTGCTTCGTGCCCTACCCTTGTCGCGCGTCGTTCGCGACAGGGTGGGGTAGTTCGCTTTCATCTTTGTTTTTTGACTGGTGGCCGACACTTCACCGGCAACCGTCGTTGCACGTCGAGCGCAGCGCCGGAGGCGAGAAGTCGAGACGCCCAAGTTCGCTTGTAACACCAGCCTCGGGGTCCACGACTACACTACTTCGCATTCCGTAAGCTACCTCTGAAAGATGTGGTCGTTGTGGTATTCGAGAAAAGCCCGATCAGGCGCGAACCGTCTTGGCGCAGTCAGTGGCGACCCTTCAAACTTTAGAAAATATTCGGCAATTCCTGGCGACCGTCGCAACTCGCGCAATCTTGGGGAGAGCTTCACTCTGCAATCGGGTGTCACCGTGATCAGCCCGCAGTCGAATGCCTTGTCGTGCATCGCGCTCAGGCAAAGACCGTTCCGCGGATTCGTTCGATTCTTGCTGTCTTTGCTCCACGGAACAATATGGCTTGCCACGAGTAGTTCTGCGACGGGTATCCCGGTAATGCAGCATTTGCCTTCGTAAGACGCCAGCACTGCGGCCCGGAAGAACCCTTGGTTTATGCGAGTTCGTACCAGCGACTGCCTTGTCTTGCCCTCGGGAAAAGAAAACGTTTCGCCGGCTTCCGCGCTCTTTAGCGTCAGCAGCAATGATTCGCTCTCGAACGCCAGTTTGTCCCAGTCGTCATTGAACTCCTTCCAGATGTCCATCTCTTGTTTGCTGCCGTGAGCGGCACCCGCAACCTTCCTTGCCTTGAGCGAGGGGTCTAGCCGCGCAAAGTTCGCGAGCTTCCAAGAAACGGCCGATGGGGTTCTTCCCAACAGCGCAGCAAGCGTGATGATCTCGGGGTTCCGCGTATGAATTCGACCGAATGGGGTCCTACAGTAGAGGTTGAATGCGAGAATGAGTTCGTTTCGGGTCCAGAAGTTTGGCATCATTGATCGACCGGGCCGATTGCGCCATCTATCTCTGCGGAGTGTAGCTCTCACTCTTCAACGGACGAAGCAAAATCTCCGCGAACGACTCTTGCGGGCCTCATCGATTTCGCGGGTGACCCGGGCTAACGGTTCCGGCTCAGCAGCTTAGTCGCTTAGCAGCTCAGTAGCTTATTTGCGCCACTCCTCCACCTTGATCCTGTTCATCTCAAATAGGTCCGATGTGCGGGCGTACCAGCCTCTGCCGTGCATGCGGCCGATGAGCTTCAGGCTGGGTGTATCGATGTAGTGTTTCGCCGGGTCGGCCACCGACTCGTCGCGGACGTGCATCGCCACCACGCGGCCCAGCACCAGACCTGCCTCCGGTCCGAGTTCGACGATCTGGATCAGCTTGCACTCCATCGACACCGGACTCTCCACAATCCGCGGCGGCCGCACGTGGAGCGACGGAGCCGTGTGCAGCCCGGCCTCGGCCAGCTCGTTCACGCCCGGCTCGAACTCGATGGCCGTGATGTTCATCTTCTCCGCCGTCTCTTCCGACACCAGGTTCACCACGAACTCACGTGTCTCTTCAATATTGTGCCGCGTGTCCTTCTCCGTCTCCGTCGGACGCCCCGAACCGTGGCTGCCGATGCCGACGGCCACCACCGGCGGATCGCCCGCAACCGCGTTGAAGAACGAAAACGGCGCCGCGTTCAGCTTGCCATTGCGATCCTGGCTCACCACCCAGGCGATGGGACGCGGAACAATCGTCGAGACCAGGAGCTTGTACCTCTCTTTGGCCGTAATCTCTGCAAAATCGAATACCATGCATCGCCCCCCTCGGGCGGAATTCCGGTGGCGAGAACAACGCCCTCGCGCCCCCTTTCCGGGGTCCGTTTTTGTCAAGCCCGTTTCCCGGGACTATCCCGCCACTGCCCAGTAACTACTTCGCTAATACAAAATATTACTCCCGCGCCACTCTTTACTCTTTAGCACACAGCCCCTCGCGGAGACGGTTTTGATCGTCCCGACCAGCAAACATCGATCTATTTCCCCATCTCTTTCAGGTACTGCTCCTTGTACCCAAGGTAGTTCCGCCCATAGGTCAGGATGGAATCTTTTTCTTCCAAACTGAGACTTCTTTTAACTTTTCCAGGGAAGCCGATGACGAGCGATCCGGGCGGTATTTCCGTGCCTTCCGGGATGAGTGTTCCGGCCGCGACAATCGAGTCGTGTCCAATGCGCGCGCCGTTCAGCACCACCACGCCCATGCCAATTAAACAGCGGTCTTCCACCACGCATCCATGCAGTGTTACCGAGTGTCCCACGGTCACCCAGTCGCCCAGAATGACAGGCCATTTGTGCAGCATTCCGTGCAGCACCGAGCAGTCCTGAATGTTCGAGTTGGCGCCGATGCGGATCAGGTTGACGTCGCCGCGCACCACCGCGTTCATCCACACGCTGGCGTTCTCGCCCAGCGTAACGTCGCCAACCACCTGCGCGGACTGGTCGATGTAACAGCCCGCTCCTATAGTGGGAGTAATGCCTTTGTACGGTCGAATCATATGTGTATTCCCCGCGGCTCCCAGCGCCGCCCCGCTAAAAACTGAACATACCAGAATCGCCCTCCGCCACGCACATCGCAAGCTGGAACCGGGTTCCCGCCCGATCCCCGGACACGCCGCGCACGGGTTGGAAAGTCGCAAAACCCCGCAATCTCCCGTGGATTTGGATAGCTGGAATCGGGCGGCCAGCCGCCAAAACTGGCACTGAAGCGTAACAAATGCTTGACTGGAGACGGTGAAACTACGGTAAGCTACTACCGTCCAGACGGGACGGGTTTGGGGGTGTACGGGCTTGGCGGAAGTGAGGCTGCAAGAGGGTGAGTCATTGGAAAACGCCCTTCGCCGTTTCAAACGCAAGGTACAGACGGAAGACATCATCAAGGAAGTCAAGCGTCATTCGTATTACCTGAAGCCCGGCGAAAAGCGCCGCCTGAAAGAAACTCTAGCGCGCAAGCGGAGCCGGAAAAAGGCCCGCAAGGAGCAGGATTAAAAGAAGTATCGAGGCCGCCACACAAAAAAGGCGGCCTTTCCCTTTCGTTCGGCTGCCCCTGGGCGAAAGGGATCATACATGGAGTTGCAGCCGGAGCCGCACTTATCCAGGTTTTCAGTAGTGCCGCGTGGCAACGCGCGGTGGGCCGAACCCAGGTGATGTTGCAGGACGCAATCAGCACGATGTCGAGTCCGCTCTGTGGGTGGGGAGGACAGAAGCTGGAACTCGCCGGGAGCCGCGGCGGTTTTGGCAGTGAGGATTGCGCCGGGAACAAGGGCTGAAAGGGGCAACTCTCCATGGAATTCCAGGACAAGGTTCTGAAGTGCGTAGACTGCGGCGAAGACTTCGTCTTCACGGCCGGCGAACAACTTTTCTTCCACGACAAGCAGTTCAAGAACGAACCGAAGCGCTGCAAGGCCTGCAAGAACAAGCGGGCACAGGCGCTTGGCATCTCGCAGGGAAACAACTACTCCAAGGTCGAGACGCGTACGGTCTGTTCAAACTGTGGGAAGGAAACGACAGTGCCTTTCAAGCCGACCCAGGGACGGCCAGTATTCTGCCGCGAGTGCTTCCAGGGTAGTAAGAAGACATCGGCGGCGACAGCCTAGCAAGGCGGTTGCGGTCAGGCGGCACATTCCGGCGAAATCCCGGCAGGAGGTTGCAGTGGGGTGCGACCTCGGATTACGGGTGGCGAACCGGACGAAAGTTGTGGGACAACTTTCCCTCCAAAGTTGAACGGCCGCGAACGTGTGTTCGCGGCTTTGGTGCGTCCGGGGAGAATTTTTTGTACCGGCTGGAGTCATCCTCATGCCTCCCTTTAAACACACCTGAATCAGAACCCACGGTTCGCTCCGGACTTCGCAAGCCTCATCTTCTCGTCCTGATGCGTGACAAGCAACGCCTCAATCTGGCGCAAGAGGTCAGACGTGTTCACGGGTTTTACAAACAGGGACTGCGCACCGCTCGACTGCCATTCTCTAGCGGCGTTTGGAAATGCGGTGAGGATGGCGGTGGCCGGGTTATAAGACTGAGCACGAGCAGCACGAATGACTTCGTGGCCGGCGGTTTCGCTCCCCATACGCAGATCCGTAATTACCATGTCGAAAACTTCGCCGGTAATTTTCCGCTCAGCCTCGGCGACGGAAGCCGCAGTCTCGACGTGGAAGCCGTTCATCTCGAGCACTGCCTTGAGGGTGAGCAAAACAGGTAATTCATCGTCTACGAGAAGGATGCGACGCTGCATGATGCGCTCCTTGAGAACAACGGCAGGTTCCGCAGGACAACGCGGATTGTGCAAGGCGAAGGGGGCGAGCGCGTTAATTGACGACAATCTGGACAATGCGCGGAAACCACACAAAACCAGCATTTATAATACTCCCGTGAGCAATTTCTACGTCGAGAATTTCGGGTGCCGTGCGACACAGGCGGACGGAGCAGCACTGGAGCAGCAATTGCTCGACAAGGGACTGACACGCGCCGATGTAGCAAGCCATGCGCAGGTGGTGGTGCTGAATACGTGCACGGTGACGTCGTCGGCCGACCAGGATGCGCGAGCAACCATTCGCCGCATTCATCGCGAAAACCCGGCTGCAAAAATCCTGGTGACGGGATGCTATGCGCAGCGCGCGCCGGAAGAGATATCGAAACTGCCCGGCGTGACGCTGGTAGTGGGAAACTCTCACAAGCACCAGTTGGCGGAATTTGCAGCGGCGGGAAACGGATTTGTGCCGGTGGGCGCGATTGCGAATGCCGAGCCAGGGGCGGTCGTCGTCGGCGACATCTTTGCTCACACGGAACTGCTGGCTGCGCCGGTTTTCGACTCGGATCACGAAAAGACGCGTCCGAACCTTAAGGTTCAGGATGGCTGCAATAATCGCTGCTCGTTCTGCATCATCCCTTACGTGAGAGGAAAGAGCCGCTCGCTGCGCGGAGACGAAGTTGTTCGCAGCATGAATCAACTGGTGACGAACGGCTATCGCGAAGTTGTGCTCAGTGGAATCAACCTGGGGCGCTGGGGGCGCGACTTCCCTTCCCCGGCGGATGGCGACGGAAAGCGCGTGCGGTTCGCGGACCTGTTGCGGGAGATACTGACAAGGACGGCGGTGGAGAAAATCCGCATCAGTTCGGTGGAGCCAATGGACTGGAGCGATGAACTGATCGAACTGGTGGCGACCGAGCCGCGCATCTGCAAACATGCGCATGTGCCGATGCAGAGCGGGTCGGACTTTATATTGCGAAAGATGCATCGCAAGTACCGGCCGTGGCACTACGAAGACCGCATCACGAAGATTCGCGCGGCCATGCCCGGTACGGCAATTGGCGCGGACGTGATGGTGGGATTCCCGGGAGAAACTGACGCACACTTCGAAGAGACACGAGCGATGGTCGAGCGTCTGCCATTCACCTACCTGCACGTCTTCACCTACTCGTCGCGGCCGGGAACACCCTCGGCGGAAATGCCAAACCAAGTACCGGTGCACATCGCTCGCGAACGCAATCGCGTGCTGCGAGAACTGGCGTCGCGCAAGAAACGGACCTTCCAGGAAGGATTCGTGGGCAAGACATTGGAAGCAATTACATTGACAAATGTGATTGCAGGCCGGACCGAGGCGCTGACGGATAACTACCAGAAGTTATGGCTGGACGGAACCCACCAAGCGAACCGGATGGTAGTGGCGCGGGTGAATGGGATCGAAGGCGAGGCGATGGTGGGGGAAGAGGTGTCAGAAGTCTAGAGAATTGGCCTTTTTTCAGTGGCTACTCTGTGCTAAAACCATACACCGAAGAGGAGGGTTGGGTTTGTGCTGCACGCACTTCAGTCTCGCGCCGACCTAGTGAATGCATTTGCGGCACTTTTTTATGCCTTTTTGACGGCGATTCTCGTTGCCCTCTGTGCTCTGCAATTGCGAGAAATTCGAAACAGCCTATCAGAATCCTATAAGATGCGATCGGCCTCTGTTCTTTTGGAAGTGTATGGCATCATGCAGGCCCTTCGACCTCACTGGCACCGAGTTTATTTGCTTCCAAAAGACTGGTCGAATTGGACACCGGAGGAGAAGTTCACTGCTGACCACGTAGGAACCACGTTACAACAAGTAGCTTTTCTTGTTACACACGACCTTATTGACGCTCAATACATCGTTGACGGATGGGGTAAGGTTTTTGTGCAGTGTTGGTTGAAACTGGAACCATTCATTAAGACATATCGGGTGCAATCCAACGAACCTGCTGAACTCGCGGAAGGGCTGATACAGCAGAGACGGGACTTGGAAATCTTCGCAAAAAGATGCCGGGAGACGTTGCCGACAACCGCGTGGACAGATCATACCAACCTTTGACTCCCAAATGGGAATGCTGAGGGAACAGCACACTATCCTGACTGAGAACCCGACTCTCGACGTTCAAAGTCTCGCGCAATGCATGTTATACTTTTAGGGCTTCTGTAAGACGGAGGATCGTATCGATAAGCGTTTTATCCGCACCAATGAGCGCATCAGAGTCCGCGAAATTCGCGTGATCGACGATCAGGGACAACAATTGGGAATTATGGTCCCGTTCGACGCGCTCAAGATTGCCAGGGAAAAGAGCCTTGACCTGGTAGAAGTCTCACCTACCGCGCAGCCGCCGGTATGCCGAATCATGGACTTCGGCAAGTACCTCTACGAGCAGGAAAAGAAAGAGCGGGCGGCCAAAAAGAACCAGAAGCAGATCGTCATCAAGGAAGTGAAGTTCCGCATCAACGTGGACGAGCACGACTATCAGACGAAGATGAACCACGTGCTCCGGTTCCTCGAAGAGGGCGACAAGGTGAAGGCGACGATCTTCTTCCGCGGACGCGAAATGACGCGCCAGGGATTGGGACGCGAGATCCTGGAACGAGTGATTCAGGACGTGGGCGACAAGGGAATCGTGGAATTTCGTCCGCGCCAGGAAGGCAATACGTTGCACCTGATTCTGGCTCCGCAGAAAACGAAGTGAGCCACTAAGCTGCTGAGTCGCTGAGCTGAAAAGATTCAAGAGCGCTCCCGGGTGGGCGCTCTTGCCGTTAGGGCCCCGGTTTGCCGAAAACGGCCATTGTCGTGTTTAATAGAAGGGATAGGCTGCGGGAGATGTTCTGTTCTGTGGCCGGATCATTAGGGATAGAAGATGCCGAAACTTAAGACACATAGCGGCGCCGCCAAGCGCTTCAAGAAGACGGGTACGGGCAAGGTAAAGCGTGGACACGCTTTCCAGCGCCACATCCTTACTTCGAAAGATACGAAGCGGAAGCGTCAGGCCGATATGGCTGGCATGGTGGACAAAGCCGACCAGCCCAAAGTGAAGAGGATGATTCCCTACTAGGGATCGTCCCGCCGGATGGCGATGGATCGTCCGGCGTAACAGAGAGCCAGGAAATACCGGGCTCACAGCGTGTGAAGAGGTCTTAGGTCCTAAACCTCCTGCCTCCAGCCGCTGAAAATGCCGCCCCCGGGAACCGGTGAGGTGGAAGCGAGAAAAAGGAGCAAGCAATGCCTCGCGTAAAACGTGGAACCAAACGCCGCGACAAGCGCAAAAAGATTTTAGAGCGCGCAAGCGGTTATTTCCTTACAAAATCAAAGCTCTACCAGGCGGCGCAGGAGCAGGTGCAGCGCGGACTTAAGTTCGCGTACTCGGGCCGCAAACAGAAGAAGCGGCAGTACCGCTCGCTGTGGATCGTACGCGTTGGTGCAGCCTGCAAGCTGAACGGAATCAGCTACAGCCAGTTCATGCACGGCCTGAAACTGGCCGAAATCGAACTGGATCGCAAGATTCTGGCGGATATCGCGGTGCACGACGCCGCAGGGTTTACGTCGCTGGTGGCGCAGGCGAAGGCCGCGCTTCCGGCGAAGGCGTAAAAGCGCTCCAGCAGGCATACTGCCGGGGTTCAAACCCGAATCGCACAAGATCAGCCACGGATTTGCATGGACATCACGGATTAGAATCGATCCGTGTCGATCTGTGCAGGTCCGTGGCGTAGTTATTTGGAGTGAACAACGGGAAATGGCTTAGCCTGATCATCGGCAGAGGAGGATGTGATGAACGAGAACAGAGGCACAAGCAGCTTCTATTTGTCCGCAGCACCCCTGGCCATGGTGTTCTCCTACGCGAAGGTAAGTGAGAAGAGAAGCGCAAGCGGCTTCTATCTGTTCGGAGCATCACTGGCCATGGTGCTCTCCTACAACAAGTGGCACAAGATTGAATGGGCGATCTTCCACGGCATCTTCAGTTGGTTTTATGTGATTTACTTCTGGATACGACAGGACTGAGAGCCATCTATGTATAACGTTCCGAAACTTGAAGACTACTCGGCGGCGCTGGACAAGGCCGTGAACGAATTGCTGGCGGCAGTGGAGACAGAGGCGCAGGCAGTTGCCGATGCGAAGGCATGCGAAGAGTTGCGCAACCGCTGGATGGCGCGCAAGAACGGCGTGCTGACGCAGATCAACGACCTGTGGCTGAAGGCGGCTCCGGGGCCGAACAAGCGCGACGTGGGCCAGCGGGTCAACCAGATCAGGGCGAAGGTGGAGGAGACCATCGAGGCCACGCAGCAGCGCATCGCGGGCTCGTCGGCCGACGCGCGCCTGAAGGCGGAGATGATCGACATCTCGCTGCCCGGCATCCGGCGCAGCCTTGGCGTGAAGCATCCGGTGCTGAAGGTGCTCGACGACCTGATTGGCGTCTTCGTCAAGATGGGCTACTCGATCGCCGAAGGGCCGGAAGTCGAAAGCGACTACTACAACTTCGAGGCGCTGAACTTCCCGCCGAACCATCCGGCTCGCGATACGCAGGACACACTGTTCATCGCCAACCAGGAGCGGAGGCCACAGCGCGACCGCTTGCTGCTGCGGACGCATACTTCGCCGGTACAGATTCGTTCGATGGAGAAGCTGAAGCCTCCGGTGCGCGTGATTTGTCCGGGCAAGGTGCATCGCAACGACACTCCCGATGCGACCCACTATCCGGTGTTCCACCAGATCGAGGGGCTGTGCGTGGATACGAACATCACGTTCGCCGACCTGAAGGGGACGCTGGAGCACGCCATGCAGTCTCTCTTCGGCAGCAACGTGAAGACGAGCTTCCGGCCATCGTTCTTCCCGTTCACGGAGCCAAGCGTGGAGGTGTCGATCTCGTGCCCTTTCTGCGGCGGCAAAGGTTGCCGTCCGTGCAAGCAGAGCGGATGGATCGAATTGCTGGGCGCTGGCATGGTGGACCCGAATGTCTACGGCTTTGTGGGATATGACCCGGCGAAGCTGAGCGGATTTGCGTTCGGCATGGGAATCGAACGGCTGGCGATGATGAGCTACAACGTGGACGACATCCAGCAGTTCTTCTACGGGGACATGAGATTTTTGGAGCAGTTCGCGTAACTACAAAAGATCACCACAGAAGTCACAGGGAAACACAGAGGGAAGATCAAAAATATCCTTCGTAGTGTTCGCGACTACGTACCGGGAACTGGGAACGGTCTTATGAAGATTAGCGCTACATGGATTCGTGATTTTGTTTCGCCGGCGGTGGATGACCGCAAGATGGCCGACGATCTGACGGCGTGCGGCATCGCCGTAGAGGGTTATTACGGCGAGGGCGTGGACCTCTGCTACGAGGCCGAGGTGACGACCAACCGCGTGGACGCGATGAACCACTACGGCGTGGCACGCGAGGTATCGGCGATTTATGACCTGGACCTCACGACCGTGTTGCCGGTAGTGAAGGAACATCGGGCGCAGAAGCCGTTCGTGATCGAGATTGAAGACGCGCAGGGGTGCGCACGATACACGGCACGAGTGGCGCGGGGGGTGAAGATCGGACCGGCGCCCAAAGAGATCGCGCACAGGCTGGGGTTGATCGACCAGCGCTCGATCAACAACGTGGCCGACGCGACCAACTACGTGTTGAACGAGCTTGGGCAGCCGACGCACGCCTTCGACATGGACAAGCTGGAGGGCGGAAAGATCATCGTCCGGC
Source organism: Acidobacteriota bacterium (assembly GCA_021779935.1). Taxonomy (GTDB): domain Bacteria; phylum Acidobacteriota; class Terriglobia; order Terriglobales; family Acidobacteriaceae; genus JAJXZT01. The sequence goes on from JAJXZT010000062.1 coordinate 160,755, forward strand.
GGGCAAAGGACGGCGAGACGCTGACAACGCTGGACGGCGTGGAACGCAAGCTGACGAAAGACGACCTGGTGATCGCCGACGCCGTGAAGCCCGTCGCTCTGGCCGGCATCATGGGCGGCGAAGCGTCGATGATCACCGAGTCGACGAAGAATGTACTGATCGAGTCGGCGTGGTTCGACCCGGCGACGATTCGCCGGACGGCACGACGGCTGGGGATGCACACGGATGCCTCGCATCGCTTCGAGCGTGGCGCGGATTACGGCATCACGTCGAAGGCCTGTGCTCGCGTGGCCACGCTGATCGAGCAGACGGCGGGCGCGACGATCGAAGGCGAGATCGACGTGGTGGCGCGCAAGCTGGAGTTTCCCAAGATCAAGCTGCACGGCAGCGAAGTGCGGCGCATCCTGGGCGGAGAAATTCCGGAAGCAGAGATTGTGCGCATCCTGCGGCGGCTGGGCTTCGGCGTGGAAGGCAAGGGCGGAGTGTTCACGGTGGAGGTGGCGTCGTGGCGGCTGGATGTGGAGCGCGAAATCGACTTGATCGAGGAGATTGCGCGCATCTACGGATACCTGAAACTGCCGAGCACGCTGCCATCGTTTGCGGGCGCGGTGGTGGAACTGCCGGAAGCGCAGAAGAACGCAGCGATGCGGCAACGGCTGCTGGCGCTGGGTTACAACGAATCGCTGTCGACAACGTTTCTCTCGCAGGAAGAGTGCACGGCATTTGGACAGGGCGAACCGGTCAGATTGGCGAATCCGCTGAGCGAAGAGGCGGCCTACATGCGAGCGTCGCTGGTGCCGGGATTGCTGGCGCAGGCGGCCTACAACCTGAACCGCGGCAATACAGACGTAAGGCTCTTCGAGAACGGACACGTGTTCGAGGCCGTGGGAGAGAAGGTCGACGAGCGGGCGCGGATTTCATTCATCGCCACGGGAAATGCGCAGCAACCGGGAGTGCACGGCAAGCCGGAGGCGTACACGTTCTTCCACATGAAGGGCGACGTGGAACAGTTGCTGGCGGAGTTCGAGCACAGGACGATTTATTTCGACCGCCACGTGCCGGAGTATTTCCATCCGGGGCGCTCGGCGCGCGCGGTGCTGGACGGCGGCACGGTGGCGCGCTTCGGGCAGATACATCCGGAGATCGCGGCGGCACGCAAGTTGAAGCAGGACGTGTTCGTGGCGGAGATCATGCCGGAGCGGTTGTTCCAGCACGAACTGCGCACGGCCCGCTATACGCCGGTTCCGAAATATCCGGTGGTGGAGCGCGACTTCTCGTTCGTGCTGCCGGAGGGGACGGAGTTTGAAAAGATGAAGGCCGTGGTGGAGGCGCTGAACATCGCGGAGATGGAAGCCTTCGAGCCGGTGGAGATTTTCCGCGGTGGGACACTGCCTCACAGCAAGTACTCGTTCCTGGTGCGCGCGAGATTCCAGTCGGCGGAAAGGACGCTGCGCGACGACGAAGTGAACAGCTGGTCGCAGCAGATTATGAAGGCCATGGAAAGCCTGGGCGGAGTTTTGCGCGGGTAAATCCGGCGAAATCAGCGGTCGAGGGGCGCGAGAAAATCGCGCCCTTTCGTCGTTTTTAGCGGCGAAAATCCATTTGCACATGTTCCAGTGCAATCCCATTCCGCATCCATCCTACGGAATTCACGGAATATCCAGCAGAATTTTGGTTTGTAGTGACACGTTCGTGCTACAACTTCCGCGTTATGAAAATCGCCACTTTTTTGCCACATAAACTGGCGCTGCTTCTGTTCGCGCTAAGCCTTCTCTTCCTTGCGACCGTCCCCCTCTTCGCGGACGGATCGCCGAATATCGTCATCAGCCAGATCTACGGCGGCGGCGGCGGTGGTACCGCAGTATTGAAAAACGACTACATCGAACTCTTCAATCGCGGCAACACACCAGTCGACGTGACCGGATGGTCGGTGCAATACGGGTCGGCAACCGGAACCTTGTGGTCGGGGAAGACGATCCTGACAGGCGTGATTCAGCCCGGACAGTACTTCCTCATCCTGGAATCGGGCGGCACAGCTGGCTCGCCTCTGCCACCGGGCGACGTCACGGGCAACATAAGCATGGCCGCCGGCGCGGGCAAGGTTGCCCTGGTCTCGAGCAGCACTTCCCTCTCGGAGAGGGCCTGCACGACGGACGCGACGATTGTCGACCTAGTGGGCTATGGCACGGCCGCCAACTGCTCGGAAACGGCGGACACTCCAACCCTGGGCGCGACGCTGGCGGCGCTGCGACTGGGGAACGGCTGCACCGACACAAACAACAACAGCGCCGACTTCGTGGTTGGCGCACCTGCTCCGCGCAACAGCAGTTCGCCTCTGAATTCCTGCGGCGGACCGTCGTTGCCGATAGGCGTGGGTCACGCGAACCCGACCAACGTCGATCTCAACTCAACCGTGTTGCTCACGGTGAGTGTCACGCCGGGGCAGAACCCGGTGAGCACCGGATTGACCGTCACGGCCGACCTGAGCGCGATTGGCGGCTCGGCGGCACAGACGTTCTTTGACGACGGCAGCAATGGCGACGTCGCGGCGGGCGACAACACGTTCACGTTTACGGCATTGATCCCAACGGGAACCGCCGCGGGAGCGAAGGCGCTCAGCACGACGGTGGCCGACGCAGAGGGACGGTCGTCAACCTCGACGATTACATTCAGCGTGAATCCTCCTCCTCCGCCGGTGGTGCCGATTCACACGATCCAGGGCGCGGGCGGCAAGTCTCCCTACGAGGGACAGGCCGTGTCGGCGGTTGGCATCGTGACGGCGCGGAAGACCAATGGATACTTTCTGCAGACACGCGATAGCGACGTGGACGGCGATCCGAACACTTCGGAAGGCATTTTCGTCTACACCGGGTCGAACGTCCCAGCCGTTGCGGTAGCGGGCAACGAAGTAATGGCAAGCGGGACGATCCAGGAATACCAGCCAAGCGGCAGTTCACTGACGATGACAGAACTGAGCGGGACGATTTCCACCAAGCTGCTGAGCACCGGAAACGACCTGCCCGCGGCGATAACGCTGACGGCGGGGGATACGAATCCGGCGGGGCCGCTGGACCAGTTGCAGAAGTACGAGAGTATGCGGGTGCGTGCAGATTCGCTGACGACGATCTCCGGAACCGGCGGCACGTTGAGCGAGAAGAATGCAACCGTGACTTCGGACGGAGCATTCTGGGCGGTGATCACCGGAGTGGAGCGGCCATTCCGCGAGCCGGGGTTGCCGGTAGGCAGCGCATTGTGGCCTCTGGAGCCGCCGAATACGCCACTGTTCGACAACAATCCGGAACGGCTGCGCGTGGACACGGACGGACAAGCGGGCGGCACGAAGTTTGACGTGACGTCAAACACGCTGGTGTCCAACGTGAACGGCGTGCTCGATTACGGCAGCGATGCCTACACGATCGATCTGGACCTGGGTGCAATGCCAACGCTGGCGGGCGGGATGTATGCGGCGCCGGTGCGCGTGGCGGGCGACCGCGAGTTCACCGTGGCATCGTTCAACATGGAGCGCTTCTACAACGCCACGCAGGATGATTCAGGCGCGGTGCTGTTGACGCCAACCGCATATAACATCCGGCTGACAAAGGCATCGCTGATCGTCCGCAACGTGCTGCTGATGCCGGACATCATCGGAGTGGAAGAAGTGGAGAACCTGGCAACGCTGCAAGACGTGGCCGACCGGGTGAACAACGACGCGGTTGCCGCCGGGCAGCCGAATCCGAATTACGCGCCGTACACCTTCCAGGGTAACGATCCGAGCGCCATCGATGTCGGCATCCTGGTGAAGACCGGTCGCGTAAACGTAGAGTCGGTGATTCAAGTGGGCAAGGACACCATCTACATCGACCCGCGCGATGGATCGAACGACGTGCTGAACGACCGTCCACCGGTGGTGATGAAGGCAACTGTGATTCCGCCGAAAGGGCAGCCGTTCCCGGTGACGTTTATCGTGAACCACCTGCGCTCGATGAGCGGATACGACGAGAACACTCCGACGGGCGACTATGCCCGCCAGAAGCGCCGGTTGCAGGCCGAGTTCCTGGCACAACTGATACAGGACCACCAGGGTGCGGGCGAGAACGTGATCTCCGTCGGCGACTACAACGTCTACCAGTTCAACGATGGATTGACGGACATGCTGGGAACGATCATGGGGACGCCGGCACCCGCGGATTCCGTGCTGCTGCCGTCGGCCGACATGGTCAACCCGGACCTGGTGGACCTGATCAATACGCTGGCTCCGCAGAACCGCTATACCTATGTGGAGACCGGCAACGCACAGGCGCTGGATCATGTGCTGATCAGCTCCGGGCTGATGGCGCGTCCGGTGGAACTGGAGGTCGCGCATGTGGATGCGGACTTCCCGGACATTCTGCACGGCGATCCAACGCGACCGGAGAAGCTGTCTGATCATGACGTGCCGGTTGCATACTTCACGTTCCCGCCGCCACAAGCAGACCTGGCGGTGACGGTGGAAGGCGCAACGGCGCTGGTGAGCGGGCAGACGTCGAGCTACTCGGTGACGGTCACGAACAACGGTCCCGACGAAGCCGAGCAGGTAACCCTGCTGAACACGGTTCCGGCGGGTGCGTTGGTGAACGTGACAGCACCGGCGGGCTGGACGTGCAGCACTACAGCCGCGCAGATGAGTTGCACGGCGGACGTGCTGGCAAACGGCGCAAGCTCGCAGTTTGCGTTTACGGTAACTCCGGTGTGCGCCACGGTGGATGGAACGTCGCTCTTCAACGGGATCGGCGTGACCAGCCAGACGCTGGACGTGGTGCAGTCGAATAACACTACTTCGCAGACGTGGATGGTCTCGAACCCGCCACCGGTGATCACCGGGTTGACGGCAAGCAAGACGATCCTGTGGCCTCCGAACAACCAGTTTGAAAAGGTGGGGCTGAGCTACAGCGTGAGCGACAACTGCGATACAAGTATCGTTCCGGTCGTCACGGTGAGCAGTAACGAGCCTGCAAAAGACAAACATCATCACTGGAGCAGCCCCGACTGGGTGGTGGTGAACAACAAACTGGTGTTACTGCGCGCCGAACGAGACGGTTGGGACAAGGCCGGACGGATCTACACGATTACGGTAACGGCCACGGATTCGGCTGGCGGCAGCACAAACCAATCAGTTGCCGTGACGGTGCCGCACGACAATGGACATGACAAACGGGGCGACCAGGATCGCGACAGAGACAGGGATAGAGATCGCGACCGGGATAAGGAAAAAGACAAGAGATAGATAGACTTCACGAGAAGCTCAGGGCGCGGCACGAGTCGCGCCCCTTTTTATGCCCAAGTTCCTACTTCGCGGGTGCGAGGCCATAGAGTCGGGCGGCGTTGTTGTAGAGGATTCCGCGGGCGATTTCCAGCGCTCGCGGGCGGGTAATGATGCCGTCGCGCACGAGGCCGGTGAGCGCCATGGCCAGGGCCTCACGGGCGGAGCGCGTCGCCACCCAACCGGTTTCCTCCCAACTGTCGTCCGGGCCGCCGGGATACATGTCCGTTCCGAAGAGAATCTTGTCCGGCATCGACTCTATCCACCGTCGCAGAACGCGGCTCAACTCCCGCGGGGAGCTGCCGACATCGATGGTGGAAAAATCGACATAGACATTGGGCTTGGTGATGAGCGCAACGATTTCCTCGGTAAACGGCTCGCCGCCGTGGAGGATGACAAAGTTGGTCTTGTTGAGCGTGGGATCGTCGAAGACAGCAGTGAGCAACTCGGCGTGACCGCCCTGCAGGTCGTAATACGCGCCGCAGCCGTTGCCGGTGTGGATGTGGACGGCTAGCCCGGCGCGTCCGGCTTCACGCGCGATGGTGCGGAAGAGAAAATCCTGGAGACGCCGATATTCGCGAGAGTCGGGAACGGTTCCGGCCACATACTTCGCGTAGATTCGCGCGGCGTCTTCTTCTGACGCGGGACGGAACTGGAGCGAACGCAGATAGGCGGCCTCAAACTTGATGGCCACTGCACCGTGCTGCTTCTGCGATTCGAGTGTCGGAACGATCACCCTGGCAACGTAGTCCGCGAGCGTGGCGGGAATTTGCGAAAGACCGGCCTGCTGGAGATAGCCACGGAAGATACGCTCCTCGCGCGGAAAGAAGTAAGCGCGATCGGGATTTACGCTTTCCAGCACGCGGTTATTCAGCGGAAAGAGCAAGGAATCGTCGTAGGGGACCCAGTGGAAGCGGGAGGCTGTCAGGCCGAGGCCCATGGTGATGCGGTTCGCGTTGATCTGGGCGATCCCCATTTGGTTCAAAACCCAACTGGGATAGCGGTCTCCCTCGCGCTTCTGAGCGGCAGCGCGCTCGCGAAAAAGCGTCTTGAGGTGTTCGGGAGATGCGTCGTGGAAGGGATAGCCGTAGAGCGCGTGCCATGCGTCGAGATACATCAGGTTGATGTGGGAGTCCGCGACCAGCGTGGAGGCTACGCCCGGTGGACAAGGCAGCGCGTCGAAGCCGTGATCCTCTTCTCCGGGAGGGGCCACGTCCTGGATGTGTGCGTGGTTGTCAAAGGCGGGCATTTTCGCAATCTTCCGCCAAAGCGCGGGATCGATATTTGTGTTCGGAGCCGACTGTGCCAGGGCAAGCGAGGCGGAAAGAAGGAGGCTACAGGCAAAAATGGATCTCATGGCGCAGCAGAGTAGCGCGTATTCCGGCCAAATTCCACAGGTACATGCGATATACTGCGCACGAATGCAATCAAAATTGGTTACAAAAGGGTCGCGGTAATGCCAGCAAATACAGAACCCGAACTTGCCTTTCAAGGTTCCCCCAGCGAATTCATGTCGCTGGAGGAAAAGATCTACCGCACAATTGAGCTATTGAAGGCGGCGCGCGAAGCCAAAGCAGCGGCGGACCGCGATGTTACGCGGTTGCGGCAGCAGTTGGAGGAACGCGAAGAAGAAGTGGAAACGATGAAAGCGGAGCTGGTTGCTCTAAAAAAAGATCGCGAGGAAGTGAAATCGCGGGTGGGAAAGATGCTGGAGCAGATGGACTCCATCATCGCCGCGGAATCGTAGGGATTCCGCAAGGGAGAGCGTAGTGAGCGAACAGAACGGCAGCATTCGCGTGGAAATCTACGATCAGAGCTACAACCTGCGTGGCTCGGATGCCGAGTATATCCAGAAGCTGGCCGAGATTGTGGACGGCAAGATGCGGGCGGTGGCCGAACATACGGCAACGGTGGACTCGTTGCGCGTGGCGGTACTGGCAGCGCTGAACATTGCCGATGAATTTTTGGCCCTGAAAAAGAAGTACGAATCGGTGGCGAGCGAGTATACGCAACGCACGTCGCACCTGCAAAGTGCACTGAATTCGGCACTGGACGAAGTAATCCAGGACCGGCGAGCCGGCTAGCCGGCTGGCATTCCGAAGATACAGGCACGGCGAACGCCGTGCCTTTTCTATTGCGCGAAACGCCAGGTTGAGAGAAAGTTATCGTCCGCCCACAGGCAATCCAAACCACAGGAGCCCACTATGAGAAATGTGCCGTTGAAAGTATTACTGCTGTGCCTCGCGTTAGGCACTGCGGGATTTGCACAACAACGCAACACTCCAGAACAGCGCGCGGAGAGAATGGCGCAGCGCCCGCAGGCCAGCCAGGAACAGGCGAAGCACGAGGAGACGCGACAGCCGCAGGAAAATGCGCGTCGCGAGCAGGCGTCCGAAGCCGCTTCGTCACACGAGATCAAGTGGGACATGACGGAACAGCCGCCGGTGGTAACGCATCACGAGATTCACATCAACGGCAAGGTACTGAAATACACGGCTACTGCTGGCCGCATGCCGATCATGGGCGTCACGGGCAACATCGAAGCCGAGATGTTCTACGTGGCTTACACGCTGGACGGTCAGGAGGCAAACAAGCGGCCCCTGACATTCGCGTTCAACGGCGGGCCGGGCTCGGCATCGCTCTGGCTGCACATGGGTGCGCTGGGACCGCGCCGTGTCGTGCTGCAACCGGATGGCTGGATGCCGGCGGCTCCCTACCGGTTGATGGACAATCCTTACACGCCGCTGGAGAAGACCGACATTGTGATCGTGGACGCCATCGGCACCGGGTACAGCCGTCCTGCGGATTTGAAAACGGGCAAGAAGTTCTGGGGCGTGCAGGGCGACATCGAATCGTTCGGCGAATTCATCCGGATGTACATCAGCCGCAACGAGCGCTGGCTGTCGCCGCTGTTCCTGTTTGGCGAAAGCTACGGCACGACGCGCTCGGCGGGAATCGCGGGCTACTTGATGGACCACGGCATCGCGCTGAGCGGGGTGAACCTGCTATCGACCGTGCTGGACTTCGAGACGCTCTCGTATTCGCGCAAGAATGACGAAGCCTTCGTATTGACGCTGCCGACCTACACGATGATTGCGGCCTATCACAAGAAGCTGGCTCCGGATCTCATGCAGGACCTGGCAAAGACGCGTGCCGACGTGGAGCACTTCGCTTCGACGGAATACGCGGAAGCACTGGCAAAGGGCGATTCGATTTCGCCGCAGGAACGCGAAGACGTACTCGACAAGCTGGCGCGGTACACAGGGTTGAGCAAGGACTACCTGGACCGCATGAATCTGCGCGTGGACGTGCGCGGATTTACCTCGCACCTGCTGATCGACCAGAAGCTGCGGGTTGGAAGGCTCGATGCGCGCTACACGATGCCCGATCCGGTTGGACCATGGAACGATAGTTTCTTTGATCCCTCGGGCGCGGCAACCACGCCGCCCTTCGTCTCCGTCTTCAACGACTATGTCCGCAATGAACTGGATTACAAGACCGACATGCCGTACTACGTGTCGGCTCGCGACGCAGGACCGGCGGCCGCGGCGTTCCAGTGGGATTGGGGAACCAGGATGGGGTATCCGGACACGGCCACGATGCTGCGCTCGGCCATGATCAAGGACCCGTACCTGAAGGTGCAGGTGATGGAAGGCTACTACGACCTGGCGACGCCTTACTATGCTGCGAACTTCACGATGAACCACATGGATCTGCCGCCGTCATATCGCAAGAACATACAGTATGCGACGTATGATTCGGGCCACATGGTTTACCTGAATATCAAGGCGCTGGCGAAGCTTCAAACGGACTACGAGCATTTCATCGATGAATGCACTGCCGGCGTGCAATAACCGAACGACGGCAATAATCTGACGGGCGGCCTGAACTGGCCGCCTGTTTTTTCGTGGCAAGAAACAAACTCTGGGAGGTTGAGACATGGAGGTCCGGGAGCGGGCGACTGGCCGGTGGACAAAATGATGTCAAGTAAATAAATGATGGCAGGCCCGCTAAGCACGTGGCTTTCCAACTAATTTCGGCGGCTGACTTGCGAAACGGCCAGCGGTACCCGTAGCATTTGTTTCATGCACGCCGACCTGCGAAGTTGGTGATGCGATGGACACACCACTGCTGAACCGATAACGTCAAATAGGGTGCCCGACTCGACAATTGATCCGGTGAGCTAATGCCCAGTCGCATAGGCCTAATGGATCACGGAGGGCGCCCACCTGGTGAGAGGGTTCACAGAGCCCCATCGCACACGGCCAAGTGGGCCGGCGTTCTGTTTCTTCCGCGATTTGGAGCCGATGGCCTTCAAGTGGTGCCTTTCACTGTTTGTACAGCCATAAACCCCAGCCAGCATCTAAAATAGTATTGTGTTCCCTCGACTCTTCCACATAGGCAGTTACTACCAGCCGACGTATGGCGTGATGGCCGCACTTGGCCTGATCGTCGGCATGACCGTGGTCTTTTACCTCGCCAAACAGCAGGGCATTGATCCCGACAAGATGTGGAACCTGGGCGCGATTGCCATTTTTTCCGGCATCATCGGCGCAAAGGTTCTGATGATTCTTGTCGACTTCACGTATTACATGAATCACCTGGGCGAGCTGTTCAGCGTGGCCACACTGTTGCAGTCGGGTGGCGTTTTCTCTGGTGGGCTGGTACTGGCGGTTGTTTGCGGCGGGTGGTATGTCTGGAAAAATCAGATCCCCTTCCTGCGCGCGGCAGATGTCTTCGCGCCAGGCATCGCAATTGGACATGCGCTGGGCCGCGTCGGTTGTTTCGCGGCAGGCTGCTGCTGGGGCAAGCCGACCACCGTGCCATGGGGCATCACCTTCACGAATCCGCTGGCGCATGAACTGGTGGGCACACCGCTGGGCGTCAAGCTCCAACCGACGCAGCTCTACGAGATGGTGGCGGAAATCATCAACTTCGTGATCCTGCTGCTGCTGATCCGGAAGAAGAAGTTCGAAGGACAGATCATGGGGCTGTACCTGTTTCTCTACGGCGTCGAGCGCTTTGTAATCGAATTCTGGCGCGGCGATCCGGGACGGGGCGAAGTATTCGGCGGAGCGTTGAGCGGAACGCAGTTGATCGCAATCTTCATGGTGATCACCGGCGGAGTGCTGTGGATGATGCGTCGACCTCTGCATGAGCCAGCCGCGGCGAAATAAGAATCGCGGCGGCGCTGTAGTGAACGAGTGTTGCGATTCGGAAATCCGCTGGACGCCCTCTGTGAGAGGGCGTTTGGCTTTACGGAAACGAATCTGACGATGCCGGCGAAAACAATGATCGATCGGGACATGGAAGCGGACGAGGAAGTCGAATCGCCGGAGACTGACGGCGAAGCGGGATATCCCTCCGAGCTGCTTGCCACGGAAGACGATGCCGGCCTGCGGCTTGACCAATTCCTCGTCTCGCACCTTTCCGGCGTCAGCCGCGCGCGCGTACAGCAACTGATTGAACAGCAGAAAATCCTGGTGGATGGAAAACACGCGAAGCCCTCGCTCAAACTGAAGGGCAGCGAACGCATCGAGGTGCTGGGCCGCCTACAGTTGGAACCTCTGCGGGCGGAGCCTGAAGACATCCCGCTTGACGTGATCTACGAAGATAAGGACCTGGCAGTCATCAACAAGCCAGCGGGCATGATGGTGCACGCGGGCAACGGCAGCACGGACAGCGTGCGAAATCGCGGAACGCTGGTCAACGCACTGCTGTTTCGCTTCAAGAAGCTTTCGGAAAGCGGCGGCGACTTGCGGCCGGGAATTGTGCACCGCCTCGACAAGGAAACCAGCGGCCTCATCGTGGTGGCAAAAAACGATTTGGCGCATCAGCGCTTGGCGGAACAGTTCGCAACCCGTGGCGTAAAGAAGAAGTATGTCGCCCTGGTGCACGGATGGCCCAGCCACGACCGGGGAACGATCAATGCGCCGATCCAGCGGGACCGGCAGAACCGCACGCGCATGACGACTCGCGGTAGCGCCGGACGGGAAGCAGTTTCCCACTACGAAGTGGTGGAACGGTTTGCGTCGCCTTACGGAAAGTTCGCGCTGGTGGAAGTGAAGATCGACACCGGACGCACCCACCAGATCCGCGTGCACATGGCTTCGATTGGGCATCCGGTGGTGGGAGACACGCTCTATGGGGCGGCGGAGGTCCTGTCGCCGCACGCGCTGGCCCGCGAAGCGCATGGCACACCGGTGTCGGTGAGAACCGAAGCGAAGAAGACGCGCGCATCTGAGTCAAAGACACTCTCATTGCGTAGAAATTTCCTTCATGCGGCGAGCCTGCAATTCACGCATCCCCGCACAAAGAAGGAATTAGCTTTCACTGCACCACTGGCCGTGGAATTGCAGGAATTCCTGACGAAACTGAAGCTGGCAGGGTGACCAAACGCGACCTCAGCGAGGCGCTATATATAATGGAAACACGATGAAGAATCGGCTCATTTTTGTCTGTATTGTGCTGTGCCTGAGCGCAACAGCGGTGTTTGCGCAGAATTCCACCCAGGACCTTCCCTCGGCGCCTTCTTCGACTGTCCAGCCGAAGAAGTTTCCCGGAGCCCCGCAAACTCCTCCATCGCAAAAGAAACCGGCAACACCGGAAACGGCACCGGCGCAGCCGCAGACGTCGAACCCGCAACCTGCGGCGGAGCAGGGTTCCAGCACGACACAAACAACGCCCACCGATCAGAAGACTGCGCCGGCGTTCCCGGCGGTTGACGTCTCTCCGCAACAGCCGCAGCAGAAGCCGCAGACAGATGAGCAGAACGATCAATCGGTCACAACCATCAAGAAGACCGTTAACGAAGTTAACGTCGTCTTCACCGTAACCGACAAGCACGGCAGGTTCGTGAAGAACCTCAAGCAGGACGACTTTCGAATACTGGACAACGGTAACCCGCCGGCGGCGATCACATCGTTTGAAAGCGAAACCAACCTGCCGCTCCGCGTGGGCCTGCTGATTGACGCGAGCAACTCGATCCGTGATCGCTTTCACTTTGAACAGGACGCGGCGATTGAATTCCTTAACCAGATCATTCGCCGGAATTCTGACCAGGCGTTCGTGATTGGATTCGATTCGACGCCGATGGTGACGCAGGATTTTACCGACGACACGGATAAGCTGGCACGGGGCGTGCGGGAGTTGAGGGCGGGCGGAGGCACAGCGCTGTTCGATGCGATCTACTACGCCTGCCGTGACAAGCTGGCAAACGCGAACTCGGCCACCGGGCGAACGCGCAAGGCAATCATTCTGCTGACCGATGGCGAGGACAACCAGAGTCGCGTCACGCGTGAAGAAGCGATCGAGATGGCACAGCGCGCAGAAGTGACCATCTACGCGATCAGCACGAACATCAGCGGCATCAAGACGCGCGGCGACAAGGTGCTGGAACGCTTTGCGGAGACAACCGGCGGACGCGTGTTCTTCCCGTTCCGCATCCAGGAGGTCTCGGACGCGTTCTACGCGATCCAGGACGAACTGCGCAGCCAGTATGCGCTCTCCTACAGACCGGCGGATTTTGCGCACAATGGGGAATACCACAGCATCCGGATTGAACCGACGCACGACAAGAAGCTGCTCATCCGCGCGAAGAAGGGATATTACGCGCCTACTTCGTAAGCGCCATGCGCCAAAACCAAAGGCCAGCCCGCGCGGCTGGCCTTTTTATTTGCGGCGCAGGAAGCAGAGCGCGCCGGATGGTGCGATCTACTGCTTCGGTCCGGGAGCGTAATACCCTTTCCGCGCCTGAACCTTATATTCCTTGTCCACGGTGCGGACATCGACCTTGCGGTACGTGCCGTCGGCTGTCTGGTTAGTGGGCGTGTAACCGATCATGTACTGGGTGCGGAGTTCCTTCGATATCTCATCAAATGCGGCGCGCAACTTCTCGGGCTTGTTGCCGACGTTGATGACGCGTCCGCCGGTTTCCTCGGCAAGTCTACGCATGGCGCTGTCACCGCCATAGAAACCGCCTTGCGAGTAAAAGCCACGGTCCGCAATGAGGATGACGTAGCACATGGCATCGGCCTTCTGCGCCGCCTCGATTGCTTCCGGCAGATTCTCCTGACTTCCCTCATCCTGGCCATCGGTGAGGATGATCATGGCTTTCCGTCCAACCTGTTCCCTCAATTTGTCATGCGCAGCAAGGTAAATTGCATCATATAGAAGTGTGCCCTTGGGGCGCGAAACCGGAACGGGGCCCTGACCAAGCCCGGGAATGCCGGCGGCGCCTCCGCCGCCTCCAGTGTTGATACGGGTCTTGCGCAACGCTGCCCTGAGGTCGCGTCCCGAGGAGGTGAAGTCCTGCAGCAGGTCGACGTTTATGTCGAAGCCGATGAGGAATGCGAGGTCCTTCGGGGTTAATACCTGATTGAGGAACTCAGCGCCGGCATCCTGTTCCATGCCAAGCACGTTTTGCTGGCTGCCGCTGGTATCGATCATCAATCCGAGGGTCAGCGGCTGGTTGGATTCGGCGGCGAAGTACTTGATTGTCTGAGGCTTGCCGTCCTCGGTGACAACAAAGTCATTCTTCGTCAAATTGGGAATAAGCGCACCGTGCTTGCCCTTGACGTTGAAATAGACGGTAACAACGTTGACGTTGACTTTGAGGGTCTCCAGCGGTTCCTGACTTTCCGGTTGCTGGGACTGGGGCTGGGATTGTTGAGCAAAAATGGCGCACGGAAGCATGGCCATCGTGAAGAACAACACGGCGGATTTCAGGCTGGCTCGCATAGTGTTCAGCCGCTGATCGGCGTAATCTAGTATGTAGACGTAAACCACTTCTGTATAGATTAGTTGCTGGACTATTTTGCGGTGGCAGATGGGCGATCCCCGGGGAGGAACCATGAAAAAAGTCGTACAGGCATTGGGAATATGGGCGGTGGTGCTGGCGCTGACACCTATATGGGCACAGCAGCTGCCAGATGCGCCTACGCCCTCGCCAAACCGTCCCCCGGCACAGACGCAGCAGCGGCCCGCACAGACGCCCCCCGACGCCCCCTCGGCCGTGAAAAAGACTTTTCCTGCCCCGGACGCCACGGTTCCGAGCCAGCCTGCTCCCGGGACAGCGGCCTCGCCTACGGGCGGCGAACCGCAGCAGCCTTCCGAGCCTCCGTTTAAGGTAAAAACCGTCCCGCCGGGGTCTGTACCAATGGGCGCAGGCAGCGGTACCGATCAGCTTTACAAGTTCACGACAGGCGTGAACTACGTGGTGGTTCCGGTGACTGTAAAGGATTCCAGTGGCCACCTGGTAGATGGACTGACGGCCCAAAACTTCACGGTACTGGAAAATGGCGAGCCGCAAAAGTTGACGTTTTTCACCAGTGATCCGTTGGCAATCTCGGCGGCTGTGGTAATTGAGACGGGGCTGCCGGATGTGGCGCTGAAAAAGATTCAGCAGACGTTCCCGGCCCTGACCGGCGCGTTCAGTTCCTTCGACGAGATGGCCATCTACACCTATGGCAACACGGTGCGCCAACGGCAGAACTTTCTGGCGGCACTGAGCGAAAGGACAAACGTCACGCTTTCAAAGATCAAGGCGGTGGAGGGCGGACCCAGCGGCCCGGCCATCAGCGATAGTCCGATGACCGCAGGTCCGTCAGTGAATGGACGCCCAATGGATCCCGGTTCGCCGCGTCCCATCACGAATAACCACGCGTATGACACTTCGACCGTGCTGAACGATGCCATCCTGCAGGCAGCGGTCGACCTGGGTCAGCGGGATCGCACGCGCCGCAAGGTTATCTTCGTCATCAGCGATGGCCGCGAGTACGGCAGCGCCGCAAGCTATAGCGACGTACTGAAAGTCCTGCTGTCGAATAACGTGATTGTCTATGCGGTTGCAGTGGATTCGGCGGCCATCCCGGGATATGGAAGGTTGAACCGAATCAAGCTGCCACACCAGGGGTTCGGCAATATCCTTCCGAAGTATGCCAATGCGACGGGCGGCGATATGCTGACGGAATTCAGCACTGACGCTATTGAAGCGGCTTACGCAAAGCTGACCGATGAGGCTCGCAACCAGTACACGCTTGGCTATTACTCGGCGCCTGTGACGGTACAAAACGCCGGAATTTATCGTTCCATCGAGGTCCAGGTACGGGGATCTTCGAACTGGAAGGTGTATGCCAAGGACGGCTACTACCCGCTGCCACCGAGGAAAGAGACCCGTCAGTGAACCGCATGCAGTAAGTGGTTGCAGTACCTTGGTAACTGCTTTACCAACTTGGGAGACGGGGAACCAAGATTGGCGCGGGCCATCATCGAACTGCTGTGATATAAACGGGGTATCCCGCCGTTGCGGCAACTTGTACGGGAAAACACACGTACGAGGGTTTGCGCGGTGGAATGGCAGTCGGAATCCCCGCGTTTGGCGTTCTGATGTTGCCGTGCGTCAAGCGTCCGATAGCTGAGGCACCTGCTTGAGTTTCATCAACTTCGCTGCACGCGAGATTAACTGCAAGATCGTCTACTACGGCCCGGGTCTGGGCGGTAAGACGACGAATTTGCAGCATATCTTCGACAAGACTTCCGCACAGCAAAAGGGGAAGATGATCTCGCTTGCCACGGAGACGGACCGTACCCTGTTCTTCGATTTTCTGGCACTCGACCTCGGGACGGTTCGCGGCTTCAAGACGCGTTTCCACCTCTATACGGTTCCTGGACAGGTTTTCTACGAAGCCAGCCGCAAGCTGATCCTGCGCGGCGTGGACGGAGTGGTGTTCGTGGCGGACTCGCAGGAAGAGCGGATGGACGCCAACATCGAAGCGCTGGATGACCTGGTATCCAACCTGAAGGATCACGGCTACGAATTCGAGAAATTGCCGTACGTGCTGCAACTCAACAAGCGCGATCTGCCAAATGCACTGCCGGTCGACAAGATCAAGAAGGAATTGGTCCGGCGGGATGAGCCTGTTTTCGAGGCCATTGCGTGCCAGGGAAATGGCGTATTTGAGACACTGAAGGAAGTCGCGCGCCGCGTCTTGATCGAACTAAAGAAGAGCTAGCCCCCGCTGCCCTCGGGCCAGCCCCTCCTCATCTCAGTTGAGCTTTCTTAACGTGAAACCCCTAATCTTCCCGCACGGACTTCATCAGATTCCGCGGCTTATCCACGTCGTAGTTGTTCAGCGTGGCTACGTGATAGGCGAATAACTGCAACGGAATTATTTCGAGAATCGGCAGCAGCAGCTCGGATACGCGCGGAACGGCGAAGCAGTCAGGCACCAGCCGCTGAAGATCTTCGTCTCCCTCCGAGACGAGAAGTACCTGGCGAGTGGAACGCTCGCGAATCTCCCGGAGCAGGCTGACGGATTTCTGATATCGCAGGACGGACTGATCGTCCTTGAGATCGCGAGTGGCGATGGCCACAACCGGCTGCGTGTCGTCGATAAGAGCCGTGGGGCCGTGGCGTAACTCGCCCGAAGGGTAAGCCTCGGCATGGATGTAGGAGATTTCCTTCAGCTTTAGCGCACCTTCCAATGCGATGGGATAATGCACGCCGCGTCCAAGGAACGTAAACGTCTGGTCGCGATAGTAGGAAGCGGCAATTTCACGGGCACGCTCGTCGACGGCCGGCAACATGTTCTGGATGACTTCTGGAATAGCGGCCAGTTCTTTTACGCGCGCGCCGATGACTTCCGCAGCCAGTGACTGTCGAGCCGCAGCCAGGTAAATAGCCAATAGATACAACGCGGTAAGTTGCGCGGTAAAGCTCTTGGTCGCTGGGATGGCGACTTCCCTGCCGGCAACCGTGAACAGGGTGGCATGGGCCTCGCGAGCGATGGTGGAGTCCACGACATTGGAGATGGCGAGCGTGCAGAAACCACTTTCCTGGGCCAGGCGTTGCGCGGCGATCGTGTCGCCGGTTTCACCCGACTGCGTAATCGCGACTACCAGGGATTTGTCTTCTCGCAACGGACGCCGGTAACAGTATTCGCTGGCGTGCTCGACTTCCACGGGAATACCAACCAGATCCTCGATCATCAGCTTTCCACACAGTCCTGCGTGGCGACTGGCTCCACTGGCAACGATCGTAATCTTGCGCAGCTGCGAAATGTCCTTCACCGGAAACGAACAGCGGTCCAGGAAGACAGCGCCCGTGGAGGGATTGAAATGTCGCTGGAGGGTTTCGCGAACTGCTTCCGGCTGGTCGTAGACCTCCTTGAGCATGAACGTGGAGTACGGGGACGGTGACGGCAAACTTGCATTCATATACTGCAATCTTACCTCTCGCTCCTCCGCTACATTACCCTGATTCAAAAAATTGGATGGCGGGGGGAAATCCCGCCATCCTAATCAGGGTCAGGAGGAATTGTTAGTGTTGCCCCTTCTGCCCGGCCGCTAGGGTCGAGTTGAGATTGGGGTTCTGTGACAGGCTCAGGAGGTTTGCCACAATGCGATACGCTCCCGGCACGCCCTCGGGCAATTGCCGGTAGAAGGCAAATGCAGCGTAGACGTAAACGCCTTTGCCATAGCGCGCATAGAGCAATCCGCCCTTCTGCGGCGACTGGTCGGGATCGTGCGTCTCAACCAACGCTTCGTAGTGCGGATCCCAGCTCGCCATGAAGCTGTGCCCACGCTCTTCCACCCAGCCATTGAAGTCGTCCGAGGTGATCTTGTTCGGCCACATCATCGCCGGGTTGTTCGGCTCGAGAATATTGACCTTCGAATCCTCATCGGTCACCGTTCTATTCTCGCTGGTTTCGAGCGTGTAGGGATACGGACCGAAGTCGTGGTTGTATTGTGCGGTGTTGTACTGCACCACGACGACGCCCCCGTTCTTCACGTAATCCAGGACGCGGTTGTTATTGGCGATCAGGTCAGTGCGATTCGCGTAAGCGCGCACACCGAGCATGATCACGTTGTATTTCGAGAGATCGCCCGACGCCAGGTCCGAGGCGGACAGAAAGTGCACGTGGATGCCCAGGTCCTCAAGCGACTTCGGAACGTCGTCGCCCGTACCCATCACGTATCCCACGTTCAAGTTCTTGGCCACTTTCACGTCCACGCCGGTTGCACGGAACACCGCCGGAGCAAAGTACGGGTATGGACGGACTCCAGGATATCCCGTCATCACGTATCCATCCTTGTAACTCTGGCCGTCATACGTGGCATCCGCCGTAACCTTGTATGCCTTCTGCTGCAATCCGGAGGGAGTCACCACGAACGGTACGTTCTGCTCCTGCCCGTCCTTGGAAAAGTGGAATGTCGCCTCTGCCGGTGAGGAAGTCCATCCTTGCGGCAGATCGAGTTTCACCGTGCCTTCCGCGGAACCTTTCACGTTGCTGTGCAGGGTGGCCGTCAGCGTAAACTGCTGGCCGCTCAGCGGCACGATGCCTGCGCTCGGATCCATCCGCACCGAGATCGCCGGCTCCACAATCAGCGGATTCAAGACCAATCCCGGTCCAACAATGCGGTCCACCGCCTGCACGACCTCCGACATACGAATCGGCACGCCGTCGTATTCCATGTTGACCCACGCAGCCAGCGGATACGGACTGGTCGGCAGGCCAAGGTATTTCGGGTTGTCGATGTTGTAGTAGGATTGCTCGATGTTCGGACGCGTGAAGTAGGGCTTCGTGTACGCCGCATCTTTCGGGACGTCCACCTTGAAGCGTACCGACGCCGATTGATTATCCGGTAGTGAAGTCGGCATCGCTCCTTCTGACTGGAAAGTCCAGTCCTTGCCATCCGATGCCTTCAGAGAAATATCTTTCACAGTGATCGGGCTGGGGCTCTGGTCATCCAACTCCACCTTTACCCAGAACTGTTGCCCGGGAATCGCCACCTGGAAAGTCGGCGACAGCCCGCGGAACAGCGCCAGGGCAAACATTCCCGTTGGCTCTTTTTCCGGGGCTACCGCAGCCACCAGGTTCAGTCCCAGTGCTTCCACCACGCCATCGTTGAACTGTGCTTCCTTGATTTTCAGTTCATGACCGATGTCGTACTTCGCGGTGTCGCTCAGGCTGCTCTTCTCCACCGCGGCAATCAGATCGCGTGTCGTCTTCAGACCCTTCGCCAGCAGCGGCGCAATCGCCGAGGGATCCTTGGGATCGAATTTCGCCGTCGCGTCGTTGACGATCGAAGTCATCTCCGACAGTCCGGTCTTGAGGAATGCGTCGTTGCCGCCATTCGCGTAATCGGCAATGCCCATCAGCGAAGTATCGATTCCGCTGAAGAACGATTTTTCCTGTCCGGACACCGGGATCGCCGCGGCAAAACGGTGATACGGAGACTCAATGCCCGTAGGCGCAACATAGCCCGTTCCGCCATTCTGGGACTTCTGGAACCCAAGGCCTTTACGCGCGATTTGTACGTAGGTTTCACCGAGAATTGGATCGTAGTTGCCCTCCGGAATCTCTACGTCCGTCGAGAGTTGGTGGGTGATCCATGTCTTGTTCACGTAGTCGTAGAAGCGCAGCGGAAGAGTGTGGCCGGTCGCATAGTCGAAGATGCCCTTCGACGACACGGCCCACTGCGGCACGCGCTCGTATACCTTGACCGGCTTCCACGGCTTCAACCCGTCTTTAATCTGGTCGGGGAACACGTTCGGATCGCCCGCCGCATTGAACACTTCCTGCGCCATCATGCCGGCGACCTGGTGGTGGCCATGACCATCGGAGGGGCCGCCGACGAACACCGAACTGACAACGAGCGGCCGCGTCATGCGAATGATGCGCACCACGTCATAGAGCACGCGCTGCTCAGTCCACTTGGACAACGCTTCTTCCTTCGTTTTTGAGAAGCCGTAATCAGCGACACGCGTCCAGTATTGCTGCACGCCATAATAGCGGTCTGCCTGTAGGAGTTCCTGCGTACGGACTTCGCCAAGCCGATCCCAGTAGTCGTTGGACATCACGTTCTGTCCGCCTTCGCCGCGGTTCAGCGTCAGGAGGGTTGCCGTGGCGCCCTCTCCGCGTGTCTCGTAGGCCAGCAGGCCGCCATCCTCATCATCGGGGTGGGCGGTGATCATAAGTAAGCTGGCACGGGTGTGGAGTTTGCGGAGAGTCTGGTAAAGCGCGGTCGAGCCGCGATCAATTGGAAGTTTTACCGCATCTACTTGCGGTGTGATTTTGACGTCGCGCGGGTCCTGGGCCCAGGCTAGCAATACGGCGAACAGGACTCCAACAACTGTTAGCAACCTGGCAAAGCGCATTTCGCCTCCTGCGATTAATCCGCCTCGTGACTGTCTGGGAGATCAATGGATGGCGCATCCGCCGCGGCAGCAGGCTGGAGAGTACCTGACCCGAAGGGCCACTCCCGCCGGAAATACGACCGCACAAGATAGATGATCAAGCCCAGGACGAGCAGAACAGTCGCGTAACGAATTTCTTTTCCAAAATATGGACGTGAAAAAAGGATGTAGACAAAACCGATTGTGGCCATGAGTGCAGGCAACGGGTACAGCCACATGCGGAATGGGCGCGGCATGTCCGGCCTGCGAATTCGCAAAACAATGACACCCACTGTCTGCAACAGAAACTGAAGGATGATCCTGATGACCACCAACGCCGCAATAACATCCGCCAGCGAAAGAAAGCAGAAGGCGATGGAGACGGCGCCAAGGGTCAGCAAGGAGACGTATGGAAAACGATGCTTCGGATGCAGCTTCCCGAAGACCTTGAAGTAGTTGTTGTCGATGGCGGCTGCGTACGGAACGCGCGAGTAGCCGAGCAACAGTGAAAACACCGAGGCAAACGCCGTCCAGATAATCAGGCCGGTAATGAGGTAGCCGGCCCAGTGTCCATAGACGCGCTGCATCATCACCGAGATCACATAAAAGCGCGTGTCGGAGTGCGCGCTCGACATCATCTCCTGCCACGGAACGACACCAAGCACGCTGATATTCATCGTGATGTAAATGATCGCAACCAGCACGATCGAGATCATCACCGCACGCGGAACATTCTTTTCCGGTTCCTTCACTTCCTCGCTGAGATAGCAGATGTTGTAGTAACCCCAGTAGTCATATGTGGAAACCAGCATCGCGGCTCCGAGCCCGGTGAAGAAATTCTCATCGAGGTGGAACGCGCCCTTGGGGAAACTGAACGCCATGGCTGGATTGAAGTGGGTGATACCGGTGAAGATGATCCAACCGAGGGAGCCAAACACGCCAATCGCAAGCAACTTGGAGAACCAGGCAATATCGGTGATGCGGCGATAGAGCAGGAACACCGCGAGGCAGACCGTTCCAATCGCCAGCAGTGTTGCCATCGAAAACATCGCCTTCGCCTGCAGTACTCCGATGAAAGGCAGCGTGACTTGCAAATGGCGCACCGCGATGTCGTGCGTCAACGGAGCGTAAAAGTAACTGGCGTAGTGCGAGAGACCGATGCATCCGGAAGCGATGGACAACGGAGCGCTGAACGTGACCTGCCAGATGAAAAGAAAACTCAGGAGGCGACCGAGTTTGTTAGGCCCGTAGATCTCCTTGAGGAAGTAATACGATCCGCCCGCGTTGGGCATGGCGGCGCCAAGTTCGGAAATCACCAGGCCGTCGCACATGGCAAACACCGCACCCAGAATCCATCCCAGCATTGCCTGTGGGCCGCCCATCGCGCCGATGATGAGCGGAATCGTGATAAATGGTCCCACGCCGAACATGTCGAGCATGTTCATCAGCACGGATGTGCCGAGACCCATGCCTCGTATCAGCGGCCGTTCTGTGGTTTCATCCGCCATGCGAAACTATGCCTGCTTTCCGGCGGTAGCAAGATTGGAGATTTCCTGGCGAATCCGTCGCGGATATCCGGCAAGCAGGGCCCGTTTTCCCTCGAGCCACGACAACGCACTGCCAACTTCTTTTCGGGCCAGCACGATCTCGGATTCAACTTGTTCCGGGGCCGGACCGCCGCGCACCTTGCGAATCTCCACAAAGTGACGGGCATCCAGCGCAAGCTTCAGGCGGTCTTCCGAGATGCTGAGTGGGCTGCCGATAATTTCCGGCGCAAGCCGCTGGATCGCCGCTACCATCCGGTCTCGATCATACTTGGAACCAAGTTCCTCGACCGCAGCATGCACAAGTCCATGCGCGAGACGAAAGCTGAGGCCGCCTTCGCGGGCAAGCGTGTCGGCCAACTCGGTCACCGTCAGGAAGCTTCCCTGTGCGCGCTGTTCCATGTGCTCACGGTTCACGCCACAGTGCGACATGACGCCGGCAAAAAGACTCAGTGCACGATGCGCATCCTCAAACGCCGAGAAGACGAGCGGCTGCAGGTCATCTTCGCTGTCAACAATGTCGCCGAATGGCGTGTTGTGCGCGCAACTGAGCACGGACTGCGACTGGGCAAACGCCTTGCTCGCAAGGATGCGTGTGTGTTCGAGCGAAACCGGGTTGCGCTTCTGCGGCATGATGCTGCTAGTCTGCACGTAAGCGTCCGAGACGCGCAGGAAGTTGAACTCCGCCATGCACCAGAGCAGCAGATCCTGCACGAGTTTGCCGAGATTGATCATGCACACGGCGATCGCCGAGACCGATTCGGTTGCGTAGTCGATGGCGCCGATGGCGCCGTAGGAATTTACCTGCAGGCCCTCGAAGCCCAGCAGTTCGGCGGTGAAATCGCGATCGATTGGAAAGCCCGTGGTGGTGATGGCGCATGCGCCAAGCGGATTTCGATTGACGGTTGCGAAAGCCGCGCGCAGCCGCTCGAAATCACGTCCAAAACACTCAATGGCGGCGAGCAGATAATGGGCAAGCGTAGTGGGCTGAGCGGGCTGTGTGTGGGTGTAAGCCGGCATCAGCGTACGCACGTTCTCCACGGCGAGATCGATCAACGCCGTGCGGACCTCGAGCACTGCCGCGGCGATTCGCAGTAACTCGCGTCTGACCGCCATGCGATAGAGCGTGAGGTCGATATCGTTGCGGCTGCGCGCGGTGTGCATGCGGCCAGCCAGATCCACGCCGCACGCAGCAATCAGTTTTTCTTCGACAAAGAAGAAAAGGTCTTCGACGCTTCCGTCGTAACGCGCCTTACGGATGGATTCGCGATCAAGTTCATCCAGCGCGCGGAGCAGCACACGCGCATCTTCGGTGGGAAGAATGCCCTGTCGAGCCAGCATCAGCGTATGCGCATAGTGAAGCTCAATGAGTACGTCCAGGAAGTAGCGCTTCGCGTCTTCGAAATTTACGGCCAGTACCGTCTCGGTGTAGATGGGCGCGGGGAATTTTTCCTGCGCGGACTCTGCGGAACCAGGCCGGGATTCATCGCTCTTGCGGGTCAAGGTGCATCCATGTGCCGCCGTGATCCCGGCGGCGGGTAAGGGACCCGCCGGACTTTCGCCCGGCGGGTCGCGTTAGTTACCAGCGCACGGCAAGGCCGAACTGCACAATGCGCGCTTCCAGTACGGAACCGGTTGCGGGGAACGACGCCGGCAGAATGGCGGCGCCAGTGGAGTCCACCGAGACGGCCGTGTTCAGGCTCGTCACGTTGGGATGGTTAAAGATGTTGGTGCTTTCCAGGAAGAACTGCGGCTTGACCCTGTCCCACAGCGTTCCAATGGTGCGGGTGTAGCGCAGGTCCACCTGGTAGATGGCTGGTCCGCGAACAGTGTTGCGTCCGATGAACAACGGCCGGGTGACGCCGGCTGTCTTGGCGTCGCCGTTGAGAATCGACTTGGCAGTAATGTTCTGCTCGTCACCCGAGGAGAGGTTCCCAAGGATGGCAAACATGTTGTTGTTCATCACCGCATTCAGCGCCTTGTTCGAGAAATGGAACTCGGGCTGCAAAACGGTGCTGAAAGTCAGCGACTGCGGACGGTTGATGGTGCTGTTGCCGCGATCGCGCACGAGGTTCGTCGGGTCTTCAATGCTCAGGTTCTGTTCGAAGCTGTTCGCATCCGGAGCATCGCTGATGGCGTGCATCCAGGAATACGTCGCGTTGAACTGCATTCCCCTGTGCAGGCGGTGCGTGTAGGTCAGCAGCAACGCGTTGTAGCTGGAGTTCGCGCCCACGTCCTGCATCAGAATGTTGTTGAACTGCGGATACAACCGTGTCGTCGCATTGACCGCCGTCGAGAAGATCGGACGGCCGTCGGCCAGAGTACCGATCGGGTTAATCAGGTTAGTGTTGTGCAGATACATCAATTGCCGTCCACCCGTGAAAACGTAACCGATCGTAACTGCATCGTTCGGAGTCAACTCACGGGAGATTTGCAAACTGGCATTGATGGTACGTGCATTCTTGTAGTTCGGCGTTACGGCCGTCACGTCCTTCGGCCCCGGAGTCGGCGGCAGTGACGTAACCAGGGTTGGGAACGCTGGGGCTCCCGGCGAAGATGACGACAGCGAGGGAGACGATGTCGGCGAGCCGTTGTTCAGCAACGCATTGAACCACGTATTGGTGGCCGGGGGATCGTAGAAGATACCGCCGGACGCGCGTAATACGGTTTTTTCGTTGATGCGGTATGCAATGCCCAACCGGGGAGCGAAGTCCGTGGAAGGTGACGCAAATTTACGCGAATAAACAAATGGCGCGTTGGGGTCCGCCTGCGACGGAACGAACTTGTCGTAGCGAACACCATAGGTGACCATGAGTTTGGGGGTCATCTGCCAGCTGTCCTGCGCGTACATGCTCCAGAACGTCGAATCATAGTGAATGCCAGATCCGCCGTTGCTGACATTTACCGTGTTGTAGGCAAACGGATTCGCTCCGGATTTTGCCAGCATATAGTTCGCAATCGAGCTGAAGATGTACTGCGTGTAAGTATCGGCCGCTTGTACGTCAACGTTCTTCTGCCACGCCGCGCCAAACTTAAACGAATGCGTGCCGTGAATCCAGGTAAGGTTCTCATTGAAGTTGGGAATCTTTTCCTGGAACTTGTCGCCCTCGGCGGTGGTGCCTCCGAAGTTCGCCACACCGGAAATGGTGATTGCCGGTCCGGGTCCCGTCAGTGGTCCTCCAACGTGCTTCTCGTTGCGGTAGGGCCACGAAGCGCGGAACTCGTTCAACAGGTTCGGCGTGAGAGTGGTGACCCACTGCATGCCGAATACGTGTGCGCGATCGTGGAAATCCGATGATGCGTCCAGGGCATAAAGTCCGCCAACGTTGGTATTGAACGGAAATTCGTTGCGGAAGTAGTTGTAACGGAGGAACATCTGGTTCTTCGAATTGACCGTCCAGTCGGTGCGCACGTTGAAGAAAGTAGCGTGCTCAAGACCGGGAGCCGGTACCAGAAGATTCGAATTGATCCCCAGAGCCGTAGCGTTTGCCGGCGTAATCGTGTTGGTTGCCGGTAGTCCGCGGGTCAGGTGCTCGTAGCCCGTAAACCAGAAGAGCTTGTCCTTGATGATCCTGCCGCCGGCGTTCATGGAGTAATCATTTTCCTTCAAATCCGGCTTCTTGGCAGTTGGCGAGAGCAGAATTGGACGGGCCGTTGCGCCAATCCAGCGGTGAATCCACTGGAACGACCCGTGAAAATCGTTAGTGCCGGAGTTGGTGATGACATTGAAGATGTCGCCAGCCGTGCCGCCAAATTCGGGAGCGTAGCTGTTCGAAATCGTCTGCACCTCTCGAACGTAGGTGTCAGAGATCGGGAACAGGCGCAGGCCATAGCGGTCGGTTTCGGTGTCCACCATGCCGTCCATCTGGTAGTTGATGCGGTCCATCAATCCGTTGGTGTTCAGCGTACGCGGAATACCAAGTTCCGGATTGGGGTGACCGGTCACACCAGGCTGGAAGAGGATGAAGTTGTAAGGGTTGCGCGAAGGTAGAGGAAGATTCTCGACCTCCCGCGTGTCGATCGTGCGGCCGATGTTGACCTTGTTGGGCTCCACGATAGGAGCACCACCGGTCACCACCACTTCGGTCGCCACACTCGACAGCTTCAGGGAAGCATCAATAACCGCTTCCTTGCCTGCCTCAACCGTGACGTTTGACGCCTTCAATGTAGAGAAGCCGTCCTTCTTCACGGTTACCGTGTAGGTTCCGAGCGGCAGGTTCGGAAAGACGTAGTATCCGTCGGTCCCGGTCTCCGCCGTCTTGGTGAACCCCGTAGCCGCATTCAAGATCGTGACCGAAGCACCCGGAACAGCGCCGCCATTTGGATCGGCAACTCTGCCACGAATGGTTCCGTTGATCGCCTGTGATTGTGCCCACGCGCCGGCCGTATACAGCAGGACGGCGAGAAGCAGTGTGACCAGGGTTATAACCCTGGCCGAATTACCTCGTAGCCGCATCGGCGCCGAGGCCTGTAGGTGTTGTTTTTGCCGTGCCATGCGTTCACTCCCGAAAAGAGAAATATGGCCGTACCACAATTTTCTTCTTACTAAAATACGTTTATAAAGTCCCTGCATCTACGTACTGCGTACAACCAGAAAATTTTGACTTGCCCCTAGGCTTCCACCGGAACTTCCCCGCTATGAACCGGGATGCGCCGAAACCCGTGAGTTTCTGCCGTCTGCAAGGCTAGCCAGACAGCGCCGTACAACTGCGCATCCGCCCCGAGACTGCTGACAGCCAACTGCGGTCGCGAAAAATGATGGCGATTGAGAAATTGGCGCGTAGCTTCCAGCAGCGCCGTATGACGCCCCACCCCGCCGCCGAGAACAACCAGCGACATATTTAGAACGAGACTGATGTTGGTGATCGCAAGGGAAAGAATTTCCGCGGTACGATGCAACACCTCGCGGGCCATCTCGTCTCCCTCCGTCGCCCTGTCGAAAACTTCCGTCGCGCGAAGCGACTGCAGAGAATTGCTCATACCAGCCCGCGAACACCGTTCCGCCCAGGCTGTCTCGATGCCTTTTCCTCCAATCACGCTCTCCAGCACGCCAAGTTGATTCACGTCGAGGATGAGGTTGGGAAGTCCGGGAACCAGCAGGTATCCGATTTCACCCGCAGACCAGTTCGAGCCGTGATAGAGCTTGCCATTAACCACCAGACCGGCGCCAACGCCGGTGCCCATCGCGAGAAACACAAAGTTGCGGACGTGACGCGCCATGCCGCACCAACTCTCGCCAAGTGCGCCTAAATTCACGTCATTCTCAACTCGTACCGCCAGTCCGGTCTTGTCCTCGATGAGCTGGCGGATCGGGACATCGTCCCAGCCGGTAAGGTTTGGGGCGGAAATTACACGCCCCGCCTGTACGTCCGTAATGCCCGGTGCGCCGGCCGCAAGACAGAGGATCTTCTTCGCTGGAATGCCATGCTGCTCGCGGAGTTGCGCAACCCCGGCCGCCAGCATTTCAGTCACGGCCTCCGGACTGCGGTCAGAGCGCAAAGCCGAGCTCCAGCGTCCGCGAACCGTCCCGTTCAAATCCGCCAGAGCGAGTCGCACGTTGGAGCCGCCGATATCGGCGCCAAAGACATAGCCGTGTCCGGCATTGAATTGCAGTAAGCGCGGTGGCCGTCCGCCGTTCGATGTTCCCGGTCCGATGAAGTCAACCAATCCGCGACGATGCAGAGCAGCAATCCCGGCGGAGACCGTGGGAGCAGTAAGTCCCGAAGATCGCACCAGGTCCGCGCGTGAGCACGGCGAGTTCTGTCGCAGAAGGCGAAGTAGCTCCCGGCAATTAGCCTCCCGCATCCGCTTTGGACGCGCTGGGACAGCAGGACTGTCCAGGTCTATATCCGTGCCAACGGGCACTGGCGGATTGGGATTACGTTTCATCTCGTGTGGCCGAAATCTCCAGGGGCTGTGTTGGCGAGTAATTTAGGACTCTTTACTAAGTCAAGTCAACAACAAAATTTCAATTTCGTGAATTGCGTTCGTCGAGTCGCGCACACCATCCGTCCAAAGTGCTTGTCGCATCAGCAAGTTGTAGGCCGCACGGTGGTACAGTGCAGTCCCCCAAAAAGCTCTGACGCGACAGCCGCCTTGGAGGCTAACGCTCTGCGTCCGCGCATCACATCCTTACTTCCTACAACCTCCTGCACTTAAGTGCTTGCACAATCACGCATGTCGCGATGGACGATGGCACGGGCAGCAACCCCATGCCATATAGAATGTAGCCTTGCGCCAGATGGGGTCCTCGAGGAGAAGACGAACTTGCCGACATTGATTTCCACTCCGACTCGCATTGAAGCCGCAGGGACTAAACCGAAATTGATTGACGAGTACATTGGACGGGTAAACAGCAAAACCGGAGAAGTGAGCGTGGCGCACATGCGCAGTCCGGAAGGATGGGAAGAGCCGGGACAGACGCCTGCATTCGACGAGTTCACGGTGGTGCTGCGCGGCGCACTGCATGTGAGGCACAGGGGCGGAGTGATGGAAGTGAATGCGGGCCAGGCCGTGATTTGCCACAAGGGAGAGTGGATACAGTACTTCACTCCCAACGGCGCCGAATACATTGCTGTCTGCCTGCCGGCTTTTTCACCGGCAACAGTGCACCGCGACGAATAGCGCTATTCATACTTCGAGCAACGACGCAATGACACCTCTCGCCATTCCAAGACTTACCTTGCACGATTTTGAAGTGCGCTTCGCCGACCGCCATCTGCTGCACGGCGTGGTCCGCAAGTGGGCGCGCGAAAAACCAAACGCCCCGATGCTGATCAACGCCAGCCGTGGACACGAGATGGATTGGGCAACCTTCGAGCGCGAATCGCGGACGCTCGCCATGCAACTACTGCGCATGGGACTGCGTCGTGGAGATTTCGTCGCCACTTCCCTTCCGCTGCTGACCGAACATGTAGTGCTCGAATACGCGTGCTTCCAGATTGGTGCGATCATTGCGCCACTCGACTTGCGCCTTGCTCCCGCCGAAGTCATGCGCTCGATGAACCTGCTTCGTCCGAAGATGTTCTTCTTCCTCGGGGCAACGCCGGTCGCTGACTTTCGCGAGTTGGGACGCGCCGTAAAAAGTCAGTGTTCCTTCATTACGCATCTCGTCCAGTTCTCCGCGCCGGAAGAAACTATCGAAGGCGCTGAGTCGTGGTTCATGCTCGCCGCGCGCGCGTACGCACTCTCGGGCGACACTTCGGAAGCGGCAACTCAAGCGCGAGCTGCGTATGAACGCGCAACTGCCGAGGTCAATGAAAATGACGGCGCGCTGGTGATTTTCACAACTGGCAGCACTGGCTCGCCCAAGCCCGCACTGCTCTCCCATCGCAACATTGCCTGCCAATGCATGTGCATCAGCGGTGCGTTCTTCGGAGCAGACGCAGGCACGCGCTCGCTCGTCAACCTCCCTCCGTCACACGTGGGTTGCCAGACTGAGCTGCTGATGGGCACGCTCTTCGGCGGAGGAACCGCCGTGTTGCTCGAAGTATTCGACGCAACGCGATCGCTCAACGCCATTCAGCAACACGGGGTCGAAACCGTCGGGCAGATTCCCGCGATGTTCAATTTTCAGTGGCGACTGAAGGATTACGACAATTTCGATCTCAGCAGCCTTCGCTTTGCCGCTTATGGCGGACAACAAGTCTCGAAGGTGTTTGTGGACAAGTTAGCGACAATGGCGCCGGTTGTCGCGACGGGATTAGGACTGACGGAAGCCGCCGGATTCTGCACCTACGTGCAGGTGGAGTCGGTGCATGCGGACGATATTTTCGCGGGACTCGGAACCGCGATGCCAGTTTACGAAATGTCGGTGCGCGCACCGATGCGCGAGGACGGCTCCGCTGGCGATGAGATGCCTGACGGGCAGCTTGGCGAGATTTGCTTCCTCGGCCCTCAGACTTTTCTCGGATACGTGAACGATCCCGAGGCGACCGCACGAACAATCTCTAAAGACGGTTTCCTTTATACCGGAGATATCGGTTACAAGGATGCACGCGGCCTTCATCTCACCGGCCGCGCAAAGCTTGTCATTAAACCCTTCGGATACCAGGTTTTTCCCGCCGACGTGGAAAACCACATGTGCCTGCATGAAAAAGTTGCTTCGTGCGCCGTGGTGGGAGTGGAGCACGCAATGATCTCCGAAGCGGTGGTGGCGTTCATCGAGAAGGAGCCTGGAGCGGAGATATCCGACCAGGAACTTCATCGGCATGCGCGGGCACTTTCACCGTACATGCGGCCGCGGCATTACATCGTGCTGGAAGCGGGACAGATGCCGATGAATCGCGTCATCAAGCCGGACTACATGCGCCTGCGCGAGATGGCGCGCAAGGAGATCGAAACACTGCGCGCAAACGGCGGGTGGGACGTGAACCTATAGTGGATTGCCTCGCGCCTGCGACGCAGGTATTACCTGGACGGCAAGGTCTTTGAAGATGACGTGTTAGTGAACCCCGCCAGTACCATCGCGTTCTGCACTT
Source organism: Acidobacteriota bacterium (assembly GCA_021779935.1). Classification (GTDB taxonomy): domain Bacteria; phylum Acidobacteriota; class Terriglobia; order Terriglobales; family Acidobacteriaceae; genus JAJXZT01. The sequence goes on from JAJXZT010000062.1 coordinate 191,256, forward strand.
CCGGATTCTTCATGAACGTCTGCCAGACCAATCCCGATCGATAGTTCTCCGCCATCAGCATCGCAATGCCAAGGTCAATTCCAATTACATCGGCGTTGTACCAGTTTGTCAGCGGATTGAACGCATCGACGAAGCTGTAGCGGCCCCAACCCCTGCTCGCGTAGTTCGTGCGGATGGTGCGCAGCACCTTCAGACAGTCCTGCGGCAGGAACGCCACCGAGCCGCCCGCCGCGCACGGAACGACGCTTCCGTCGATGGGTCCGGTCTTGGGAGGCCCGCCCCACGCAACATATCCGTTCACCGAATCCGAAGGCGTGATTCCCCACAGCGAATCCGTGTAGTCCGAGAACTGCGATTGCAGGGAGATGCAGAACGCCTTGTGCGCCTGCGTTGCCAGAACCGAATTCTGGAAATAGTCTGCGTAGTCGTCGTGCTTGTTGCGGAAATCGAACCACGCGTGCGAGAACTGGTGCGTGAAGAGTGTCGGTGCGCCCGAAATGTAGGTGTAGCCCTGATACTGCACCGTTGGACGGCTCCACGCCTTCCACGTTGCGGGTGACAGCGGATTTGAAGGCGAACCGATGCCGAGCAGATAGATCATCATCAGTTCGCTATATGTGTCCCACCTTGCGGCGAGAAAGCCTGACTCCGGTTTCCATCCCATGGAAAGCGTGGTGCCGCCGTTCAGCATCCATGGCCACTCGACGCGGTTGTAGATTTGCGTCGCAAGGCTGACAATCTCCGCTTCCGAAGCATAGTACTGCCGGCAGGTGAGCACTCCACAGAGCAACAACGCAGTGTCTATCGAAGACACCTCGGAACTAAACATGCGCGCGCCGCTCTGCCAGTCGACAAAGTGGTAGTAGAAGCCGTGTACGTTGGTGAGTTGATTAGCGACATAGCGCAGCGTGGTGAGCACGCGCGCCTTGATATCAGCGGCAGTTCCGTAACCGCGCTGATCTCCAATGCAGAGCGCCGTCAGCCCAAAGCCAGTGGAGGCGATGCTGGCAGCCGTATAGCTGTCGCTGCCGGTGGCGTTGGCGCGGTCCTTCACCAGTCCAGTACCGCTGCCAGCCTGGTTCCAGAAAAACTGGAAGCTGGCGCGCTCTATATCGTCGAGCAACTGGTCGTCAGTTCCCGTATAAGAAGCTGGCGGGGATGGGGCCGAACTCGTCTGACCTCCGCCACACGAGCTGATCATGCTCATGTCGAACAGGGGTACGGCAATGAGCGCTTGCGAGAACAGCTTCAACAACTCTCTGCGATTCACGTTCTATCCCGAATCCAGACTACGCCTGGCTTCTTAAATTCTAATGCAACTCAACCACGGCGAGCCCATTCACCGGTAGAGTGATTCGCAGCGTTCCAGAGACGGCCTCCCGTTTCGGAGCCGGCAACTTCGCCGCCTCAATCAACTCCTCGATCTGCTTCTGCGTGGGATAGCGTGGACTGCCCATGCGCTTGTATGCCGACATCGGATCGCCATGCGAATCGTCGACACGATAGATCGTGGCTTCATGCAACGCGGGCTTTCCCTCCAGCTTCAGCGCAACGGTTTTTGCCGCGCCGGTGTCACCGGGATTGACCAGGTTCCAGACGGCGAGCACCACCGTGCCGTCTTTTCTTTTCGTCACCAGGACATCGTCCGCCTTGTTCTCGATGCGCTCATCGCCGAGTTTGTGCAGCAGTGCGAATGCGTTGAACGATGCCTTGGGAATGCCGTCTTCGGCCATCAGACCGAAACCGCCGTAAAAGGGCTGCTTGATGACGCCCTGTTCCTCGAAGACATCCGAGAAGGTCCAGTACGACATCATGTTCACCTTGCCGTCGCACTGGCGAATCGTATCGGCCATCCACGGTCCCATGTAGATGGAGTCCGTCACGTTCGGCTCGTTCATGTATGACGCGTTGAACTCGCTCCAGATGAGCGGCAGATGCGGCATCGAAGACGCAAGGATTTCGTCGTGCACCTTGCCCACGGCGCGGCAAACCATCTTGTCACGCGGAATCACTTCGTTTGTATGGAAGACGTTTTCCGCTGAGTCATTGCCGTAAACGTGGCTGGAGACAAAATCGAGCGGGATATGGTTTTCCTCGCAGTGGCGGATGAACGTGCTTACCCAAGCGGCCTGCGCCGTCGCCGGGCCGCCCACGCGCAAGCGCGGACTGACGCTCTTGATCGCCTTGGCCGTCACGTCGTAGAGCTTGAAGTAAGTTTCCTGCTTGGGATTGCCAACCCAGAAGTCAAGGTTCGGCTCGTTCCAAACTTCGAAGTACCAGGTGGAAACTTCGTCGATGCCGTAGCGATCCACCAGGTGCTGTGTGAACGCCTTGATGAAGTCGGCCCATTTATTCCAGTCCTTTGGCGGCGCGACGTTCGGCTTATACCAGAAGGCGTGCAGCGCGGCCGGATCGGAGCTGAGATCCTTCGGCATGAAGCTGAGTTCCACAAATGGCTTGACGCCGTTCTTCAGCAAGCCGTCATAAATCTGGTCGACGTAGGAAAAGTTATAGACGGGATTTCCCTTTGCGTCTTCGCTGTAGACGCCAACCTCGTCCATCAAGATGCCATGGAAGCGCACATAGCGCATGTCGGTCGCTTGCTTCACTGCCCGCAGATCGTGACGGTAGCTGGAGCGCAGACTGAGAATGGCGCGCCCCGAGCCAAACATCTCATCCCAGAAGTGCGGCAGCGGATGGGCCGGTGCGGCGAGATCAACGGTGACCTGCTGCTCCGCCGTGGAACTCTGCGCAGACATCTCGAGGCCACCAGTAAACATGAAAAAGGTAATTGCAAAAACCACCGCAAAACGTGCACGCATACAAACAATCCTCGGAAAAGGCGCAAGGGAGCAGCCATAGCCGCTCCCTTGCAGGGGAGGGAGCAACGAGTTAGAAGCTGAAACGAGCTTGCAGTTCCACCACTCTTCCTGCCATGGCTCCGGCGGACATCCCGAAGTTCGAGTTCTCCACTGTAGTAGCTGCACTACCGAACCCGAAGGGTAGCAGGTTGAGGTGGTTGGTGACGTTGAACACGTTCATGCGCAAATCCAGAGCCGCATGTTCGCCGAGTCCAGCCGCCTGTAACGGAATCGACTTACCCAGCGTCATGTCGAGGTCACCGTAACGTGGACCACGGAAGGAGTTGCGACCAACTCCGGGAACGCCGGGTTTGGTGTTATTAAAGTACTTCAAGCCGCCGCCAGGGAAATTCCCGTTATTAGCCAGGAACGTGCTGGTGTCTGAACTGTTGCCCGCGCCGCCGTAATACCCAACCGGACGGATCGGACCGAAGCACTGCGAAGACGGAAGGTTCAGGCACTGCGCGTACGTGACCGGGGTCCAGGGGAATCCGGAGTGGAAGGTGAAAATACCGCTCACTTCCCATCCTCCAAGAACCATGCCCATCAGGTCCGTGCGTCCGCGGAAGAACGGTACCTGGTAGACGAGTGACGTCATGAAATACTGCGGAGAATCGTAATCCGACGGTCCGTACTCATAGGCTTGATTGAACGGATACGTCTGGTTGGTGGAGAAGCCAGGACCTTCGTTCGACAACTCGTCAAGGCTCTTGCTCCAACGATACTTCGCCATGAACAGGAGTCCCTTCGAGGAAGACCGGGTCAGGTTCACATCCAGGGCGTTGAAATTCGAAGTGACATCCGTGCGAGGCATGTACACCGCGCTGAAGTTCGGCGGCACTTGCGCCGGTGTCTGCGGAATGACGAATTTCGCCGGCAGAATCCGCAACAACTTGTGCGCCGAGCTTCCCTCGTAGCCCAGGCCGAGCACGAACTTATACGGCAACTGCTGTTCGATTCCCAGCGAGTAGTTGTAAACGTACGGGGTAGCGGTGTCCGGAGACGCGCCCCAGACTTCCACTGCACCGGCATTCGGGAAACCGGTCTGCGGGTTATTGCCCTGGGCAACGGCAAGGTTCGCCGGATAGCTCAGCGGCGAATTGCTGCTGCCAAGAACGAACTGAATCAGGCCGTTGGCATAGGGCGTGCCCCAGTCCGCACTGGAAGTACCGCAGCACAGTCCGTAGCGGGCGAAGAACGGCGGATTGCCATGAACGTTGCCATACACGGCATCCGGAAGACGGTCATATGCGACTCCGAATCCACCGCGAACGACCAGTTTGTTGTTGGAAGCGTAAGGCGTCCAGGCGAATCCAATGCGTGGTGCAAAGTTGTTGAGGTCCTTGTGGTAGAGATCGCCGCCGATTTTCATCGTGGCGTTCAACAGTCCATTCGGGCCGGGAGGCACCACCAGGTTCGCCATCTGTCCGTTGGCGGAACTCAGCGGAGAGAAATACTCCCAGCGCAACCCAAGGTTGATAGTCAGGTTCGGACGAACCTGCCAGTCGTTCTGCACGAACCACGCAATGTTGGTGGTACGGAAATACTCTTGACCGCTGGCGCCGAGTCCGCTGATCGGATTGAGGTTGATCTGTTCGTAGATCGGCGTGCCGTTGGCGAGGTTCCACGGACCTGAGAACGAATACAACGGCCGGGCGCCGCCCATGGCGTTGTTATTGTCCTGTTCCTTGCGAATCTCGAATCCAAACTTCCACGCCTGTTTGCCAATGATTTTGCTGACAATGTCGCGGAACTCGTACTGGTTCTGCGCAAAGATACCCGGCGTATTCTCCGACCAGTTCGCGCCGAACTCCATGTTTCCCGTCGGCATGCCTTCAATCTGAATGCGCGGAATGCCCCAGTTGACCAGGCCGGCATTTGAAGTCACCTGGTTGAACGCGTAACGCGAGAAGTTGAACCGCGCTTCGTTCAGCAACGTCGGCGAAATCGTGGTGTTGCCGAGCAATGTAAAGAGCATGTTCAACGGCTTCATGTTGACGTCGGCCGCGGGCATGCCGTTGGCGCTGCCATCGGCTCCAAGGTTGTCCAGCTTGGTGATGTAGGTGCTCGCGGCAAATTGCGTGTTGCCCATGTTGTAGTCGATCCGGCCGTTGTACTGGTTGCCGACCGAACGGCTGGGCAGCGCAAATTGCGCATAACCGACATCGGGGATTCCATCAAGCCCGCCGCCCTGTGGCGTGCCGAGCGATACGTAGTTCCCATACGTGCCAGTAATGGAGCCGATATCGAGTCCGCCATTCACTACCTGGCATTGGCGGCCCTGATTCGTAAAGTTCGTGCAGGTTGCCGGCAGAGTATTCACGATCCGCGGAGTCATCCCCTTGGACGACAATGCCTGCAGGATCGCCGTGTTGGCGCGAGATGCTGCCAAAGTCTGGAAATACTGGGGAAGCATGTAGTAGCCAGTCGAATACGAGGTGTTCGTCTGGTGCTGCCCTTCATACGAGAAGAAGAAGAACAGCTTGTCCTTGATGATGGGGCCGCCAAGGCTGCCCGCGTAGTCGCGGTAGTTGTTCTGCACTCTCTCCGGCTTTGCATTGTTGTAGCCGCCGTAGCTGGGATACGCGTTAAAGTTCGGGTCGTCGTACTTGAAAAGTGCGCTGCCATGGAACTTGTTGCTTCCGGACTGTGACACCACTTTCACCTGCACGCCGGAATTGCGTCCGTCCTGCGCAGAGTAGCTGTTGGTGGTCACGTTCATTTCCTTCACGGATTCCATGTTCGGCGTGACGACTGCCGCGCCGCCCCATTGCAGGCTGTTTACGCTGACGCCGTCGATCTGGTAGTTGTTGGCGGAAACTCGTTGTCCATTGCCGCTGATCTGAACCTGGTTTTCCGTCTGGAAAATCGAGGAGTTCGATCCGCCTGGTCCTGTGCCGTTGGGAAGGAAAACGGCATTCCCGTTTGCCGACCGCGACGAATCTCCAAATACGCCGGGCGCCATTCGGATCAATTCGTAGGGATCGCGTCCAAATGCCGGAAGGCTCGTGATCTGGCGCTCGGTAATCGTCTGTTGGATATTCGCGTTTTCCGTCTGTAATCCGTTTGCCGAACCGCTCACCGTCATCGACTCTGTCGCAGTCGGAAGTTGCAGGGTCATGTTGACGGAACTGATGGCATCACCACCGACGTTGACATCCTTGCGCGTCGCCGGCTTGAACGAACCGGCCGTGATAGTGACGGTGTAGATACCGGGTGGCAGGAAATCGAGCCGGTAGAACCCGGAGTTAGTAGTAACGGTGCTCTTTGCCACACCCGTGCTCTGGTTCGTGGCAACGATCTTTGCATTGGGCACTACCGCGCCAGTGGTATCTGTAACTGTTCCCTGGATTCCGGCGCGAAACTGAGCGGCCGCGGGCAGTGCCACCGCCAGCAACAGCAGGCAAAACAGCAGGATGCGAACTGGGGCGCAGGTTCGCTTCATAGATCTCTCCTCCGCATACAATCCGCCTACTTAATCGTTTAAGTAGACGGCGAAGCATACTTCGCAATTATTTATGTTGTCAAGCCGGAACTTTCATTTTGGACTCCCGGGCGGATGACAATTTGCCCTGAAGCCGCAGATTTTGAAATCCCAATCGGGCTAGGTTAAGAAAAAACTCGAGCCTTGCCTGTTCAATATTGCTCAATTGCTCACTTTCCCTGGATCACCCCGGAAATCGAATCGGTCGCCTGTGCTGCTGATTCTTCAGGCGCTTCTCAGAGCTTGGCTTGTTTCCGGCTGAGTTGTGTGCTCCCAGGGCCTCTGCTGCGCCGCAGGCGCTGGGCAAAACAGCTGAGATTGGCGAAATTTGAACTTTGTCTAAAACCCGAACTTGCCCCCCGCATTTCCCGGCTTGTAAGGTGCGTCATGAATGTGCGAGACTCGCGCCGTGCCTTCCCGCGCCAAGCCCGATTCTGAAGCAGCCCCTCGCCGTCACGTCGGCCTCAAGCAAGTGGCTGAATACGTTGGCCTTTCGACGGCCACGGTCTCATTTGTGCTCAACGGATCGGCCGGCGCCAATGCCATTCCCGAAACTACAAAAAAACGTATTTTCGAGGCAGCGCGCAAGCTCAACTACCGGCCCAATTTTGTTGCCCGATCGCTGAAGTCCCAACGCACTTATGCCGTCGGCGTGCTCGTCCCGGAGTTCAGCGACGGCTACTCGGCGATCGTGCTCAACGGGATTGAAGAGCGGCTCCGCCAGGATGGCTATCTCTGCCTCGTCACCAGCCATCGCCGCGCTAAGGAGTCACTTGAGCGCTACCCGCGCATGCTCTTCGAGCGCCGTGTCGAAGGCCTGATTACGGTGGACACTCCTTATACGCAGCATCTGCCCATCCCCGTTGTCTCCGTCTCCGGACACGACCGCGTCGAGGGTGTCACCTACGTCGTCCTGAATCACGAGATGGCGGCCGAACTCGCCCTGCAGCATCTTAAGGGACTGGGGCACAAGAACATTGCGTTCATCCGCGGCCAGTCGTTCACCGCCGACGCCGAATCCCGGTGGAACGCCATTCGCTCCATGGCTCGCCGCCTTGATCTTCACATCGATCCTGCGCTCGTCGCCCAACTCGACGAGAACTCTCCCTCGCCGGAAGTCGGCTACCGCGCCGCCGTAAAAATCCTGAAATCCTCGCGACAATTCACCGCGCTCTTCGCCTTCAACGACGTCTCCGCCATCGGCGCCATTCGCGCCCTGCATGAGGCGGGCCTTGAGGTTCCCGGAGACGTTTCGGTGGTTGGCTTTGACGATGTCACCGGCGCGGCGTTCCACACTCCGCCGCTCACTACCATTCGCCAGCCGCTCGCCCGCATGGGTATGCTTGCCGCCGAACTGCTGATGAAACAGATCGTCGGCGATCCCGGCCTGAGCGCCGCTCAAACCGTGCAGGTCGATCCGGAAATTGTCATTCGCGAATCCACCGCAAAGGTTCGCTCTCAGGTTCGCAAGCAACCTTCCTCAAGGCGTGTGCAGGCGTGAAACGCTTCCGGCCGCAGATTGCCTCGGCGCATTTTGCCTTCGTCCTCACCGGCGTAGTCACCACCCTGCTCGGCACCATTCTTCCATTCCTCCGTCAGCACTGGTCGCTCAACGACCTCCAGTCCGGACAACTTTTCGCGGCACAGTTTCTCGCCTCCGTTTTGACTGCCGCCGTTTCGAGCCTGCTGCTTGTCGCCGTGGGCTCTCGGCGCGTAGTCACTACCGGCCTCGCTCTAATGGCTTTTGGCGTGATGGCCGCTGGATTCGCACACTGGCCGTTGGGGCTCGGCGCGGTCGCCTGTTATGGCATGGGACTCGGACTGACGATTCCCGCAACCAACATGTGGGTCGTCGAAAGCAGCGGCGAAAAGCGCGCCTCTGCCTTGAATCTGCTGAATTTCTCATGGAGTGCAGGTGCTGTCCTTGCACCTCTCGTCTTGATTCCCACGCTGCGGCGACATGGCATTGCGCCGGTGCTCGGTGGCCTGGCGTTGCTCCTGCTCTTCGCCACCTTCTGGTCGGCAGTGGCGGGAAAGGAAAGAACCTCCCGGGCACAGGTCGCGAATGAGCGCCCTCCGCACGTCTTTTCCCGTCACGAACGGAACTTTGCCCTTCTTGCAGGGCTCATGCTTTTCCTCTACGTGGGAACCGAAAACGGTTTTGGCGGCTGGATTCCCAGCTATCTTTTCCGTGTGCACAACTGGTCGCCCGGATTCATCGCCTGGGGACAATCTGCTTTCTGGGGAGCGATTCTCGCCGGACGCCTGATCGCGCCCCTTGTGCTCGCGCGCATGACCGCCGTGCAGACCGTGCTTGGCAGCCTCTTGTTGGCAATGGTGGGCGGGTGCGGCATAATCGCCGCCGAATCACAAGTAGTGCTGCTGGCAGCTATTGTCCTGACCGGGCTTGGACTCGCGCCCATCTTCCCGACTACGGTCGCGATCTTCACCGATAAACTCGGTACTTCGGCGTCCGCGACTGCCGGCTTGATCTTTGCCGCCGCCGGCCTGGGAGGAGCCGTCGTACCGGCGATTGTCGGCATTGTCTCCTATCACTCCGGCAACCTGCGATTTGCCATCGTAGTCCCCGTGCTCACCACCTTCCTCATGGTCGCCGTGCATCGCGCCATCGCCAACTCCGCCGCTCGCAACTCCGTCGCGTAACAGCAACATTATTTGTGCCCTACCCTCGTCGCGCCTTTTGCTCATGGTTATTCGGGTGACTCGCTGATACCATTCTGTTCGCTAAGCACCATTACTTTGAAGGGTTGGTGCGACACATGAAAGCGTTGTCGCAGCTCATACCGAACTACGAGGACGTATTGCGTCTGGAGCCAGAGCAACTCGCAGGTGTGCTCCTTGAGATCCTCGCCGACATTGATGGAAGTGACCGGGAGTACCTTAATCGCCACAAATTCTTTAACTCAAACTTGGATCTTCTGCGTGGTTACCCCATGACCCACGGCTCCGCGATCCAGCAAGCTGTGTTCGAAGCTTGGATGTGGCTCGAGCGAGAAGGTTTTCTAGTTCCACGAATGAACGACTCGCACGGACTTTGGGTGGACATTAGCCGTCGCGGACGTCGCGCCGCCGGCCGTGCGGGAGTCGACGCATATCGTCATGCGGCGATGCTCCCGCAGGCTCACCTGCATCCTCGCATCATTGCAGCCGTATATCCCTTGTATCTCCGTGGCGAATATGACACTGCCGTATTCCAGGCGTTCAAAGAGGTCGAAGTCGCGGTGCGTGATGCGGCAAAGCTCACTGCCAACGATCTCGGGTGCCCGCTCATGCGAAAAGCCTTTGACCCGAAGGACGGGCCGCTTTCCGACTCAGCGCAACTACCGGCCGAGAGGCAGGCGCTTTCCGACTTGTTCGCCGGTGCAATCGGCTACTTCAAGAACCCGAGCAGTCACCGCGCTGTGTTATTGACACCCACCATTGCGGTAGAGGCGATCATCCTTGCTAGTCAGTTGCTTGGAATCGTGGACGGCCGTCTCGGCTTCACGATGCGTGTATGAAGAAGGGGCTAATCGTGCACAACCCGATCATACGACGAAAGAATCACTACGTCCCCGAAGTCTATCTAAAGAACTTCGCCGATGCGAACGGCAACGTATGGGTCTATCGACTGTCGGTCGAACATTCGAACGTGCCTGCATGGCGGCCACACTCGCCCGCAGGGATCGCATACCACTCGCACTTGTACACACGGTTGGCTGCTGGCGCTGAGTCTGACGAGATCGAGCAGTGGTTTGAACGAGAGTTCGAAACACCAGCCAAGGAAGCTATTGATCGAGCAATAAACGACGAGCGACTTTCACCTGCGCACTGGCGAGACCTGATCCGTTTCGCGGCTGCCCAGGACGTCCGAACTCCAGCGCGACTGCTCGAGCGACTGCCGGAGTGGCAGAAAACGACTGAGCCACTTTTGAATGAGGTTTTGCGGGGCGTCGTCGAGAGGCTCGAAGTGGCTAATCGCACCGGCGTTCCGCTTCAGCCCGGCCCACCCGATCCGAACAGCGAGCTTTTGCCCATCAGACTGCGCCGAGATCCCATACCAGGGACCGACATGACAGGGCTCCGCCTCGAAGCCGTGGTAGGACGCGGAATGTGGCTGTACACGCTTAGGCACCTGTTAACCAAAACCGCGAACATGCTCCTTGAATACCGATGGACGATCGTGTGCCCGTTTGGTGACCTGCGCTGGTTTACCAGTGACGACCCCGTAGTAAAGCTGAACTACAACAGTCAGTCGGATTACAACCTGGGCGGAAGCTGGGGACAGACGGGAAGCGAAATATTACTGCCCCTCAGCCCAACCCACATGCTCTACACCCAAGTCGGCGAGCGTCCTCCCAAAAGAGGGTGGGCGTTTCCGGAGCGTGAAACGATCATGCTCCGGCGCATCATCGGGAAGCATGCGCACCGGATGATCATCGCGAGTGCACCTACGGCCGATATCGTGGAATTACGTACTCGCACGGTCAGTTCGCAAGTAGTCCGCAGCGAGCGTGAGCAATGGGAAAAATGGCACGACGAACAGACGAGAGCTGAACAAGAGCTTATGAGTAGTTGACCAGTACTCCACCTGTTGGCGGGTGCCCCGGCTAACACATTTCCATCAGCAGTATCCTTCGCGGTTCCCCGTCCTGGCTCTGCTAGGGCGGGGTTGTTGCAGGCGTTTTTCGAAACATCCGAAACATCCGAAACCCGCCTTTCCCGGCTTTCCTCACAACTCCACCTTGCTTCCCGCTTCCAGCTCCCACGGAGCCTTACCCCGCTGGAAGATTCTCGCCGTGCGGCTTCCCTTCAGCGTGATCGTTCCGTTCTCCATGCGCAGCATCGATCCTTCGCGCAGACCGATCACCGGCGTCTCGTTCTCTTCCAGGTATTGCAGCAAGCGCTCTTCGCGCGTCTCGCCCATGTGCGTCGAGTTCGGATCGGGATCGATGTAGTGCGGGTTGATCTGGTAGGGAAACAGTCCGAGTGCATCGAAGGATGGCGGCTGCACAATCGGCATATCGTTCGTCGTGCGGATTGTTGGTCCGGCCACGTTCGATCCCGCGCTTGCACCCATGTAGCGCATGCCCGCCTTCACCCGTTCGCGAATCGGTTCCACCAGGCCCTCGTCGTAGAGCGTCTTCAGCAGCCGGAACGTGTTCCCGCCACCGATAAAAATCGCCTCGGCCATCCCCACCGCCTTCCGGGCATTGGCTGAGCGGTGAATCGACGAACACGATAGATTCATGCGTGCAAATCTTTCGCGCGCCATGTCGGCATATCCATCACGATCCGCCAGAGCATACGGCACAAAAAGAAGAGATTTCACTCCAGAAACGAAGTCGCGGATTTCCCCCTCCGCGTGATCCAGGTATCCGGTGCCATGAATCTTTGAAGTGCTTATCAGAAGCAGACTGCCCAGTATCATAGTTGTCACCTCGTATGATGACTCCCAAGGTACCAGAGCCGAAGGGCGCGAGAAACACTTCTCGACTCCATGTCGTTAACAGATGCGCCATTTTCGTCCCGGACTTACAATGCCCGGCATGAAACGATTTCTATTCTTATGTGCTGCTTTCTGCCTCGCGATGAGCGCCGCTGCCCTCGCGCAGCAACCCCGCACCATGCGCGTGGACTACTACCATACCGGAAACGATCACAGCGAAACCTTCAGTCTCGACCGCGTCGTCGTGGAACCGCTTCCCTGGCCCGGCAATTTGGACCGTGCCATCGACAACACCAATCTCGGCAAGTACCTGTTCGAAGTGCATGACAAGCAGTCCGGACAGCTTCTTTACTCGCGCGGCTTCTCTTCCATCTTCGGTGAATGGGAAACCACCGATGAAGCCAAAACGATGAACCGTACTTTCAGCGAATCCTTACGCTTCCCTGAACCGCAGAAACCCGTAGAGATCGTCCTCAAAGAGCGCGACCCGCAGAACAACTTCCGCGAAGTCTGGCGCACCACGGTCGATCCCAAGAGCATGTTCGTCGATACTGCGAAGCCGCCATCAGCCGGTCCGTTGGTTTCGATTGAGAAAAATGGTGACTCAAAGGACAAGGTCGATTTCCTCATCCTTGGCGACGGCTACACCGCCGCCGAGCGCCCCAAGTGCGAGAAGGATGCGCACCGCCTCACCAACATCCTCTTCTCTACTTCGCCCTTCAAGGAGCACCGCAAGGACTTCAATGTCTGGGCCCTGTGTCCCGCAGCGGCTGAATCCGGCATCTCGCGCCCTTCCACCGGAATCCACAAGCGTTCTCCCGTGGGAGCTACTTACGACGCCTTCGGCTCGGAGCGCTACATCCTCACCTTCGATAATCACGACTTCCGCGACCTCGCCTCCTGGGCGCCGTATGAGTTCGTGGAAATATTGACAAATAGCAATACGTACGGTGGAGGCGGAATCTTCGGCCTCTACAGCACTGTCGCGGCTGACAGTCTTTGGGCTCCATACATCTTCGTCCACGAATTCGGCCACCACTTCGCCGGTCTTGCCGACGAGTACTACACCTCCGACGTTGCTTACAATCCGTCGTCCGTTCGCGTCGAACCGTGGGAGCCCAACGTCACAGCGCTTCTCCATCCCAATCAACTGAAATGGCGCGACCTCGTGGAACCAGGGACTCCTCTTCCAACTCCATGGAATAAGCAGGAGTTCGAAACGTACTCGCAATCCGTGCAGGCGAAACGTCATGAAATTCGGAAGGAAAATCGCCCTGAAAGCGAGATGGACGCACTTTTCAAGCAGGAGCGCACGGACGAGGACCGCATGCTCGCCTCCAGTAAATATGCTGGGAAAGTGGGCGCCTTCGAAGGCGCGAATTACGAGGCCCGTGGCTACTACCGGCCGGAAACGAACTGCATCATGTTCACTCGCACCGATCACTTCTGCCACGTCTGCCAGCGGGCCATCGAGCGGGTGATCCAACTTTATTCCGGAGATTGACCTGCAACGCAACATTCTCAGGGCGAAGGCGCATGCTTTCGCCCATTTTCATTGGGGTTTCTGCCTCTTATCGCAATATGATGAAAAGTGACAAGTGTTACATCGATAATTGTCTCTTAATTCTTGTTCTGATTTCGTAACACTCCACTGTGATCTGATTAACATTGCCCCGTAAGCTGGTACGCTGTTGCGCACATCTCAGGGAACCATGGAACGACTAGTGCCAGTTCGCCTCCGCTTCGCGGAATTCGAGGCCGATTTCACCACCGGGAAACTCAGCCGCAATGGCTTCCCGGTAGCGCTCCAGGCTAAGCCATTTTCATTTCTAGCTGCGCTAATCAAGAATCCAGGCGAGGTGATTACCCGAGAGGACCTCGCCAGCGATCTCTGGCCAGACACGCACGTCCAGACGAACCAGGGATTAAACGCCGCTATTCGCAAGGTGCGCGTGGCCCTTGCCGATGACGCACTCTCCCCCAGATTTATCGAGACGCTCGGCAGCCGGGGATATCGCTTCATTTGCCCGGTGGAAGTCGTCCGCTGGTCCAACGGCAATGGCAATGGAACCGCCTCGGCAGCAAAAAAAGTCCGGATTGCAGTCCTTGCGCCGGAAAACCAGGAGAACATCAGCGAGACACTGGTTCGTGGCTTGACGCTCCGGCTTATCGCACGGTTGGAAAAGATCGTTCCCGCCGCGACCATCATTTCGCTTTCTCCGGGCAGTTCGTGGATCCCCGGTGGAAATGCATTTACGCAGGCACGGGAGCGCCTCGACGTACAGTACTTCCTTACCAGCAAAATCTGCGATGTTGAGGGCAAGCTGCAATTGACCGTCAAGCTCTTACAGGCATCGAACCAGCGATGCCTGTGGTTGGATACTTACGAAGGCGATGCCGCCAACGCGTTCGACTGGATGGAGGACGCGATCGCCAGCGACGTTGCCGGAGCGCTCCGCGTCCACTCGCCGGAGCAACCGGCTCAACTCATTCCGCGCACGCCTTTCCGTGCCTACGAGCAATATCTGCTTGGCCGGCATTTCCTGAACCAGCGGACTCCGGCGGCGATTCGCAAAGGACTCGTTCACTTCGAACAGGCTATTCAGGCGGACCCTACGTTTGCGCGCGCCTACGCCGGACTCGCCGATGGCTATAACGTCTTCGGAACCCACGGCATGATGATTCCGCGTGAGGCATTCGCCAAGGCAAAGTCGGCCGCCGACGCCGCACTCACGATTCTTCCGGATTTGTCCGAAGCGCTCGTCGCTCTCTCCTGGGCCAAAACCGTGCTTGATTACGATGTTGCCGCCGGCCGTCGGACTGCTGAGCATGCGCTCTCCCTGAATCCGGGTTATGCGTTCGCTTACAACATTGCCAGTTACCTTGCCGTTGCAGACGGATGTCTCGATGAAGCCGTTGAATTAATGCGCCGTGGACGCGACCTCGATCCCATCTCGCAGCCCGCGAATGCCCAACTCAGTTACATCCTTGCTCTCTGCAAGCGCTATGACGAGGCATTACACCAGGCTTTCCACACGCTTGATCTTGATCCCCGCTATCCGTTCGCGCATTCCTGCGCAGGTCTTGCTTATCTGGGATTAAAAAGGCCCGACGATGCCGTCGAATCCTTCCGCAGGGCCCTGGAGTGCGCCCCAGGATCGCACCTGTTGATGGCTTCGCTTGCGCATGCACTGGCAATTGATGGCCAGACTGAGGATGCGCGGAAACTGCTCATGGAATTGATTAACCATGAGACGAGCCAGCCCAAGCCCTCCTACAATATCGGCGTGGCGTTTGCCGGTCTCGGAGAAACCGAACGCGCCATGGACTGGATTGAGAGAGCGCACGTAGAACGCTCCAGTTGGCTTCTCTTCACCGAATCCGACATTCGACTGGACCCTGTGCGCAAGCATCCAAAGATGTCTTCTCTGCTCGCAGAATTGCCTTCAGCAAAGACTGGAACTTAAGCTTTCATCCGGAAAAAACTCCGGTTCACGCTCCGCTTCCAGCACGAATTTCCCCTCTTCCCGAATCAGACCTTCCCACTCTGGTCCACAGAACAGGTAGAACAACTAACACCTTAGTGCTCCATTTGTGGAAAACATGGAGCACACTTTGAGTCGCAGAGCGTACTTGCCCTGCAAACGCGGTCGGGGTAGATGTGCCGGGCTCTCTTCAGTGACCCGCCTCATACCAATTCCGCAAGTAGTGTTTGGGCCATTGTTCGGAGCATGAACATGAAGGTCCCTTGCACCATCTCGAAAAGCGTGGCGGCAGCTTTCACTCCCAGGACTGACTCGTGGGAAATCGCTGATTCGTTTGCGGGCTTGTTCGACATCGTCTCGGAAGGTGTCCTGGTCTTCAATGCAGATTCCCTCTGCGTGGCCGCCAATCGTCCTGCCTGTGTCCTGCTTGATCGACAGTTGGATCAACTCATCGGCCAGTCGCTGTTCGCCATCCTGGGAGTCGAAAAGCGCGAACTTTGCCGGCCGGACCTTGCCATCGAGAGGCAGCGCTGCGCATACCCGCAATGGCTGGCCTTGCGTCTTGTGAGCCATGATCGCAATCCCTTTGTAGTCACCTGTCGCGACATAACCCGTGAGCGCCAGCTCGAAGAACAATTGCTGCACTCGCAGCGTCTTCAGATCATCGGACAACTGACCAGCGGCATTCTTCACGACGTCAATAACATGTCGACGGTCATTCGCACGTGCGCGGAACTCCTCCAGCGCGGGTTGCCGGCCGGTTCGCCGCTTGCGCGCTACTCGCAGAACATGGTGGCCGCCGTCGACCGCTCCACCCAGATCACGCGTCAGTTGCTCAACATTTCCCGTCGCGAACCCTCCGATCTTCAGCCGATTCATCTCCACGAGGTTGTCTCCGAGATGATCCCGCTGCTGCATCGGCTCGTTTCCGAACAAATCATCATTGAGGTCCATGCCGATCCGGCCGCCGCTGCCGTCAAGGCGGACCCAACGCAGGTGGCGCAGGTGCTGCTCAATCTCGCGGTCAATTCGCGCGACGCCATGCCTGAGGGTGGAATGATTTCCATTCGCACCGCGGATGTCCTCTCCGACGGGCCCGCCATGCCGGATAACATCCTCTCTCCCGGAAGGTACGTACTGCTTGAGGTTGGCGATACCGGCGTCGGGATGAGTGCCGAAGTACAGGCGCGCATCTTTGACCCATTCTTTACGACAAAGAAACACGGAAAAGGGTCGGGGCTTGGTCTGGCTACCGTGCGCGCCGTCGTGCAGTCCGCTGGCGGCTGCATCCTGGTGGAAAGCGAACCTGGAAACGGAACGCGCGTGCAGGTTTATTTTCCTGCCGTGGAACCCTTGAAGCCGGTCCGCGCGGAGACGCTAAAGCACCCGGGCGTTGCTTCCCTTCGTACTCCGCGATCCACTCCGTTACGCGGTTCAGCTCCGTCCGGCGCAAGCTCCGACTGAATTAATCGGCGGCAAGTTCAGTGGCTGTCTCATGGTGCAATTATGCGAATACTGGTGGTGGAAGACGATGCTCCTCTGGCTAACTTCATCCGAAAAGGTTTTGAAGCCGAAGCGTACGCAGTCGATATCGCCAGCGATGGCGAACAGGCGCGAAACATGGCCGAAGACCTTGACTATGATCTTGTGCTTCTTGATCTCAACCTGCCCAAGCTCGATGGCATCTCGGTTCTGCGGCATCTCCGGCCGTTGAAGCCGCAGCTCCCCGTGCTTGTGCTCACTGCGCGGAGCCGTGTCGAGGATCGCGTCCAGGCTCTGGATGCCAGCGCCGACGACTGCCTCAACAAGCCATTCTCTTTCTCCGAACTCTCCGCCAGGGTGCGCGCCCTGATGCGCCGCGGCCGCCCGACGGCCGAGTCCGTTCTCCGCGTCTGCGATCTTGTGCTCGACCGCGTGGATCGCCGTGTGGAGCGCGCCGGACGTCGCATCGATTTAACGTCGAAGGAATTCGCGCTGCTCGAATACCTGATGCGCAATGCCGGAAGGCGTATTACCCGCTCCATGATCATCGAGCACGTCTGGAACCTCAACTTCGACACCAGCACCAACGTCGTCGACGTCTACATCAACTACCTTCGCAAGAAGATTGATGAGGGAGCCTCGTGCCGGCTCATCCACACCGTGCGCGGCGTGGGCTACGAGATCAGCGAACCCGAGGAGGTGGCAGTGTGAACTCCGCGCACCCGGGAGAGCGATCGTTTGCCAACGATCATCAGCGATTCGTATCGGATGTCTTCCATCATCTCGGGCAGCCGCTCACCGAACTGCGCTGTTCGATTGAGCTTGCCCTGCGCAAGCCGTTGGATTGTGCCGGTTATCGCGAAGCTTTGCGCAGCGCACTCCTGGCCGCCAATCGCGTCGTGGACGCCGCCAGCTTTGCCCGCCAGCTCGCCGAGGCCGAGTATCCCGGCGGAGATATCCAGGTCCTCGACGTTACGCGCATATTGCAGGAAGCTATCGATGACTTTCTGCCTGTCGCCGATGACGCAAAAGTCGCAATGGCATGGCGTATGGTCGATCCTGTCTTTATCCGCGCAGACCCGGCGCGCGTACATGAGATGTTGTTCCGCGTGATGGATTGCGTTTTGCATGCCGCATCCTCCGGCACCATGCTCACCGTCAGCGCGGAAAGCGGCGATGTGCAGGCAAGTCTCGAATTCTCCACGTGCTTTCAGCCGCTGCTCTGGGCCGAACCTTCCGATCATGACAATCCGAAGCCACCGGAGGAAATGCACCGCTCGCTTCAGGTCGCTCGTCAGATGGTCCAGGCCATCGGCGGAACCCTTCTCGAAAACACCGACTCCATCGGCAATACGGTTCGAATCCGCCTCCCACTGGCGGAAAATTCCGAAACAGTTCTTATCGGCTGATTCTGAAAAATCTTTAGCACAATAGAAAACTTTAATGCTGAACTAATCGGCTTCTAAGCTTCATGCGCTACAAATACCAACCATGAGCACCGCTTCACATTGTTCTCATTCCTATCCGGCTGGCGTATTGATTGCCAGCGCGAATGCCGATCTCCGCAAGCGGCTTGCACGCCGCCTCTTCGATGCGCAGTGGCTGGTGGACGAGGCGCTGGGCGGCGCCGATGCGCTCGGCAAACTGGAACTGAAACGTTGCCGATTGCTTCTGCTTGACTGCAAGCTCCCCGATCTCAACGCTGACGATGTGATTGGTATTGTCGAATCGCAGTTTCCCGGAACTGACGTTGTCATGCTCGATCCGGCGACAGGAATGCCGCAGATTCCTCCGGAGCTGCGCGACAGCGCTCCTTATACCATGCTCGGACCGTGGGCAACTCCGGTAGGTCAGCCGATTTCGCTCGTGCAGGAAGAACGTCCGCCTGTCTGCGAAGACCCGCGTCTCCCCGGCATGATGGGCGACAGCGAAGCTATGCAGACGTTATATCGTCACGCGACCCTTGTGGCGCGACGCAACACGGCTGTACTCATCACGGGTGAAACCGGCAGCGGCAAGGAACTCGTCGCCCAGGCGATTCACGCGCTGAGCGCTCGCGCTCACGCGCCCTTCATTACCGTGAATTGCGCGGCCATTCCGGAGACGCTGCTGGAAGCTGAACTCTTCGGCCACACCCGCGGAGCGTTCACTGGCGCCGTACAATCGCGCACCGGAAAGGTGCAGGCTGCCGACGGCGGCACGTTGTTCCTCGACGAAATTGGAGAGATTACTCCCGCCATTCAGGCCAAGCTCCTGCGATTCCTCGAAAACGGCGAAGTGCAGCGCCTCGGCACTGCCGAAACCACGCGCATCGATGCCCGTGTGATAGCCGCCACTAACGCCTCTCTGCCGGAGCGAGTCGCCCGCCGCGAATTTCGCGACGATCTTTACTATCGTCTTTCGGTCTTTCCCGTAGTCATTCCTCCGCTGCGTCAGCGCGGAGAAGACATCCTCACGCTTGCCCGTCACTTCCTGCGCGAGTTTGCCGGGCATTCCCTGCGGCTCAGCGACGATGCCGCTGCACTCTTGTTGCGCCACGCATGGCCCGGCAACGTGCGCGAACTGCGTCACGTCGTCGAGCGCGCCTGTATCCTCGCCGAAGATTCCGGCATCCTGCTCCCGGAGCACTTCAGCCTCGGGTAGTCACGCGCGCATCCTTGAGAAGTTTTTAAGGACCGCAGCCCGAAAACGGAACTCATCTTGCAGCAATGCCGCTGGAGGACTCGTCATGAGCATGGTGGATAACCCGATGGTAGGTGCCCTGTCGCGATACCTCGATCTCGCCGCATTTCGCGCGGGCGTCGTCGCCGGCAACATGGCCAATGTCGATACGCCCGGCTACCGCACGCGAGACGTCGACTTCGCCCGCGAGCTTCACCGCGCCCTCGACGGCGACTCGATGACCAAGCCGGAAGCCCGCGAGATATCCGGCCTCATTGAACGTCCCGATGGAAACAACGTCAGCGTCGACCGCGAATCGCTTCTGCTGGCGCAAACCCAGTTGCAGTTCCACACCGGCGTCGAACTTCTCCGCAGTGAGTTTCGCCGTTTATCGACAGCCATCAATGAAGGGAAATAACCGATGAACCTCTTTGGCATGATGGACGTAAGCGCGTCCGCGCTGGGAGCCGAACGTATTCGGGCTGAAGTTGTGGCCGCGAACCTTGCCAATGCTGAAAGCACGCGCACCACGCAGGGCGGCCCTTATCAGCGCAAACAGGTCATCTTCGAATCCCGCGCCCAGCGTTTTCCGCTTATGCTCGCCGGCGCGCGCACCGGTGAAGCCTCCGCCGGGGGCGTGCAGGTGAGCCAGGTCGTCAGCGATCCTGCTCCCCCCGTGCTTCGTTATGAACCTTCGCATCCCGATGCGGACGCCAGGGGTTATGTCGCTTATCCCAATATCAATCCCGTGATGGAGATGACCGACCTGCTCGGAGTCGTACGCTCCTACCAGCTCAACATCGCGGCGGTCAACGCTTCCAAGCAGATGATTCAGCAGTCCATCGACATTCTTCGATAAGGAGGCATCATGCGCATCGACAGTGCAATGCCGCCGCAGTTACAAATGCCGGAGATGCCGTCGTCCGCCAGGCAGGGCGGCAAGTCTACCGGATTCTCCGATACGCTCAACGCTGCCATTCAGACCGTGGAGCAGTCCGGCGCCGAGGCCGACGCGAAAGTAAAGCAGCTCCTCAACGGCGGCGAGGACGTGCACAGCGCGATGATCGCCGTTGAACAGGCGAACCTGTCGTTTGAGCTGATGATGCAGGTGCGCAACAAGATCGTGGGCGCGTACCAGGAAGTGGCGCGTTTGCAGTTCTAGTGAACCATGGCTGAAGCGACCAACTCGTTCGGTGGAGCCCTCTCGCAGGTAGTTTCGTTTGCGGGCAGCCTCAGTACTCGCCAGAAGTTGCTTCTCGGCGCAGGTGCGGTGCTGGTTGCTGCCACGCTCTTCGCCTTCGTCAGGTACACCGCCAAGCCGGACATGAAGGTGCTCTACTCCGGCATGGACCCGGCAGAGGCGCAGGCGCTTGGCACGCGTCTCGCTGCCAGGAATATCAAGTACCAACTCTCGCCCGATGGGGCTACCGTCAGCGTCGCTGCCGATCAGTTGGACGCTGGACGCATGGAAGTCGCTTCTCAACCCATGCCGCGCTCCGGACGACTCGGCTTCGAACTATTTGACAAGCCCAGTTGGGCTGCCAGCGATTTCAACGAGAAGGTCAACTATCAACGCGCACTCGAGGGCGAACTCGAACGCACCATTCAGACGCTCAGTGATGTTGTCTCCGCGCGCGTTCATCTTGTCCTTCCGCCCGACTCCGTCTTCACCGAGTCGGACCGCGCCGCCAAAGCCAGCGTCGTGCTCAAGCTTCGCTCCGGGAGACTCTCGTTGCCGGAGCAGGCGGCCATCGCAAGGCTCGTCGCCGGCTCCGTCGATAAGCTGTCACCCGATAACGTCACCGTCGTCGATGCCGACACGAACCGCGCGCTTTCCACCGCCGCATTTCCTTACGCGGCTGACGGCAACGGCAACACGCTCGACGATCTGCTCGCCGGACGCCTGGTAAAAACTCTGGAACCCGTTGTCGGCGCCGATCGCATTCGCGCCAGCGTTCACGTCGAATACGACATGAGCAGCAGCGAGGAGAATCAGGAGACCTACGATCCCAAGTCGACCGTCGCGCTCAGCACTCAACGTTCCGAGGAGCGTTCGGGTGCGGGCACTGTTGCCGGCGCGCCCGGAGCCAGCAGCAACATGCCCGGCGCCTCTGCCGCTGCCACGCGCAATATTGCCAATGAAGCGCAGTCCTCCAGTGAAAACAGCACCTTCGCCGTCAATCGTGTCGTGCGCCATACCGTGCAGCCCTCGGGACGCGTGAAGCGTATCGCCACCGCCTTGCTCGTCGATGACATAGTGACCATCAAGGATGAAAACGGTAAACGCTCGGAAGTACGCAGCAAGCGGTCACCCGAGGAATTGAAGCAGATCGAGGATCTCGCGCGCGCCGCCATCGGCTTCGACGCGACTCGCGGCGACGTCATCAGCGTCCAGAATATTTCTTTCCAGCCAACGCCGGTCGAGACGCCGTCCGCCCCAACCAGGGTTGAACGCGCTCTCCGCATCGTCAATGACTGGGCATCCGTGTTGCGGCTTGTCGGCGTCTTGCTGCTCTTCTTGCTCGTCTACCTGCTGGTGCTGCGGCCGGTAAAGCGCCAACTTGTCAGTTCATTCGAGTCGCATCAGAATGAACTGCCTCGCGCGGCCTCCGAACCGGAACAGGTGAGTGCGCCTGCCCGTCCCGTTGCCAGGGAAAAAGAGGAGGTCCTGCTCGACCTTCCCGACGCGACTCCTGAAATGCGTCGCCTCTCCGCTCTCACTCGCCACGTCGCCGAAAAGATCAAGGCTGAGCCGTTGCCCACGACGAAGCTTGTTCAGACCTGGATCCACGAGGAGGCGTCGAAATGACGAAGCTCACGCCGGGCAACATTACCGGCCTGCGCAAGGCTGCGGTCCTCCTCGTCCTTCTCGGCGAGGATGTTGCCAGCGCCGTCTATCGTCATCTCTCCGAACAGGAGCTTCACACCGTCACGCAGGAGATCGCCGATCTCGAATCCGTTCCTCCTGAAATCGCAACCAACGTCCTCGAGGAGTATTACGGCCTCACGCTCACGCAGGAATATCTCGCGCGCGGTGGTTCTGAGTACGCAACGCGATTGCTCGTCAAGGCATTCGGCGAAGACCAGGCACACGAGATGCTCGACGCCGTCACGCGTGCGCAGGAGATGAGCGCCAGCAAGCTTGATTCTTTGCAGAAGGCGGATCCACAGCAGCTCGCCAAGTTTCTCGAAGGCGAGCATCCGCAGACCATCGCGCTCATCCTCGCTCACCTCGATGCGCGGCAGGGTTCCGCGTTGCTGGTGAAGTTGCCGGAAGAAGTCCGCGCCGGGGCCATCAAGCGCCTCGCACTGTTGCGGCAATTCTCGCCGGAAATGGCGCAGCGTGTCTCCATGGTGCTGCACGAACGGCTCGTCGCTCTCGGCGAACAGAGCCGCCGTGCTTACGCCGGACTGCAGGGAGTAGCCGACCTGTTGAATCGTCTCGACCCAACCGCCGGCAAGGGCATCCTCGAAAATATCGAGCATGAAGACCCCAAGCTCGCCACCAGCATTCGCAACCTCATGTTCACCTTCGACGACCTCATCGGCATTCCCGAGCAGGGCATGCGCGACTTGCTCGCCGCCGTCGACAAGAAAACACTGGCGCTCGCTCTGAAGGGCGCCCCGGAAGAACTGAAAAACCACATTTTTAAATCCATGTCTTCGCGCGCGGTCGACATGTTGAAAGAGGACATGGACGTGCTCGGCCCCGTACGCTCCCGCGACGTCGCCAAATCGCAGCAGGAATGCGTCGCCATTGCACGCAAACTCGAAGAAGAGGGCAAGCTCATACTGAAGTCCGAGGGAGAGGACGAATATGTCGTCTGACGCGGTGACCCGTCCGGAACCTCCGTCGCTTATAGAAGCATTCGCATATGTCGATGCATCTACCCTCCCCGGCGCCGGGCATGATAGTGACGGCTCAACCGACTCTCCTCCACACGACTCTCCCTCAGCTTCCGCGGAACTTCTGGCGCGCGTACGCGAGGAAGCTCTCCGTGAAGGTGAACACCGCGCCCGTATCGCTTTCGAAAAGGAAGCCGCACAGTTGCGCGCCCGGGTACAGCAACTCGCTGCCGATTTCTCCCGCGAGCGCGACCATTACTTCGAGCGCGTCGAGAACGAAGTTGTGCGCCTGTCCCTGGGCATCGCCCGCAAGATCCTGCAGCGCGAGAGCCAGGCCGATCCGTTACTGCTTACCGGCCTCGTTCGCGTCGCGCTCGATCAACTCGACAAAACTTCTCGCGTCGAACTCCGTGTTCACCCTTCCTCCGCCCACGAATGGCGCGATTATTTTTCACGCACGCAAGGCCTGCAGGCTCCCGATGTAGTGGAAGACACCATGCTCGAAGCTGGCGCCTGTCTCCTCGTCGCCGAGGTTGGCACCACCGAAATCAGCATCACGCAACAGTTGGAAGACATCAAACAGGGCTTCCTTGATTTACTTGCTGAGCGCCCGCGCACGTCCGCGCGAGAGGTCGTGCAATGAGCGCGCTGCTGTCGCGGTTTCTTCAGCAGCTTGACGCGCCACCCCGGTTCCGCTGGTCCGGCCGCGTCGTGCAGGCCTCCGGGCAGCTCGTCGAATCCGAGGGCCCGTTCTGCTCTGTCGGCGAAACCTGTTCGATCATGGATTCTCTCGGCAACAGCTTCCCCGGCGAAATCGTCGGCTTCCGCGGCTCCACCGTTCTCTCCATGCCGCTTGATGCCGCGCTTGGAATTCGCTACGGTGATCGCATCGTCTCCACTGGCGTGCATCCCTCCGTCCTCGTCGGAGATGCATTGCTTGGCCGCGTAATTGACGGCAGTGGCGCTCCGCTCGACGGCTTGGGCGGTATCCGCGCCTTCAGCCGCCGGCGTATCGAAGTCGCCCCTCCCTCGCCCATGGATCGCACTCCCATTCGAGATCCAATTTCCTGCGGCGTACGCGCGGTCGATTCTTTTCTTACGTGCGGACGCGGCCAGCGCATGGGAATTTTCGGAGGCAGCGGCGTCGGCAAGAGCACGCTCATCGGCATGATGGCCCGCGGAACATCCGCCGATCTCACCGTGGTCGCGCTCGTCGGCGAACGCGGCCGCGAAGTACGTGAGTTCCTCCAAGACTCTCTCGGGGACGAAGGTATGCGTCGCGCCGTAGTCGTCGTATCCACCTCGGACCAGTCGCCACTGTTGCGTTTGCGCGCCGCGTACTCGGCCACCGCCATCGCCGAGTATTTTTGCGAAGCAGGCAAACACGTGCTTCTCGTGCTCGACTCCATCACCCGTCTCGCCATGGCGCAACGCGAAGTGGGGCTCGCTGCCGGCGAACCGCCCACCGCGAAGGGCTACACGCCGTCGGTCTTTTCCATGCTTGCTCGCCTGGTGGAACGTGCCGGGCACATGGGTCATGGCAGCATCACCGGCTTCTATACGGTGTTGATGGAGGGCGACGACCAGATGGATCCCATCGTCGACGCCGTGCGCTCGCTGCTCGACGGCCACATCTTTCTCGATCGCCGTCTCACTGCCGAGGGCCATTACCCGCCCATCAACATTCTCGACAGCCTCAGCCGCCTCATGCCCGCCGTCTGCGTTCCGGAACACCTTGTGCGCGTCGCCGCGCTGCGTCATCTGCTCGCTGTCTACAACCGTTCCGAAGATCTCATCCGCATCGGCGCATACCAGAAGGGTTCCGATCCGCAACTCGACCGCGCGATTGAAGTCGTGCCGCGCATCAAGGAGTTCCTGCGGCAAAAGGCCAGCGAACTTGCGCCCTTCCCCGCAACATTCTCGCGGCTTATGGAGTTGCCGTCCTGACATGGCCTTCCGCTCACCACTCCGAACGTTGTTGCGCGTCCGCTCTTTACGTGAAGAAATTCGCTACGCGGAACTGCAACGCGCACAGCAGGCCGTCGCTGCCTCGGCGCAGCAGCTCGCCACCGCCGTGCAGCGTCTGCGCGCAATCGCTACCCAGCGCATCAAGGACATGGATGCCGGTTTGACCGGTGCTGAGCTTCAATTCGTTGCCGTTTGCGGCAGCGAAATCGCCATCGCCCGGCAGCGGCAGGAGGAGGCACATAAAGGTCTCGTCTCCGTGGCTGACAGCGCCCGTCAGGCATTTCTACTCCAGCGCCGCGAACGCGAAGTTGTACAGACGCTGTGTGAGCGCCAGGAGACCGAACATGCGGAAGAGCTTGACCGCCGTGCCCAGCGCGAACTCGATGACATGTTTCTTCGCCGCATGTGGAGCAGCGAAACGCCGCCAGCCCATTCCCAGGATGAACCGCCGTGTTCCCACTCCGTTAGCGAGAAACGCGCCTGAATCACCGTCCCGTGTTCCTGTTGCAATTCTTAGTTTGGCCACATGGATGCAACAGGATTTAGCGAGATATGAGCGCGCTGATGCAACCCGTCATGCCGTGCGAAACACCCAGCGGACCACAATCCGCAACGCCTCCAGCGTCTGCGAATGACTCCGCCGGGACAACCGGCTTTCTCCAGGTACTGCTCTCGCTCTGCAAGGCCGCCGGAGAATCTGTCACGACCGCCGTCGTCCCGGCCGAGTCTGCCCAACCGGCTGAGTCTTCTGCCAGGCCGGGAAAGGCGTCCAGGCAAACTTCCGACGAAAGCGCGGACTCCGCGATTGATTCCGGCGACGCATCTGGCGCGATGAGCGCGACTCCGCTCGCGGCCGCTGCCAGCATTCCTGTACTGCCCCAGGTCGTTGCCGCTCCGCCCGTGATTTCCGGCCCCAAAGACGCTCCAAAGCAGGTGACTCCCCAGGCGAGCGATGCCTCAAAGGACGCTCCACGGCAGGTGATTCCCGATGTAAAGGATGCGCCAAACCAGGTGACTCCCAAGCCATCTACGGAGAAAGCATCCATGGCCCCGCTCGCCGCTCCCGCACTGCCTCCAACACCGCCGGCCGCGGCACCGCAAGCATCGCCGGAAACGGTAGCGAAGCTCGCAACATCTCCGCGAATTGAAATTGCGCCTTTACCGGAATCGGCCATTGCAAAGCAGCCACCCGCGCAGTCCGCGGAAGCTCCAACGCCAGCCAGCGCGCCCACACCGCTGGCGGCGACAAAGCACGATTCGCAATCGGATGACACCAAGCAGGAGCGCCAGAAGCCAAACTTTGTTCTCCCCTCCCAGCAGCGCGCAATTCCATCCAGCGACTCCAACTCACAAGTCCAACCGGATGCGAAGCCCACGCAAGCGGAGATTCCGCATCGCACGGTCGCGCAAACAGGCGTCCCGGCGCCCACTGAACATAAGCAATCGACTGACGTATCGCCGCAGTCTCAGCCGCATCACGTATCCGCCGATGCGGCACCGGTGCAGACGGCGAATGTTGAACCCGCTACTGCTCACACCAGTGCCGTGGAGCGCGTGCCGGATGCAGCGCCTGCTCCTGCTCACTCGGCCAATATGCCCCCAGCAGCGGACACCGCGCCGAAAGATCCAGTTTCCAGTTCGCGCCCGGCCGACGCGTTCGCACAACCCGCTTCTCGGGCAGCCGATCCGGCGACGCTCGTGCAGAACGCGCGACTGATCCAAAGCATCGATACCGCCGAAATGCGTGTTGCCGTCCATACTCCCGACCTCGGCCGGCTTGAGATTCACACCACGCAACATGGAGACACTGTTGGCGCCGCCATTCGCGTCGAGCACGCCGACACCCAGCGCGTGATGTCGGCCGAGGCGCCAACTCTCGAGCGCACGCTGGCGCAGCACCACGTCGAGTTGCGCGGTATCTCTTTGCTCGACATGCAATCGGGGAACAACTCCCGGCACGCAAATGCATGGGAGCCACCGTCATCGCCGTCGCGCATTCCCCGCGAGGAATCGCAAACTTCGACAGACGCTCCGCTCGCGAATGTACCCGCGGCTCCCGTCTGGTCACGTTCGCTCAATCTTCTGGCTTAGCAGTGCAGTGCGCAAAAGGAGGCACTTATGCAGATTCCACCAGTCAACGCGGCTTCAGCCGCACCCGATCAAGCGCCTCAGAACAGCGCGCTCGGCGGAGACATGGGCGATGTTTTCATGAAACTTCTCGTCACTCAGTTGAAGACCCAGGATCCAATTTCTCCCATGGACCCGAACGCTTTCGTCAGCCAGCTCGTCGACTTTAATTCGCTCAACGAGCTCATCAATATTCGCCAGATTCTCTCTGGCGATGCCACGCAACCACCGTCCGCCAGCACTCCGGCGCCGACCGCAGGAGGACTCTAATGCCAGTCTTCTCAATTCCTCTGTCAGGCTTGACCGCCAGTTCCACGGCGCTCTCGGCCATTGCCAATAACCTTGCCAACCTCAACACGGTCGGTTACAAGCAGACCCGTGTGACTTTCCGTGACCTCTTCTATCAGACTGTCGGGTCCACTGGTGCGGGAAATCCCCTGCAGGTCGGCGCCGGGGCGGCCATTGGTTCTCTCGACACCATCTTCACCGGCGGCAACATTGAAACCAGTGGCGTGCCCACTGACGTTGCCGTCACCGGCGATGGATTCTTCGTCGTTCAGAAGGACGGCGCAAATCAGTACACGCGCGCCGGAAATTTCGCCGTCAATTCCGATGGCTGGCTCGTCACCGAAGACGGTTACACCGTGATGGGATATCCATCCGTCAACGGAACCATCGACACCACGGCCGGCTTGGCTGCGCTGCAACTCGGCAAGGGCCAGATCAATCCTCCCACTGCGACCTCATATTTACAGATGAAGGCCAACCTCGACTCGGGCGCGGCCGTCGGCGACAGCTACAGCACGTCTGTCACGGTTTACGATTCCCTCGGCGCAACGCACGTGCTGACTTACAAGTTCGACAAGACCGCTGCCAACAACTGGGATTACTCGATCACTCTTCCCGGAGCAGACACTGGGGCGGCGACTCCCACCATACTCAAAACCGGAACCCTTACCTTCGATGGCAATGGCAAGTTGACGGCCCCAGCCACCGATGTCACCGGCATCACCATCACTGGTCTCGCCAACGGAGCCGCTAACCTCACGCTCGATTGGCATGTCTATGAAGCCAACGGCAATCCAATGTTGACGCAGATGGCCGCGCCCAGTGATGCAGCCTCCAGTTACCAGAACGGATTTTCCAGCGGTGCTTTGCTTGATTTTTCCATCGGACCCGACGGCACCATCGAAGGCTCTTTCACCAACGGCATCAAGACGCTCGGGCAGATCGCGCTCGCCAGCTTCCAGAACGTGCAGGGCTTGCAGCGCCTGGGCCGCAACAACTTCGGCGCTACTCTCGCCTCCGGACAGGCCTCCGTCGGCTCGCCCGGCAACGGAGGTCGTGGCACGCTCTCCGGTGGCGCATTGGAACTCTCCAATGTCGACATCGCCAACGAGTTCGCCAAGCTCATCATCGCGCAGCGTGCCTTCCAGGCGAATGCGCGCACCATCACGGCCTTCGACGAAATCACTCAGGAAACCATCAACCTCAAGCGTTAACGTCACTCGCTCCGCCGGTCCGCACCGGCGGAGCATTTTTTCTCGTCGCTCACTCCATCGGATTCTCAGAAAATTCTTGCCAAGTCGGCACGCCAATTGCTCTTACCTCTGTGTCCATGACTCGTGCACAGGGAAACTCGAACGCAACTGGGAAGGAATCGCCGGCAGCCGCAAAGCGCTCTGCGCCAAAGAAACGCGGGGTCATCCTCGGATTGGTAGGGGCACTGTTGCTCGGAACTGCCGCCGCCGGGATCGTAGCTGTGCGCACACGCTCACGTGCCCATCCGGTCGAATCCAAGCCATTGCCGGAAACCGTGCTCCATCTGGAAACCTTTGTCGTTAATCTGTCCGACGACGATCGCACCTACCTGCGCGTAGGCATTGATCTCGCGGTCGTCGAGCCGGAGGCCAGGAAGGGCGAAAAGGAAGGCGCCGAGCCCTCTGGCAACGTCGCCGAAATTCGCGACACCATTCTCGGCGTGCTCACCGCCACCGAGAGCACCGCCCTGATGACATCCGAGGGCAAGCGGCACATCAAGGAAGTGCTGCGCGACACGCTCAACACTCGCATTCCGGAACTCAAGGTTCGAGACGTTTATTTCACGGAGTTTCTCATTCAACGCTGAGGACCATGAGCAGCACGCCATCAAATCCGGAGAAGACAGATATCGAAGCGCCTGATTCCAACAGTGGTCTGGATTGGGAACCGGCCATGCCGCTGACGGGCCGGGTAACGATCGATCTTCTCCTGCCGCATTTCACCGTGGGAGATCTTCTGCGGTTGAGTGAACACGAGGTCTTCGACACCGGTTGGGGACAAAGCAAGGACGTGCCCATGCGCGTTAACGGCACGCTGCTCGCATGGACGGAATTCGAATTACTAGGAGAACGCCTCGCCGTACGCATCACGGAGATCGCATGAAAAATTCTCTCACTTTCGCAAACCAGGCGGCGCTGACTTGGAACCAGCCCGCTCCAGGCTGGCAGAACGCCGGCGTCACCGATATGTTCCGCAACGGCTGGGAACGTCTCCGCAGCGGATTTCGCAGGGTCGCAAGACCCCGCCCGCGCGACCTCAGCGTCTCTGACATCACCCACCTCGGCGACAAGCGATTCATCGCGCTCATCGAGGTCGGCCCGCAGCGTTTCCTCGTCGGTGGTTCGTCCCAGACCATGTGCCTGCTGGCAAAACTTCCGCCGCAACTGGTACGCAAACCGCTTCGTGACGTTCCACGCAAGTCGCGCCATGCGGCCCACAGGCAGGCCCGTCAAGTCGCACCCAAACCGCCTGCGAAGCGCAATCCGAAGAAGCGCAACGCGAGGAAGAAATGATTCGTCGCTTCCCCAGATCGATCATGCTCCTCGCGGGGTTGATGGCGACGGCTGTTCGCGCCTATGCCGGACCGGCGTTGCCTCCCGACCCCGTGGCCGCACCCGGCCTCGGGTGGAGCGGTTTCGGCGCCAGTGGATCGGTGCCGTGGGGAGTCGTCGTTCTGCTCACCCTGCTCACCCTGTTGCCTGCGCTGCTGCTCTCCATGACGCCGTTCGTTCGCCTGCTGGTGATCTTCCACTTTCTCCGCCAGGCGCTTGGAACGCAGAGCACGCCCAGCAATCAGACCCTGATCGGTCTCGCCTTGATCCTCACGTTCTTTCTCATGCAACCCGTTGCGGCCACCATTCAGACGCAGGCCATCGCGCCGTTGGAGCAGGGGAAGATCAACTCCTTCCAGGCGATTGAGCGCGGCTCGCATCCCGTCAAACAATTCATGCTTCATTACGTCCGTCAGAAGGATGTCGCGCTGTTTCTCGAACTGGCAAAGGAGCCGCGGCCCGCGAATCCCGATGCACTTTCCATGCGCGTCGTCGTTCCCGCCTACATTCTCTCGGAGCTCAAGGCCGGATTTCAGATCGGCGCCGTGCTCTTTCTTCCCTTTCTCGTCATCGATCTCGTCGTCGCATCCATCACGACGTCGGTTGGCATGCTGCAACTGCCTCCCGTCGTCATCTCGACGCCGCTCAAGTTGCTGCTCTTTGTGATGGTCGACGGCTGGAATCTATTGATCGGCTCCATCATGCGGAGCTTCGCCTAGGACCGTTATGCCGATGGAAGATGTCATCACGCTTGGTCGCCGCACGCTCGAAGCCGCTCTCATTGTCGGCGCACCCGTGCTCGTCATCACCACTGTGATCAGCCTCGTCATCAACATCGCCCAGGTACTCACCTCCGTGCAGGAAACCACCGTGGCCACCGTTCCGCGGCTCGCTACCGCGGCCATTGCCGCTCTGCTTCTCATGCCCTGGATGTTGCGCAAGCTGGTTACGTTCACCATCCAGTTGTTTTCCGATTTTCGGCCCTACATGCATTGATCATGATCGATCTTGAAACCATCATCGGAGGAGTGTTGTTCGTCGGACTGCGCATCGGCGGGCTGTTTATTTTCGCCCCCTTTCTCGGCAGCAGCTCCGTCCCCATGCGGGTCAAGGCCGCGCTGGCCGTCTCCATGACCGCCCTGCTCTACCCGGCTCACCGCACCGTCCTCCACCTGTCGCCTTCCACGGCCTGGACGCAGATCGTCATCTCCGAATTCATCATCGGCCTGCTCATCGGCCTCTCCATGAACCTTATCTTTGACGCCGTGCAGTTTGCCGGACACATCCTCGGCATACAGATGGGCTTCTCGCTCGTCAACGTCTTCGATCCGCAGACGCAGGCTGACACCCCTGTACTGGCGGCGTTCCAGCAGACGATTGCTCTGCTCATTTTTCTCCGGCTTGATGTCCACTACTGGATGCTGCGCTCTGTTGCTCGCAGCTATGACTACCTGCCGGCCGGGTCGGCGGTGTTGCGCGGAAGCCTGGTTGAAATGTCCCTGCACTCTGCGGCTTCCATTTGGACGGCGGGACTCCAACTGGCTGCGCCCGCGTTGGCCGCCACCATGCTCGCCGACCTCGCTCTCGCCCTCATCGGCAAGGCATCGCCGCATCTGCCCGTACTTTTCATCGGACTTTCCATTAAATCGCTGCTCGGCACGGCCGTGCTTATTACCGCGCTTGCCGCCTGGCCGCGATTTTTCGAAGCCGCATTCAGCCGCGCGATCGGCGGTTGCGAAGCTACATTGCGCCTGGCGCACTGAGGAACCAACTTGGCTGGCGACGGAAAAACCGAACAACCGACTCCGCGGCGGCGGCAGAAAGCCCGCGAAGAAGGCCAGATTGCGCGCAGTCGCGAACTCAGCGGATCCATTGCGCTCATCGGCTCCGTCCTTGTTCTCTCCTGGAGCCTTCCCTCCATGCTTGGCGCCTGGCGCGACTTCACTCGTGTCACCTGGCTCTACGCCGCCACTCACGACCTCACCGTTTCCACTCCCCTCTTGATGTGGACGGCCGAAATGTCCATACGCTGGGCCATCCTGCCGCTTGTCGCCGCATGGCTGCTCGCCACCGTGGTTTCTCTCGCGCAGGGAGGGTTGGTATTCGCCCCGGCATCGCTCACGCCGCGACTTGACCACCTCAGCCCCGTCAGCAAGATGAAGCAGTTGTTTTCCATCACCGCCGTAAGCGAGCTCTTGAAGTCTCTCGTTCCTGCCGTCGCCATTGTTTACATCGCCGTGCAGGTCCTTGGTCGCGAATGGCCCGCCACCGCTCTTATTCCGTCGGGCATCAATGGCTTCGCCACTCATCTTGCCGCCACGTCATTTGAGATCGCGTGGAAGTCCAGCCTCGTTCTGCTGGCCTGGTCGGGCTTCGACTATCTCATCGTCCGTTTCAAGCACGAAGACGGCCTCAAGATGAGCCGCGAGGAATTGCGCGAGGAGTACAAGCAGACCGAAGGTAATCCGCAGATCAAGGCGCGCATCCGCCGCCTGCAACGCAGCACGCGCCGTTCCCGAATGTTGAAGGATGTCGAGCGTGCCACCGTGGTCGTTGTCAATCCCACGCACTTTGCCGTTGCGCTCGAGTATGGACCGAACCTGCCTGCCCCGGTCGTTCTTGCCAAGGGTCGTGATCATCTCGCCGAGCAGATCAAGCAGACGGCGCGCTGGCATGGCATTCCGATTCTTGAAAATCCGCCGCTGGCGCAGGCCCTCTATCGCACGGTCGAAGTCGGTCAATCCATCCCGGCCAAGCTCTACGCCGCCGTCGCCGAAATTCTCGCCTTCGTCTATCGCATGCAGGCCCGTGCCGCGGAAAGGAGATCGAACTGATGCCCGGTGAAAGTCCAGCCATCGCCAAGACTTCCGCCGCCGATTGGATCGTGCCATCGGCCGCCGTTGCCGTTGTCTTCGTCATGCTCATCCCATTGCCGTCGATGCTGCTTGACCTGCTGCTCGCTGTCAGCATCACGATTTCCGTTCTTGTATTGCTGTCAGCAATGCACGTTCTGCGCCCCGTCCAGTTCTCGGTCTTCCCCAGTCTTCTGCTGCTCCTTACGCTCTTTCGTCTTTCGCTCAACCTCGCCAGCAGCCGGCGCATCCTTCTCCACGGCAACGAGGGAACGGCCGCTGCGGGAAGTGTCATCGAAGCCTTCGGGCAATTCGTCGTCGGCGGCAACTATGTCGTCGGATTCGTTCTCTTCATCGCACTCATCGCCATTCAGTACATCGTCGTCAGCCATGGAGCCGTCCGCACCGCCGAAGTCACCGCGCGATTCACCCTCGACGCCATGCCCGGCAAACAAATGGCAATCGACGCCGATCTCAACGCCGGTCTCATCACCGAGGACCAGGCGCGCTCCCGACGCGAGCAGGTCACGCGCGAAGCCGAGTTCTATGGCGCCATGGATGGTGCTGCCCGCTTCAATCAGCGCGATTCCCTCGCCACCATTCTCATTACTGCCATCAACATCATCGCCGGATTCCTTATCGGCGTCTTTCAGCTCGACATTCCTTTTCGCGACGCCCTGAAGACCTACACCGTGCTCACCGTCGGCGACGGGCTCGTCACCATGATTCCGTCGCTGCTCGTCTCCGTCGCCGGAGGCATGGTACTCACGCGCGCTTCTTCGCAGAACACGCTCGGCTCCGACCTCCGTACGCAACTCTTCGCCAAGGCGCGCCCCCTGTGGATTGCCGCCTGCACCATGTGCGGCCTCGCGCTCGTTCCCGGTCTCCCCAAGTTCGCTTTCTTTTCCATGGCGATCGGCCTCTCCGCGCTCGCCTGGAAGCTGCGCAAGGCCGACGAAAAAGCTGCGCAATCGTCCGCCGCGGCCGCCGGTAAGGAAACCGGCTCGCAGAACGCGCAACAGGAAGCGCTCGACAATCTCATCGTGCTCGACGATCTCGCGCTCGAAGTTGGCTACGGCCTGGTTCCTCTCGTCGACGCCAAGCAGGGCGGCCAGTTGCTCCACCGCGTACGCGCCCTTCGCCGTCATCTCGCCGTGCAGCTTGGTTTTGTAATTCCTTCCGTCCACATTACTGACAACCTTCGCCTCAAGCCACGCGAGTACACCATCTCTCTTCGCGGCGTGGAAATTGCGCGTTGGGAGATGCGCGAGGATTGCCTGCTCGCCATCAGTTCCGAGCCTTCTCCGCCTCCGCTCGCCGGCACGGACACCATGGAGCCTGCCTTCGGAGTCTCTGCCAAGTGGATCACTCCTCCGTTGCAGGAGAACGCTCTCGCCGCCGGATACGCCGTTGTCGATCAGACATCCGCCATGGCCACGCACCTTGCGGAAATCATCAAGCAGCACGCGCACGAGCTGCTTTCACGCCAGGAAACCAAGCGCCTGCTTGATCGCCTTGGCGAGTCTCACCCCAAGCTGATCGAAGAACTCGTTCCCAAGTTGCTGACGCTTGGCGAAGTGCAGAAGGTATTGCAGCAGTTGTTGCGGGAGCAGGTTTCTATTCGCGACCTCGGCACCATCCTCGAAACCCTTGTCGAAATGGCTGCCATCAACAAAAACCCTGTTTTCCTTGTCGAAACCGCACGCCAGTCTCTCGGCCGCGCGCTCGTCAAGCCGCTGCTCAATGACAGCGGACAACTGAAGGTGGTCACCATCGATCCCGAGATCGAGGAGCAACTTGCGCAGGCATTCTCGTCGCAACTTCCTCTTTCCACCACCACCGCCTTGCAACCATCGTTCATCCGGCGCGTCCTTGAAGGTCTTCGCCGCCTGATCGGTGAACAGGTTCCTCTCGCCACTCCCGTATTGCTGTGCAACACTCCGGCGCGTTTCCACCTGCGCCGGCTACTTGAACCCTTCTTGCCGAAGGTTGTCGTGCTGTCTCCCGGCGAGATACCCCCTGTCGTTCCCGTGCAATCGCTCGGGTGCGTGAAATGAACGTGAACTGATTCGAGGATGCCATGACCCCAGTCGAACACGCCTATGGAGAAATCTTCGACGAGCAGGAGCGCAATCGCCTTCTGCTGGAGCAACTCCCACAGGTGCGTTACATCGCGCGCCATATCCACGACCGTCTGCCCCAGCACGTCCCGCTTGAGGATCTCGTGCACGCCGGCGTGCTTGGACTCATCGATGCCCTCAACAAGTACGACAGTGGAAAAAACGTGCAGTTTAAGACCTACGCCAAGTTCCGTATTCGCGGAGCCATCCTCGACAGTCTCCGCGAACTCGACTGGAGTCCGCGCGATCTTCGTCGCAAGGCGCGCCGCATCGAGGAAGTGTCCGCGCGTCTCGGCAACGTCCTTGGCCGCAGCGCCACCGAGCAGGAAATCGCGGACGAGCTCAAGATGAGCCTCGATGAATTCCAGCATTTGCTTGGCGATCTTGACGGCCTCGATCTCGGCAGTCTCCAGGCGGCCTCTCCCATCGACGGCCAGCCCGACGATCTCTGCGAGTACCTGCCCAGCGACCCCGAGGACAGCCCGTATTTCATCTGCCTGCGCGGCGAGATGAAGCAATTGCTCACCGAGGCCATCAGTGAACTCGGCGATAAGGAGCAGCAGGTTCTCTCGCTCTACTACTACGAGGAACTCACGATGAAGGAAGTCGGCGCCGTGCTTGGCATCGGCGAATCGCGTGTCTCGCAGATTCATTCGCTCGCACTCGTCAAGCTGCGTTCACGCCTTCAGACTTCGCTTGCCGGCAAGGCTGTTCCGCCAAACGCCCTCGACCGTGCGCTTGGCAGTGCGCTTCGCCACGCGTGAACCCGTGCTTTCGCCGCTGATTACTTGCGCATGTCGCGGCTCTGACCCAGGAGCATATGGATATGAGTAAACCGACAGAATCTCTTACGACCACCACGCCGGATGTTGTCGCCGAACCTGCCGCCGCGCCCGCACCGGATACTCCCGCGTCGCCGACTCTTGTCCAGCAGTTACTCCGTGAGCGCAACCTCCCACTTCTGCTCGACGTCGAACTTGGCGTCACCCTTCGATTCGGCAGTCGCGAAATGCCGCTCAGGGAAATTCTCGAACTCAGCACCGGCTCGGTCATCGAACTCGACCGCCAGTTGCATGAACCCGTCGAGTTGCTCATCGACAAGAAATTGATTGCCCGTGGCGAAGTCGTCATCGTCAACGGCAACTACGGATTGCGCGTCACTGAAGTCGCCAGTGCGCAGAACAAAATCGCCTGCTTGCAGGAATAGAGGCTCGTCATGCAGAACGTGCTCCCAGCTCGATGGATCAAGGAGTGGATGCAGCAGCGCAACATCCTGCCGCGATGCGCCGCACACCACCGTCACCCGAACGCTTCCTTATCTTGGAGCGTCTGGCATCGCTCCGATGGCATCACCGCCAACGGCGAGTGGTACTGCTCGCTCGAATGTCTTGAGAGCTCCGTCGCCACTGCACTTCACGCCATGCGTTCCGCCGGCGCCCGCCGCTTCGTGCGCGCCCTCAATCGCATGCCCCTCGGACTCATGCTTCTTCAACGCGGCGAAATCAGCAGCCGTCAGCTTCGCAAGGCGTTGCAGTTGCATGCCTCCACCGGACAGCGCGTCGGCGAGTGCCTTCTTCAGATACGCGCCACCAGTGAAACAGCCATCACCACCGCCGTCGCCACTCAATGGGCGTGTGCCGTTTTTCCTTCCGGCAGCATCCAGCCTGGCGCGGCCGAACTCATTCCCCGCGCATTGTCGCTTCACCATCGCATGTTGCCCGTGCATTTTGCGCCGGCCTCCAGCAGCTTGTTCATCGCCTTCAGCCAGCGCGTTGACCATACCGCGCTCTATGCCGTCGAGCAGATCCTTGGGATTCGTACCGTCCCTTGTCTCATCGAGGACAGCATCCTTGCGGAGCACATCGAAGCTCGTCGCGAGTTGCAGACGCCCTCGGAGATCGTCGTCGACACTGCCAGTGAACCTGTTGAGGCCGCGGGTATCGTGCGCAGCTACGCTCGCCAGTTGCGCGCCTTGTCTCTGCGCTTCGTAGATTGCGGTGAGTATCGCTGGTTCCGCATCGCTGGCGAACGCGGCCACACCGATCTCCTCTTCCGCTAAGCGCACATTAGGCGTCTCCAATCCGATGTGGAGCGCAACGTGCTCTCTTCCTCCGTGGAGGAAACCGTCGTGGATAGCGGATTGTATGCGGCATGTGCGGGATTGATTGCGAGGTCACAGGCACTCGACCTGGTGGCAAACAACCTCGCCAACGTCAACACTGCGGGTTTTCGCGGACAGGAAACCACATTCCAAACACAGCTCGCCAGCCAGCTCGGTGCCACGCCCAGCATGTTGAATCTCGCCGTCAATGATTTCGGCGTGCTCGGCGGCTCGCGTCTCGATTTCGCCCAGGGACAGATCGAACGTACTGGTAATCCTTTCGACCTCGCCATTGAAGGCTCCGGCTTCTTCGCCGTGCAGACTCCCGGCGGCGTCATGTACACGCGCAACGGCAACTTCCGCGTTTCTACCCAGGGACAACTCATCACCTCGGATGGCTACCCTGTTCTCGGCGACCAGGGCCCCGTCCGCGTTCCCCCCGGCGACATCTCCATCAGTGGTGACGGCACGCTCTCCGCCAATGGTGCGCTCGCCGGCAAGTTGCGTCTCGTTGAGTTCCCTTCCGGCACGCCGCTCGTCAGCGCCGGCGAATCGCTCTACTCCGCGCCCACTGCCGCCGCGCGGCCAGCTTCGGCTTCTCGCATCCAGCAGGGAATGCTGGAGAGTTCCAATGTCAATGCTATCGCCAGCGCCGTCGGTCTCATCGGATTGCAGCGCAATGCCGAATCATTGCAGCGAGCAATGTCTCTCTTTCATACCGAGTTAAACCGTGCCGCCGTGGAAGACCTTCCCCGCGTCTAGGAGGACACAATGTTCCGAGCCCTTTTCACCGCCGCCAGTGGCATGACCGCCCAGCAGATGAATCTCGACAACGTGGCCAACAACCTGGCCAACGCAAGCACTGCCGGATTCCGGCGCCGGCGCGTGCAGTTCCAGGACCTCATGTATCAGAACTCCGTTGCGCCCGGGGCTGCCGCCACGCAGCAGACCGTCTCCGCCGGATTGCAGATTGGTCTCGGTGCGCGCTCCGCCGCCACGGAAATCATTCAGTCGCAGGGCGACTTTGACAGTACCGGCAATCCGCTCGACCTCACTATCAAGGGCCCGGGGTTCTTCCAGGTCACGCTGCCCAGTGGTGAAATCGGCTACACCCGCAGCGGAGCCTTCCACCTCGACTCCCAGGGCAACCTCGTCACCTCCGATGGCGACGCACTCGAACCCGCCATCACCATTCCCGCCGACGCCACAGCCATCACCATCGGCTCCGACGGCACCGTGACCGTCACCCAACCCGGCCAGACGCAGGCGCAGCAGGTCGGCAATATTCAACTCGCCATGTTTCAGAATCCAGGCGGACTCAATAGCGTCGGACGCAATCTCTTCATGCCCACCACGGCCTCCGGAGATCCCATCGTCGGTACTCCGGGCGGATCGGAAGGTCTCGGTTCCATCGAACAGGGCATGCTCGAGCAGGCCAACGTCAACGTCGTCGATGAATTCATTCAGATGATCATGGCGCAGCGCAGTTACGAATCGAACTCGCGTGTCGTCAAGGCCGCGGATGAAATGTTCCAGGAAGTCAACAATCTCGGACGGTAATTCATGCGACGTGCCTTGCTTGCGCTTTTCATTTTTGCCTTCGTTCTGCCGTGCACTCGTGCGCAGTCCCCGCCGCGCGCCAGCTACCCGTTCGTGGCGGAAGCGGTCCATGAATATTGTTTCGGCCCTGGGATCGACACTCGCGGCGTCCTTCCTGTGGTGCTTGAGGCCCATCCTCCCGCGCCTTGTGCGAGCGGTGAAGTTCGGGTTCTTCGCGCAACCGTTCTCACTGGTGGCGCCATGCAGTTTCAATTGCGCTGTGGCGAAACCGGCCATCTGCCCTTTCTTGCCGTTGCCCGCGTGGGCTCGTGCCCTCATGTGCGCAGCGCGAAATCGCCCACCGCTCTCCCATTGCTCCGCAAGGGACAGCACGCTCGTCTGACGGTCATCAACAGCGGCGTTCGCCTCTCGCTCCCCGTTGTCTGTCTCCATGCCGGACGCGCCGGTGATCGCATTCGCGTGCGCGCCGTCGACGGCGATCGCATTTTCTCCGCCCTTGTCACTCCCACTGGACAACTTGTCTCGGAGCTCGCTCAATGATGCGTACTCTCAAATTCATCGCCATCATTCTTCTGCTGCTTGCATCCGGCGCCGCGCGCGATAAAAAGGTCGCTATCAGCAACGCGCGTGATCAATATCTCCGTCAGTTGACGCAACCCTCATCCGCATCTTCGACGTCTTCGCTCGGCAGCCTTTGGCGTGACACATCGATTTACACAAATCTATTGATCGATTACAAGGCTCGCCAGCTTGGCGATCCCATCGCAATCATTCTCATGGAGCAGACGCTCACCGAGGCCAGCGGCAGTGTCGCCACCTCGCGTGATTTTCAAACGGCCAATGGCATTTCCGGCCTCGCGGGAAAAATAAACGTCAGCGGATTACAGAATCTTCTCTCCGGCCAGAGTTCCACCAAGCTTCAGGGTTCCGGACAGACCGCGTCCAAGTCCAGCCTGCAAACGCGTCTCGGCGGAGAAGTCATCGCCGTGCTTCCCAATGGCTCGCTCGCGGTGGAAGCGCGCCGCCAGGTCACCATGAGCAATCAGACCCAGACCGTCATTCTCCGCGGCGTCGTGCGCCCCGGCGACATCACTTCCGACAACACGGTCGTCTCCACGCAGATGTCCAATCTCGAGGTCGAAGTAAAAGGCAAGGGCGTCATCAGTGACAGCACTCGTCCACCCAACTTCATCGTCCGTCTGCTTCTCCGTCTCATAGGGTTCTAGGA
Organism: Acidobacteriota bacterium; assembly: GCA_021779935.1. Lineage (GTDB taxonomy): Bacteria > Acidobacteriota > Terriglobia > Terriglobales > Acidobacteriaceae > JAJXZT01. Next base: position 231,353 of record JAJXZT010000062.1, read on the forward strand.
ACATGACTATGCGCCGTTTTATCTTCGCGTCATTGCTGTTCGTTGCGCTTTTCGCCTCGGCGGAAACTCCCGCGCCCATCGCGCAGCAGGTGCGCATCCGCGACATCACCACCGTCGAAGGTGTCCGCGACAACGCTCTCATCGGATACGGACTCGTGGTCGGATTGAATGGCACCGGCGATCGCCGCCAGACCATCTTCACCACCCAGACTCTGGCCAACATTCTTCAGCGCATGGGACTCCAGGTTCCAGCCGCTTCCGTTCGTGTCAACAACATCGCCGGCGTATTCGTTACCGCCACGCTTCCGCCTTTTGCGCGTCCCGGCACTCGTCTCGATGTCACCGTTTCTTCCGTCGGCGATGCCAAGTCACTCGACGGCGGTCTTCTCTTGTTGACTCCGTTGCGCGCTGCCGATGGCCAGGTTTATGCCGCTGCGCAAGGTCCGCTTACCGTCGGCGGATATTCCGCGGGAGGAGCTGGCAACTCTCGCCAGGTCAATCACCCCACCGTTGGGCGTGTCCCGGAAGGCGCCACCGTCGAGCGCGATACTTCCATCCAGTTGCAGAGCCTCGACAAAATTTCTCTACTTCTTCGCGATTCCGATTTTTCCACCGCCGCCACCATCGCGGCCGTGATCAACCAGGCCTTCGCCAAACCCGTTGCCAGCGCCATCGACAGCCGTCGCATCGAACTCACTCCGCGCCTAGCGGCCGCCGACTCTATACCTGCGTTCCTCGCCAAGGTCCAGGAGCTCAGCGTCTCCGTCCATCCCGCTGCCCGTGTTGTTGTCAACGAGCGTACCGGAACCATCGTTATGGGCAAGGATGTCCGCCTCAGCGCCGTTTCCATTCTTCACGGGAACCTCAGCATAGAAGTCTCCACCGAGTTCAAGGTCTCGCAGCCGCAGCCCATGAGTCGCACCGGCGACACTGTCGTCGTCCCGCAACAGACCGTCCGTGCGCAGGATTCTCCCGTACGTCGCGTCGAATTATCCGAGGGCGCCACGGTCGAGCAGTTGGTCAGCGGACTGCAATCCATCGGTGCCACCGCGCGCGATGTTGTCTCCATCCTGCAGGCGCTCAAAGCTGCCGGCGCTCTGCAAGCCGAACTGGAGGTTCTGTAATGAGCGACATTCTCGCCACGAAACTTTCCGCCATTGAAACTCTTCGTTTCCAGGGCGAAGCCAATCTCATGGCTCACGCATACGGCAATAGAAAGAAGATGGAGCAGGGAGTCTCCGACTTCCAGGGCATCCTCCTCTCCCAGTGCATACAGAAGATGCAGGAGACTTTCGCTTCGCCCGGAGAAGTCAGCGATCCCGCCGGCGAATCTTTTGCGGGAATGGGCGCACAGGCGCTTGGCGCCGCCCTTGCGCGCAACGACGCCCTTGGCATCCGCAAGATGTTGCTGCACGGACTTGAAGCTGCACAGCCCGCGGAGTCCAAGCCATCCGAACCGGCACTAACGTAACCTCGGCAGCCATAAAGACTGCCTTTCGCGCTGCCGATGTTTGGAATGAGCAAGAAAAAGTATTTCGGAGATTAAAGGTTTCTAACGGATTGTCGATATTGGATTGCAGGGGAGTATAGGGGCTCTACCATGAGAATCGACCTTCAAACGCCAGCCGCGCAGGACATAGAGAGAAGCTCGAACCTGAAACAATCCGAGCGTCAGCGCGCATCTCGCGGCAAGACCGGCGACGATGCCGGCATTTCGCTCAGTTCAGACACTTCGCAGTCCATCAGCGCGGCACTCGATGCCACTCCTGAAATTCGTTCGGACCGCGTCGAACAACTTCGGGCGCTCGTCAACTCCGGCCAGTATGCCGTTGAGCCGGAACGTGTCGCCAACGCCATGATGACATCCTTGTTTGGGATGCGTTAATCATGTCCGAGCCGTCCAGCCTCGATTCGCCTTCCGGCGCGCGCGAAACATCTCATGAGCGCGCCGAATGCGTGCGTTCGCTCATCGAGGCCTTGCGCGACGCTCAGCAGGCAATCGTCGCCGGAGATCTGGCGCGTCTCGAGCGTTGCACCCACAGTCACCAGTTGCTCTGCGAACGCCTGCGTAATCTGAACGCCGATTTCCCTTCTTCTCCCGGTCTTCGCAGCGATTCGGACGGCGGCGAACTTCGTCAGGCCGTCCTGCTCTATCTTTCGTTGCTTACGCGTGCACGCCGCTCCGTACAGGCGGCCATCAACACCATCAGGTTTCTTTCGGACCAGCAGGAGTCGGCAATGCCCGCGCTCGGTAACCGTCCCGCGCCGCTTGCCAGGTGAATTATGTCGAGCCTCTTCGGAAGTCTTTCCATCTCGTTGCGCGCCCTCCTGGCGCAGCAAGCCGCCGTGGAGACCACTACCGATAACATCGCCAACATGAACACTCCCGGCTACTCGCGCCGGCGCGTCGTCCTCGAGGAAGACGAACCTGTCTTCAACGGCTCCTACACCGAACCACGCGGCGTCCATCTTGAAAAAATCGAGAGCATTCGCGATCGCGTCCTCCAACTGCGCATCCTCGACGAGACGCAGCAGCAAAGCGCCAGCAATTCCCTGGTCAACGCCATGGAGCCGGTCGAGCAATATTTCACCGATGGCGACGGCGCCATTGGCGCCGAACTCAACAATTTCTTCAACGCGCTCTCGGCTCTCTCTCCCGATCCTTCGAACACCGGTCTGCGTACGGGCGTACTCACTGCCGCTGGCAATCTCGCCAACGTCGTGCAATCCACGGCCAATAATCTTGTCGACGCGCAGCAACAGGCCGACCGTAGCATTACGCAGGCCGTCACCCAGGTGAACCAACTGACCCAGCAGATCGCCGCGCTTAACCAGAGCATCAGCGCCAAGATCAAGCTCGGTCAGGACAGCGGCGCGCTTGAAGATCAGCGTGATGTCGTCATTCGCCAGCTCGCTGGACTGGTTGACGTCTCCGTCATGGACGACACCGAGGGGCTCACCTTGTCCACTTCCAACGGCAGCCCGCTCGTAGTCGGCGGCAAGGCCTTCACCCTCGACCCCCAGGTCGATGCCTCCGGCAAGGTTGCCATCTACTCGCAGGGCAGTGATATTACTTCCACATTGAAGTATGGCCAGATCGGCGGCCTGCTCGATGCCCGCGATAATCACATTGCGCCATTGCTCTCCCAGCTCGACACCTTTGCCAAGTCCTTTACCGATGCGATGAATACCGCGCACGCGGCGGGCTTCGATTCCAATGGCGACGCCGGCGGCGATCTTTTCCAGCCGATTGCAGTTACCCAGGGTGCAGCTGCTTCCATGGGCCTCGCCATTCAGGATCCCTCGTTGCTTGCTGCCAGTTCGGATGGCTCCGCCGGCGACAGCCGCAATCTCGCGGGCCTGATCGCTCTGCAAAACGGCGCCATCATCGATGGATCGACACCGGGCAATTACTACGCCGGCATCGTCTTCCAGGCCGGAACTTCCGTCGCCAACGCCAAGGCTGCCAGCGACGCCGGCGACCTCATGCTCCAGCAGCTCGACAATCAGCGCGGAGCCATCTCCGGCGTTTCGCTCGATGAGGAAACTGCCAACCTCATTCGCTTCCAGCGCGCCTACGAGGCCGCCGCTCGTGTCGTCAGCGTCATCAGCGACCTCACGGAGCAGGCCATTAATCTCGGGAGGAACTGATGATCCGTCTTAACCCCGACAACACCGGCAACATGCTCACCCAGCTTACCCAGGTCAAGTCGCAGGAAGACGATGCGTTGCTGCAACTCTCTTCGGGAAGACGCGTGAACAAACCGTCGGACGATCCCGCTGCTTCGGCCACCATGGTCAGCGTGCGGGCTCGCAGCAGCGCCGACGACCAGTACCTTCAGAACATCAGCACCGTTCGCGCCACGCTCAGCACCGCTGACTCCACGCTGAATTCCGTCGTCCTTGCGCTTCAGCATGGTCTTTCCATCGCGGTGGAAGGCGCTAATGGCACTCAATCCCCGTCCGGACGCTCCGCCATGGCCGACGATATCGAGGGCGTTCGCGACCAGATACTCAGCCTCGCCAACACCAGCTTCGCCGGCAACTTTCTCTTCGCTGGCACCGCTACAAACACAAAACCGTTCGTCGCCGACGCCACTTCGCCTTCCGGTTTTGCCTATGCCGGAAACACAAACCGCAATTCAGTCCAGATCGGCGAAAACCGTTCTCTCGATATGAATACTCCGGGCGACCAGATTTTCTCTGCTCCCGGCGCGGATGCCTTCGCTGCACTTACTAATCTCATTCAGTCACTGCGCTCCAATGACACCGGCGCCATTGAGACCGCCACCGGCGACCTCCGTGCCGCGCTTGATCACGTCACCGCTGCGCGCGTTCCCTATGGCAACACCCTGGCGCAGCTCGACAACGACGAATCGTTTCTCCGTTCCGATCAGCTCCAGATGACCACCAAGGAAAACGGCCTCATTTCCAGCGATCCGCTCGCCGCCATCTCCGCCCTGCGTAACGCGCAATTCGCCCGCGAGGCCACGCTCTCGGCCTTCGGCCAAACCTCTAATCTCAGTCTCCTGGATTATTTGAAATAGGAAGGATTGCTTAAGGAAGATTTGCGGGTGCCCCTCGATAAGGGCTAAGGGCGAGATCTTCGCGGTTGCTTTTCACTCGAAACTTTTCTTCGTGTGTCTGTCCTGGGCGCAGCGACGGATGTGTTCGCTTCACTTCGTACTTTCTACTTTTACATCAGTTCTCGTGCACTTTTTGCCCAGGCATCCATGATCGAAAGCCTTTCCACTTCCACTCCCAGCCGCACCTTCTCCGCCCGCAGCATGGCCTCGTGCTGGTCAAGCGTGTCGCGAACCCGTTCCAGGTTTCGCCGGTATTCCTCCAGCGCCTCGCCCTTCGAGGCCGGGCCGAGTTGTTCGAACCCTTCCACATCCACCACCGACCGCAGGATTCCCATCAACTGCGCCAGGTCTCCCACTTGTAGCCCTTCTCCCAGTGGACGCGAATGCAACACGTGCAGCCACGAGCAGAACCGCAGGTTTGCCTCACGCAATGTCTTTTCCATCTCCATGGCTATGCGCTCCAGTGCGACGCCGTGCCCTCATTCGATGCCGCCGGCAACGGCACAAGCGACTCCTCCATGTTGGCGGACGCCTGCGGCTTTACCTGCTTCCACGCATCCCGCACGGAAAGCATGTATCCCAGTTGCTCTTCCAGTATCGGCACCGCCGACTTGATCTGCGCTTCCAGCAGTTTGCCGCGAATATAGCTGTAGAGCCGGTCGAGGCTTCGCGCCGTCTCGCCGCCCTGGTCCATGTTCAGCGTGCCCTGCAACTGCTCCAGCACCAGCATCGCGTGCCGGATCTCGTGCGTCCGGCGTTCTATATCGCCGTTCGTCGCCGCTTCAATCGCCCTCCGCAAATCGGCGATCGCAATGTCGTACAGCATGATGACCAGTTCAACTGCGTCTGCGCTGCGTACCGACGCCTCGCGGTAAGCATGATCGGGATTCGGTGTATTCATTTCAAGGATCCTAGTTGTGCGGTCAGTTGTGCCTGTATGGTTGGAAATTGCCGTAACGTCGTGTCAATTTTGCTGTACTGATCCAGTAGAGTCTGCTGTCTCAGTGCTAGCCTGTCTTCAAAGTCGTCGACCTGCTGCGACAGCATCTTGTCCGTGCTGTCCAGTCCGTTCAGGTCCAGCGTAAGAGGTCCTTGCGTGCTGTCCGTCAGCGCGTCCAGCGTGCCGCCCAGTGACCGCGCAAATCCGTTGATGTCCGTGGACTGAAAGAAGCTTTTCACGTCGCTGAAGTGGGTCGCCAGGTTCTGGTTCAGCACTTCTTCGTTTACCGCCAGCGTGCCGTCGTCGTTCATTTCCACGCCGACTGAGCGCAGCGTTGTCAGGTTTGGATTTCCCACCACCGCGTAGGACATCGCCGAAAGCAGCGTCGACTGCATTCCGCGCACCGAGGCGTCGCCCGCCAGCACTCCCGCCGATTTCTTCGATTCGTCGTAGGTGAATTGCGAATTGATCGCGCCGATCAGCGTGTTGTAGTTCGAGACAAAATCCGCGATCGCCTGCTTCGCCTTGTCCGTATCGTTGGCCACTCCCACGGAAACCGTGCGCCCGGCCGACTCTCCCGTCAGTTGCAGCGTCACTCCCTGCAATGCACCCGTCAGCGTGTTCGTCGAACTCACCAGGCTCACGCCATCCACCGTCAGCGCCGCATCCTGTGCGGCCGTTCCCACGTGGAAGCTCATCTCCGGCGGACCCGACACTACCTGGATATCTCCGGCCGTGCCGCTCTGCTTGCTCACCAGCGCCAGCCGCGAACCGTTGATGTCACTGATCACGCTCGCCGTCACGCCGTAGTCGCCGCTGTTGATAAAGTCCGAGGCGCCTTGCAGCGTGTTGTGATCGGCATCCAAATTGATCGAGACCTGCGGTCCTCCGCCAATCGTCAGCACCAGCGGAGTCGTCGTAAACGTCGAGCTCGCCGACGCCAGCGGATCGCAGTACACCGACGACGTCGTCGCCAGTTTGTCCACCGTCACGCTGTGAATTCCCGCCAGGGCCGTGCGGTCTGCCGTCGCCGTCACCACGCCGCTATCGGACGAGGTCGAAGTCAACGCTCCCAGCGCGCCCGAATAGTCCTTCAGCGAGTTCACGCTGTCTTCGAACGACGCGAGCTTGCTCTGCAAGTCCTGTAGCGCGGTGCGTTGGTCTGCCAGCGTCTGCTGCTGCGCTTGCCATTGCCGCTCCTGCGCGCGCTCCGCATACAGAATCTGGTCCACTGTTCCCTGTACGTCGATCCCCGTGCCTGCGCTATATCCCGAAAGAGTCGCTGTCGATCCGACACTCGTTGCCATGGCTCCACCTTAGGAGTGCACGTCCACTTCCCGGCCCGATGGGCTTTCGTTTGCTATCCCGCAGTTTTCGATCATCTGGTCAATCGAATCTGCCACCTGCAGCACTTGTTCCGACGGAATCTGGCACACCAGGTTTCCCGTGTGATCGATCACCCGGTACACCTCGTGCTTTCCGTCTTCCGTCACCACTCTTTCGCGCTTCGGAGTATTTCCCTCCGTTTGCGTTTCCACGTTCGCTGCTGCCGGGACGGGTTGCTCCGCCTGATCTGTATGCATGCGAACTTCCGAAATTGTTAAAGAACTCGTATCCTGCGCCGGGGCGCGCGCCGGGTCGGGAACCGCCTGTGAAACTAGGTCGATCCTCATAAATCACCTCCGGAATTCTTTTCACAATGGGAAAACGGTGGGACGCCTTATAGCGCCCCACCTACCGTCTGCCCACTCACCACTACCGAAGCAGAGAGAGCACGCTCTGCTGCATCTGGTTCGCCTGCGCCAGCGCCGAAATGCCGGTCTGGTTCAGGATGTTGAACTTCGTCATGTTGGCCACTTCTTCGCCGATATCGGCCGCGCGAATTCCGTCTTCTGCCTGCGACAGGTTCTGGATCTGCGCGTTCATCACGTTCGTGGCCGTAGAGAGCCGGTTGATGGCTGCGCCGATGTCGCCGCGGCGTCCGGCAACGTTGGCAATCGCCTGGTTGATCTTCGTCAGCGCTGTTTGGGCGTTGGCCGCAGAGGTCAGGTCGTCCGTGCTGATGTCGACGCTCGATGCACCGTAGTCCATCGCGCTCTTCGACAACGCGCCGATCGTCACCGAGATCGTGCTCGCGCTGGCGCTGCCAGAATCGCTCAGGAAGATGTCGGTCGCGGTTGCAACCGTTGCGGTCGGGTTGGTGAACGCGCCGAAATCGGTCATCGCGTTGGCATCGGATGTGTCGACAGCCAGGTCGCCACGTCCCTGCGGATCGGTCAGAATGAGAGCGCCCGTACCATCCAGGTACGCCTTCGCACCCACCGTAGTGTCCGCATTGATCGCATTGATCATGTCTGCCACGGTCGAGCTGCTGGCGGTGAACTGGAACGACTTGCCGCCGGCGGTAACCGTGAACGTATCGGCGTCGGTCAACGTGTCGCTCAGTGCGACGCCGGCCGTGGCGCCGGCCATGGAGTTCTTGTCCGTGTCCGTGCCGGTGGTGAAGATCTTCGTTCCGTTGAAGGTCGTGTTGTTGCCGATGCGGTCGATTTCTTCCTTGATCCGCGTGAATTCGGCGTTCAGGGCTGTGCGCTGCGAAGACGACATCGTCCCCGTGGCGGATTCAGTCGCCAGGGTGACGGCGCGGTTCAGCAGTGTGGTTACCTGTCCCAGCGCTCCGTCCGCCACCTGCAGTTTGCCGGTGCCGTCCGTTGCATTGCGTACAGACTGCGAAAGTGCCGTGACGTTTGCGCGCAACCCATCCGCAATCGCCAGGCCGGCGGCGTCGTCTGCGCCGGAATTGATGCGCGAGCCCGAAGACAAACGGAACAAGGTCTTCTGCAGCGATGCGCCCGTCATGGAGAGTTGGTTCTGAGCTGCCAACGAAGCGATGTTGTTCAGTATGCTCAGCGGCATGGAAGCTCCTTTCAAGATGGGGTTCCGCGATTTGCCGTCGGTCGCGGGCGGCTGCAAGCCCGCAGCCTTTACGCCCCTCCGGCAGGAACCTCTATGTTGTCAAACACACTATCGGCATCCCCCCGCAGGGCTTTAGTCCATCACTGGATACTTCCTTTAATAAGGATCTCCACATTTCTTCCGTCTTGGCAGCTCCAGCAGCTCAGTAACTTCTTTATCTCCCCTTCAAGCGCCAGCCCCTTTCTGCCGATACCTCTCTTGAAGGCATTTCACCATCACATTGCCTCCTGACCGCCATGATTGAATTGACTCGATTAAACGGAAAGAAGCTGGCGGTGAACGCCGACCTTATTAAGTTCGTCGAGCAGGCGCCCGACACCGTCCTCACTCTTGTCACCGGCGAAAAGCTCGTCGTCTGCGAAAGCTCCGAAGAGATTCTTCAGCGCATCATCGACTTCCGCAGGACCGTGCTGCTCGGCGTCGCACCGGCTTCCCCACCGGTTCCCACACTGGACGTTTCAGAAGAACAGGATCAGGACTAATCGGGAGATCGCGTGGATAAGAGCACCATCATCGGAATCTTTGTTGGGATCGGCGGAATCCTCGCCGGGCTGCTCATTGAAGGCGGGAAACTCAGTCAGATCATCCAGCCCACCGCCGCCATGATCGTCTTCGGCGGCACCATGGGTGCCGTCATGCTTCAGTTCCCGCTCAAAACCGTCTTCTCCGCCTTCAAGCAGGTCAAGTACGTCATCGTCGAACCCCAGAACACTGCCGGCGCCAAGATCGCCGAGCTCGTGCAATATGCCAACAAGGCGCGCCGCGACGGCATCGTCTCGCTCGATTCCGACCTCAAGGGCATCACCGATCCGTTCCTCAGCAAGTCCCTCATGCTCGCCATCGACGGCACCGAACCCCAGGAACTTCGCAAGATGATGGAGTTCGAGCTCGACGCCCTCGCCGAGCACGAGGAGGACATTCCCAAGGTCTTCGAATCTGCCGGCGGATTTTCACCCACCATCGGCATCATCGGCGCTGTCCTCGGACTCATCCAGGTCATGCAGCACTTGCAGAACATCGATGAGGTCGGCCGCGGCATTGCCGTGGCTTTTGTCGCCACCATCTACGGCGTCGGCGCCGCCAACCTGTTCTTTCTTCCCGTCTCCGGCAAGCTCAAGGTGCGCATGCGCCACAGCCAGTCCCTGCGAGAAATGACGCTTGAAGGCGTCATCTCCATTCTCGAAGGCATGAACCCTCGCATGCTCGAGAGCAAGTTGCTCGGCTTCATTCAGGACGAGGAGATCGCCAAGGCCAAACCCCAGGACGAGCAATCATGAGCAGGAAGAAGAAGCCCGAGCACGCCAACCACGAACGATGGTTGGTTTCCTACGCCGATTTCATCACTCTGCTCTTTGCCTTCTTCGTCGTCCTCTACGCCTCGTCACAGGTCGACAAAAACAAGATGGGCCAGCTCGCCGCCTCCATCGAGGCTGCCTTTCAGGATCTTGGAGTTTTCCAGGGAGGTTCCATCGGTCCGGCCGTCAATCGCGCCACCCCTCCCCGCGCCGCGCCCGCCAAGCCGCGTGCCGAAGAGATCGCCAACGTCGCGGAAATGAACCGTATTGCCGAGCGCGAGGCCGCGACCGAAAAGATGCGCCAGCAAGTCGCCGCCCGTCTTGCAGAGGAAATTCGCAGGCATGCCGTCGACGTCCGCAAGGGGCCCGACGGCGTCATCATCAGTCTTCGTGAAGTTGGATTCTTTAACAGTGGATCGGCGCAGATTCGCCCCGACGCCCGTCCGGCGTTCAGCCAGGTAGCTGAAGTGTTGCGCGAAGCCGATTGCGGTCTGCGCATCGAGGGCCACACCGACAACGTGCCCATTCACAACGCACAGTTCTCTTCCAACTGGGAGCTCTCCACCTCGCGCGCCACCGAGGTCATCAAGCTGCTCATGTCCGGATACAACTTCTCTCCCCAGCGTCTCTCGGCCGCCGGCTACGCCGAGTTCCATCCCGTCGCGCCCAATACCACCAGCGAAGGCCGCGCCCAGAACCGCCGCATCGACATCGTTATCCTCTCGCCCAACCTACGATAGCGGCACCCGCCCCGCCGTCGTCATCGAAGTCTGCGTCAACACCTCCAGCGGTGTCGCCGTCGGACAATCCAGAACTTCGCGCACCAGTTCGTTCAATCCATCCAGCGTGTACGGCTTCTGTAGATATCGAACCCGCTCGTCCACCATACCCTTGCGCACGATCGCGTTGTCCGTGTAGCCGGACATGAAGATCGTTTTCAGCAGTGGGTTCCGCCCTACCAGCTTCGCCGCCAGGTCTCTGCCGTTCATCCCCGGCATCACCACGTCCGTCAGCAGCAGGTCGATCTCGCTGCCATGCTTCCCAAAAATCTCCAGCCCCTCTTGCGCGTCCCTGGCTTCCAGCACCAGGTAGCCTTCCATCTCCAGAACTTCCTTCGTCACGCTCCGCACAAAGTCTTCGTCTTCCACCAACAGAATCATCTCGCCATCGCGTTCAGCCATTGTTGCAGTCTCCAGTCACGACGAGTGTACGGCTGCTCCCGCCGTCGCAATGACCTTCCCCGCAATGATCTCCTCGCCCCGAGTTGCAATCCCGAACGTTGGCCAAAATGGGAGCAAGTCGCACGCTCCGTTCTGTCTTGATTCGTTTTCTCTTCTTTTCCACAACGCCCGCATTTAACTGACTTTTTCGCTCTAGATTGATACCGATAACCCCACGTTCGCGCACTCTATTGGGCGATAACGTGGGGCTTTTGTTGTTGTCTTTTGTCTTTAAGCTTTGGTCTTTCGAGACCTCTGACACTTCCGAAACCTCTTTTCGGCGCGGTGCCTCATGTTGCATCGATTACGATTGATTGAGGGTGCCCCATGTCTGCCTTCCGTCGGCAGACGTGGGTTCGTCACTTATAGCCTACAGCTATATTTTGAATTACGAACTATCTTACCCTCGTAAGGCTTTCGTGGCCTTACCTGCCGGGGCGTGGCGGTATAACATTTCAGAATTCCAGGTGCGATCCCTCACTACTATTGTGGCCCGTGGAGCAGGAATCGTGCGATATCTTACACGAGGAAGATAATGCGATGCGCAAAATGAATCTAACTTTAGTGGTCTTATGTTTGTTTTCATTTGCTAGTGCAGTACTCGCAAGCGATGGGAATCTTCTTGGTCTCACGATTGACAACTCGACGGGTAAGTACACTGTGACTGTCACGAACAAAGAGTTAGGACAGACTCTGCGGATTGCAGCGGAAAGCTCCGGAACACAGATTCCTATTGTGCAATATTCTGGCGGAGGGTTCATTTATGCCGTGCCAAAGTACCCCAAAATGGACAGACTCATCACAGTATGGCAACCAGGCGTCGCGCTCAATGTGGTTGTCTTCCGCCTCGCTCCGTCCTCGCAACAAAGAAAAGAGATAGTGTTTAGTGGTTCCTCCGAGATTGAACCAGACATCTTAAACAGCGGCTATGCCAGCGATTTTATGCTTCTATATACTGGGAAGCGCTTTGTAAAAGGTAGCAATCAGTGGGTTCCCCGCAGGGCGGTATTGTATGAATGGAATGGCCGATCATATCGGTTGATCAAGACTGTTCCATATGAACAGCGTTTTCAGGCGGTTGCAGAAGTAGAGAAGCGAAATTCTGTGGGGCACCGGAAATGATTTTCAATATGTTGGTGTTCTGAACCTGTGAAACCCGGGCTGGTGGCCCGCATCTGCCCTTCTAGCTTGAGGGTGCCCCATATCTGCCAGTAGTTGGCAGATGTGGGTTCGTCGCTTATAGCGAGAAGCTATATATAGAATTACGGACTACCTTAACCCTGCAAAGCTTTCGTGGCCTTACCTGACAGGTGGCCCACATCTACCCTTCTAGGAGCCTGTCTGAGTAACCGACTGCGTGTGCGGGTGTGATCGGGGCGGTTCTTGGTTTTCCTGAGCAGGCTTGGTGGCGAATGTTCGTTCGCAAGAAACGAGCGGAACTGGGGCTATTTCAGT
>JAJXZT010000002.1 GCA_021779935.1 Acidobacteriota bacterium
GAAGAAAATCCTGCTCAGGAAAATACGGACGGAAAACCTTCGCCATGCGTTCAGATTCGCAGTTTCTTTCGCACAACTCAAGCCCATTGTGTATGACCGGAACCATTACTCAGACAGGCTCCTAGCGAATCATCTGCTGCAATTCATGCACTGGCAGAGACTGACTTGGTTGTTGCCCTGGCAAAATTACGGATTGAGCTTGAGAGTAACCTTCGTCGGTTGAGAGACCGCGTGAGCCTTCCCGAAACGACCAGAGTTCGAGTGCCACCCTTGTCGCAGGCAATTCACGAGTTGGTGTCACACCAAGTGTTGTATCCGGGCTTCGCTAAGTCTCTTCAGTCCGTGGCTTCGATTTGCAATCGTGCGATTCACGGTGAGGATATTAGCGACCTTGATGCGCGGCAAATCGTTGATGTTGGCACCGCCTTGCTAGAGGAACTCGAACAGATCGTTCGAACCTACGGTAGTACCCACCCCGTCGAAGAAACTAAAATAACGACAGAAGAATGTCACCAATTCCAGTCTGCCACGTATCGAATGACAACCATTGTTCCCTTGGTAAAGGACCCTGAACGACGCGTATACATAGCAACACAGGATGAACTAAGTGCTTTCTTTGACGGCTACTCAGAATTTGCGGAGTTTGTTGTTGGACTAGAAAAAATCAAATAGCGACCATCTCGTTCACCATCACGCGGAAGTCGCAAAGCGGCCAATAAGAAGCATTGGCCCGGGCGACCTAACGTCACTTGAATACAGGACCATGCGCACTTAAGATGGCAGCCCATGAAAACGGAGATCTCCGCTCGCCAGCTTGTCCTGCTCTCGATTGCCGTGGTTGTCGCCCTGGTCTTTGCCAACTACGAGCATCTGCTGCCGTATCGCTGGCAGACCTATACTGCGCCGGACGGCAAATTCTCCGTCCGTCTGCCCGGCAAAGCCAATGTCGAAACCAAGCAGGTGCCGGGCGACGACGGGAAAATGACGAGCCTGACCCTCATCGGAGTGGAGCCCACGCGTGACACCTCGTATACGTGCAGCTACTTTGATAGTGAGAGTCTCGGTAAAGAGCCGCCTGAACAGGCTCTCGAGGCGTCGATGGCTGGAAGCCTCACGAAGATTTCTGGTGAGTTAACTTCCCTCCAGCACATCACCGTGCAGGGCTACCCGGGCATCGATTGGCACGCCCGCGCCCACGGAAATTCGCTGGTCGACGCCCGCATGATCCTCGTCGGCGATCGCCTGTACATGATCATGGCGGTCTCACGGGCGGATCGTGACCGCGAACCGAAAACCGTCCAAAAGGTCTTCGACTCGTTCAAAGTATTGAAGCCGTAGTTTTCGACGAACTGTACCGAATGCGAATCCGTTTAGCTCGCTTTTGCCTCTCGAAACCTCCGATACCTGCCTTTGCTCTTCGTGACTCGAGACTCGTGACTAGCGACATGTGACTTCTTCATCACGCGTCAAGATGTTCTTGGTCACACATTTCCCGCAGCTATCTGATTCCACGGCAAATAGAGTATCAAATTCGATGTCACCTTTTACCCCTCTGATATGCCACACTAGATATAGAGACAAAACTTCCAAGCCCGCCGCGTGCGGGCCTTGCTGTTGCTCTTGTTTTGCTCAGTTTGGCTGCTAAGAGCCAAAAGCTAACGGCTAACTGCTTTGTTTTCTATTATTTGACACCTAACCCCTTTGTTTTGTAATTTTTACGGGGAAAGTTTTCTAACCCATTGAAAACAAAGTATCGGTAAATGGGGGGAGGGGGGTACCTCCTAAGACTTGGCGTCGCTCTAGGCTTGGGCGACCAGAAGGTCGTTGAGCTCGGCGCGGAAGCGGTCGAGTTCGGAGAGGCGTTCAGGCGTGGCATCGACCTCTTCGGACTTGGCTTGGAAGACTTTCCGCCCGTCCTTTTCGACCAGCACGCCGAGGACTTCTCCCATGCGCCAGCCGGGAGTCCCGATCAGGCTGAGACCGGCCGGGGTGGCCGTGACGAGCGCAACGCAGTTCCCTTTCACCACGCCAATGGCCTTGGGAAAGCGCTCGAACGTCTGGAGTTCGAAGCCCGCGAGATAAATGCGCTGAAGTTGTTCGGCGGAATCCATGGGGTAATCAGTTACATCTTGTACTTGCCCAGGTCTTCGTCGTCGAGACCTTCAAGCCACTTGCGCAGGTCGTCGCCGGAGAGCCGCTCGCTGCTGGCGCTGGCAACCTTGGAATTCTTCAGGACCTCTTCGTCTACGAAGATCGGACAATCCATGCGCAGAGCCAACGCAAGCGCATCCGACGGACGCGAATCGATGCTGACGATCTTGCCGTCGCGTTCGGCCCAGATAACGGCATAGAACGTATCGTCCTTCAGTTCGGTGACCACCACCTTCTGCACGATGGCGCCCAGGCCGACCATGACATTCTTCAGCAGATCGTGGGTCATGGGACGCGGCGTGACAACCTTCTCGATCTCAAGGGCAATGGCGTTGGCTTCGAAGGGTCCAACCCAGATGGGCAGCACGGTGTCGCTGTCGACGTCCTTCAGGATGACGATGGGCATGTTGGAAACTGGGTCCATCATCAATCCGCGAATTCTCATCTCGACTTCCATGGCTCCCTCCCTGGGATTAGACGACCATCTCGCCGGCCAGGCTGTTGGGAAACGTGACGGTAACGCGGGCATTGACGTAGGCGCCAATAGCCGGTTCAGCATGGCCCGGTGGCACTGAGAAATTCAAGGTTTTGTTTTGCGAAGTCCGCCCGATGACCTGACCCCGGGGGCGGTTATATCCCTCCACCATTACTTCCATAATTTCGCCTAAGTGCTTGGCATATCGAGCTCTTTGGATCTCGCGCTGCTTCTCGTTAAGAACCGCGAGACGGCGCGTTTTCTCCTCATCCGAAATGGCATCGGCATATTCCAACGCCGGAGTGTTTGGCCGCGGAGAGTACTTGAAAGAGAACACTCCGTCATAGCCAACTTCGTCAAGCAGCGTCAAGGTCTCCTCGAACTCAGCCTCGGTTTCTCCCGGAAATCCGACGATGACATCAGTGGTAATGGAGAAGGTCTTGTTGCGGGCAGCCTTCATCCAAGAGATGCGTTCAAGGTAGAGTTCGCGGGTGTATTCGCGATACATAGCGTCGAGCACCCGGTTGGAACCGCTCTGGACGGGCAGATGCACGTGATCGCACAGCGTGGGAACCGAGTCGATGGCGTCGACGATATCTCGCGAGAAGTGCCGTGGATGCGAGGTGGTGAAGCGCACACGGCGGATGCCGGGCACCTCTCCGACGGAGGCTAGAAGCTCGGCAAAGCTGGCTTTTCCAAGCGGATCGGAGTAAGAGTTCACGTTTTGTCCGAGGAGCTGGATGTCCGTGTAACCGGAGTCGGCCATGCGGCGGGCCTCGGCAAGCACGGACTCGGAGGTACGGCTGCGCTCCTTGCCCCGCGTGTATGGGACGACGCAGTAGGCACAGAACTTGTCGCAGCCCTCGATGATGGTGATGTAGCCCCGGTGGGGGTTACTGCGGGCGGTGAACTCGGTCTCGAAGGTCTCGTCGGTCTGCCGGTCCTCGAGTCCAGTGGCGCGCTGGCCCTGGCCGATCTGGATGAGCATCTGGGGGAGGTTGCGGTAGCTGGCGGAGCCGGCCACGAGCGATACGTGCGGGGCGCGCTCGAAGATCTTTTCGCCCTCCTGCTGGGCGACGCATCCAATGACGGCGAACTGCTTTCCCTGCTGTTGGAGGCGCTTGAAGTCGGCCAGACGGTGGAAGACCTTCTGCTCGGCTTTATCGCGGATGGAGCAGGTGTTGTAGAAGATGAGGTCAGCCTCGTCCACGGTTTGGACCTGGCGGTATCCCTGCGAGATGAGCGTGCCGACGACTTTCTCGGAGTCGTGGAAATTCATCTGGCAACCAAAGGTCTCGATGAAAAACGTCTTTTGCGGAGAACTCACTACGGCCATGCCTCGCGAGAAATGTGAAATCAGTATAACGCGTAAGGCGGGCTGGTTTCGGAGGTTGCGGAAGTTTCGGAGGTTTCGAAAATCGAGAGACCAACACCACCGCTATTGCGGCTATTGCGGCAGCAGGGCTTCGATCTCCGGGGCGATTTTTTCCGGAGTGGTTTGCGGGGCGAAGCGTTTGACGACGCTTCCCTCTTTGTCGACGAGAAACTTTGTGAAGTTCCACTTGATGTTTTCGCCGAGGAGGCCACGCTTCTCCGACTTGAGGAATTTGTAGATGGGATGAGCGCTTTCGCCATTGACTTCGATCTTGGCGAAGAGCGGGAAAGTGACGCCGAAGTTGAGATCGCAGAAGGAGCGAATGTCCGAGTCGGAGCCGGGTTCCTGGTGCCCGAACTGGTCGCAGGGAAAGCCGAGGATCTCGAAGCCGCGGGATCGGTATTTGGCGTAGAGCTCCTGGAGACCCTTGTACTGCGGTGTGAATCCGCACTTGCTGGCGGTGTTGACGATGAGCAGCACGGTTCCCTTGTAATCAGCCAGGTTCTTCTCTTCGCCGTTGTTGAGCTTCGCGGAAAAATCGTAGAGACTCATTCGATTCTTCTCCTATTTCTTGCCGTTCTTTACCAGCTTCAGGAACTCGGCGTGGACGCGGGTGTCGTCGGAGAGTTCGGGGTGGAAGGTGGCGGCCATGGTGCTTCCCTGTCGAACCAGGACGGGGTGGCCTTCCCTCTCGGCCAAGACCTCAACGCCGGGGCCGGTGCGCTCGATGCGCGGGGCGCGGATGTAAACCTGTTCGAGTGGCGCATCACCAAGTTTTGTGGGAAGCGTGAGGATCGTCGAGTCATTCTGCCGGCCGTAGGCGTTGCGCAGAACGGTGATGTCGAGCACGCCGAGACCTCGCTGCGGCGGGTTCTGGACTTCAGCGGCCAGCATGATTGCGCCGGCACAGGTGCCGAAGGTCGGCTTGGTGCGCACGAAGTCCGCAAGGCGCTGAAAACCCTGCTCTCCAAGAAGCCGCAAGAAGGTAGACGACTCTCCGCCGGGAATGATGAGTCCGTCGATCGCGTCGAGCTGCTCGGGCTTGCGGACAAGGACAACTTCTGCGCCGAGCTCTTCGAGTCTTTTCTTGTGGGCGTCGAAGTCGCCCTGTAGTGCAAGGACACCGATGGTCATAGGAATTCACGAGTCGCTAGTCGCGGATCTCTGAGTCTTAGCTTAGCAGAGCCAGAGACAAAGAATCACCACGGAGGCACAGAGGAAAAGCAAGGCTGAACGCATAGGGCGCCGGGAGATTCTGGATTGTCACTTCTATCGCACTTCGGGCGTACGAGAACAAGGCATTGTGACGCTATTTCTCGGAAGCAAGGTAAAAGTGAACACACTGCTACCAGATATAATGTTACCAACGGATGGGCCAAAGTTGCTTACAAAGCGGACCCCAGACGATACAATTCCACCGGCTTAGTTCTGAACAGCAGCTTCCAGTTCAAGAGTCTCCGACGTTTTAAGGAGACCCGGCGTTACAGCCTGGATGCGCTCAAAGATCTCTCCCTTCCGGGGCGGAGGTATTGTGTGTTTCGTCACGTCAAACTGTCGGGGAAAATTGTAGGAACCATGGTTGCCGTTCTAGTTGTCACGTCGGCGATCAGCTTCTGGATTACTCAACATCGTATCAATCAGCAGGCCCAGGACGCGTTTCGCGACAAACTGGGGCAAATCACGAGCATGGCGATTTCCGCGCAGACGTGGACTTCAGACCACCTCGACACCCAGAAGTACGCTGAAAGCACCGGCATGATATTCCACACGCCATCCCTTCATCCGAGAAACCCCAGGAACCAGCCAGACGATTTTGAGCGCCAGGCACTGGTGGCGTTTCAAAAGGATCCCTCACTGGGAGAGTTTTCGGAGCGGAGTTCGGTCGATGGAAAAGAAGTGATGCGCTACGCGCAACCGGTTCGGATTACGGAGGACTGCCTGATGTGTCATGGTGGGCCCGCAGGTTCGAAAGATCCCCTCGGGTACGCCAAGGAAGGATTGCAAGTCGGCGATTTGCGCGGCGCTTTTTCCGTAACGGCCTCCACTGATCAATTGGTGTCTGCGGCGAGATCAAATTTCATCGCTACCTTTCTCCTGAGTTTCTTGACCCTGCTGGTTTCCGGGATAGCCGTATATGTACTCGTACAGAAGCACGTGATAGAACCACTGGCCCATCTCAACGGCGCTGCGCGAAACATTGGGGAGCTTGGCGATCTGCAACAGGAGATCAGCGTGGAACGCGAAGACGAGCTGGGTGAGCTGGCAAGCACCTTCGCCAAGATGGTGGCCTATCTAGCAGAAATGGCCGCAGTGAGCGAAGCGATCGCCCACGGCGATCTGACAGTCGAAGTCAAGCCACGTTCCAGCCGCGATACCCTGGGGAACGCATTCCGAAATATGATCCAGGGATTGCGCGGCATCGTAAGTACGGTGCGCAACGCTGCTTCGCAGGTGGCTTCCGGTTCCAGCCAGGTGACAGCAGCGGCGGAAGAATCCGCCAAACTCAGTGTGCAGGCATCCTCGGCCATCGATGAAGTCACCGGCACTATGCACGAGATGAGCGTCAACGTGCAGAACATGGCGAAGAGCACCCAGATGCAGGCCTCCAGCGTCAGTGAAACCTCGGCCTCCATCGAGCAGATGTTGACCAGCATTCAACGCGTGGCCGACACCGCCAAGGTGCTGCTGACGATCGCCAAGCGCTCACAACAGGAGGCGCAGAACGGCATTGGAAGCATGGAGAAGGTGACGAGCGGTCTCAACCGCATCAGCACCTCGATCCAGACGTCGTCGGAAATCGTCGACGTACTGGGACAACGTACGGACGATATCGGCAAGATCATCGGCGTGGTCGAGGACTTGGCCGAACAGACGAACCTGCTGGCGCTCAACGCTACGATCGAAGCGGCGCGCGCCGGAGAACACGGGCTGGGGTTTGCGGTCGTCGCCGATGAAGTCCGCAAACTTGCAGAAAAGTCCGCGAGCGCCACCAAGGAAATCAGCGAACTGATCGGCAACATTCAGAAGGAGGTTCGCCGCGCTGTTGACAACATGGAAAAGAGCAGCATGATCGTCAACGAAGGGCTGAATCTGGGCACCGATCTCAACCTGGCGTTGCGCAAGATCTCCGAAGTTGTGACAGAGGTCTCCAAGTTCTCCGAGGAGATCGGAACCGCTACCACGGAACAATCCAACGGCTCCATGCAAATTGCCAAGGCCACGTCAAACCTCGACGAAATCACCCATGAAATCAGCTCCTCGGCCGAGGAACAGGCTGGTGGGGCCCAGACCGTGGCACGTGCCATGGAGCGGATGCGCGACATGGTGCAAACCCAGACGTCAGGAGCTACGGAACTGGCAGCGGCGTCGGAGCACATGTCCAAAATGGCCGCGAACCTGATGGAGACCATGGAGCGCTTCTCTACCGACGACGAACGACGTCCCGCGAAGTCCCTGGACACGAGACAAACCAAAAAGCTGATGTCCAGAGATAGTAACCTGGTGACAAGGTGAATTTAGAAAGCGTTTGTTTTCGCTAGCTTAAGGGTGTCCCGAGACATCCTTTACGCATGCAACGAGTAACGAGTGAGAAAGGACGAAATACGAATTACGAAGGACGAATTGAAAGAGTGCGCAGTTTGGGGTGCTGCGTCCTCCCCCGTTTCGTGCCACGACCCGTGTGCCATCACTTCCGTAATGCAACAAAGCGCAGCGAATCATGGTTAGATTGATAACCGCCATGTTCGTTGTGGAATTCCACTATGAGGTGAGGATATGAGGAGTTGGGCAGGAGTCTTCGTAGTAGTGCTGGCATTGAGCCTCTGTGGTTTTGCTCAGCGCGGAGGAGGCCGGGGTGGCGCCGGGATGGGCGCTGGCATGGGCCAAGGTGGAGGGCAAGGGATGGGAGCCAGCCACATGGGTGGCGTTGGTATGGGTGAGAACGGGCGGACTTTTGGCCCGGAAGCGAGACGCCAGGAGAGTATGGGAGCACCGCGGATGGATATGTCCCGAATGTCTCCCGACACCGCTCTGACGAAAAGCCCGAAGCTTGCCTCGAACCTGGACAAGTTGTTGCCAAATGGAATGACGGCCCAGCAGGCCTGCTCGGGCTTCAAGAACCTGGGGCAGTGCGTCGCGGCGATACACGTCTCGCATAATCTAGACATTCCATTTGCCGATCTGAAAGCGAAGATGACCGGAGATCACTCGCTGTCGCTGGGAAAGACCATCCACGAACTAAAGCCAACGACGAATGCGAAAGCCGAGGCAAAGAAGGCAAACAAAGAAGCGAAGAAGGACATAAAGACAGTGGCGTCGTAAAGCAACAGAAGGAATGAAGGTCGCACCCCGCGAGGTGCGGCTTTTGTTTTTGGGCCACGGATTTTTTAATCGAAAGTATGAAGGAAAGACAACGGATCACCACGGAGGTCACAGAGGACACCGGGGAACGGCGAGGACGTACTAAAGAAAGGACGAAATACGAATTACGAAGGACGAATTGAAAAACAGTGTGCTGCCTCCCCACGTTATCGCCCAGCAGCGCGCGAACGTGGGACCCTGGCGAAAACTATTCTCCATGCTCCGGAGGAATGTCCTCTGACCGGGGACGATTCTCACTTGTGTGTACGGGCCTCTCGGGGTGGTCGCCTGCATCCTCGACGCCGGCGACTGCCTCGGCCTCAAATGCTTGGTCAGTATCGGCAAGTTCTTCTACGCTCAGGTTGGCGGCTTCCGCGTCTTGCGAGAGACCCTGAGTGTCCCCCGATTGCCCGGCGCTGTCCGAGCCAACCTGCCCGGGATCGATTCCGAGTTCGTCAAGCTGCGCTTCGTTATCACTTTCACGCCATTTATATTTCGGCATGCAACCTCCTGAGGATACGTCCCTCGGCAGAATGAACAACCCACTCATTTCGTAAAAGAGCTACCACACAAACAGACGAGCCCCGTCTCCAGGAGAGCGAAACCTGCCAATTTGGACAGAGCTGTCGCGATTGGGAGTCAAGCCATCGCCGACCGTGCTGGGGAGGCTCGTCTCAGCGACGTTGAGTTCTTCGACCTCTGCGGCACGATAGCGGTTCATAATCTCAACAGCATCGTCGGCCTTCTCGTCCGAACCCGTTGCGAAAACGATGACGCCACCGCGCCGCACTCCGTCGACATAAGCTTTTGCGTCCGCTTCGACAGCGCCCATCGTCTTAAGCTCCCGAGTCAAGTCCACTTCAAAATCAGTACGTGGGATGCTCATGGGCCCACTGCCCGGCATCTCGCGTGGCTCACCTATGACACGTACATCCTTCCGAGGGAAACCGCGGCCTTCGAGATCGCGAACAACCCCGTCGACCGAGCCCGGATTCTCAAACAAACCAACTGCGGTTTTTGACATATTGCCTCCACCAAATCTGCTGGCAGCACAGGGGCCCTTCATTGGCACAGGCAATGTCCGTAACCTGGTTGCCGGATGAACTACTCCCATGAGCCATCCATAGGTTCGCTCTCTTTGCCGAGAAATACTGAGCAGAATGGCTCACCGCATTTTCGAATTGAAAGAGCGCAGAACGGCGGTTGCGGTGTTGCAGATGTTTCGAAAGGAAGCCCCTAACCACCGAGGCACCGAGACACAGAGCAGAAACAAAGGACGTGCCGATTTACGAGTGACGAGTTGAAGGAAGTGAAAGGAGTGGGGGCTCCCCACGTTATCGCCCGACAACAGGGCGCGAACGTGGGGAGCCCGGCGAAGCGCATACGTGGGTACACAGAAAAAAGACAATTCAGGCGTCGAGTTTCTTGCCTCCCACCCTTCGCTACGCTCAGGATGGGGCACCCGCGTTCTTCTTGGAACCATTCAAAAGAAAACCCCACATCTTCCAATAGCTGGAAGATATGGGGCCGAAACTGAGGAAGAGATTCGTGGGTTCGCATCGGCACGGCTGAAGCCGTACCCTACCGCTACACCAGCCTACCGCCCTACCAGCCGCGCGTCTGAAGTAAATCAGCTTCGGCGATGGCGGAGACGGCGAGGCCCTTCATTGCGCCCGTCATTTGTTCGCTGACTTCGGCGAGGACCTTGGGATCGTTGTAATGCGTGGTGGCGATGACGATGGCCTTGGCGCGCGACTCGGCTTCCTCGCGCTCCACTTTCACGGAGAGGTCGAGGGCCGTGGTGCCGCCCTTCATGAAGATTCCCGAGCCGACAAAGACGGATTCGGCGCCGAGCTGCATCATCATGGCAGCGTCGGCGGGAGTGGCGATGCCTCCGGCGGAGAAGTTGGGCACGGGGAGTTTGCCGGCCTTGGCGACCATGCGAACGAGTTCGTAAGGGGCCTGGTGGTTCTTGGCGGCGGCAAAGAGTTCTTCCTCGCTCATGACGGTGAGCTGCTTCATCTCCTTGACGATCTGACGCATGTGCTTGACGGCGTGGATGACGTCGCCGGTGCCGGCCTCTCCCTTGGTGCGGATCATGGCCGCGCCTTCGCTGATGCGGCGGAGAGCTTCTCCGAGATTGCGCGCACCGCAGACGAAGGGCGTGGTGAAGGCATGCTTATCGACATGGTGCTCTTCATCGGCCGGGGTGAGGACCTCGGACTCGTCGATGTAGTCGACGCCGATGGCCTGGAGGATCTGGGCCTCGGCGAAGTGGCCGATGCGGCACTTGGCCATCACGGGGATGGAAGTGTGGGCCATGATTTCCTTGATGAGCTTCGGGTTGGCCATGCGGGATACGCCGCCTTCGGCGCGGATGATGGCCGGTACGCGCTCGAGGGCCATGACGGCAACTGCGCCGGCCTTCTCGGCAACTTCAGCCTGTGCGACGCTCATCACGTCCATGATGACGCCGCCCTTGAGCATCTCGGCGAGGCCGGTCTTCAAACGGAGTGCTGTGTTTCCGTTGTTCTGCGACATAAGTCCTGTCTCCCAAACTGTTCCGAATTGCAGGCCGTGAGCGCAGGGTAAGCACCGCCATCTATGTCGGGTGGCCTGTTGAGTGGAACAGGATATTTTACCGCGAATAAAGGCCACTGGGGTGGCTCCTGCGTGCATTCGCAAAGTGGCTCTTGATTCCGCGAAGAAACAAGAGGGGCGATTACAATATTGTAAACATCTTCTCGACCAAACGTGATTGGACGAAGGAGTAAGCCCATGCGCCGCATTTCCCTACTGTGCGTAACCGTTATTCTCAGCACGATGTTCGTCTGCGCCGCGCTTGGACAGGAGCCGGTCGTGCAGAAGCCCTGTGCGCACACGGTGGTTGGCGATCTACAGATTGTGCCGTTTGCGAGCAAGATTTTCCAAAACACGCGCATGCTGCGAGTGTGGCTGCCTCCGGGGTACAGCGACGAGGCGAGCCAGGGCCGGCGCTACCCGGTGCTCTACATGCTGGATGGGCAGAACCTGTTCGATGCGTGCACGGCGTTCAACGGAAAAGACGAATGGCGGATTGACGAGACACTGACAAGGCTGATCGCCGAAGACAAAGTTCCGCCGATGATCGTGGTGGGGATCGACAACGGCGGAGCACAGCGCGCGTATGAGTATCTGCCCTACGCGGATAAGCTGCAGAACCCGTCCATGCCGGAACCAGATGGGAAGATGTTCCCGGATTTTCTTGGGAAGGAAATCATTCCCTACGTGGAGGCGCATTATCGAACGCAGCCGGGAGTGATGAATCGCGCGCTGGGAGGATCGTCGTATGGAGGCGTGGCGACGCTATACACGCTGATTACAAGGCCGGACCTGTTCCAACTGGGCATCGTGGAGAGTCCGATACTGTCGGTGGGCAATGCGCAACTGTTGCGCGACACGAGCGTGCTGGCGGAAGGACCGGCGAAGGTGTTCCTCGGATTCGGCGGAAGAGAAAGCGAGAATCCGGCGATAGAAGACGGGATGATCAAGCTGGTGCGGATGCTGGAGACGAACCTGCACAACATCGCGACGCGTCCGGCAGACGTGATGATGGTGATCGATCCAACGGGGCACCACAACGAACAAGCTTGGGCAAAACGCTTTCCAGAGGCGATCCAGTTCCTGTTCGGCGAGAGGCAATGATTATTTGCAGGTGGCGACGAGAGCAGCGATGTCAGTGAGTTTGCGAAGATCCGCAAGAGAGAAATCAGCACCGGCATCCTGGCGTGAGGTCCCCTTGCGACATACCTGAAGAACAGCAACGCTTTTGTTCTGTACGACAACGGGAACGGTCATCATCTTCTGAATAATCGGCTTGCCGGAGTCGCCAAAACTCTTGGACTGGGTGCCGAGATCGACGGCTTCAAAAATCGAAGCGTGGCGAGCTTGCGCGAAATTATTAGAGAGCTCTGGGCGGCGGTTGAGAGCGCAACGCACAGCGGTGGAGCCGGCAGTGGTCAGAGGAATGGTGCCGACTTCCATCAGCTTGGCTGGATAAATAAAGCGAAGATGCTGTCGCTCGACCTTCAGGAGCGCAACTTCATCAAAATCGACGGACATGAGTTTGGAGATTTCACGGCCGATGGCGTCGGCGACCGCGGTGAACTCCGCGTCCTTACAGAGAGCAGAGAGCTGCGAAAAGTCGGGTACAGAGGTTGACATGTCTGAGGTTTCTCACAAATCGTGACAATTCTCACGAAAAATCCATCACGAACTATCGGGCCACGATCTTTATCGCATAGTCACCATCGGAGTGACATGTGACCACGTGGTCGTCTCAGCACCGATTATAGGCTGTCCCGAGAAGCGCGCCAGAAGGACGTTTGCGCGGGCGGCTGGGAGAGAACAAGAAATTACGCGGAGAATTCTGCGGGGAATTCTTGACGAATACGAATTGAGAAACAATAATCGATGGGTTCTACCTAACCCCTTGAAGCCATAAGGAGTCATCCCGTGGCATCGTCAGTACAAACCAGCCCCCGCATCGGTAAGGGTGTTCCGCCCTTACGCGCCGGGCAGGGCAATTCATTCTTTTGGCGGCGACTACACTCGCTGAGCGGCATTATTCCCGTGGGTGTGTTCCTCACGGAGCACATGATTTCGAATTTTGCGGCCACCAACGGCCCGCCCGCTTACAACGACACGGTCAAGTTCCTGACCAGCCTGCCGGCCTTGATCGTGCTGGAATGGGTGGGAATCTTTATTCCGATTCTCTTCCATGCGGGATACGGAATCTACATCTGGTGGCGCGGCGACAACAACGTCACCGACTACCCGTGGCAGGGCAACTGGCTGTACACGCTGCAACGCTATACGGGCATTATCGTGTTCGCGTACATTCTGTTCCACACGTACACGATGCGCTTCACAGGTGTCCACTTGGCAACGCATCCCGACCAGGCATTCAAAAAAGTGCACGATGAATTGCTGCACCCATGGGCGATGGCGATCTACGTGATCGGCGTGGTCACAGCGTCGTGGCACTTCGGCTACGGCATCTTCCTGTTCTGCGCCAAGTGGGGCATCGCGACGGGAGAGCGGGCACGGAAGCGCGTGCGGGCGTTTGGCATCGCAGTGGCGATTCTGTTCATGGTTCTCGGGCTGAGCTCGGCTTATTCGTTCGTCAACCCCAAGAATCAAGTGCCAGCCAACAGTGCAGCGTCGGTGAATTCATCCACTCAGAGCGGCATGACGCAGGCACCGGCAACCACGGACAACCAATAGAAGATCGGGCAGGAGCCCAAGCAGACATAGATATGGCAGCGAATCCAAGAATCATAATCGTGGGAGGCGGACTGGCGGGACTTTCCGCAGCGATCAAGTGCGCCGAGATGGGCGCCAGCGTGGACCTGTTCTCGATCGTCCCAGTCAAGCGTTCACATTCCGTATGCGCGCAGGGCGGCATCAACGCCGCAAAGAACCTGAAGGGTGAGGGCGACTCCACCTGGCAGCATCTCGACGACACCGTGTACGGTGGCGACTTCCTGGCGAACCAACCGCCGGTGAAGGCAATGTGCGACATGGCACCAGCCATCATCGACCTGCTGGACCGCATGGGAGTTACCTTCAACCGTACGCCGGAAGGACTGCTCGATTTCCGCCGCTTCGGCGGAACGCTTCATCACCGTACGGCCTTCGCCGGCGCCACCACCGGCCAGCAGCTTCTTTATGCGCTGGACGAACAAGTGCGCAGGTTTGAATCCGAAGACAAGGTGACGAAGTACGAGAGCTGGGAGTTCCTCTCGGCGGTACTGGATCCGCAACGGGTGTGCCGCGGCATCTGCGCGATGGACCTGCGGACGATGGAAGTGAAAACCTTCCCTGCCGACGCGGTGATCATAGCCACGGGCGGCATCGGAGCCATCTTCGGGAAATCGACGAACTCGGTGGTTTGCACGGGATCGGCGCAGTCTGCGCTGTATCAGCAGGGTGCGTACTACGCCAACGGCGAAATGATCCAGGTGCACCCGACGTCAATTCCGGGCGAAGACAAACTGCGCCTGATGTCGGAGTCGGCGCGCGGCGAAGGCGGCCGCGTGTGGGTTCCAAAGCAAAAAGGCGACAAGCGTCCGGCAAAGAGCATCCCCGAGGGCGAGCGCTGGTACTTCCTGGAAGAGTGGTATCCGAAGTACGGCAACCTGGTCCCGCGTGACGTGGCGACGCGCGCCATCCACAAGGTTGTGCACGAGTACGACCTGGGGATCGACGGCCAGCCGATGGTCTACCTGGACCTGACGCACATTGACCGCGAGACGCTGAACAAGAAGCTGGAAGGCATTCTGGAAATCTACGAAAAATTCGTCGGCGACGATCCGCGCGAAGTGCCAATGAAGATCTTCCCGGGCATGCACTACACGATGGGCGGGCTGTGGGTAGACTTCAACCAACAGACGAACATTCAGGGCCTATATGCTGCTGGCGAATGCGATTACTCGATTCACGGGTCGAACCGTCTAGGAGCAAATTCCCTGCTTTCGTGCATCTATGGCGGCTTTATCGCCGGTCCGAATGCGGTGCGCTACGGGCGCGAGAACGGGAAGTCGTCAGATGGCGTGCCGAGCAGCGTGTATGAGACGGAAAAGAAGCGTCAGGACGAGTTGAATTCGCGGCTGATGACTTCGGACGGAACCGAAAACCCGTTCAAGCTGTGGCGCGAACTCGGCGAGTGGATGTCGAAGAACGTGACGGTGTCTCGCTATAACAAGAACCTGAAGGAAACGGACACCAAGATAGTCGAGTTGCTGGAGCGTTATCGCCACGTCAACGTCAGCGACAAGTCGATGTGGGCGAATACCTCGTTTGCGTTCACACGTCAGCTTTACAACATGCTGCAACTGGCGCGCGTGGTTACGCAGGGTGCGTTGATGCGCGACGAATCGCGCGGATCGCACTACAAGCCGGACTTCCCGGATCGCGACGACAAGAACTGGCTGAAGACGACGAAGGCGTATTTTGCGCCGGATGCCGACGAGCCGCGCTTTGAATTCGAAGCGGTGGATATTTCGCTGGTCCCGCCAAGAGTGAGGAAGTACTAGGTGGGAAAGAAGCTGCTCATCGCGCTGCTGCTGATCGTCGGGGCCCTGGTCCTGGCGATGGGCATTCGCGATGCGAACTGGATTACCGGTCTGCTGGGCGCGTTGTTGATCCTGAATGGAGTGACACGCGCCAGCGGCAAGGCGAATTGTTGAGGAAGATAACGCGTGTCCGGTGGACACGACGATTCATTCCGCGGAAGGCGGAAGCGGGGATCGAGAGATACCAGAAGGCAGATTGAGTTCATATGGCCAATAAAACCGTACTGATAAAGATCAAGCGACAGGCGAACCCGGAGTCGCAACCCTATTGGGAAGAGTTTGAGCTGACCTGGAGACCGGGAATGAACGTGATTTCGTCGATCATGGAGATTGCGGCGAACCCGGTAACGCGCGACGGCAAGAAGACGACACCGATCGTATACGACTCCAACTGCCTCGAAGAGGTCTGCGGCTCGTGCGCGATGCTGATCAACGGCAGGGCGCGCATGGCGTGCTCGGCACTGATCGACAAGCTGGACCAGCCAATTACGTTGGAGCCGTTCTCGAAGTTCCCGGTGGTGCGCGATCTGTCGGTGGATCGCTCGGTGCTGTTTGAGAACCTGAAGGCAGTGAAGGCATGGGTTCCGGTGGACGGCACCTATGACCTGGGCTCGGGGCCGCGCATGACTCCGGACGAACAGGAAGGCGCCTATCCGCTGAGCCGCTGCATTTCGTGCTGCTGCTGCATGGAAGCGTGCCCGCAGTTCAACGAGAGCACGGGCTTTGTGGGAGCAGCGACGATCTCACAGGTGCGTTTGTTCAATACCCACCCAACGGGCAAGGTTCTGAAGCAGGACCGATTGAGCGCGTTGATGGGCGACGGCGGTATCCAGGAGTGCGGCTACGCGCAGAACTGCGTGGAAGTCTGCCCGAAGGACATCCCGCTTACCAAGTCGATCAGCGAAGTCGGCAAGGACGTAATGAAGAAAGCCGTGGTCGACTTCTTCCGCCAGTAGTTCCCTCTTCATCTGACGAAGGCTTCGGCAGTGCCGGAGCCTTTTCTGTATCCGGCAGTTGCGGCAACGGCGTGCGCGACGTGTGTGCGGGATCGTGTGCTCCGTGAGAATATGGAGACGTGGAATCCCCGATGAACACAGGCAGAACCCGCAGTCATAGAACACCGGCAATTGTGGCGCTGGCATGCGCGGGATCCCTCTGGGGCACAAGCTTCATCTTCGGCAAGATTGCGCTGCGCGAGCTTGATCCGGAACACATGCTTATATACCGCTTCCTATTCGCCAGCCTGGCGTTGGCGCCACTTCTGTTCTCCGCGCGGTATCGAATCGCAAAACGCGACTTGTGGCTATTCATGGTCACAGGATTTCTGTACGTTCCGGCGAGCTTCATTGTGCAATTCGAAGGATTGGAGAGAACGACGGCGTCGCGGGCAGCACTGATTGTGGGCGCGATGCCACTGGCGATTGCGCTCCTGTCCGTTCTCTTTGACCACGAGCGGCTGGGATGGAAGCGATGGGGCGCACTGGTAGTGTCAACCGCAGGCGTCGCGTTGATCATCGGGAACCCAGGCAAGGAAGGCAGCGTTGCAGGTGACCTGCTGGTGCTGGCATCGCTATTGGGTTCGGTGGGATGGATTCTGCCGGCACGTCACCTGACACGCCGCTACTCGGCGATTACGGCCACAACATGGATCATCCTTTGCGGAACAGTCCTGCTGATCCCAATTGCACTGGCATGGCGCGGAGTACCTCCGATCCACTTGTCTGCGGAGACATGGCTTGCGGTCGCGGCCCAGGGTTTGCTGTGCACGGTGGCCACGACGGTGCTATGGAACTGGGGCGTATCGCGGGTGGAGACTTCGACGGCAGGAATTTTTGTGAACCTGGAGCCGCTGGTGGGCGTGCTGCTGGGAATCATGTTGCTGCACGAGAGCGTGGGAAAAGTGACACTGGCTGGAGGTGGATTGATCGTGGCGTCGGCACTCTTCCTGTCGTTCCATCCCGTGCCGGAACACAAAAACTGATGGTCATTTTTTGAGCTTAGGAGAGTATTCACTCTCTATGATCAGAGAATCGGAAGCATATTCGAATTTTGCGCGCACGTGCGCTGGAAATAAGAAGGGGAATTTTTCGCCGGGGATGGAGACAAGACGGAACTGGTTTTCAAGTGTGTAGGTACGTAACGTCCGCTTGCCTTCGGTGATCGGCAGGCCAAGTGCACTGTACGAGACTGACACGGGAAGCGACGTAACAGTGTCGAATCCGATCTGCATATTCCCACAAAATTCGGTTGCCATTACGATCTTTCCTTGATCTACACGGAACGCGCTACAGCTATTCTCTTCTGGGACGCGGAGGACGAGGAGATATCCATGCCGCTCTAGAATTGTCAGTTCCCTTGGAGAGCTTGCCATTGCATCCATCACTACTGCCACAGTAAGGATTGTCTGAGCGATATCCCTTCCATGCCAAGCGGTAAGCATCTTGCGTGGCCCCCTAACATGGCATTGTGCGTTCTCAATCGATTCGTCGCGATGCTGCGCAGTGATTTGAAACTCGTATGTCGTATGGTGGACCTTACGAATCTTCCCTGACGCGTCCAATTCTGTGATGGTGCTACTGACTTCCATCGGAAGCTCGACAATATCCGCCATATAGCGGCCAAGGCCGACTTTCAGTTTTGCTGACAGCGCTGGGTTGATTTCCTGACTGTGAAGAAGCGAACTGTTTGCTATGAGCAGAACCATTACGGCAAATGAGAGAAGGCGTGAAAGTCGCATATCTTCAACTCCTATACCAAAGGGGAACTTTCAAAGCTGAAGAGGGCTCAACGAAGGACATCGCCAATCGTTGAGCCATTTGTCAATAAGTTACGGAAGAACAGGACAAATTCGGCCGATGCAAGGCGGAGGTGTCGTTGTTCTATCCCATGCGACGCTGACAGCACCTACTAGGTAAGTTCCGTCAACATCATCCAATGTGCGGCCGTAAGCCACTCCCGATCCCACATCTGTCATCGGGGTGAAAGCCGCGCCGTTGACAATCTGCACATCCACCCAAGAGATCGCTTGGCTGAGGGCTGCGGTCATGAAAGCATTGGCTGAAGCAGAGTCAGCGGGACGATATCCGAATGTCTGCGAAGTCTCACTTGCCGACTGCACATTTGAAGTATCGGCAGGTATCAAGGCAAAAGTCTGTGTAAAAGTCTGCCCGGTATCCGTTGTGACAATCACTGTCGCGGTCGGAGTGATGTTTCCGGCTGCGATAAACTGACCCATTGGTAGATCGAACAGGAAGAGTCCGTTTTGCAGTCGACGCGCTACCTCCTGCTTCTGCGTGTTCTTGAAGACAATGGTGCCTGTGACGGTTACTGTGTCCAACTGTGGGTGGTAGTGTCCGGGATTTTGTGTAAACGTTAGTTCCTGTAGTTTTGCTCTTGCGAGCCAAAAGTGTTTTCTTTTTCCTTCGCCCGGATATCCGGGATTATCTGGCCGGCGAGGAGCGCAGTCAAGGCC
>JAJXZT010000019.1 GCA_021779935.1 Acidobacteriota bacterium
TTCTGCCGGCGAGGGACGCGGCCTCAAGGGTCTTCGATGAACGCAAACTACGCGCCCTTGACCCCGCGCCCCTCGCCTACCGTCCGCGTGTGCCTTGACAACGCCGACGTCGTTAGAGATGTCAAGATGTTCTTGGTCACACATTTCCCGCAGCTATTTCATTCCACGGCAAATAGAGTTTCAAAATCGATGTCACCTTTTTCCCCTCCGATCTGTCACAATAGATATATAGAGACAAAGCAATGTAGCCCGCCCCGCGCGGGCTTTTGCTTTGCTGGCTAAGAGCTAAAAGCCAACAGCCAAGAGCTGTTCGCTAAGTCCTTTGTTTTGAAATATTTAACCTCTAACCTCTTTGTTTTGTAATATTTAGAGGGAAAAATCCGTATCTATTTGAAAACAAAGTACGGGAAATAGGGGGGAGGGGGTCAGCCCAATGGTACAGACCGGCAACCAATCCTTCCGGTAAATCTTCCAAACAAACTCCAGAAACCTTCACACAATCTGCTTCCTCAAATCGCCCGAAAACTCCCACAAAGTGCAGCTTTTGTGTTGAATTACGCTGAAAAGCCACCGAAAAACGTGCCAACTCGCCTAGTTCCTGCCCGAAAGGCTACAATCGAAAAGGTTCCCTGCACTGGCCGCGCGTCCCGCTAGAGACGCTGTGGGCGATTCCGGACCAACCTGGTCGAAAGACTGCCGGTTTTCACCGGAGTGCGGAACGCTATTTTCAGAAAAGACAAGTTTTGGAAAAGACAAGACATGGATGCCCCGGTTACGACAATTGCTGAGTTAGGTAAATACGAAGGCCAGGACGTGATGATTCGCGGCTGGCTCTACAACCTGCGCGAGAGCGGCAAACTGCTGTTCCCCATCTTCCGCGACGGCAGCGGACTGGTTCAAGGCGTGCTCTTCCAGAAGAACGTGGCGCCGGAAGTGTTCGACGCAGTGAAGCACCTGACGCAGGAGTCGAGCGTGAAGGTGACGGGCAAGGTGCGGGCCGACAAGCGCGCTCCGGGCGGATATGAACTGGACGTGGCGGCGGTGGAGATCGTCCAGAGAGTGCCGGACAACGACCCGTACCCGATCACTCCCAAGGAACATGGTGTCGACTTCCTGATGGAGCATCGCCATCTGTGGGTGCGGTCGCAGCGGCAGGCGTCGATCCTGCGGGTGCGCAGCGAGATCGAAAAAGCCATGCACGACTTCTTCGACGAGCGCGGATTCATACGGACCGATCCACCGATCCTGACACCGGCGGCGTGCGAGGGCACCTCGACACTGTTTCCGGTGGAATACTTTGAAGAGCAGGCGTATCTGACGCAGTCGGGACAGCTCTACATTGAAGCGACGGCGATGGCGCTGGGCAAGGTGTACAGCTTCGGGCCGACGTTCCGGGCAGAGAAGTCGAAGACGCGGCGGCACCTGACGGAGTTCTGGATGGTGGAGCCGGAGGTGGCGTTCGCCGAACTGGACGACATTATGAAGCTGGCCGAGGACTTCATCACGTTCATCGTGATGCGAGTGCTGGCGCGGCGTCGCTCGGACCTGGAGACGATTGGACGCGACATCTCGAAGCTGGAGAAGATCGATACGCCGTTCCCGCGGATTTCCTACGACGAAGCGGTGAAGATGTTGCAGGAAGGCCACGCGAAGGGCGAGCTGGAAAATCGCTTCGAGTGGGGTGGAGATTTGGGTTCGCCGGACGAGACGTACATCTCGTCGAAGTTCGACCGGCCGGTGATGATCCATCGCTACCCGACAGAGGTGAAGGCGTTCTACATGGAGCCTGACCCGGAGAATCCAAAGGTGGCGCTGTGCGTGGACGTGCTGGCGCCGGAAGGCTACGGCGAAGTGATCGGCGGGTCGCAGCGCATGGGCTCGTATGAAAAGCTGCTGGCGCGCATCCACGAACACGACCTGCCGGAAGAGGCGTTCAAGTGGTACCTGGACCTGCGGAAGTTTGGCGGCGTGCCACACGCGGGGTTCGGCATGGGGATTGAGCGCGCGGTGGCGTGGATCTGCGGACTGGAGCACGTGCGCGAGACAATCGCGTTCCCAAGAACGCTGAACAGGATGTATCCGTAAACGAACGAAGAAGACTTTTATGATTTCCGTACCTGCATCGATAGCAAGCATTGTTCCGAAGAAGATTCGCGTGATCGGCGTGCCGCTCGACCTGGGGCAGCAGCGCCGCGGCGTGGACATGGGGCCGTCGGCGGTTCGCGTGGCCGGTCTGGAAAGCAAACTGGAGTCGCTGGGGCACACGGTGGAAGACGCCGGCAATGTGGAAGTGGTGTTGGCCGAACAGCAGACGCCGGGCGACCTCAACGCGCGATATCTGCACGAGATTACGGCGACCTGCACGAAGCACGCCGAGATGGTGATGGAAGCGCTGGACGAGGGGTACACGCCACTGGCAATTGGCGGCGATCACTCGGTGGCCGTCGGGTCGGTGTCGGGCGTGGCGGAGTATTACAAGCGGCAGAACCAGTGCGTGGGGCTGATATGGCTGGACGCGCATAGCGACATCAATACGCCGGATACGTCTCCGAGCGGCAACGTGCATGGAATGCCGCTGGGCGCGCTGATGGGCTTGGGGCCGGGACCGCTGGCGAACGTCTTCGGATGGTCGCCCAAGGTAAGGCCGGAAAACTGCGTGCTGATCGGAATCCGCGACGTGGACCTGGCGGAGAAAGAAAATATACGGCGCGCGGGGATCGAAGTGTTTACGATGCGCGACATCGACGAGCGCGGCATGCGCTCGGTGATGGAAGAAGCGCTGCGCATGGCGGGACGCGGGACGATCGGGTATCACATCTCGCTGGATATGGACTTTGTCGATCCGGAAGACGCGCCGGGAGTGGGCACGCCGGTGCGCGGAGGGGCGACGTATCGCGAGGCTCACCTGGCAATGGAGATCATTGCGGACCACGGACGGATGACGTCGTTTGAGATCGTGGAGGTGAACCCGGTGATCGACGAACATAACCGGACGGCAGACCTGGCAGTGGAGCTGGCATCGTCGGCGTTCGGGAAGAAGATCATCTAGAAAGTCGCGAATTCTGCGAGAGGTACGGCGCGGGCCGTACCTTTTTCTATTCCCCCGAGCGGACGCGGACGCGAGTTGGATTTATGCTGGTATGTCCGGGCGCGAGAATGGAAGGGCGAACCGCGGCGGCAGAGAGAAGAAGATGGCAGGAAAAATCAGAGTTGGCGTGCTGTTTGGAGGGCGCAGCGGAGAGCATGAAGTGTCGCTGCTCTCGGCGGCGTCGGTGTTAAAGGCGATCGATAAGAAGAAGTACGAAGTGGTGCCGATCGGCATTACAAAAGATGGGCGCTGGCTTACGGATTCACATGCCGAGTTGCTGCTGAAGGGTGAGTACAAGGACACGACGCATCTACGCGCGGGCGATCCGTCGGCAACGCCTTCGGCGGCGCTGCTGGCGAAGGGCGAGTCGGTGATGGTGCCTCCGGTGCCGGGGAAACATTCGTCGCTGGTGCCGTTCGCGGGAAACCATTCGGTTCCGGCGGCGACAAAACCGATTGACGTGGACGTGATTTTTCCCGTGCTGCATGGAACGTTCGGAGAAGATGGGACGATCCAGGGGTTGCTGGAATTGGCGGACCTGGCATACGTGGGATCGGGCGTGCTTGGCTCCTCGGCCGGCATGGACAAGGACGTGATGAAGCGTTTGTTCCGCGACGCGAAGCTACCGCTGGTGAAGCACGTGACGATATTGCGCAGCGAGTGGGAAGGGAATCCGAGAGGAGTCCGCAAGCGGATCGAGGGCCAGTTGAAGTACCCGGTGTTTGTGAAGCCGGCGAACCTGGGAAGCTCGGTGGGAATCAGCAAGGCGCACGATGCGAAGGAATTGCCAGCAGCAATGAATGAAGCGGCGAAGTATGACCGGAAGATCGTGGTGGAGCAGGGCGTGGGCGGCAAGCAGAAGGCGCGCGAGATCGAATGCGCGGTGCTGGGCAACGACGCGCCGAAAGCGTCGATCTGCGGCGAGGTGGTGCCGATCAAGGAGTTCTACGATTACGACGCGAAGTATATCGATGAAGGCTCGAAGCTGATCATCCCGGCGAAGCTAAGTAAGTCGCAGATGAAGCAGGTGCAGGAGATGGCGGTGCGGGCCTTCCTGGCATGCGACTGCTCAGGGCTGGCGAGAGTGGACTTCCTGATGGATCCGAAGAGCGAAAAAGTTTACCTGAACGAAGTGAATACGATGCCGGGCTTCACGTCGATCAGCATGTATCCCAAGTTGTGGGGAGCGACGGGAGTCGCGTACCCGGAGTTGATCGATGCGCTGATTCAACTGGGGCTGGAGCGCCACGCGGACAAGAAACGCAACCAGTACAGCCGGACATAACTCGTCATCACGGCCGCCCAGAAGCGGACTGAAATTCATCGCCCCGGAGAAGAAATCACGACCGGGGCGATTTTATTTGGGTTAGATTCAGCGAGTGTCCGAGTCTGGAGAAAGGCGGAGACGATGCGACGATTGCTTGGAGTTTTGCTGCTTGCCTGTTGCGCGACGCCGCTGCTGGCGCAGAGCCGGAAGGCGATGCCATTGATGGTGGCGAAGGCGCGCTTCGTGATGGTTACAACTTATTACGGGTCGAATGTGCTGGATCCGCGCATTACACCGGAGGACCGGCAGGCGGTGGCCGACGTGGAGAATGCGATCCAGAAGTGGAAGCACTACCAACTGGCTTATCGAAAGAGCGATGCGGACATCATCCTGGTGGTGCGAAAGGGACGCGCCGGGTCGGTGTCGGCCGGAGTGGGCATCCATCATGACCCGCAGGGGAGACGGAGCCTGGGGCCGATCGTGGCGGCGGAAACCGGGCCGGCCGATGACATGATCGACGTGCATAACGCATCGACCGGCATCCATGGGGCACCTTTATGGCTGGCGTCGATGAAAAACGGCCTGGAGAGTCCCGACCTGAAGCTGTTTAAGGAATTCCAGACGGCGGTGGAGCAGGCGCTCAAGAAGAAGCCATAGGAAGATTATTTTTCACGCGCATACTTTTCTGGAACCATCCGCAATGACCATGCGTACCTTGCAGTGTGTCCCGGTGTGTGACTCCGGGAGGGGAGAGTTCCATGCGCTTTCGAATGCTGTTTGTTTCGCTGCTGCTGCTGACGGCCGTTGCGTACGGCGAAGACTGGAACAAAACATACACGGTGGGCAACGCGCCGAAGTTGACGGTGGATACCAACGATGCGCGGGTGGAAGTTCACGCTGCCGCGCAAAACACCATCACGGTGCATGTTACGACCGAGGGCTACAAGATTGGACCGAGCAACGTGCGGATTACCGAACACCAGAACGGGGATTCGGTGAATGTGCAGGTACATGTGCCGGACCTCCACTTCGTATTCTTCGGGTGGGGAAATCGGAACGTCCGCATAGACGTGACGGTTCCGCAAAACACGGGTCTGAATATTCATTCAGCAGACGGAAGCCTGCATGTCTTCGGCACCAAGGCTCCAGCGGAGCTGGGGACGAGCGACGGATCGATCGAAGTGCATGATTTCGACGGCGCCCTGCACGCGCGTACGTCCGATGGTAGCGTGAGAGTGGATGGCAGATTTGACGATCTGCAATTGCGGACCACCGACGGGAGCATTCACTGCGAGGCCCGCGCAGGCTCGCAAATGAAAGCGGACTGGATGATGCACAGCGACGACGGTAGCGTGCATCTGAGCCTTCCCGATGGATTCAATGCCGCACTGGAGGCCGTGACGGGAGACGGGCACATTACGCTCGCAGTTCCGGTATCGGCGAGTGGCACGAAGGAGCGCACGCGGATACGTGGGACGATTGGCAAGGGTGGCCGGTTGCTGGAAATTCATACCGGCGACGGATCGATCCACATCGGCAGGTCATAAGAGACCGGCAGAAGTTTTCGCCCGCGCAAGCAGTGAGCTTGCGCGGGTTTCTTTTTGGGCTTAATATAACTAACCAGTTAGTTAATTTATTGTTCTTCCAATCGACATGCCAAAGAAAGCACAACGCGGTACGCGCGGAAAGCCGGAAGAAAGCCGACGGTCGATCCTGCAAGCCGCGATCGAGGAGTTTGGCTCGCATGGGCTTGCGGGCGCCCGTACGGCGGCGATCGCCAAGGCGGCAGGGGTCAATAAAGCGCTGCTCTATTACTACTACCGCGACAAGAAGGCGCTCTACGACGCCGTGCTGGACCACGTGATGGCCGGCAGGTTCCGGGAACTGAGCCTGGTGCTGGACGGAGACGCGGAGCCGGGCGAGAAAGTTCTGTCATACGCGGTGGTGCACTTCAACTACATGGCGAAACATGCGGTGCACTCGCGGCTGATGCAGGAAGTTTCCGACAGCCTGCGAGGCAACGCGCAGAACCTGTGCGCGATGATTCACCGCTACTTCTCCGCTCTCAGCGAAAAGTTGGCGGCAGTTTTACGCGCAGGCATTAAGAGCGGGGAGTTTCGCAAGATCGACGTGCAAAATTTCGCCGTCTCGGTGGCCGGACTGACAGTCTTTTATTTCTCGGCGATACCGGTAATGCGGCAGGTGTCGAACATTGACCCGCTCTCGCCGAAGGCGCTGCAACAGCGGCGTGAAGCAATTCTTGATCTGTTGGGAGCCGCGCTATTTACGGACCGCGCGCACGGAATGCGCGTGGTGCGGAAGATTCTGAGTTCTCCGCTGGGGAGCGGCGGACTCGCGACAAGCATGGAACGAGGCAAACACAAGTGAGTCAACGCAATCGATTTTTCATTCTGCTGTCGGTGCTGTTCGTCATCGCGCTGACCTTCTACTTTCTGACGACCAATCGCTCGACGGACGTGGTGCTGATTGGAACGGTGGATGCGAACCAGGTGATTGTGAGCTCGAACGTCCCCGGCCGTATTGAAAACCTGGCGGTAGAAGAGGGGCAGACGGTCAAGGCCGGTGAACTGGTGGCGACGATTGACGGCGCACCTTATGCGGCGCAGAAGGACGCGGCTGCGGCAACGCTCGCCAGTTTGCGCTCGCAGGTGGCATCAAGCCGCGCAACTTTCCAGAGCACCGAAGGCGACACAAAGAACACGGTGGCCAATGCGCAGGCAACCGTGCAAGCGGCGAATGCCACGTTGAAAGCGGCAATTGCGAACCGCGACTTGCAGGCGTCGGTGACGCGGCGAACCGTGGCACTGGCGGCGGAAGGCGTTGCATCGCAGCAGGATCGCGACCAGGCGGCGAACGCGTTGCGCGCAAACCAGGCGCAGGTGCAGGCCGCACGGGACCAGGTGCGAGCGGCGGAAGCGGCGCTGCGAGTGGCGGAGTCGCGCACCAACCAGGCAAAGGCAGCGTTGAGCACGGTGGGCGTGTCCAAAGGGCAGATGAATGCAGCGCAAGCGCAGTTGGACGCGGCGGACGTACAACTGGGTTACACAAAGATCTATGCGCCGATCAGCGGCAAGGTTGACGTGCGAGTGGCGCGACAGGGAGAAGTAGTGACCGTGGGAGCGCCAATCGCGACGATCATCGACCTGACGCAAACCTGGGTTTACGCGCCAGTGCCGGAGACCTATGCCGACGCAATCGGCCTGGGTGACGTGCTGACGGTGAAGATGCCGAGCGGCAAGGAAATTCCGGGCAAGGTGATCGCGAAAATGGCGGAAGGCGATTTCGCGACGCAACGCGACGTAAGCCGGACGAAGCGCGACATCAAGACAGTGCAGATCAAACTGCTGATCGACAACCCGAAGATGGATTACGTTCCGGGGATGACCGCGGAAGTGCTGCTGCCGAAGAGCAAGCTGGTGAAGCCATGAGTGCGATGTTCAAGAAAGCCGCAGGGGAAACTGCCGGACAGAATGCGGCGATCAAGGTCGAAAATATCGTGAAGCGATATGGTGACTTCACGGCTGTGGACGGCATCAGCTTCGAAGTGGCGGACGGCGAAATCTTCGGTCTGCTGGGGCCGAACGGCGCGGGCAAGAGCACGCTGATCCGCATGATGACGACGCTGATCCCGATTACGGCCGGGAAGGCGTACATCGCGGGCTACGACGTAAGCGTAGATGCCGACGCGGCGCGCCGCACAATCGGCGTGATTCCGCAGGCACTGACGAGCGACATCGATCTAACGCTGGAAGAAAACCTCTCGATCTACGCGAAGCTTTACGGAGTACCGCCGGCGGAGCGCAGGCGCAACATCGACGAACTGCTGGAGGCCGTTGACCTGACGAAGTGGCGGAACGCGCAGACCAAAACACTTTCGGGCGGCATGCGGCGGCGGTTGGAGATCGCTCGCGGACTGGTGCATAACCCGAAGATTTTCTTCCTCGACGAACCGACGACCGGCCTCGATCCCGTGTCGCGCGTGGCAGTGTGGGAGATGCTGAACAAGCTGAAGGCGCAGCGGCAACTGACCATCCTGATTACGACGCACTACATGGATGAGGCCGACAGGCTGTGCGACCGGATTGCAATTGTCGACCACGGGCACCTGGTGGCGCTGGATACGCCGACGGCGCTGAAGCAGAGCGTGCCGGGATCGAACGTGATAGAGGCGCAGTTTATTTCTCCTCCCGAGGACTGGGAGAAACGGCTGCACGAACTTTCCTATGTCACGACGGTGCAACCGGAGAGCACGGATATGTATCGCGTGCTGACGTCGAACAGTTCGGTGACGACGACGCAACTGGTGGAGATGGCGGTGAGGGCTGGAGTGGAGATGAAATCGCTAAGCGTGCAGAACACGACGCTGGATGACGTCTTTGTGCACTACACGGGACGGCAGCTTCGCGACGAGCAGGTGAAAACCTTCGGTTATATGATGCCGCCGAGGCCGGGGATGAACCCATGACAAGAATGCTCGCCATCGTTGAAAGGGAGCTA
The DNA here is from genome assembly GCA_021779935.1 of Acidobacteriota bacterium. Taxonomy (GTDB): domain Bacteria; phylum Acidobacteriota; class Terriglobia; order Terriglobales; family Acidobacteriaceae; genus JAJXZT01. Next base: position 8,874 of record JAJXZT010000019.1, read on the forward strand.
CGCAAGTTCTTTCGCTCGCCGGCACTGATGCTGGTGGCGATGGTATTCCCACTGATCCAGCTCATCATTCTTGGGAACGCGTTTGGCGGAAAGATTCGCGACGCACACATGGGGATCGTGGACGAGGACCATGGCGAGCAGGCAGTTCGCATCAAGGAAGCCTTCGATGCCGTCGCTGCGAACATCCGCACATTTACGCCCGTCTACTATACGGATGAGCAAAAGGCAAAGGAGGACGTCCGCGAAGGCCGTCTCGATGGAGCAGTGATCATCCCGCGACAATATACGCGGAAGGTGCTGGCCGGCGACAATCCGCAACTCGGACTGGTGGTAGACAACTCGGATCAGTTCATGAGCAGCAGTCTCGAACAAGAGATGAAGGCGCTGACGGACTCTCTGAATACGCCGCGGATCCAGCCAAGGCTGCCGAACCAGATCGCGCTGGAGATTGTCGAGCTCTATCCGTACATCGAATACATGAAATACCTGCTGCCGGGTTCGATTTCGCTGGCGATGTTTGTCTCGGTGATGATCGGCGGCGGAATGTTGTATATCGACGACAAAGCGCGCGGCGTTCACGAAGGTTACCTGGTGACGCCGATTACGAAAACCGAACTGGTGCTGGGGTTGAACATTGCAGGTGCGCTGAAGGCAATCATGGCGGGCGTCGTGATCACGATAATCGGTTCGTTGATCGCGGGGATTGGAGTGCTGTTCGATCCCATGCGAATGCTGCAACTGCTGTTGATGATTGCGGCAACGGCAATGGCGTTCAACGCGATGATGTTCCTGTTGATGGTGCGAGTGGAAGATCCGCTGGTGCCACGCGCGACATTCGGAATTCTGAATACACTGCTGTTCTTTCCCAGCGGCGCCATCTATCCGGTTCATGCGTTTCCGCCGTGGCTGGCGGCGATCGCGTGGGTGGATCCATTCAGCTATGCGGTGCACGGGTTCAAGAGCATACTGCTGAAACAAGCGGGGTTCGTGGCGATCCGTTCCGACCTGCTGGTCCTGGGAGTGTTTGGAGCGGTGACACTGCTGTGCGGCACGCTGCTGTTCAAGAGGACGCTGTAGCAGGGGAGGCAAAGATGCGGGTGTTCATGATCGTGGCGATCACACTGGTGCTGGGCGGAGCGGCGGTAGCGCAGCATGCGGCGGCCACTCCGGCAATACATCGTAAGGCGATACGTTTGGAGGCGAGCGCGTTCCGGCCATTCGTGGGGACATGGAAGCTGGTGTCGTCGACGGAGAAGCTGCCGGACGGCACGGTAAAACCGTATGGTTTCGGCCCGCACGCCATGGGCTACCTGATGTATGACGCGACGGGGCACGTCTGCGCGCAAGTGGTGAACCCGGATCGTCCCATGTGGCAGGACCCCGACAACCCGACGCCGGGGGAGATCAAGACGGCATTCGATGGCTTCGGCGGTTACTGCGGCATCTACAAGGTGGACGAGAAGACGCACATGCTGGAGCACATCCCGCAGGTGCCGTTCGATCCGAACCTGGTGGGTAAGCCCAGCCCGCGCCAATACCGATTCGAGGGAAAGGACCTTGTCTACTCGGGAAGCGACAAGGACGACGGCACTCCCGTGCAGTGGACAATGGTGTGGGAGCGCGTCGGCTGATATGCGACTGGCAATAAATAGTGACAGCGCGATATAGTCGAAGGCAACGAAGTAACGTCATTTGGGTTCCGATAAGGAAGAGCACAAATCATGGCGACGACACTGTTTAACGCCAAACCGTACGATCCGATCAAAGAACGGCGCAAGAAAATCCGCATCGCCATCGTGGTGGTGATCGTGCTGGTGGTGGCGTTCACGGCGTGGTCGTTCCGCTACTGGCGGTACGAGCACCAGGTAGACATGTTCTTCAACGCGCTGCAGCATCAGGATTACGAAAAGGCGTACGGCGTCTGGATGAACGATCCAAACTGGAAGCAGCATCCGGAGAAGTACAAGCGCTATCCCTACGGCGAGTTCTGGATCGACTGGGGTCCGGGCGGCGAATGGGGCCTGATCAAGACGTATCACATTGATGGCGCAGTGACTCCGAAGGGCGGCACGACGGGCGTGGTGGTGCAGATCACGGTCAACAATCGCCTGGAGAAATGCCACCTCTGGGTGGAGAAGAGCGATAAGACGCTGGCGTTCTCGCCGTTCTGACGAAGTTCAAAATCAGCAAGGACAAGCCCGGCGCGCAGCCGGGCTTTTTATTTTGTGATTAAGCGTTGGAGCGTAGCAGGCATTCGATGACGGGGCGATGGTTGGGCATCAGGACGCGCTGAGCTTCTTCGAGAGTAATGATGCGAACGCTGCCTTCCCAGGAATCATGCGGGGCGCCGTTGGCGGTGGCTTCAAAGACAAAGGTGTGGCAGGGAACATCGCAGTCGTCGTCGTAGTCGAAGAGCGGGCGCACCGACAGTACTTCCAAACCGGTTTCTTCGCTGATTTCGCGGCGGACGGTTTGTTCCGGAGATTCCTTCCATCCGCACAAGCCACCAGGAAAACAAACGCCCAGTCCGTCACTGCGATCGATCATGATGTATCCGTCATCGCGTCTGATCACAGCGATGGCTCCGCGAAGCCTCCCAAAGACCGGGACGTGACGATACGTGGTGCGAAGGACAAGCGAAATAATCCGGTAACAGAAGCGGGAAAAACGCCGCATATCGAATATCGGCAGGATGCAAGGATCAACCGAACGTTGGGGATTTGTCCCGCGTCGCTATTCGGCGACGTCCTTGTCCTGGCCGAAGTGGTTCTTCACTTTCTGTAGAGATTCTTCGTTCTCAACATTCAAGCAAATCTTCGAGCGATCGATCTGCCGCATCAATCCGCAGAGAACCTTGCCTGGGCCGACTTCGACGAACTGCTCGACACCGAGCGCGATGAGGGAACGCATGGAGCCCTCCCACTGTACTGCGCCGGTGACCTGGCGAATCAAGGCATCGCGGCTTGCGTCGGCGTCGGTGACAACCGAAGCGCTGACGTTGCAGAGGACCGGCGTCTGCGGCGAATGAAAGTGCAACGTGCGGAGATCCACGGCGAGCCGGTCCTGCGCGGGCTGCATGAGAGCGCAATGGAAAGGCGCACTGACGGGAAGCATGACGGCGCGCTTTGCGCCCTTCTGCTTGCAGAGTTCCGCGGCACGCTCGACGGCGCCCTTCGATCCGGAGATGACGACCTGGTCGGGCGAGTTGATGTTGGCCGGCTGGCAGACTTCGCCCTGCGCGGCTTCGCGGCAGGCCGCCTCGATTTCGCTGAGAGGCAGCGCGAGGATGGCGGCCATGGCGCCTTCGCCAACCGGCACGGCTTCCTGCATGTACTTGCCGCGATTGCGTACGGTGCGCACGGCGTCGGCAAAGTTGAGCGTGCCGGCGGCAACATGTGCCGAGTACTCTCCGAGGCTGTGTCCGGCAACATACGAGGGAGCGATGCCGATGGATTCGAGCACGCGGTAGGCGGCGATGGAAACGGTGAGAATCGCCGGCTGGGTGATCTCCGTCATGCGAAGTTTTTCGTCGGGGCCCTCGAAGCAAAGCTCGGAGAGTTTGTAGCCGAGCGCTTCATCGGCTTCGTCAAACGTCTGCTTCGCGACTGGGTAGAGAGAGGCGATCTCCTTGCCCATTCCGGCGGCCTGGGAACCTTGTCCGGGAAAAAGAAACGCAACCGTGGGAGTGAGGTTTGTCATTCTCTATCCTGTAGTGCACCGGCTGAGAGCGGAACGCGGCGAGTTTATCGCGTGATACCGCGTCAGACTGTGGCTTCTGGCCGTTCGGTGTCGGGATGATTGTTGCCGTTGGCAACTTCCTCGTTGGCGGCGAGGATTTTTCTTTCGATCTTTTCGTTGAGCTTGGAGCTGGCAAACTCGGCGGCGACGCGAATCGCATTCTTGATGGCGTTGCCATTCGACGAACCATGGCTGACGATGACGACGCCCTTGATGCCGAGCAGCGGAGCACCGCCGTATTCGGAGTAGTCCAGGCGTTTCTTGAAGTCGGAGAATGCGCGGCGCGACAGGAGGAATCCGACCTGCCGGGTGATGGTCGCCTGCAAGGATTCCTTAAGGAGCACGCGCACGGTCTCGACCAGCCCTTCACTGATTTTGAGAGCGACGTTGCCGACGAATCCATCGCAGACGATGACATCGACGTTTCCGTTGTAGAGGTCCCGGCCTTCGACATTGCCAATGAAGTTAAACGGCAGGCGCTTAAGCAGCTTGAAGGCTTCGTGTGTGAGCTCGTTGCCCTTGGACTCTTCTTCGCCGATGGAGAGCAACCCGATGCGCGGGCGCTCGGCGTGCGGGAACCTGCCGGCGAAGATGCTGCGGAAATACATGTCGCCCATGATGGCGAACTGCTGGAGATTCTGCGGTCTGCAATCGACATTGGCGCCCACGTCGAGCATGATGGACGCGGTTCCGGCGGCGGTGGGAAAGACAGCAGCCAGGGCGGGCCGGTCGACGCCGGTAAGAACGCCCAGCACCATCTTGGCGGACACCATGGCGGCGCCAGTGTTTCCGGCGGAGACGAAACCGTGAGCGCGGCCTTCGCGCACAAGGCGGAGACCGACGCGCATCGAGGAATCGCGCTTATGCTTGACGGCCTGCGCGGCTTTCTCATGCATGCCGATGTGCTCGCTGGCATGCACGACCTCAATAGGAAGGCTGCGGATGGACGGATGGTGCGCCAATTCTGCCTGGATCACATCTTCCCTGCCAACCAGGATGACGTTCACGTCATAATGACGCGCCGCGAGAATGGCGCCTTCAACTTCCGGCTTAGGGGCGCGATCCGCGCCCATCGCATCAACCGCAATGGTAGTGGGCATTTCTCAGGTCTGACCAGCGTACGCAAGTGGTACAGGCGCCCCGGCCGGAGTGCACCGGAGCTCCCAAGCAGTTTAGCTCTTGCTTTCCACTTCCACGACTTCGCGTCCCTTATAGTAGCCGCACTTCGGGCAGGCGCGATGAGGCAATTTTGCCTCGTGGCAGTTGGGGCACTCGCTGTGCGCGGGGCCCTTGAGGTGATCGTGCGAACGACGGATGGCCGTGCGCCGCTTGGAATGTCTCCGTTTCGGGTTTGCCATTGTGACTACCTTTCATTGCCGGACGGGGTGAGCACCGGCTCAGCAACACCGCCCTGAAAATCGAAAATACCGCAAGACCTGGCTTGCGGAGTTATTGCAATCTGTCCTTCAGGTCCTTGAGCGCGTTCCACCTGGCATCGGAGGACGTCTCGTGACACTGGCAGGAATCCTCGTTGAGATTCTTGCCGCAATGCGGGCAGAGCCCCTTGCAGTCCGGACGGCAAAGCGTCTTGATCGGAACAGCAAGCAGAACCTGTTCACGGAGAGCATCTTCCAACTCCATACCCTCTCCGGAGTAAAACCCTATTTCCGTCTCAGCCTCGCTGATCGAGACTTCGTCGGAGCCCTTTTGTCCGTTAAGCGGACGGTAGAGCAAATCGAAAGACCGGCCGATATCCCGCGGGACAGTTTCCAAGCAGCGGGCGCAGATGACTTCGAGGCGTCCGGAAAACTTGCCTACAAAGCGAATGTCGTTTACGACCTCGCGTCCACCGTGATGCTCGCGGACGAGTTCTGCCCGGCCATGGGTACGGAGCGGGCCGACCTGGCGCACTTCGTCGCCGAAATCGATGGCTCCCGGCTGGAACTCTTCTTCAAACTCAATCTTTCGAAGTTCCAGATCTTGAATGCGAATAAACATTGCACAAACCGGGTGCCCGGGCCAACGTGCTACCGGGCAGAAAGAACCATCCTCTTTTGCCATACAAAAACTTCCCCGCAGCAATCACTTACGGGGATTCTGGCGTCCGCAGGGGTACCCAACGGGAGAGATCTGCTCAGGGCAAAATATAAGGATAGCGGCGCAACTGGTTGACTGTCAAATACAAGCGAATTGCGAAGTTGCGCCGAGAGGGGGCTATTTTAAGGGCTGCGTGCAGTTGCTGCCACCAGCAGGATCAGCCAGCACGGGATTGAGTTTGTCTGAACAGAAGCCGCGAATGCCGGTTTGTCCGATCGAAGTCGGAGTGCCAATCGCAGTGTAGGAGCTCACCGGATTGCCAATGACGTTTGTGACCACGAAGGCATATCCGCTCTTGACGCAGGGCTGGGTGGGACATCCGAGAACCCAATCCAGCAAGCCGGCGTTGGCGGAAGTTACGGAGCCAGAGGTGGGAGCGCCAAGTCGCGCCAAGTCGCTCGCATAGCCGACGTCCGGATAAGTGACGGCATAAGTGACCTGGGCGGTGTTGATGGCACGAATGGAGGAGATAGCCGAGGCTTCATTCGCAGCGATGCGACTGCGTAGAAAACTAGGGATGGCAATCGCCGTGATCACGAGAATGATGGCGACGACGATTAGAAGCTCGATGAGAGAAAACCCGCGCTGCCGCATACTTGCTCCATGCAGCACGCAGCCACGTGCTAACTGCTGGCTGACGTGCCGTGCGTGTGCTCCAGTAGTACACGGACATTAACGTCCGAACCGGAGTTCAGGCGGGTACCTGGGGAAGGAAGCGCCACTATAGCAGCAATCTTTGGCCTGTCAAACTATCCAAAGGTCACGTCCCACGGTACTCCGCACAAATAGATCGCCAAAAATGGCTTGCCATATCTAGCACCAGAGCGCGGCCCCGCGCAACAAGTTGCAGGCGGAGAAGGCACGAGCTCCAATGAATGTTCCATCCAGGAACAGGAGGCAGGACACGGCCTATCAGTACGGAGGAGAAAAAGAAAAGGCTGATATGCTAGCGAACCATGATGGAAGGCCATGCCACTGCCGAGGGTACGCTGCGCTACAGCGAACGATTCGCAAAACTGCGCGACGCAGGGCATTTCCGCCAGCGCGCAGAGCTGCGGGCAGCAAGCGAACTGTGGTTCCCATCGATCGGGCTGGGTACATACCTGGGCGATCCGGATGATGCCAGCGACCAGATGTATGAGCAATCGATAGAGACGGCGCTGCGTCATGGCATCAACCTGCTGGATACGGCGATCAACTATCGGCACCAACGTTCAGAACGCAACATTGGTGCGGCATTGCGGAGGGTGGTGGAGGCGGGAGAAATTTTTCGGGATGAAGTGATCGTCTGCTCGAAGGCCGGCTTCCTGGCATTTGATGGCGCGGTGCCGGCCGACCCGAGTGAATACTTCGTGCGTGAGTACGTGAAGCCGGGAATTTTCAAGCGTAGCGACCTGGCGGGGCGAATGCATTGCATGACGCCGGCATACCTGGAAAACCAACTGGAACGCTCGCGGCGCAACCTCGGTTTGACGACGATCGACGTCTACTACATTCACAATCCTGAATCTCAACTGGCCGACCTGACGGCGGAGGAATTTCGCGGACGACTGACGGCGGCGTTCGAGGCGATGGAGAAGGCCGTGGCGTCGGGAAAGATTCGCTGGTACGGAATTGCGTCGTGGAATGCGTTTCGCGTACCCGAGCCGGAGCAGGGATTCCTGTCACTGGAAGAGTGCGTTCGAGCCGCTGAACATGCGGGTGGGAAGCACCATCACTTCGGGTTCGTGCAACTGCCATTCAGCCTGGCGATGCCGGAAGCACATGCGGCAACGGTGCAGAATTCGCGGAAGGAATATGTGTCGTTGTTTGAGGCGGCGGCGCGGCATGGCATCGCGGTGATTGGGTCGGCGTCGCTCTACCAGGGGCAGTTGGCACAGAATTTACCAGTGTCGATACAGCAGCGGATCGGGATGAAAACGGATGCGCAACGGGCGTTGCAATTTGCGCGGTCAGCCCCGGGATTGCTGACGGCGCTGGTGGGGATGGGGCGGTCATCGCATGTGTTGGAGAACATACACGTGGCGGAGGTTTCGCCGATGGCGGCCGACAAATGGAAGGGATTATTCACGGTTTGACCAGTTAGTAACGAGTGCACGGGGAGTAACGGAACCTATTGACGATTCGGTTACCGGGCGGTGGCGGAGTCGGCAGCGTGAGAGGCGTGGACCGGGGGGGGAGTTTCGAGTTTCAGGTTTCGAGTGAGAAGCGACCGCGAAGACCCCACCCTGTCGCAAACGGAGCGACAAGGGTGGGGTCGGGAAACAGTTGCGAGCGGCTACTTCGCGGGCGAAGGCTGCTGCAGGCTGGCGATCTTCTGCCCGGCGATGTCGGCGGCGGCGCTCTTGGGGTCGTCCTTGGAGATCTGCTGGTAGAGGCGGAGCGCTTCGGCGGGCCGAGTCGCGGTGAGCAGATCGGCGAGTTCCAACTGCGCGGTTGCCTTGGGGACGGTCGCGGTCGGTTTGGCGATCAGGTCCTGGTAGATTTTGGTGGCGTCGCCTTCCTGTCCCTGGTTGCGATAGACGGAGGCAAGCGCGAAGTTGGCGAGCGCGGCGACATCCTTATTACCGGAGGCGGCGACGGACTTCAACTGGTCGATGGCGACGGCGTTATTGCCAAGATCGACTTCGCAGAGGGCGGCGAAATAGTGCGCGTACTTGCCGGGGGTGGTGTTGCCGTACTTGGACGAGATGGCGTAGAAGGCGTTCTTGGCCGTGATGAGGCGCTGCTGGTCGGAGGTGAACGTGGTCATCGTCGGCGGGATGTCGATTCCGGGGGGAACGACAGGCGCGGCGTAGGTGACCATGGCGTCGCCGAGTTCGGTCTGCGCGGTGCTGGCGCGGTAGGAGAAATACCACCATCCGCCTGCGCCGAGAATGACAACGACGGCGAGGATGATGCCGCCGATGACGAAGTTGCCCTGATGCTCGACGGTCCAGTGAACGGCTTCCGCGGTGGTGGACTTGAACTTGTCCTGCTTGAGATCGTGACGGGTATAGCGCACGGTTGGTCCTTGTGAAAACGTGGAAAGCGTTGGAAAACATTGAGTTTATCAGCGGCGGAAGGAGAGCGTCAAACGGAAGGGGGGAGGAGCGGCAGGATGGGATGGGGTTGGCGGCGCGGCGCGAAGCAAGGACATGGAACAGACACCGGGGGCCAAGGCCTCCGGGTTCCAAGGAACGGCGTCTTACATCAGGACTACGTTATCTAGGAGCCTGTCTGAGTAATGGTTCCGGTCATACACAATGGGCTTGAGTTGTGCGAAAGAAACTGCGAATCTGAACGCATGGCGAAGGTTTTCCGTCCGTATTTTCCTGAGCAGGATTTTCTTCT
>JAJXZT010000026.1 GCA_021779935.1 Acidobacteriota bacterium
TATCCGAAAGATTGTTGCGCAAGGCGCTTAGGATGAGTGCATTGCCGATAGGAACTGCTTCCGAAAGCAATCCGGCGTGCTTGCATCTTTATCATCCACGCCGACGGCTTGACTGTCCCAAGAGATCCCAAAGACGTTCACCCTCGCCATCCTGAGAACTGTCGTGCAGGCAGTATTCCTTGACAACTTCGTGGTGGCGAGCCTGGAGAATGAAGTGGGCAGCGGTAAAGCCTATGGCTACCAGAGAGAAACGAACGAGGGAATGCCCGATCCAAACGGGAATAACCGCCGCGAAGGCCACGACCGGCTGAAAGAAGAGGAAATACTTAAGAATCGTAAAGGCCAAGTTCGGTGGCTCTTGTTGCGGCTCCCCCGTAAAGGCTACAGTGGTCACGTTGAGGAAGAAAGCGTCCGCAAGAACCACGCACAAACCAACCGCCAGAAGCAATTGCGCCGCTGTTGCCGGCAGCGTTAGCAATTCGGAAGGAGCAATCACCCGGAACAGGACCACTGCGGTCAATGTGACAATCGCGCTGCATGCAAACGCCCAGATGCGTGCGGCAGAGAGCATTTCTAGAGCTGTTACAAACTGCGGCGGCCGCCCGTGTACATTGCGGAAAATCCAGTTCCCCTGCCGGTTGCCGGAAGAGGTGAAGGCCACACGCAATCCCACGAGTGTCCACAACGGAACGATGCCGATCGCCGCTCGAATCCCCGAGGCTATCACTTCCACATGAACCTGCCCGTGCGCCGCCGCGAATCGCACCACTGTTGCCGCAACCAATGACACGCCGACACTTCCGTATAACACGAGGTAGATTCGGTAGCGCGGAACTCGCAGCAGTGTCTGTCCTATGAAGTGAAACACCGCACGGCGCAAAGGAGGCCGAAGCACCGTGATATGAAGCAGCTTTTCGAGCGGCGGCATCATAATGTTGCGTCTAGAGCGGACGTTCCCGCCTTCCACCAATTGAGAGACACGGCGACGGTATGCAAGTGGGTACACGAGAAACGCCAATGCGATTGTGCCCAGCGTAAGCTCACAGCCCAACTTCGCAAGCTGTGTATGAACTGGGAGAGCAGACGGACCCTCCATTAGCCGCTGATAGATGCCAACAAACCAAAAAGGAGGAAACCACCACGCGGCCTTGCCGCCTGAACCAAGCACACCCGCCGTCGCGCCGGAGTACACGGGAAACAGGAGCAGCGTCAGCAGGAGCACGGCCAGAATCCCGCCCTGCACCGGCAGCGAGATCTTGCGAAACCACCGTTCGCCGAAAACAAAGAGGAGCACACCTTGCAATGCAAGAACGAGAGCAGCGGCAAACATCCCGCTTGCTACTGTCGCCAGCACGTGCCCGGCCAGAAAACCCGGCAGGCTTGGGGGATCGATAGCTTCTGGGAGCACCAATGTGGCCAATACGTTTGTATCGAACAGGAAACCCGCGATAAGCACCGCAATCGCGGTGATGCGCGCAAAGAAGAGTTGGCGGTTTGGAATCGGTAATGTGTTCAGCACAAGCACATCAAGCAGGTCGGGAAAGAACAGATCCCACTGAAAGACGGTGGCGATGCCCATGGCCACAAAGGAATAGACCACGAAGAACAAATGTTGATTCACCTGGACCCAGTAGGGCGGAGGGCCTGGCACGATGGCCTCACTTCCAGGAACCGCAACGCGGATAAAAGCGTGATAGGCAGGCCACAGATAAATCGCCACCACGAACGGTGGCAACCCTGCAGCGCAGGCGATCAGAACTAAGCGCGCCTTTGCGTCACCATCGGGAGAAGCCGTCTCGTGGTTGAAGAAGCGTTCCAGGAAGTGCCGCAAAAGATGCGAAACCTGGCTTCGCTCAGGCTGCCGCGGAACGCCAACAGCCGCCTGTTCGTTCAAGCCCAGCACCTCCGAATCGGACATCAGAAGCAGGCGCTCGATGGACTTATTCATGGCCGCCCTGCATGACTTTCACAATCTGTTCCGCCTGGCTTCGGGTATTCCGTTGTTGAACCAGTTGCGCAAAAACGCTTTCCAGATTCGGCAGCCTCATCAGCTTTGTCAGATCCGACGGCGCAGCATCGGCAATCAGCCTCCCCTTCGCAATTACGATCACCCGGCTGCAAATCTGCTCCACGATCTCGAGCACATGCGAAATATAGAGAACAGCTTTGCCCTGCGCCGTCAGAAGGTCGAGGAGGTCTTTGAACAAACGAGCGGATACAACATCCAGTCCTGAAAGCGGTTCATCGAAGATCAGAAGCTTGGGATCGTGCAGAAGAGCCGCTGCAATCAGCACGCGCTGGCGCATGCCCTTCGAGTAGAGCGAAATCGGTGAATGTTCCCACGAATCCAGGTCGAACAGCCGCAGCAAGTTCATCGCCCTTCTTTCGATCAGCTCTTCGGTAAGGCCGCGCAGTCTCCCTACCAGTTGCAGGTACTCGAGCGCAGACAAATACGTGTAGAGGTGCGCATCCTCTGGAACATAACCTAAGGTGGCACGGAACGACACCATGTCCTCGGCGATATTCCGACCTTGGAATCGCACAATCCCATCGTCTTGGCGCAACAATCCGGTGATGATCTTCACCGTAGTCGATTTACCTGCGCCATTGGGACCGAGAAAACCAACAACTTCGCCCGGCGCAACCCTGAATGAAACATCTTCAACCGCGGGAATGCCGCGATAGCTACGATAGAGGTGCTGAACCTCGAGCATGGGACCTCCCAAGTACCCTATGTAGCATTCAGCATGGCTTTGCTGTATTCGATTGTCAAGTAGATTGCTACATAGGTATGATGTTTCCCATGGGTAACGAGCCCAAGCTGTCGCATACGGCGGCCATGATTCTGCTGGCGATTCATGCCGGCTACAAGTATGGATTCAGCGTTATGGAGATGACCGGTCTGCCAAGCGGCACCGTGTATCCGGCGATGCGCCGCCTGGAGCGTGACGATCTGATTCGCTCCCAATGGGAAAAGCAGTCGATTGCCGATAGTGAACAGCGTCCGCCGCGTAAGTACTACAAATTGACCGCATCGGGAATTGCGAGTCTCGAATTCTCGCGCAAGCGCTACCCCTTGCTGGAACGCCTCGTTCCAACCGAGGAGGAGAAGGTGCGATGAAGCAATTCCCGAGCTCCGTTCTACATGCGTTGCAACTTGCACTGCTGCGCGGAGCATCACTCATTTTGCCTCTTCGAGAGCGGGACGATTGGTACCGCGAGTGGGCTAATGAGTTATGGCACGTTCGGCAGATCTGTGTGCCGCACGGCGCATCCTCGTGGAGTGCGGAGCGCACAGCCATCGCGTTTTGTACGGGATCTTTTAAGGATGCCGTGTGTGTGAAGCGGGAGGGTTTGCGAGTGGCAGAGGCTTCGATCCACGGATCGGCACCGCAATGCCTGGTCTGGTTGAGCGTCGCAGTTGTGCTGTGCGCGATTGTTGCCCATGTTTTACCTGGCGTGCAGAATGAAGAAGACGCGGCCGACGCCCGGTTGAGATCGGATGTAATTCTCATTCAAGCAGGCGCCGATACGGGCACAACGAGGCCGTCGATTTCGTTTACCCAATACGAGAGCTGGGAAATGCGGAGGCAACGCTTCTTTGGGGATCTTGCGTTCTATCGCGTAACGCGCGAGTCGACGGAATCGAAGGGTCAGCGAAAGAATTGGTCAGTTGCTTATGGAACCGGCAACCTATTCAGGATGTTGGGGCTCGAAAGGGCGGGATACAGTACAGAAGTGCGGCCGGGGAAAGCTCAAGCTTGGCTGAGCCCTTCGCTCTGGCGGCGCGAATTTGCCTCTGATCCCAGTGTCATCGGAAAGATCGTGATGATTGGGAATCGGGAGGTAAGGGTCGCCGGGATTGCGCCGGCAGGGACGTTGCTCTTTCCCGAACATGCCGACATCTGGGTTCTCGACTCCGATCCGAACGCGGTGGACAGCTCAGATTCGGCAATGGGTTATGTGGTCGGGCTCCTTTCCCCAGTCGGTCAATCCGAGATGAAGAATTCCACCGCATCGATTTCGAGCTCGGAGGCCGGGGGCGATGAGGTGGAGTATCACGGGTCCGCCTTTCAACCGACCAGCGGACCATTAGGTATATATGAATTCGCACTTTTGCTCGCGATGCTGGCGCTGCCGGCAATCACCACAGTTTTCAGGAGCGAATCGGATTTCGAATCGCACCATCCTCCGTTGAAGTCGCGCCTTAAGCGCTTGTCGTTCGTGGTCACAAAGATGGCACTCATCGTTGCGGGAGCGCATTTCGCGGCTCTTGACATTGCCTATTGGGGGTTTGCACAATACTCCT
>JAJXZT010000033.1 GCA_021779935.1 Acidobacteriota bacterium
CAGGCAGAAGCAACTCGCCGAGTCCGCAGCGCGGGCCCGAACCGAGCCAGCGAATATCATTGGCGATCTTCATCAGCGATGATGCAAGTGTTTCCAGCGCCCCACTCGCAAACACCAGCTCGTCGTGCGCCGAAAGCGCCGCAAACTTGTTGGGATGCGAGCGGAACGGCAAACCGGTCAACTCGGCGATCTTAGCCGCAGTTCGCTTCGCAAACTCCGGATGCGTATTCAGTCCCGTTCCCACCGCCGTTCCTCCGATCGCAAGATCGTAGAGGCCATCGAGTGTTGTCTCGATACGGGCGATATCGCGCTCGAGCAGGCTGGCCCAGCCGCCCATCTCCTGGCCTAATGTAAGCGGAGTCGCATCCTGGAGATGCGTACGCCCGATCTTGACGATATCCTCAAACTCTCCCGCCTTGGCCGTAATCGCGTCATACAACCACCGCAACGATGGAAGCAGCCGCTCACTGACCCCTGCCGCCCCGGCAATATACATCGCTGTCGGAAAGGTGTCGTTCGAAGACTGCGACATGTTTACGTGGTCATTGGGATGAATCGGCTTCTTGCTTCCGATTTCTCCGCCGGCCAACTCGATGGCGCGGTTCGCGATCACCTCGTTCACGTTCATATTGGTCTGAGTGCCGGAACCGGTTTGCCAGATGCGCAGAGGAAATTCGCTTTCAAGTTTGCCCGCGATCACTTCTTCGGCTGCTGTCACAATCAGCTCCGTCTTGTCGCGTGGAAGTTTGCCGAGATCGTGGTTCACCAGGGCCACTGCCTTCTTCAGGATGGCAAAGGCGCGGATCAACTCCGTCGGCATGCGGTCTTCACCAATCGCAAAATGATGGAGCGAGCGCTCGGTCTGCGCTCCCCAATAGTGAGTTGCCGGAACAGCAATCTCCCCCATGCTGTCTGTTTCGATACGAACCTTTGATTGAGAATCCATTTCGCCCTTCCTTATCCCAGTCTGCCGATCAGCAGGTTGCATGACGCGGGCCGCACTCGCTCCAGGCATTAAATCTCTCTGCGGGCCAATGCTCGGCTGGCAATTGCAAAAACCGCCCTACTCCAGAATAGGCCGACAAGGGAAATGATGGACGCGGCAAGGGCAGTAGACCCGAAGGTTGTGACCACCGCTGCTCCGGCTGTCCCAAAGATCGTCCGCCATAGATGACAAATGTGGAGAGTGATAGTACGGCCGGTTCATTGTCCGTGATCCTGTCCGGCGAGAAGCTGAGAAGGTTGAGCGGTTGAAACAATGTAGCTCAGCGATGGATGAACCGGGAGGCGAGATGGAAGCCAACGGCAAAGCGAATGGAAATGGACATGATCTAGCAGAATTTGCTGGAATCGAAGCCTTTACGCTTCCCAGGATCGACCCAAAGCTCAATCTTCTGAATGGCAGTAAAGGAGTCCAGCAGCAAGACCGGCTGCCCGCCATCATTGCGATGCTTCTCAAAGAGCTTGGCCTCGAGATCCAATCCGAACATTTTCGCGATACACCCAAGCGCGTCGCGCGCTTCTATCGGGAGTTCACCCGGGGATACGGGGCGAAGCCCGCGGAGATTCTGAAGACCTTTCCTTCTAGCAACCAGGAACTAATTGTTGTTTCCGACGTAGAGTTTTTCTCCCTTTGCCCGCACCACTTGCTCATTTACGGTGGCAGGGTTCACCTCGGCTATGTTCCTGGCGGCCGAATCGTTGGCGTCTCCAAAATTCCCCGACTGATCCAGGAACTGGCAGCGCGCGCCGTGGTGCAGGAAGACCTGGTTGCGGATATCGCTGACGCGTTCATGTCGGTGGTCAAGCCTCTGGGCTGCGCGGTAACCGCAGTTGGGAAGCATGACTGTGTAGCCGCCCGAGGAGTCCGCTGCCCGGAGGCGAGTATGACCACAGTCGCATTGCGTGGAATCTTCTCCGAAGATGAGAACTACGTACAGCGCTTTAATCGTGCGATTGGACAGGGCCATGAGTGCGTACGATGAGGTCGTACCGGTCATCGAAGCTTCGGCCAAATTCTCGAGTTGGCTGTGATGCATCAGGAGTAGATTATGACGAAAATGGTTGATGGATGCGGAAATCAGTGTGAGAGCGCCCAGCTACCAGGCGCAGGTCAGCGTCTTGAAAAGATGCAGGGGCACTGGGTGTTGGCGCGGGCAGGCAAACGCGTTCTGCGGCCCGGTGGGTTGGCTCTTACGCGGCGAATGATCGATGCCCTGTCGATCTCTTCCGACGACCGGGTCGTCGAGTTTGCGCCGGGAATGGGTGTTACGGCGCGAATGGTTCTGCGCAGGAACCCGGTTCAATATTGGGGAGTGGAGCGCGACGCGGCGGCAGCTGCGCGCCTCGAGTCGCTTTTGCCGGGGGATGCAACTCAGATTGTTCAAGCCCAGGCAGAACACTCAGGGCTTCCCGATGCCTGCGCAAGTGTGGTGTACGGCGAGGCCATGTTGAGCATGCAAACTCTTCAACAGAAGAAACGCATCCTCTCTGAAGCACGGCGGCTCCTTGCCGCGGGCGGGAAGTACGGGATTCATGAGCTGTGTTTCCGGCCCGACGGGATTTCGGCGGCTAAGCGTCGAGAGATCGAAGCGGAGATGTCGACGGAGATTCACGTCGGAGTGCAGCCGCTTTGTTCGAGCGAATGGAAGCAACTGTTCGAGCAGCAGGGGCTCAAGGTTATCTGGTGCGGCGAAGCCGATCTCGATTTTTTGGAACCGCGCCGCATCTTGCAGGATGAAGGTGTGCTCCGATGCCTGAAGATTGTGTGCAATGTTCTCAAGGATCCAATGCTTCGCCAGCGGATCCTGGCGATCCGAAGAATCTTCCGCAAGCATAAAGAGTACCTCGGCGCCGTCTCCATTGTGGGGCTGCGAGTGGAGAGTGCTGCCTGAATCTCCTTATGAAGGCCTTAAGGACGCGTCGCAATGAAGAAGAATTGTGAATTCTCTGACTTCGAACTATGCGATCCCGAGGATCGCGCGATCGATGAACAAGACTCATCGCATGTTCGTGAAAAGATGCTCGATAAAACCATTGCAGACTCCTTTCCCGCGAGTGATCCGCAATCCACCAACCCCGCACCAGCCGTGGACCCCTTCGCACGCTGACGACGATCAGCCGAAGCCAGCCGAACCGAGCATCTTCCTCCGCAATCCCGGTCGGATTGCGTCTACGCTTTGAAGGCGATCCTGTTTCTGGCAAATAATAGCCTTCGCCCTGCCAGATGCTGTTTCAGAACACCCCGTACTCCAAGGACCATACTGTTCCCGGTCTATAAACCTACGAAGCGACCACAAAGAACGACGCCCTTCTCTACATCCCCTCACAACAGTGACAACTGTTTGCTCGATGGTACGGGCGCTTCATTGAGATGCGACCTCGCAAAAGCCAACCATAAAGTTGGCTGAAAAAAGCAGGAGATGCGGTTTAGCCGGAAAGAAGGCCGCTATGAATACCAGCAATCATCAAAGATCGTCAATATCGTTCTTGGCATTGGGATTGTTGAGTTTTGCATGGCTGATGGGAGCAAACGCTGCCTCAGCTATCGCTCAAAGCCATCCACTGCACTCAAATGACAAGGCTCCAGCGATCAAGGCCGCCGACATTGTTCGCGACCCGTCCGACCTACCTCCTCCGATTGGCGACCGCCCTCCCGCCGTGGTGAAGGTAACTCTCACCTCCAAGGAACTCGTCGGTGCACTCGACCCCGCAAGCGGCACGACCTACCGCTATTGGACCTTCGATGGCAAGGTTCCTGCACCATTCATTCGGGTGCGGCAGGGTGACACGATTGAAGTGACACTCGTGAACCCTAAAGACAGCACGATGGTCCATTCGCTCGACTTTCACGCGGCAATCGGGACGGGCGGAGGAGCCGCTCTGACGCAGGTTCCGCCGGGCCAGTCGAAGACCTTTACGTTTGTGGCCACGACCCCAGGGCTATTTGTTTACCACTGCGGCAGTCCCATGATCGCGCAACACATCGCCAATGGCATGTATGGGCTGATCCTAGTCGAGCCTCCCGGCGGACTGCCGCATGTCGATCACGAATACTACCTCATGCAGGGCGAGATCTACACGACGGCTCCAAAAGGCAAATCCGGC
>JAJXZT010000041.1 GCA_021779935.1 Acidobacteriota bacterium
GAGTTGAGCACTCGTCGTCGCGGTTGTGGGAAAGTGGAAAACGCAAGCGTTTTCCAAGGCGGCTCCGCCGCCGCCTTTTCCATAACCCCACTGATTACGCTTGACAAACCAGACAGTCGCTACCCTTCTCGCGCGCGTTTCGCGACAGGGTGGGGCCTTGTTTGTCGCTTGTGGCTTTCTTTCTTCTGCCCGTGCAAATCCGTGCTGATCCGTGGCGCCTTTGCCCTTCCTCGCGACTCTTGACTCGAGTCTCGCGACTTCCTCTAGTACCTAACACCCAGCACCTAGTACCCTCTTCTCATGACCCGCGAATACCCAGACCGTCCCATCGTTGGCGTCGGCGCCGTCATTGTTCGTGACGCACATGCCCTTATCGTTCGCCGCGCCACGGAACCGCTGAAAGGGCAGTGGTCCATTCCCGGCGGAGCCCTCGAACTTGGCGAGAAACTTCGTGACGGCCTTGCCCGCGAGGTCCGCGAAGAGACCGGCCTCATCGTCGAAGTCGGCCCCATGCTCGATGTCTTCGACAGCATCTTTCTCGACTCCGACGGCCGCACGCAGTATCACTATGTCCTCGTCGATTTCCTCTGCCGTCCCGCCGGCGGCCTTCTCCACGCCTCCAGCGATGCCAGCGAAGCTCGCTGGGTCACCTCCGCCGAACTCGACGCCCTTGGAATGAAGCAAGCCACCATCGATGTCATCCGCAAGGCCCTTGTTCTGGAATCCCTCTCCTGAGTTGCCCATGGCACTCACGTGTAATGCTTGCTTAACCGTGCAATCCGCCCGCGTCGCTTATACTGGTCTATGAGCCGCGCGTGGCTGAGGGGAGATTCCTTCGCTTGTCATCTGCTCTGGATACACCGAAAAAGACTTCTCGATTGTGGCGAATCTGGAATTGGAAAGCAGGCGTCCTCAGCGCTTCCGTGCGAGGCCCCATCTTTTTACTGCTGTCTCTCGGTGCCGGTTGGTTTCCCGCCGTCGTCGCCGGTGTAGCCGAAGCCGTCTTCCGCGCCTTTGCCATGGGAGTCTCCGGCGCCTACTTCCAGCACATCCGGAAACGCAAACTCAACCTCGTCTCCGGAATCCTCGTTATTGTCTTCATTCCCTTCGTAATTCAGTCCGCGAATTACTACTACCATCTCTTTCTCCACACTCCGAACCTTGAAGAGAACACCATCGTTTCCATTCTCCTGACTTCCGTTGGGACCCTCTTCGACTGGTATGCCATGACCCGCGGAGCCTTCGTCGCGGAAGAAGATATTCAGCCCTTCTCCGCCGACCTGCTCGCCCTCATCCCGCTCATCCGCGACTTCATCCTCGGGCCCATTCGCTGGCTCCCCGAACAATGGAAGCGCCTCGGCAAGCAACACGGCTCCTGATCCCAACCTCCACGCCCTGTGCCCGCAGTTCTTCGGGGCTTTTTCACTCTTAGCTTTTGTTGCTTTGCTTTTCGTCTTTTGCTTTTCGCTAAGAGCTAAAAGCCAAGAGCTTCAGGCTAGCGCCTAATACCTAATACCTGACGCCTCGCACCCGCCACCTTCATGCCCTCCGTTGACTTTCCTTCAACTCCTCGCGTATCTTCAATTTCACGATGTTGCAGTTTCTTACCAACACGACCATGGCCATGTGCATGTGTATGCTGCGCACCCGTGGGCGTGTCGTCAGTTAGCCGCTGACCAACACAAAGTTCCTGACGACCCACGGACAGCTTCCGCGGGTCGTTTCTTTTTTGCCCGGAGATTACGAAGACAAAACGAGAAGGAGATGTTTCAGCGATGTCCAGCCCAGACCAACCGACCAAGCAGCACTTCGCCACTCTTGCCGTTCACAGTGGACAGGTGCCCGATCCCACCACCAACTCCCGCGCCGTGCCCATCTATCAGACGACATCCTACGTCTTCAATGATGCCGACCACGGTGCTCGCCTCTTCGCGCTCCAGGAATTCGGCAACATCTACACCCGCATCATGAATCCCACCACTGACGTCCTCGAGAAGCGTATTGCCGCTCTTGAAGGTGGTGTCGCCGGGCTTGCCACCGCCTCCGGTCAGGCCGCCGAAACTCTCGCCATCACCACTCTTGCCGATGCCGGCGATGAGATCGTCGCCACCACTTCGCTCTACGGCGGAACTTACAATCTCTTCCACTACACCTTGCCCAAGCTCGGCATCAAGGTCCGTTTCGCCGAGCCACAGGACTTCGACGGCCTTCGCGCGCAGATCAATTCGCGCACTCGCGCCATCTACACCGAGACCCTTGGCAATCCCAAGCTTGACGTTGCCGATCTCGAAGCCCTTGCCGCCATCGCGCACCAGCACGGCCTTCCGCTCATCGTCGATAACACCTGTGCGTCGCCCGCTCTCTGCCGTCCCATCGAGTGGGGCGCCGACATCGTCATCAACTCCGCCACCAAGTTCATCGGAGGCCACGGCACCGCCATCGGCGGCGTCATTGTCGATTCCGGCCACTTCGATTGGGCCGCGTCGGGACGCTTCAAGGCTTCCTTTGTCGATCCCGACCCCTCTTATCACGGCGTCTCTTACACTGCGGCCTTCGGCAACTTGGCGTTCATCATCAAGGCCCGCGTGCAGGGCCTCCGCGACACCGGAGCCTGCCTCTCGCCCTTCAACGCCTTCCTGCTTCTTCAGGGCACTGAGACACTGCATCTTCGCATGGAGCGCCACTCGTCCAACGCACTTGCTGTTGCGAAACACCTCGCCGGGCATCCGTCGGTTGAGTGGGTCAACTACCCGCTGCTTCCGTCCAGCAAGTACCACTCGCTGGCGAAGAAGTACCTCTCCTCCGGCGCCAGTTCTCTCGTCACCTTCGGCGTGCGTGGAGGCTTCGCAGCCGGCAAGAAGCTTATCGATTCGCTCAAGCTTTTCAGCCTTCTCGCTAACATTGGCGATGCCAAGTCGCTCGTCATCCATCCGGCTTCCACCACGCACCAGCAACTCTCGGAAGCCGAGCAGCGCGACACTGGTGTCACCCCCGAACTCGTCCGCCTCTCCATCGGCATCGAGGACGTGCGTGACATAATTGATGATCTCGACCAGGCGCTTGCCATCGCTTCACCGGCACCGTCGCCGGCGCTTTCTGGAGCACGCTAGTCATGAACGTTCCCTCGCTTCATCTCACGCAAGGCACTGCGACCTTCGCGCAGGATGAACCGTTTCAACTCGAATCCGGCTCCTCGCTCAGTCCCATCGACATTCGGTTCGCCGTTTATGGCGAGCTGAATGCCGCCGGTGACAACGTCGTTCTCGTCTGCCACGCCCTCTCCGGATCTGCCGAAGCTCACGAGTGGTGGCCTGAGCTCTTCGCCCCTGGAGCAGTTTTTTCTTCCGACCGCTGGTGCGTTGTCTGCGCCAACATCCTCGGTTCCTGTTACGGCTCCACCGGCCCCACCAGCGTTAATCCAGCCACCGGAGCGCCTTTCGGAGATTCCTTCCCGCTCGTTACCATCGGCGACATCGTCCGCTCCCAGGCTCTCCTTCTCGATCACCTCGGCATCTCGCGCCTCCACGCCGTCCTCGGCGCATCCATCGGAGGCATGCAGGCTCTCGAATGGGCCATCCGTTTTCCGTCGCGCGTCGAGCGATGTATCGCCATTGCCGCCACGCCTCTGTCTTCACTCGGACTCGCCCTCAATCACATCCAGCGCCGTGCCATCGCCCTCCACCCTGACCTCGGCCTCCGCCTCGCCCGCGAACTTGCCATGTCTACCTATAAGTCTGCCGAGCTATTTAACGAACGCCACGCGCGCAATCCCAACCGCAGCGGCGAGCCTCCCTGGGCCTCGCCCACCGGACGCTTCGACATTGCCGGCTACCTCGATTACCAGGGAGAAATCTTCTCCCGCCGTTTCGATCCGGACACCTACACGGCCATCACCCGCGCCATGGATCTCTGGGACCCCGCCCGCGACCCCGGCGACGTCGTCTATGAAAACATCCGGGCGCGCACCACGCTCGTTGGCATCTCCTCCGACTGGCTCTTTCCCGCCTCGGACGTCCGCGCCCTCGCGCAAACTCTCACCGCGCGCGGCGTCGACTGCTCCTATCGCGAGATCGAGTCTGCCCACGGACACGACGCATTCCTCGCCGAGCCGCACCATGCCAATCAATTGCTTGGAGAAATACTGGAAACGTCGGAGGGTGCCTCACGTTCGCGGCCCTCAGTTGGCCGATAACGTGGGGATATTGATGGGTGGCCCATGCAAGCCGTCTTTGCTTGCATGGGAAACCAGCCCTTGTCGCACGCAGTTTGCGACAGGGTGGGGTAGTGGTTTTTTCGAAACTCGAAACCTGAAACTCGAAGCTTCTTTCGGGTACCCTATGCCCGCGGACTTCTGTTAGGCGATACCACGGGGATGTTACGGCGCGAAGGCATATACTCATGTCGTGCCACGATATATAACTTCGAATCGTGCTGCCGGAGTACCGGCTTTCGCGTTGCGGAGATTTCGTCACAATGCTTGAAAAAGAACTCTTTGCCTTGATGGAAGGTACATCCGACGCCTCGTTCACCGTGACCGAATCCGGAGAAATCCTGGCTTGGAACAAGGCTGCGGAAAAGTTGTTCGGGTATTCCGCCGAGGACGTGCTGCACAAGTCGTGCTACCAGGTGTTAGAGGGCGTTGGTGCTCTCGGCACACACGTATGCCACGAAAATTGCTGTGTCCTTGAGTGCGCCGGTGGAAACGCTTCGACAATTCCAAATTTCGATCTGCACGTCAAAACCCTTTCAGGCCCGCGCATATGGGTCAACATCTCCACCATCGTATTCGATAACAAACGTACCGGTCGCAGGCTGCTTATCCATCTTGCCCACGACATTACCGGCCAGAAGAGGTCTGAGGAACTTGTGGCCAAAATGCTTGAGTTGAGCCGCCAGCTTGAAACTGCCGGCGAATCGCGCGGTCGGCCCGCGCCTGTTGCGCCCCTTTCCGATCAGGAAAAGCATGTCTTGCGGATCTTTGCGGCCGGTAAGGATTCATCCGAAGTTGCGCGGCAGTTGCAAATCTCCACACAAACCCTCCGCAATCATCTGCATCACATCAATCAAAAGCTACGCACCCACAATCGCCTTGAAGCCGTCATGCAGGCCCTTCAGCGCAAGCTGATCTGAACCGGCCCGGTACAGACGGCTCATTCGACAGTACGGACCGCTCATTGTTCCGAGCCCGCCTTCGGCGCCAAATAGTAGACAACGACATGGAACCTCCGGTCGAGAGAGGGCTGAGTGATATCCGAATGCGCGAATCCTAAGTGCCGAGTTCCTCTTCATTATTTTCGCGGTGGACACCTCTATTCCTTCGAGGTCAGAACTCCGTCCGGTGGGAACGTAGCTGCGGCGGCCAGCACCTCTTCGCAGTCGCGAATCGCCGTCAATTTCTGGCTGTGCGAGGAGTGTGCCGCAAAGCTGAGCCTCCACTTTGAGCCCGGTGCGGGAGTCTCGGTCAGGACGCGAAGCGACGTTCCTGAGCAAGTGGAACAACTGACCTGTGGCGCATGTACCGGCCCTGGGCGTTCCTGATCGGACGAAGCATTACCCGCGTGGGGATGGTGCGCCGCGCGATTTGAGAGGGAGTTCATGAAATCGGCAATCGCGGAACTCGAACACGAACACAGAATTATTCAAACTGTCGTCGCGGTTATGGGGCGCCTCATCGACAACTTGGAATATCACCTTGAGGTCAGTCCGGATGTCCTTCGCGCCTGGTGCAGTTCATTCGGATCTTCGGCGACCAGTGTCATCACAACAAGGAGGAGAGCTATCTCTTTCCGTTGCTGGAAGAAAACGGCGCGCCCGCTACTGGCTGTCCGCTCTCCACGCTCAGGGCGGAACACCAGAAGAGCCGCCATTTTACCGAAATCCTCTCCACCGCGTCGGCGGACTACATCGCCAATCATGAGGCTGGTCGGTTGGCGTTGATTGAGGCGCTGCAACACTTTGTTGAACTGTATCCGGAACATATATGGAAGGAAGAATTTCTCCTCTTTCCTATGGCGCGGAAGATGCTCTCGCGAAAAGATCTGCAATCGCTGTTGCAGCAGTTCAGTCTCGCTGAGGCGGACATCGGCGAACATGCGCATGCCTCGTATGAAGCGCTTGCCCGCGACTTGGCTCAGCGGGTAGGACTCGATCTGCCGGCGCACGTTGCTTAATCACGCAGGACCGGCATGGAGCCGGCACAGAGGAGGGCACCGTGGATATTCTTGATGTACTTGCGATCAGGCTGCCGTGCAACGTCTGCGGCCAGACCTATCAGGTTCCGCTAAGCGACGTCTTTCTCTCCCACTCCGTAATCCATGAAGGGTGTCCCGTGCCTCACGAAAGCGAGTGCCCGCCTCTATTCCAGAGCAGGTTCTTCACTGGTGACGCCCTCCAGCGATTGCAGACCGCGTGGCGCGTATTGGAAGAGAGTGCAAAGTCCAGCGGCGGAGAACTCATCGCCAGCCTGGTTTTCGGAGAAGCGGATATGACAGACCCAACGCTCATGCAAAGTGGATCGAAGGAAACGGCAAATCGTCTCTCGCAACCGAAGTCGGTCACGGGACGCATCCGCAATCCTGTTCCAGCTTCCATGCCCGTACTGAAGTTCAGCCTTGCGGAAGAAACTCAGCGCATGATCGCCGAGCAGCCTTGGCAAGCGGGACACACGGCAAATACCATCGTGAAGTATCCGGACTTGCGGATCATCTTGATCACGTTGAAAACGGGCGCACAATTGCACGAGCATCGCACCGCCGGACGAATCGCCGTGCAAGTGTTGGCGGGACACGTCCAGATGAAACACGAGGAGGAGATCATCGACCTCCAGACCGGGCACATGGTAACGCTTGATCGCAACCTCACGCACGACATTGAGGCCCTCGCGGACAGCGCTCTCTTGCTCACCATTGTCATGCCCGCTGATGAAAGCACCGTCCGCGAAGAGGCTGAGATGGCGAAATCGACAGTGCATGCCATGGCTGACACTGTTTACTGGCAGCAACATCGATTGGACGCAACTGAGTCAGGTGATGCGGAGAGGAGTGTTCGGAAGCACGGCGGAAAAGAGGAGGGCCTGGATGAAACTCTTGCTGCTACGTTTCCATGCAGCGATCCGCTTTCCACGCTTCCCGATCCCGATGTGGCCGTCGCATGATGGCGCGGGGAGAGGAAAGCGGAGACTGGCCCATGTAAGCTTCTTTTTGCTTGCATGGGAAACTATGATCCTTGAATTTGAAACTCGAAACTGTCTTCTACAACTCCGATTTCCGGATCGCCGCATGGATGCTCTCTGCGATTCCCAGCGTCAGCAGCACCACGATGATGTGCGCCACTTGTTCGATATCAATGCCACCGCCCGTCTGCAGCGGAATCTGGCGCAGGCCCGTTACTGGAAGCAGTATTGCGAACACCACTCCGAGAATTCCGAGAACGGTCTTTTTCTTTACGAACGCCAGAATCGCCAGCATCAGCACCACCAGCGCCACCATGAATCCCAAACCGATGTGTGCACCCAGCACCGCTTGTGCTTTCCCCGCCGCCAGCAGCGCTCCCAGGATGATCGAAACCACCGCCACCAGTCGGACGATCATGATCAGGATTTTTGCGAACTTAGCCAAGTTGTCTTCTCCCCACCGCTGTTGTGAACGAATTGTATGACTTGAATTGTACTCGACAGCATTTTCCTGTCATCGTCCCGCGTCGTATTGTTCGTCGCTGACCTTCTCCATCCAGTCGACAACCTTCCCGTCGAGCTTTTCCTGGATGGCGATGTGCGTCATGGCCGTCGTCGGCGCGGCTCCATGCCAGTGCTTCTCGCCCGGCGAGAACCAGACCACGTCGCCCGGTCGAATCTCCTCCAGCGGTCCGCCCCACCGTTGCACGCGGCCGCATCCCGCCGTCACGATCAGAGTCTGGCCCAACGGATGCGTATGCCATGCCGTCCGTGCTCCCGGCTCGAAGGTTACGCTCGCGCCCTGCACTCGCGCCGGCTCCGGTGCCTGAATCAGCGGATCTATCCGTACCGTGCCTGTAAACCAATCTGCCGGTCCCTCGACGGAAGCCTGCGTGCCGGCTCTCTTGATTTCCATTTTCCGAACTCCTTCATTTGCGACTTAGTATTCCTTTATCCCGAGCCTCGTATGCCACTTAGCGGCCCACGAGTTTCTGCAATTCCTCGGGATACCGTGTTCCTTGCACAGTCACCTTTGATGCAGCGCTCTCCAGCTCGCGAATATCTTCTGCCGCCAGTTCGATGCCGGCCGCTCCGAGGTTCTCTTCCAGCCGGTGCAGCTTTGTCGTGCCCGGGATCGGAACGATCCACGGCTTCTGTGCCA
The DNA here is from genome assembly GCA_021779935.1 of Acidobacteriota bacterium. Lineage (GTDB taxonomy): Bacteria > Acidobacteriota > Terriglobia > Terriglobales > Acidobacteriaceae > JAJXZT01. Next base: position 8,334 of record JAJXZT010000041.1, read on the forward strand.
GCAGCCATGCCAGTGCGATCTGCGCGGGCGTTGCCTTCTTCTGTTGTGCAAACTTCCCGATCAGTTCCACCAGCGCTTCGTTCGCTTTCCGGTTCTCCGGCGTAAAGCGGGGCAGGATGTTACGGAAATCCTTCTTGTCGAACTTCGTATCCTCGTTGATCTTCCCTGTGAGAAAACCCTTGCCCAGCGGACTGAACGGCACGAATCCGATTCCCAGTTCTTCCAACACCGGCATGATTTCGTCTTCCGGCTCTCTCCACCACAGCGAGTACTCGCTCTGCAGCGCCGTTACCGGCTGCACCTTGTGCGCGCGACGGATTGTCTTTGCTCCTGCTTCCGAGAGCCCGAAGTGTTTCACCTTGCCTTCCGCGATCAAGTCCTTCACCGTTCCCGCCACGTCTTCAATCGGCACGTTCGGATCGACCCTGTGTTGATAGAAGAGGTCGATCACGTCGGTCTTCAGGCGCCGCAGCGAGGCCTCCGCAACTTCCCTGATGTGCTCCGGACGGCTGTCCAGCCCCACCAGCGCTCGCTCCGCCGTGGGGTCCAGCTTCCAACCGAACTTCGTGGCGATCACCACCTGGTCGCGAACCGGGGCCAGCGCCTCTCCCACCAGTTCTTCGTTCGTGAAAGGACCGTACGCTTCGGCCGTATCGAAGAACGTGACGCCACGCTCCACCGCCGCTCTGATCATTGCGATCCCCGCGTGCTTTTCCACCGCTGGGCCGAAGCCATGGCTCAGTCCCATGCAGCCAAAGCCGATCGCCGAAACTTCAAGATTGCTTTTTCCAAGTTTGCGCTTTTGCATTGCTTTTCCTTTTACTTGAGCGACGCCATATCGATCGAGAAGCGATACTTCACGTCTGACTTCAGCAATCTCTCGTACGCTTCGTTGATCTTCTGGATCGGAATGACTTCCACGTCGGCCGTAATGTTGTGCTTCCCGCAGAAGTCCAACATCTCCTGCGTCTCGGCGATCCCGCCAATCGGCGATCCCGACAAACTACGCCGTCCCATGATCAGTGCGAACGCCGCAATCGCCAGTGGCTTCTCCGGCGCGCCCACCAGTGTGATGTTGCCATCGCGCCGCAACAGGTTGATGTAAGCGCCAATGTCGTGATTGGCCGAGACTGCGTCCAGAATAAAGTCGAAGCTCCCGGCGTGCCCTTGCATCTCGTTCGCGTTTTTCGAAATGACGACTTCATCCGCCCCCAGCCGCATTGCATCGTCTTTCTTGCCCGGTGAAGTCGTGAACACCACCACGTGCGCTCCCAGCGCATGGGCAAACTTCACTCCCATGTGTCCCAGTCCGCCGAGTCCCACCACGCCCACTTTCTTGCCTTTGGTCACGCCCCAGTGGCGCATCGGCGAGTACGTCGTGATCCCCGCACACAGCAGCGGAGCCGCTCCCGCCAGGTTCAGGTTCTGCGGCACCCGCAACACGAACCTCTGGTCCACCACAATGCCCTCGGAGTAGCCGCCGTAGGTGACTCCTCCCAGATGCTTGTCAGGGAAGTTGTACGTCAGCGTCCCATGCTGGCAGAACTGCTCCAGTCCCGCCTTGCACTCGGGACACGTGCCGTCCGAGTCCACCATGCAGCCGACGGCCGCCAGGTCGCCGACCTTGAACTTGGAGACTGCGGAGCCGATCTTCGTTACGCGCCCCACGATCTCGTGACCGGGGACGCAAGGGTAAACCGTCGGCATAAAGCCACTCCACTCGTTGCGGACCTGGTGTAGATCGGAGTGACAAACGCCGCAGAAGAGAATTTCGATTTGTACGTCGTTTTCGGTTGGATCACGCCGCGTGATCTTGGTGGATGCAAGCGGCGAGGTTGCACTGGCAGCGGAGTAAGCTTTTGCGTTGAACATATGTCTACTTTAGATGCTCGCCGGCCTCCACGTTATGCAAAATCCGCCAATCTATATGCACAATATGCCGGATCGGACGGTGGCCCGTTCAAGCCCTCATTTGGCTTGAGCGGGGTAGTTCGATGGCATGTGGACTGAAACGGTTTTAGGATGGTGGCCCGTTCAAGCCCTCGTTTGGCTTGAGCGGGGTAGTTCTCTGCTGTCACACGAAAGCTCCTCTGATACAGTTCTTCCCGTGCCTTGGGGACTGAAACGCTTTCACGAATCCGGCGAGACGCATTTCATCACCTTCACTTGCTATCACCGGCGCCCGCTCCTGAACAGCGCCTTGAAGAGACGCACGTTTGAACTGGCGCTCGAGCGCATACGGCGCAAGTACCAGCTTCGTGTTTACGGCTATGTCGTGATGCCCGAACACGTGCATGTGCTCCTGAGCGAACCGGAGCGCTCCAACCTGGCGCAGGCCATCAAATCGCTCAAGCAGGGAGTCTCGCGCAGATTGATCGGCACCGGCGATAGGGCCTTTTGGCAGCAACGCTACTATGATCACAATGTTCGCAGCTATGTCAGCTTCGTCGGAAAGCTGCGCTACATCCATCGCAACCCGGTGAAACGTGGACTGTGCAAGAAACCGGAGGACTGGGAGTGGAGCAGTTTTCGGCATTACCAGACCGGAGCCGAGGGGAACGTCGAGATTGAGTCGCAATGGACGGCGAGCCGCCGCGAGCGTGCGGGAATCAGACTGACGGTGCGGCAACTGCCCCGCTCAAGCCAAAGGATGGCTTGAACGGGCCACCGTCGGGTTATTTCGCTAACCCGGGCCACCTGCCGCAAAGGAATTTGGTTTGCACTCCGCGTTTCGTTTTGTATTCTCTAAAAGCATAGCGTCGGTTCAGAACTTCGCGGAGAGAATCACCATGAAGAAGCCCCTTGTTGCCGCTACCCGGGGACTTGGAATACAGAAGGGTGGCTATCCGACTAGGCATCTGCGAAACATCTCAGTGCTTCCCTTCAGTGGAAGCCAGCCACACGACGACGTTGTGTACCGCGCTTCTCACTAGCAAAAACGTGGACTCATCGCTGTAATGCAGTTACGCTTGAGTGCAGTCCATCACTGACGGGAATGAGCAGTTTGGCGGTACTTTCGCGCCAGTAGTTCTGTCGGAGGCTTTGGCTCGTGACCCGTCGCATAGCACCCGCTGGCCAGTTTGCTCAGTGGCTGAAGCAGAAATTTCCCCAGTACGCTTCTGTCCCGGACGAAAAACTCATCCAGTCGTTCCTAAAAAGCAATCCCGCTTGTTCCGCTGAATACGATGGAAACACGCTTGTCAGTGTAAGCTGGGAACAATCGCCTCCCACTGAAGCAGAGAACAGCGTTACTCCGGGAACTGAGAACCAACGCAATGTTTCGACGTTGAGGGTTCCACCCGCGAAGACCGCAAGCCCGACCGCCGTCGTGCAAGCCTCTACAGCAACGGAATCCGACTTTGGAAGACAAGTTCCGTCTCCTCCGCCTTCCGAATCAGTAATGGTGACGCGATGTATTTCATGCGGAACGGAATTATCCCAGCCGACAAAGTTTTGCTCCGAATGCGGTGCTTCACAATTGCATGTGCCAAAGTCACAGACCGACGTTCCTGCCGAGATGTCTGAAGCAGCATCGGTTACGGCTGCTGGTTCTCTGACAGGACAGCAGCCGGAACATCTCCGGAGTCAGAGTTCCGAAGCCCAACCCAGACGGCACGAATCCACTCAGCCTCGTTCTCAGTACAGCTCACAGAATTCGACAGCGACTCCATTCTCAACAATTGTTCCGCCGCGCTCACCGCGACCCTTTTATGTAATTACTTTCGCGGTGGTAGCACTCGTAGCTGCTTTAGGTTTCGTCTGGCAGTCACGCCGAGCAACGCCAACCTCTCGTACCCAATCCGAGACGACGGCGTTGCCGCAGCCGAGCGGGCCAACTCAGGAACAAGTTGAAGAGGAGAATCGCAGAAAAGAACTCGCAGAAGCTGCCCAAAGGAAAGCGAGCCAAGAAGGTGCGGCATTCAGGGCAATCAAAACCAATATCGCCGCAAAGTATAGCGTCCAATTGCAGAAAGGTAGCGGAAGGAAATTCGGCGTCAACCAGATGGCCGCGATGGAATGGTTGCAGCAAGTCTTGAACAAAGTGCCGAAGGAAGACCTTGTAGACCTTATCTCCATGTACAAAGCGATGGAGGGATTTGACGGTTCAACAACTGCTGAGGCACTGCTCAAGTGCCAGCGGTCATTCGTCGGAAAGTTCTATGTGTTGCAGGGTGACGTATTTCAGATTCAAGCAACCCGAGACTATCCCAGAATCGGGGAAAATGAGTTTATGCTCTTCGGGAATGTGAATCTTCCTCCGTTCATACCCGTAAATGTATCCGCGACTTCCAAAGAGAAAGTGCCTCCGTACCGTATCGCGCCAATGCTCGCGAGAATCGTGGGATTCGGTAAAGGTGAGACTCGTGGCGGCAAAACAATAATCGTCCCTGAAGTTGAAATCATCATCGTGGTCAGCGGCTCAAGCTTTACTACGGATGTTTCAGACGTAATCGTCAACGACCCGATTCTCGTTGCGAAGTGGATGGGCTTGTCTGTACAGGACAGCGTATTCAAATACGTGAAGTTCCCCGATGGGTTCTTGGTCGGCGAGTTGTGCAGTAAGCCAACCGCCTTCCAAGAAAAGCAATTCTGTTATGCCGCGAATTGGAAGCCTTGGATTAAGGAACTCAAACGCCAGCTTGCGGGGGGCAACTTAACGCAGCTTGAAGCGGACAGTGGAACCCAGACGCCGGGAAATCTGGTCGTTACTTGGGACTCTCAGCAGCGCGTCGTTTTCAGCGGGTTTCGACCTCATGCGGGTGATGACGCGAGCGCGTACTTCGTAGTTAGTCCGCAGACGAAAGAACTGGACATCATTTGGCGAAGCGAGAAAGGTGTGACGTATCTTGGGCCACACGCTTCGTTCCTTCGAGCCCAAGGCTTTAACGAATGGCTCGACTCTATTCCCAACGAGTAGGGATTCACGCGATTCCTCCCCATCGCCACTTTCTTGCAGTCCGATGAACAGAGAGGGCGCTCCCTTCACAGTTCCGCACCCCTGTCACCCTAGAATGCTTCGTCCTTGCCCCCGCAACTTCGTATCGCGGTTTTCATAGCTTCAACTCCGCGGAGAGCTAAGCTCTTGTCGGGCAGGTGGCCCGGGTTACCGAAAAAGTCCTGACGGTGGCCCGTTCAAGCCCTCGTTTGGCTTGAGCGGGGCAGTTCCAACCGAGGCGACCAGGCGTAAGGCACCGATCACAATAGTTACCGGATGTCGAATGAATCTCTCACATAGTCCATCAGGATGTGTCCATGTCTTCATCAACCGCGTTACGCGAAGAACTCGAGTCACTGCGTCGCGTCTTTGCGAAGTCAGACGCAGAAACGTACCGTGAACACTTTGACGAATTTCTGCGTCAACACGAATTCGAGCTGGCATTACACTCGGTTTGTGACTATCTGATTGGGATGGCTTCTGCTTGCGATGCACTCACCTTGGAGTGCATTCAACGTTTACATGAAGGCATGAAGATTGAGGATGATTGTGTGCTTCGGCTTTGCTCCTCTCGACGTGACTGACAACGAGAACCTTTCACAGGCTTTCGGCTTTCCGTCCTAACGCAAAACGCCCTGCAGTGTAGCGCTGCCGGGCGTCGGTTAGCTGTTGGGATTGGCCTGAGGCGGGCTCACTCCGGCGTATCGTGACACGACCTATTTCGTGTCCCCGGCGCCTTGTGTGACCCTGCGACAGACTTCCCGAGAACCTCTTCGGGTCCCGGTCCCCTCGGACCGGAAGCTAAGTCTGGCGAGTGTGCTAGAGCGAGAACCGCCCTAAGCCTCAGCCACCTCACTGATCACGTTATGTCTGCTACAGTCGTCGGAACTTTTTGACATCGGACCACCTCCTCTCTAGTGTGCCCGCATCCTACCCCCGACCCATGCCAGTGTCAAAGGCATCAACATGCTATACAAGAAAGTGACTCGGCAGTAGCAAGGGAGTTAATAGGGAATGGTACTCGGAAGTTACTGATGACACATCAGTAAACCTGGTAAATTTCGTTCTCTTCGCGACGTGCGTATAGCCGCGGAGGTGCATGTTTACTGGAGTTTTTTGCTTAACCCTTCCACACGTAAGCGTCGTCCTGCGGCAATCCGATGTGTTTTAGCACCCGATTTACGAACTCACGCGCCACTTGGTCGAACGATTCTGGATGGTTGTAAAACGTTGGAATCAAAGGATATATCGTTGCCCCAGCATCGGCCGCCAGGGACATATTTCGCAGGTGGATCTTATTCAACGGCGTCTCTCGGACGCACAGCACCAGCGGCTTTTTTTCTTTCAAACATACGTCCGCCGCGCGTTCAATTAGCTGCGAAGCGATCCCATTGGCTATCTTCGCCAGCGTTCCCATCGAGCACGGAATCACCACCATCGCATCCGTCGGATACGACCCGCTGGCGATGTTCGCGCCAATGTCATTGTTGTTCTGCGTCTTGACCTTGATGCTCGTTTTCCCCAGTAAATTCGCGGCTAAATCGTTACGCCCAGAAAATCCAAGTTCCTCTGCAATCACCCGCAGCGCGTTCTCTGACACGACAAAATTTACCGTTTGCACGCGCTCGTCGGCCTCCAGCGCGCGCAGCATTTCGCGCGCAAACACCGATCCGCTCGCGCCTGTTACTGCCACCGTGATTGTCCTGGGTGTTGTTTCCATCGTCGTCTGCATCTATCGTAAGAGTATTCGTTCTCCCCTCAATTGGGCAAGAAATGCCCGAATAATGCTGGAATGATAAGCTGAATCCGTGGATGCCAAACGCCTGAAGAAGCTACTCGAACAGGTTCGTGAGCACAAGGTCTCGCCCGACGAAGCCTTGCAGCAATTGAAGAACCTGCCGTTCGAAGATCTTGGTTTCGCCAAGGTCGACCACCACCGCGCCTTGCGCACCGGCGTGCCGGAAGTAATTTTCGGCCCCGGAAAAACTCCCGCTCACCTCGCGGAGATCTTCGCAACGCTGGCCGCGCGCGGCAATAACGTGCTGGCCACGCGCGTTAGTCCGGAGCAGGCAAAAGCAGTGAAGCGCAAAGTGCGGCGCGTGAAGTTTGAGGAATCTGCGCGTGCGCTGGTTCTGCGTCAACACAGCGAACAATACGGCAAGGGGAGCATTGTCGTAATTTCCGCTGGTACCAGCGACATGCCCGTTGCGGAAGAAGCTGCGGTTACAGCGGAGTTGATGGGAAACGTAGTCGAGCGCGTGTACGATGTCGGAGTCGCCGGCTTGCATCGCCTGCTCGCTCACAAAGATGCTCTCCAGCGTGCGCGTGTGTTGGTTGTCTGTGCCGGCATGGAAGGTGCATTGCCGAGTGTGGTTGGTGGACTGGTTGGCGTGCCTGTCATCGCCGTACCGACAAGTGTCGGCTACGGCGCTGCATTCGGGGGGCTGACGGCACTGTTGGGAATGATAAACTCCTGTGCTTCCAATGTGACCGTCGTCAATATCGACAACGGATTTGGTGCGGCATATGTAGCGTCGATGATTAATCGCATCTAACTAAATTGACAGTGAAACAAGTCATGCCGAAAGAAAGCATAGTCGCCAGGGAAATCAAGCAGAAGAAGCCATTCACCAGCCTTGAAGAAGAGGCGTATGTTGCGCTCCTGCGCACCACGGATGCGCTGGGCTTTGGCGCAATCGAACTCTTTAAGGACTACGGCATCTCTCCCACGCAGTACAACGTACTCCGCATTTTGCGCGGATCGGAGCCTTGTGGCCGCCGCTGCGGAGAGATTGCGGAGAGAATGGTCACGCGCGATCCGGACATCACGCGTCTACTGGACCGTATGGAAAAGAGCGGGTGGATTACTCGCAAACGCGACCAGGGAGACCGTCGCGTTGTGGTGACCAAGATCACCTCGAAGGGACTCGACCTCTTGAAGCAGATGGACCGTCCTCTCGCGGAATTTCACAAGCGGCAACTTGGCCACGTAGGTGAACAGAAGCTGCGGAAACTTCTCGAACTGTTGAACGTCGCGCGGAGTGGATGCCAGGAATAATCGTCGTAGAAACGTCTTGCCATGCGGAGTCGTTGGAAAGCGCCGCAACAGGTCATGGCATCCGACTCCTATAACACGCAAAAAGGCGCGGATCGGATCCGCGCCTTTTGTATTTCATGCAGTTTCTACTTCTTCCTGCCGCTTGTTTTTTTTGATGTCTTCTTCGCTGCGTCTCGACCGAAGACCCGACGGAAGATCTTGTCGACATTGCGAAGCTGACGCCTGAGGTCAAACGCGCGTTCTATCGTCTTGCGATCAACCCTGCTCGTAATGTCGGGATCGCCGAGTATCAGCTCGCGGAAGTTCAAATCTTCCTTCCACGCGCGCATGGCGTTACGCTGCACGATGCGATAGGCATCCTCGCGAAGCACCCCGGCTTCCACCAGGTCAAGGAGAAGTTGTCCGCTGAAAACAAGGCCTCCCGTGGAGTGCAGATTGCGCAGCATTCGCTCGGGGTACACGAAAAGGGTATCGACCAGGTTTGCCGTCTTGTGTAACAGATAATCGACGAGCGTGGTTGAGTCGGGCAGAATGATCCGCTCGACCGATGAGTGCGAGATGTCTCGCTCGTGCCAAAGCGGAACATTTTCAAAGGCGGCTTGGGCGTTTGAGCGGACAACACGGGCCAGGCCGCTGATCTGTTCGCACGTTACGGGATTGCGTTTGTGCGGCATGGCGGACGAGCCCTTCTGCTTTTCGCTGAAGAACTCTTCGGCCTCGCGTACCTCAGTGCGTTGGAGATGACGGATCTCCGTGGCGATCTTATCGAGCGTCGAGGCTATGACCGCCAGTGTGGCTACATAATACGCGTGGCGATCGCGCTGAATAACCTGCGATGACACGGCTGCGGCTTGGAGACCGACCCGGCGGCAGATGGCTTCTTCGTACTCGGGGTCGAGATGTGCGGCATTGCCGACAGCTCCCGAGAGTTTTCCGACGCGCATTTGTTCGGCCGCTTGATCGAAGCGTTCGAGGTTGCGTTGCATCTCGGAGTACCAGTTCGCGATCTTGAGGCCAAAGGTAATAGGTTCGGCGTGGACTCCGTGAGTGCGTCCGATCTGCGGCGTGTGCTGGAACTCCACGGCGCGACGCTTCAGCACGTCGAGGAAGCGGACAATGTCCTGCCGGATTATGGCCGAAGCCTGTGCTACGAGCAGCGCCTGCGCCGTGTCGACGACGTCGTTGGATGTAAGTCCATAGTGGAGCCAACGGGATTCCGGCCCGACCTTTTCGGCAACGGCGGTGGTAAAGGCAATGACATCGTGCTTCACCTCCGCTTCGATTTCGTAAATGCGGTTAAGGTCGAAGTCTCCCTTGGTGCGAATGGCCCTGGCGGCGGACTTGGGTACGAGTCCGGCTGCGGCGAGCGTTTCGCTGGCAGCAATCTCGACCTGGAGCCAGGTGCGAAACTTGTTTTCGTCGCTCCATATGCTGCCCATCTCGGGGCGGGTGTACCGAGGAATCAAAGCGGTTCTCCTTGGATACTGGGTCTTCCTGGAAACTGTTGTGGAACCTAGTATTGTACAGGTTTACTGTGAATGTCTGCATCGCCGGGGCGGGATCCGGGCTGGTGACGAAAAGATTTAGAGTGCAATAAATATCGTATTACGATATATAAAGGAAGGTGGACATGCGAACCGACCGCGACGTCGATGGGTTCGATTACCTGGCACTGGCCGAATTCCGGTACCAGATCAGGAGGTTTTTGCGATTTAGCGAGGAGGCTGCACGGGTAGCCGGGATCGAGCCCCAGCAGCACCAATTGCTGCTCGCCGTGAAGGCGAGATCCGGGACCGTGCCGGCCAGCATCGGCGATGTCGCCGAGCGGCTGCAGATTCAGCACCATTCGGCGGTGGAACTCGTGGACCGACTTTCCGAGCAGGGCCTGGTGCAGCGCAGGCGTGGGACAACGGACCGACGGCGCGTGTTGCTCTCGCTGACCGCGAAGGGCGAGAGGATTCTGCGGGACCTTTCGCTACATCACCGCAAGGAATTGCAGGCAAGCGGACCGGAACTGATTGCGGCTCTACGGCGCCTGATTGGCCGCGCGCCAGCTCGCGATGAAGGCGCAATCGAGACCCGCAAGCCGACAGTCGCAGCAGCCAGTGCCGTGCGTAAACCGCGTGCGAGGGTACGAAAAACATGATGGAGCGTTTGATTCTGTGAGTGCCAATAGTTCGAAAGGCGGCACGAGTGACGATTCCGCCGTGGAAATGCAGCAGCCGAGTTCCTCTCACGTCCATTCGGCGGTGAGAGACCGGCTGCTTCTTATATCTTTGCTGGCCGTGGTAGTCGGGTTGATGGGCGGCCTTGTGGCAGAGGGGTTGCTTCGCACCATCAACCTCCTTACGAATTTCTTCTTCTTTCAAAAAATCTCAATCAGCAATCCGCAGGCGATGGCGCTGGGCCATTGGTGGATGATACTGCTGCCTGCCGTCGGCGGATTCCTGGTCGGGCTGATCGTGCAGTATTTCTCGCCGGAGATCAAGGGCGACGGCATTCCCGAGGCGATGGCAGTGGTGCTGACGAACCGCAGCATCGTCAAGCCGCGAGTTGGATTCTTCAAGCCGTTGAGCGCAGCCATCACGGTTGGGACGGGCGGTCCGTTCGGCGCCGAGGGACCAATCATCCAGACGGGCGGAGCGCTGGGCTCGATTCTGAGCCAGTTCTTTTCTTCCTCGCCTTCGGAGCGGCGCACGCTGCTGGCGTGTGGTGCGGCGGCCGGACTGGCCGGAGTCTTCAAGACCCCGTTTGCCGGCGTGATGATCGCGGTGGAATTGCTGGTGTTCGAGTTCCGTGCGCGCTCCTTCATTCCGATCGCCATTGCGTCGGCCACGGGGACGATGGTTGCCATGGCATTCCGCGGAGCGGATGCTGTGTTTCCGCTCAAAACAGACTTTCATTTCCACCTGCTGGAGCTGCCGTTTTTCCTCGTGCTCGGTGTGCTCTGCGCCGGGTTGGCGTGGGTGATGACCCGGACGCTTTACATCTGCGAGGACTTCTTCGAGCACATGACGGAGCACTGGAAGGTGTGGTTCCCGCTCGTCCCGGCGCTGGGGGGACTGGTGGTGGGAGGAATCGCATGGTTCTATCCGCAGGTGCTGGGGACGGGGTACGCGGTGATTGCCGACGTGCTGGCGAAGCCGCATCCGATGCACTTGCTGGTGGGAATCGGGCTGGCGAAGCTGCTGGCGTTTGGCGTCGCGCTGGGCTCGGGATGCTCGGGTGGAACCTTTGCTCCGGCGCTGATGATCGGCGGCAGTCTGGGCGCGGCCTATGGCTCCGTGGTGCATATGATTCTGCCTTCCTCCTCGTCCATCGGTCTCTACGGCATGGTGGCGACAGCGGCGCTATTCGGCAGCGTGTACAGGGCGACGCCGAGTGCGATCCTGTTCATGCTGGAAGTGACGGGAGCATACAACGCCATGCTGCCGGTCTTCCTAGTGGCGGTGGTTGCCGACCTGGCGGTGCATCACTTCATGCGGACGACGATCAATACCGAGCGGCTGGTGCGCAGGGGAACTCTGGTTCCGGAGGCCTACAGCGTGGACCCGATGAAGCTGGTGCGGGTCCGGGACATCATGAGTCCGGAACTCGAATCCGTGCGGAAAGACCGCAAGGTGGGCGAGTTCGTGGCCGACGTGATCCATCACAGCGTTGTGCCAGTGGTGGACGCGCAGGACCGTTATGTCGGAGTGCTGCACAGAGCCAGGCTGGTGGAAGCCAGCGAGACGACAGAGGCCGGAGAACTGACGGAGCATGCGTATCCGACGGTGTACGAAGACGACGTGGTTCACGACGTCGTGGTGCGCCTGCTGAAAGACGGATACAAAGCGTTTCCGGTGCTCGATCGCAAGACGGGCGATCTTGTGGGCATGGTGACGGCGTTCGACGTGCTAAAGAGCAAGAACTGGGAAATCGCCCAGGAGATGCCGGAGCCGGGCCGATTGTGGGGCCTGGCGATGGCGCGCTTCAACACCCGGAAGAGCCACGGAGCCGAGTAAGCGGAAGGCAAAAAATAAGGCCGGAGCGTCCGGCCTTTTATCAGGAGTGTCTCCCACTTATACGACCATCGATCGGAGGAGCGATGGATTCTGTTGCTGCCGCAGCAGCGAAAATTCTGGGCTAGGCGTTGTTAATGCCGAGCAACTGGCTCATCTCTTCGTAAAGGAATCCGCGTCCGGGCTGATAGGGTTGCACCCATTTGCCATCGACGACGAACTGCGGAATGGCCCGCTTGCCAGTCTGACGAATGACCTCTTCGGCGGCGCCGGGCGTCGCTTCAATGTCCACTTCCGTGAAGGGAATGTTGTGTTTCTGCAGGAAACGCTTGGCTTCACGGCAGTCCGGGCACCAGGTCGATGAGTAAACAATCAGTTCCATGCTAAGTAGATGCAAATCCAACGAGAAACGGTGCGACTCGCGGCATCCCACGAACGAGTAGCAAGCTGAAAGTGGGATATGCCCCCGGTCTGTACGATCCCCGAGTTGCCCCCTCCCCCTATTTACCGATACTTTGTTTTCAGATAGTTAGAAGATTTCCTTTGTAAATATTACAAAACAAAGGGGTTAAATGCCATATATTACAAAACAAAGCAGTTAGCTGTTGGCTTTTAGCTCTTAGCGAGCAAAAACGTCGTCAGTCGCTGGTTGTCGGTCGTCGGCGAGACAGGCTGCTGAGCTACTAAGCTGGTGAGCGAGAATCCAGCTACAAGCTGCAAGCAGGACAACGGCAAAACCAGAAGCAAAGGCAAAAGCAAAATGCATGGATCCTGAGCCAAAAGCGGGCTCAGGATGACACCCTCTCAAAAAGAACGCAGATCCAACGGCAAAAGCCCGCGCTGGGCGGGCCTGTTGATTTGTCTCTCTATATCCAGTGTGACACAAGGGAGGGGGAAAAGGTGACATCGAATTCGAAACTCTATTTGCCGTGTTTTCAAATAGCTGGGAGAAATGTGTGACCAGGAACATCTTGACGTGTGATGAAGAAGTCACGAGTCGCTAGTCGCGAGTCACTAACAGCAAAGGCAAAGGATCACCACGAAGGACACAAAGGGACACGGAGGAAAGACAAAGGATATACGGAGAGGCCCCGACCTGCCCCATCGTGTTGCAAACTGTGTGACAAGGGCAGGGCACGAAACGTCCGATCAATAACGGGGAAAGTGGGCCGCCCGCCAAAGGGTTCCCGCGTTACCGTCCAACAGCAGGCGTGAACGTTGATCGGATAAGGCGATGTATCGATAGCTATCTGCATGTGGCACCTGTGCCCCCGAGTCGACAGTCTGGATTCGCACTTGTCAGCGTGACAGACGCATTCCTAGGCGCTTGAAATCACTGCGAATTCATTTGGACAACGGGGAGAGAGATGGTAGCGTGCGGCGGTGAAATTCGTGGCGGGCAACCACAACCGAGTGCTCGCCCGGTTCCACGGTGCTCGCTGCGGTACAGAGCATTCAGCTTCCGTAAAACACTTGCGGGCGGAAAGGAACTTGGTATGAAAATAAATGCCTGTAAGGTAACCGTGTTTTTTTTGTTTGGCCTGTTGGCTAGTAGTTTAGTAGCACAAGATACTTGTCCCTACCCGGTGTACAAGTCTTTGTCGTGTGATGACGGTCAAGGGTGCAAGCAGACGCGGGTAGTTTCAGACTGTAGTGGCCCAAAATCGGCGAATAAGTGCCAGCTTGGCGGCTATACCATACTTTGTTGTGGTGAACCGCTTTCCTTCGCAGAATCGGTGGGCCCCTGTAGTGGCAACGGGGGACCAAGCCCGGCCCTGCTGAAAGAGTTGAAAAGCCAACCTCTTATCATTCGTGCTCGACTTTACTTGCCAAGTTGCGGGGGCTCCTTTGAACCCTTAATGCGAGCTGCGTCTGCGGTGGGAGTCCGAAACCAATGATTCGCTCCAGATTCTTTGTTCTGCTGTTCGCATGTGCATTTGGCTCTCTGGTACGTGTGGCGGTTGCACAGACGTTGAGTCTGGCACCTACGTCCGTTTTTGTACTTCCGTCTGAATGGCGTCATCCGTTGTACCTGCCGGTGAGATGTGATGGCGATGGAAACTATTACTTTCGGGAATATGAGTCGGGAGCAAATGCCAGTCCGGTCCTGAAGGCCAGTCCGAGAGTTGACCACGTGACAAGGTTCTCAGTGGATTCTGACTCCGGGTTAAAAGGCGGAGCCGTGCAAGATTTTGCCATCGGGGTGGATGGGACAGTGTACGAACTGGTGCAATTGGGCAACGACGTCGAAATCGTCGAGTTCTCCGAAGATGGGCATCCGAACAGCAAAATAGGACTTGAGAAGCAATTTTGGGCGACTCATTTTGCTGTCTTCGATCGCGGCGATGAGTTCCTGGTGGCGGGTTCCGCATTGCCCATCAAAGGAGGTCCACCACCCAAGCTCGTTACGGCGATATTCGACCGTGCTGGCAGAGTCATTCGGACCTTGGTGCTTCCGCATGATCCGGCTGAAATCAAGGCCCCGAAAGCGAATGAGAAAAGGCCAGCAAACTACCTTTCAGATCAAGGAATACTCCCTCTGGTACTGGGCGACACACAAACTGACGGTCGTGGAAACTTGTTTATACTGCGAGCTTCCACGCCTCCGATCGTCTACATGGCCGATAGCGCGGGGCATCTCGTGCGGACGATAACGGCTATTCCGCCAGAACCCGGAATGCAAGTGGGAGTGATGCACGTCTGGAACGGACAACTCGCATTGTTGTTTCAGAAGAGCGATGCAGAAGGACAGATTGAGAAGCGAACGATGCTCGTTCTCGACACGACAACCGGCCACAAGCTTGAAGAATACTTCGTGCCAGAATCCCTAGGAGCTGCCTTTGCCTGCTACACGGGCGAAGACTTTGGTTTTGTGACAACGAAGGAAGGCAAGCTTGCTATTCAGACTGCAAAACCCGAGTAATTGATTTCCCATGCAAGCAACAGCGGAAGCTTGCATGGGCCACCCAGATGGGGCACCTGCAACTCAACCATCAGTGCTGCGTGAGGAATTTCCGGTACTCATAATCCTGGAGTGTCTTGAGGCGCGTGCCGGGGGCGCCGGTACAGTCGCCAGTGTCGGCGCTGCAAGTGTTGAGCCAGAGGATTCGCCGCGAGAGAAGGTCGACGACCTCGAAGCTCCAGAACGAAGGCCCGAAGGTTGTCACCTTGCCGAGGCAACTATTCCGAGCAGTGTCATAACTTACTTCATTGACGGTTGCCGATGTAGTTCTGTCGGAGATGTCGTTCTCGTATTGCTTGGCAATACGCAGGCAATCGGCATTATGGGCGAAGGCGATTCTGCCGGAACGCTCGCGCCAGTACTGGTATCCACCGGCGGCCCCAATCCCCACGACAAAACCCATGATGAATAGCAAGACGGCAATCGGACGGGTCATGATGAGCTATTTTACGCAAGGCCTGCGTTAAGAAGGAAGTTTCGAGTTTCCAGTTTCGAGCAGAAGCAACAACCCCATCCTGTTGCCAACAGCGGGCGACAAGGGTCGGGCACGAGAAAAGGGGAGCTTCGAGCTTCAAGAAAGCAAAAGGAAAGCCGCCGGGTGACCGGCGGCTTTGTAATCGGACGCGGCCAGGTTCGACCGCGAGGCGTTACGCACTGAAGAGGACGGCTCCGTCCTTGCTCTCCTCGCCGACCATGCGGTAGAAGAGCTGGTTGTTGTCGAGGTAGACCTCGACGAACGCGGGGCGAGTCTTGATCGTGCCCTGAATGAGCGCTTCCGAAAGCGGGTCCTCGATGTACTTCTGCAGGGCGCGGCGCAAGGGGCGGGCGCCATAGCTGCGGTCGGTAATGGTCTTATCGAGAATCCACTTGCGAGCTTCCTCGGTCACCGTGATGGTGATGGAGCGCTGCGAGAGGTTCTGGTTGATCTGCGTAACCATGAGCTCCACGATCTGGATGAGGTCCTGTTCGCTGAGCGGGTTGAACAGGATTATCTCGTCGAGACGGTTGAGGAACTCGGGGTTGAAGGTCTTCTTGACCTCGGTTCTCACCATGTCCTCGACCTTGTCGTTCACAGTGTCTTCCTGCTGCGACTGGAAGCCGAGGCCGGTGCGCTTCATCAAGTGGCGCGCACCGATGTTGGACGTCATGACGATGATCGAGTTCTTGAAGTCAACCTGGTTGCCGAGTCCGTCGGTCAACTGGCCGTCCTCAAATACCTGCAAGAGGATGTTGAAGACGTCCGGGTGCGCCTTCTCGATTTCGTCGAGCAGGACGACCGAGTAGGGCGCGCGCTTGACGCGCTCGGTGAGCTGACCACCTTCTTCGTAACCCACATATCCCGGAGGCGAGCCGATGAGCTTGCTGACCGAGTGCTTTTCCATGTACTCCGACATGTCGAAACGGACGAGCGATTTTTCGCTGCCGAACATGAACTGGGCAAGGGTCCGCGCAACCTCGGTTTTGCCGACGCCGGTGGGGCCGAGGAAGAGGAACGAACCGATCGGACGGTTCGGGCTCTTGAGTCCGGCACGCGAGCGGCGGATGGCGCGGGAGAGGGCCGAAATGGCCTTGTCCTGCGAGATGACGCGCTTGTGTAGTTCTTCCTCGATGCGGAGGAGTTTCTGCGACTCCTCTTCCTTGATGGAGGACACGGGAACGCCAGTCCAGCGGGAGACGACTTCCTCGATATCCTCGCGGGAGACGACGCCGGTGGCGGACTCGTCAAGGTGATATTTGTCGCGAAGAGCGCGCAGGTTCTCGCGCTCCTTGCGTTCCTCGTCACTGTAGAAACGCGCCTTCTCGAACTCGTGGTTCGCGATGGCGTTCTCCATGCGGTGAACGATGAACTTGATACGCTTCTGGACTTCGGTGATCTCCTCGGGGAGGGCGGTCTGGCGCAGTTTTACGCGAGCGCCGGCCTCATCGATGAGATCGATGGCCTTGTCCGGAAGGAAGCGATCGGGGATGTAGCGGTTGGAGTGGCTGACCGCAAACTCGATGGCTTCATCGGTATAGGTGACGGCATGGAACTTTTCGTAACGGTCCTTCACGCCCATCAGAATCTTCTTGGCATCCTCTTCGCTCGGCGGCGGGACCTTTACGGACTGGAAGCGGCGCTCCAGCGAACGATCCTTTTCGATCGACTTGCGATATTCACCCGGCGTGGTTGCGCCGATGCATTGAATTTCGCCGCGAGAGAGCGCGGGCTTGAGGATGTTGGCCGCATCGAGCGAGCCCTCGGCCGAACCGGCTCCGACGAGGGTATGCAGCTCATCGATGAAGATGATGGAGTTCTGCGACTCCATCAATTCCTTCATGATGGTCTTGAGCCGCTCTTCGAACTGGCCGCGATACTTGGTGCCGGCCACGATCAACGAAAGATCAAGAGCAAGAATACGTTTATCGGAGAGGAACGACGGAACTTCGCCGTCTGCGATGCGCTGGGCGAGACCCTCGACGATGGCAGTTTTTCCGACGCCGGGTTCGCCGATGAGCACCGGGTTGTTCTTGGTGCGACGGCAGAGAATCTGAATGGCACGATCGACTTCGGCATCGCGGCCGACGAGGGGATCGAGCTGGTTTTCCGAAGCGGCCTGCGTGAGGTCGCGCGAGAATTCGGCAAGCAGCGACGATTCGCGATTGCGCTGCGGTTGCTGTTGCACCTTTTCCTGCGAGCTGCGGGCGAGCTCTTCACGAATGACGGGAAGCTTGAGACCGCGCTCGCTCAAAATTTCCGCGGCAAAACACTTCTCTTCGCGCAGCAAGCCGAGCAGCAGATGTTCCGTGCCAATATGCTTGTGCGAGAGGCGCTCGGCCTCTTCAGCGGCATAGGCCAGCACGCGCTTGCACTCATTGGAAAGAGGCAAGTCGACGCTGGTCGAGACCTTCTCGCGGACAGTAGTGTGGCCTTCGATCTGTTTCCGGATGGAATCCACCGACGACTGCTGACGGAGGAAGCGATTGGTGAGTGCTTTATCCTCGCGCAGTAAACCAAGCAGCAGGTGTTCCGTCTCGATGTACGGAGAACCAAACTGACTGGCTTCATAGCGCGCGAAGAAGATCACGCGTCTCGCTTTTTCGGTGTACCGTTCGAACATGGTATATCTCCGCGGCCCCCTTCTCATTGGGCCGGCCCACAAAGCCGGATCGCCCAACGAGCGGGAACCCTGCTCCCCTACCTCACCCCTGGGAATTCCGGCACAGAAAAGCGAACCGGAAACCCGCTACAAGCGTCAACCTTCGGGCGCTCGCAACCACTACAACAACACCTACTCCACACGGTTGCGCGGCGGCAACGTACTCACGCCGGCCAACCAATACCCGATCCTTACAGTGCACGCGGAGGTCATGCCATCCGCGACAACAAAATTTACGCCGGCAGCGACTCCGGTTGCACCTCCTCGACTCGTCCGCTGTGCAAGGCAAGTACGCGATTACACCGGCGGGCAAAGGCGAGGTTGTGGGTGACAATCAGGGAGGTGAGCTGGTAGCCGGTATGCAGCCTGGCGATCAAATCAAAAACCGCTTCGGCGGTTCGATTATCAAGATCGCCGGTGGGCTCATCCGCCATAAGCACCTTGGGCCGGGTGACGAGCGCCCGTGCGAGTGAAACACGCTGCTGCTCGCCGCCGGAAAGTTCGCCGGAGCGGTGATGGCCGCGGTCGGACAATCCAACTTCAGCAAGCCAGTGCGCCGCTTCTTCCTCGGCCTTTTTCTTTACCATGCCGCGCAACAGCAAAGGCATGGCGATATTCTCAATCGCGGTGAACTCCGGCAGCAGGTAATGAAACTGCCAAACGAAGCCCAACTCACGGTTGCGGAACTCGGCGGCGGCATCATCGGACAGCTTTCGCAGGCTGAGGTTGGCAAAGTGCACCTCACCCTCCGTGGCGCTATCAAGCGCACCAAGAATGTGGAGGAGCGAACTTTTTCCAGACCCAGACTCGCCGACAATGGCCAGCATTTCTCCCTTCCGCACCTGGAAGGACAGGTTTTCAAAGAGCACCAAATCCGAATGACCGGAACGGAAGACTTTCTTCAAGCCTTCAACCCGGAGGATTTCGTCATTAATCATTGGATGCAGTGGCCCATTCCTCCGCTTCACATTTCACCGGAACCTTAAGTAACGCATCGACTTAAGACCGGAATGGAACTGCTAAGAATTAGAACACGGACGGGAGGGAAAGAGTTCATCCTTTTTAGGGCAGAAACGTTAGTTCTTTCTGGGGATGGTACACACAAAGATGGTGCACGGAAATTGCACAAAAACGCAGCGAAATGTCACTCGTAGCGCAAAGCCTCGGCTGGCAGGACTTTTGCGGCGGAGTAGGAAGGATAGATGGTGGCGACGAAGGAAATGACGAGAGCGACGACGGAGACAAGAACACCGTCAATGAGGCGCGGCGCAAAGGGAACGTAGTCGATGGAGTAGACCTGAGCGGAGAGAGAGAACAAGTGATAGTGTCCGGCGAGAAGCGAAACGGAATAACCGACGATGAGTCCGATGACGGTTCCGATGATGCCGATGAGCATTCCCTGGAGGATGAAGACATTGCGCACCTGACGACGGCGAGCTCCCATGGAAACAAGCACGGCAACGTCGCGAGTTTTTTCCATCACCATCATGATGAGCGAGATGAGGATATTGAGCGCGGCAACGAGGACGATGAGTCCGATGGAAATAAAGGTGACAATGCGCTCAAGCCGCAAGGCGTGAAAGAGCGCGCGGTTCTGCTCCATCCAGTTGGTGGACATGAAGCCGGAGCCGGCAACTTTCTGGAGCTCGTTGCCGATTTCACCCGCCTTATAAATATCGTCAACCTTGAATTCAATGGTGGAGACGACATTGCCGAGTCCGAAGAGATTCTGCGAGTCGGCAAGGCTGATGAGCGCCCAGGAAGAGTCGTAATCGTAGAAGCCCGATTCGAATACCCCGACAACCTTGAAGCGCATGTACTTGGGAACGATGCCGAAGGGAGTGAGTTCTCCCTGGGGACTGGTGACGAGGACGACGGAGCCAACGGTGGCGCCGAGATCGTCGGCCATGTCCTTGCCGAGGATGATGGGCGGCATCGCCTTAAGACGCTCGTGCAAGCCGGCAATGGACGAAGGATTGTTCAGCTCGGAATTCCTGGCACTCTCGTTGACGGGTATTGCGGCCTCGCGGCGGCGGGCATCGGCTTCCTTTTGCGACTGCACGAGCGCATCGTAAGAGCCAATCTTTACGGAGTCGAGCAACTGGCTGACACGGCGCTCACGGTCGGGAAGGATGCCCTTGAGGATGGCTCCCTTGGCGCGTGCTCCGCGAGAGATGAGGACCTGCTCGTAAATGGCAGGAGCAGAGGCGACGATGTGCGGCTGCTGGTCGAGCTTCGCTTCCAGGGTGTTCCAGTTCTGGATGCCGTCGTTTTCGACGCGCATGAGATTGACGTGGGAGATGGAGCCGAGAAGACGATTCTGGAGGTCGAGGCGGAATCCGTTGTTGACGGCAAGCGCAATGATGAGCGAGGCGACTCCGGCGGCGACACCGATAACCGAGATGACGGTGATGATGCCAATGACGGCCTGTCTGCGCTTGGCGCGCAGATAACGGGCGGCGACGAAGAGTTCGAATCGCATGAGCAGGTACCAGGTGCTAGTCGCTAGTCAAAATCGCTCGGGACGGAGATCAAGTCACGAGTCGCAAGTGACAAGAAATGATTATAGATGGTGGGAGCGGGAGAGTGGCTGGCGAGGGTGGCACTCGTCACCAAAGGCGAGGAAGAATGGCGGGGACACGAGTGGCGTAATCGACGTAATCGCGACCGAAACGCTGGCGAAGTTCGCGCTCTTCGAGGGGAATCATGATGGCGCCGGTGACAATGGCGAAGGCGGTCATGGCAAAAGTGGCGACGGTGCCGGTGCCGATGCTCCAACCAAGGAGCGTGCAGAGGTGTCCGAGGTAGACGGGGTGGCGGACGATGCCGTGAACACCGGTGGAAACGACGGTCTGCTCGTGCTGCTCGGGATGGATTTCATGCTTGCCGATGAGCCGGTCGAGAGAGAATGAACGGCCGGCGTGGGAATACATGTAGAGCGAGACGCACCAGAGAAGCGCGGAGATGGCCCACGTCCAAGGGGCGCGATAGAGAACCATGTGACGAAAAGGATCGGTGAGAGTCCAGGCAATGACCCAGAGGAGCATCCAGAGCGGGGCGAGGAGCTTGAACTTGAAGCGCGCGCTGCGCCAGCGGTGAATGAACGGATGCACGAGCAGCCAGTAACAGGGAATGGTGCCTTCAATGCCGCAGATGAGCCATCCAAGGTCGTGCAGAACCCACATGGAGGAATTTTAGCAGGAGGAAAGTTTCGAGTTTCAAGTTTCGAGTTTCGAGAAAGAACAAACGCGAGTGCCCCACGTTATCGTCAGAAGAAGGACGCGAACGTGGGGCACGCGAGTTTGTTCATCGAGGGATTATTTCTCGATGTGGACGACGTATTTTGCGGCAGCCATGTTCTCCGCGCGGTCGTAGACGCGAACGACGACGACATGCTCCTCATTGGTTGAAGCCTGCTGCGCTGGCGTGGCCCCTCCATCGGCGGAGAGGAAGTCGGGATTCGGCGAGCCGGGGAGAGTTGTGTCGTGCACGGGGAGAGGTACGGAGAAGTCGTAGCTCTCGGTTTTGCTGTCAGAGAGGCCACCGACGGGAGCGATGAACTGCCAGTCACCGGCGTCGATGGAGAACTCGGCGCGCTTGAGAATGGAGAAACCATCGGCTGCGGTGAACGTGATGTGGAGCTTGCCGTTTTCGACGCGGGCGAGGAGGTTATGAATCTCCGGCGGCGTGTTGTCGACGTTGAAGTGAAGGCTGTTCCAGGAGCCTGTAAGGGCGTCGCCGGGTGAGTGTGAAGGGGCATCGGAGGCGACGACCTTGATGGTGTATCCGCCATCCGGCAGCAGGCTGCTGTCGAACGAGTAGAAGCGATCGGCAAGGCCGTCCTTGAGAAGCTTCCAGCGGGTTTCGTTGTCGCCGCGATAATAGATGGAATAGGTAAGCTGATCGTCATTGGGATCGTGGGCGACCCAGCGAACGGCGATGTAATCGCTATCCTGCAAGACTGCGGGAATAATTTCAGGCCGCGCAACCTGCGCCGCTGGTGCGGGCGTGGATTCATAGCCGACATCACTGGTGAGGCGCGGTGCAATCTGGAACCTGCTGCCTACCATGACAATGACGTCATCCACTTCAGGAGCGACGTTCCTGGGCAAATAGTTGAGTCGTACGTCTTCGACTTCCGGCGGAGTTGTGCCGGAGTGGAGGACTACCTTCCATTGGACGAAGCGAGCGGGAGGCGTGTCGAGTTCGGCGTCCTTCAGGAGATCGACCTTGTGCCAGTCGCTCCAATTGCGGTCGGGGTTGTCGACGTTGCCGCTGCGGGCATACATGTCCACACTGCCACGCCAGCGGGCTTCGGCGCGTCCCCAGCGAGAGAGGATTTTTGCGTCGAAGACATCACTTTCGTAGGAGCCTTCGCGCGGTCCGGAGGTGCGGAGGAGAAACGCTTTCCCGAGATTGCTGCTGACGGCGTAAAGCGCTCCGCCGGGAGCGCGGGCAAAACCGATTACCTGGCTGGCGCTGGCCTGGAGAAGATCGGTGAATTCGCCGTTGGGATAGATGGCGAAGATCTTGCCCTTGTTGCCGGTACCGGCGAGCAACTGGCCGTTGTGATCGAAACAGAGAGCGTACACGAGGTCGGCGCGAGAGCTCCAGATGCGGCGGGGTGAACCGTCGGGCGAGATGCGGTAGACCTCCGAACCGGTGGCGCCAAGGCCGGGAATGGGCATCTGCGGGAGAACCGGTGAAGGAGCGGAGGGAACGACGACGGGAGCGGAATGCGGCGCGGCGCTAACGGGAGGAGTGATGACCGGCACGGTAATGACGGGCGCTGTAGCAGCACGCTTGTCGCCAGCTCCAGCGGCGTAGATGTTGCCGTGCGCGTCGATGGCGAGAGCGGTGATCTCCTTCTTGGGAGCGCTGTAGAGGATGAATCCCTGGCCGGTGGGAGAGATGCGATAGATGAGACCGCTGCCGTCAGTACCGGCGAAGAGGTTGCCATTGGCGTCGAAGGCGATGGCGCGGATGTGCGCTTCGTCGCTCTTGAAGAAGACAGAGCCAACGCCATTTTTCTCGACGCGGAAGATTTCGCCCTGGTCGCCGGTGGCGACGTAGAGGCGGCCTTCCTTGTCGAGCGCGAGCGCCCAGATGTATTTCGTGTGGGGATCGAAAAAGACAGACGCCGTGTAATTCGGATCGAGAGTTACGTTTGCGCGTTCACCGTTGGATTTTTCAGGAGCGGCGGGTTTCGCGCCGGGAGTGCGGCGGACAATGCGATAGATTTTGCCATCGGGCGAAGTGGCGGCGTAGATGGCGCCGTCAGGAGCGACGATGACGGCCTGCACCTGCAATTCCTCGGGCGCGAGGACGACGGAAATTTTGCCTTCGGGCGTAATGCGATAGACGCGCGAGGGGGCCCCGGCGGCGGCAAAGAGATTGCCCTCGGCATCACTGGCCGCCGACCAGATATAGGTGGACGGAGTGGTGACGAGGGTGGTGAGTTCAGGGGCCAGTTCGAGAGTGCCATCACTGCGAATAGCGACACCCTTGGCCGTGCCTTTTTCAAACTCTTCGTACTTGGTCTGGTCCCAGGTACGGGTGACCTGGGCGAATGAGGATGCGGCCGCAAAGACGAGGATGACGAGTGCGATGCGCGAAAATTTCATGGCGATTCCTGAATCGCTCCAATTGGTTTCAAAAGATCGATATCAACGAATAGTTACGGTAATGACCTGCGCTCCGGTGACGACATAGTTGAGCGGAGTGGATGCCTCGCTCACGGCGGACTCACCGACGACGACCATGTCCTGCGTACCGCGCATTCCTTCCATGACATTCATGACGGAGAGCGGAAGAGAGGGCATGACCTTGTCGCCGACCATGGCTTGCGGATTGGCCTCAAGCAACGACACATAAAGGCGCGAGTTGGAGTGCTCTTTGTTGAGCTGGGCGATGGTGGAGCCGAGGTCAAACTTCTGGCCAAGGACGTTGCCCATACTCCGCATCCGGTTGAGCGTGTCGCCATCGCTGACGAGAATTCGCAAGGTGCCGCGCGGCGTGGAGGTGGGGATGCGAATGGGAATCTGGCGGACAATGCGGTCGCCACGATAGGGACGGAGCACGGTCTCAACGACAATCTTGTCGCCGGGGCGAGCTTCAGTGACATCGGTGCGAGCGGTCTCAAGGCGGGCCCAGCGGCGCTCCTTGATGAGATCAATATTGAGATCGACACCCTTGATTTCCGGGCGCTGATAGGGATTGTCAAAGATACGGCTGAAACGCTCGCCAACGGCCAGTGCAATGGACGCCGCCGTGGGGTTGCCGCCGTCAAGCGGCGCGTACATGTTATCGAGATTGAGTTCGGGATATCCGGCGACATCGATGTCACCCTTGACGCGGAAGGTGGTGTCCTCACCATATTCGTTGATGCCGAGAATGGCGTTGTAAACCGTGGACATCATGACCGTGGGAGTAAGACGCGCGTTGTTGAGCACCTGGAAGTGGAACGTCTTTGGGTGCGAGATTCCGGTGAAGTTCAGGGTGACGGGAATCATCTGCGGAACCGCGCCGAAACGGCCAAGAATGCCGGTGTGGCGATCCTGCACGAAGGCCCCGATGGTCTGATTGGTGGTGGCGATCTTGAAGGAATTGGCCGGAGACGGAAGCGTGGCAAGAATGGTGGACTTCGTCATCGGCATGTCGACCTTGCCGTAGTTGAGGAAGGCGTGTCCGCAAGCGAGCAGGTGCGTTGGGTCAACGTAAGTGACGGTGCAAGTAGCCGAGATATCCATATCCCCCTGGACGAGAACGGCACCGATGGAAGAACCGGGCACAACAGGGGCGGTCTGTATGGTGTTGCTGCTGGAGCCGACACCCATGACGGGTAGAATTCCGGCGGCTTCAAATTGCGGCGCAAAACGGCGGATGGCATCTTCACTGAAACCGGTGAAGGCCAGAGGAGTTTCAATTGGCGTGAGAAAACTGGCGAAATGCTGCGTGCCCGGCACGTTCGGGGTGACACCGGGACCGGCGACGGAAGCAGGGCGGGGCGTCTTTGCCGCAACGTCGGACGTATGACGCGAAGAAGAGTCCATTGCGTCAATTTCAAGCATGTACTCGATGGGAGTGACGCCAGCGATGGGTTCCTTGGAGAAGTCACCAATGCGTAGGGCGAGCGCGCCAACGAGCTTGCCGTCGATGTAGACGGGGCTGCCGCTCATGCCCGCAACAACGCCGGTGTACTCGGGTTTTTTTCCGTAGAGACGTATCAGTATGACGTCGCCCCTGGGGCCCGTCGCGTTGCGGAGGATACCTAAGACCACCAAGTCCATCTTCTCCGGAGTGGTTCCCTGGAAGACGGTATAGGCCACGCCATGCATGCCGACCTTGACATCCTTGAGCGGCATGATGGGAACACTGAGCTTGGCGGGGAGGTCAGAGGCCAATGCGCCGGCGACGAAGAAGAGTACGATCAAGGCGAGAGTAGCCACTCGTACGATTGGAAGACGAAGAGACGAATTGCCGGACGACGGCGCGCGCATTCTACAAACCTCCTGCGGGCCCAGAAACCTGCTGCCAGCGATCCGCAGCGACCGAAGTGGCGGTGGCTGCGAGAGGCTGGAGGCTATGATCAGTTACCACTTGTGCGCCGAAAACGAGTGCGGGAACAAGCACCCGGTGTACCGCGTTAGTGGCGCGGAAAAGCTTGTAAAACAAGCAAAAGACGTCACACTTGTGGAAACGTGCATCTATACTAACAAAGACTTCCATGCATGAGGCATCCATGTCCGGTCCAAACCGCGTCCGTTGGAGCACGACCTGTAGTAAACCCGGAACCAGAGCCGTAATACTCGCGCTGGCCTTCGGAGTGGTGCTGTTCTCAGTTGCGGCATTTGCGCAGGATACGCAGTCACAGCCGCAGCAAACAACCGATCAGAAGCAAAAGCAGGCACCACCTCCGGCCGCCGGCGGACCACAGGGCGACCTGGGACCTATTGCGATTCCGAAAAAGACCGACCAGCAACAACAGAGCACCCCGCTGCCGCCGCCTGCTCCGAAGGTGCCGACGGGGATGCCGAACTACTCCGTTACAGTAGATGTCCCACTGGTCAACCTGGACGTAATGGCTTTGACAAAAGACGGACATTTTATTCCCGGACTGAGAAAAGAATTCTTCCGGGTGACGGAGAACGGGGTTCCACAGCAGCTACAAGGGTTCAGCCAGAGCCAGGCCCCGATCACGGCAGTGCTGCTAATCGAGTTCTCAAACACGAACTACCGGTTCATGTATGACGCGTTGAACGCGGCCTACGCCTTTGCCGACACGCTGAAGAAAGACGACTACGTGGCGGTGGTGGAGTACGACATGAAGCCGAATATCCTGCTGGACTTTACGCAGGACAAGCAGAAGGTCTACGCGGCGCTGAACGAACTGCGGGTGCCAGGCTTCAGCGAGAGCAACCTCTTCGACGCACTCTACGACACGCTGGACAGGCTGGATCGCATACAGGGGCGGAAGGAAATCATCGTGGTGGGCAGCGGACTGGATACGTTCAGCCGCATCACGTACGACAAGGTGCTGAAGAAGATTAAAGACACGCCGAACGTGACGATCTTTACGGTGAGCACGGGACGGGCATTCCTGGAAGCGGTGGACGCGCAATACGGGCAATACCAGGGCGTGCAGGAACAGTTGATGAACTACCTGCAGGCGGACAACGAGATGAACACGTTCGCGCGGATGACGGGCGGACGCTGGTATAACCCGCGCTTCGAAGCGGAATTTCCGGACATCTTCCGCGACATAGGACAGTCGGTGCGGAACCAGTACACGCTGACCTACCGCCCGACGGATGCGAAGCAGGACGGAACCTACCGGAAGCTGAACGTGCAACTGGTGGCTCCGGGAACAGACAAGCCGCTGATTATCCGCGATCAGAAAAATAAAATTCTGAAGTATCAACTGATTTACCGCGCCGGCTATACGGCGAAACACGAAGTGGAATAAATACACTTTCCGGCTACAAGGCGGCCTTCGGGTCGCCTTTTTCTTTTGCCACGTGCCCAGACGGAGTGCTGGCAGAAGCGCCCACTCTTGTTAGTATGGATGGCCACATCCGGAGGAGGCCCATTTGATGCTTCGTCGAAGAGCTGGACTTGTATTCCTGATTTGCCTCGCACTGGCCGCAATTTCCGCGGCGCAAAGAACAGAGTCCACACAGGAACGTTACGACGTTCGGGAGCACTACACAAAGTACGAGTACCGCATCCCGATGCGCGATGGCGTACATCTGTTTACCGCCGTCTACGTGCCGAAAGATACCTCGCAGAAATATCCATTCCTGATGACGCGGACACCATACAGCGTGGGACCGTATGGGGAGGATCAATATCCGAAGATGCTGGGAACACCGGAACTGGAACGCGCCGGGTACATCTTCGTCTACCAGGACGTGCGCGGACGTTACATGTCGGGCGGAAAGTTCCTGGAGATGCGTCCACACATCGACGTGAAGAAGACGAAGGACGACGTGGACGACAGTTCGGACACATACGACACGATCGAGTGGCTGTTGAAGCACGTGCCGAACAACAACGGCAACGTGGGAATCTGGGGAATTTCGTACCCGGGGTTCTATACGTCGGCGAGCATCATCGATTCGCACCCGGCGATCAAGGCGGCTTCGCCGGAAGCTCCGATGACAAACCTGTTCATGGGCGACGACGCATACCACGGCGGGGCGTTCATGCTGGCGGCGAACTTCGGGTTCTACACGTTCTTTGGACCGCAGAATAATCCGACACTTCCGCCGAAGACGTATCACCGGTTCGACTACGGAACGACGGACGGATACGACTTCTATCTGCACGTGGGAGACCTGGCGGACCTGGACAAGAAATATCTGAAGGGCAGCAATCCGCTGTGGAACGACCAGGTGAACCACTGGAAGTACGACGATTACTGGAAGGGGCGGGACCTGACTCCGCACTTGAAGAACATTCACTGCGCGGTGCTGACGGTAGGCGGATGGCTCGACGCCGAGGATCTGCAAGGGCCGTTTACGGTGTATCACACGATCAAGAAGGACGATCCGGGAATCTTTAACGGCCTGGTGGTGGGACCGTGGGTGCACGGCGGATGGGCACATTACGCGGGGCAAAGCCTGGGCAACGTGAACTTTGCGTCGAACACGGGAGAATTTTTCCGCAAAGACATTCTATTGCCGTTCTTTGAGTACTACCTGAAGGGCAAAGGCGATCCGAAGCTGCCGGAGGCTTACGTCTTCGAAACGGGGACAAACCGGTGGAGGAAGTACTCGGAGTGGCCTCCGAAGGAAGCGCAGAAGGAGGCGATCTACTTTCACGAAGGGGGCGCACTGTCATTCGAGAAGACGGAGACGGCGGGAACGAGTTTCGACGAGTACGTGAGCGATCCAAACCATCCAGTGCCGTTCATCGATTACACCTCAAACGACGTGCCACAGACGTACATGGACGCGGACCAGCGCTTCGCGGCGAAGCGGCCGGATGTGCTGGTGTACGAGACGGCGCCGCTGGACCATGACGTGACGATTGTGGGGCCAGTCTCGCCGAGGCTGTTTGTGTCGACGAGCGGAACGGATTCGGACTTTATCGTTAAATTGATTGATGTCTATCCAATGGATTACCCGCAGCCGCAAGCCGCGGACCAGGGGCCGCGAACGGATGTTCCGCCTCCGCAGGTGGTGATGGGAGGCTATGAACAACTGGTGCGCGGAGAACCGTTCAGAGGGAAGTTCCGGTATAGCTTCGAAAACCCGGAGCCGTTCGTTCCGGGGAAAGTTTCCGAAGTGAACTTTACGATGCAGGACATCAACCACACGTTCCGCAAGGGGCACAGGATCATGGTGCAGGTGCAGAGCTCGTGGTTCCCGCTGGTGGATCGCAATCCGCAGACGTTTGTCGATATTCCGAATGCGAAGCCTTCGGATTTCCAGAAGGCAACGGAGCGGTTGTACCACTCGGCGAGCGATCCATCGCGGATCGATGTACTGGTGATGC
The DNA here is from genome assembly GCA_021779935.1 of Acidobacteriota bacterium. Taxonomy (GTDB): domain Bacteria; phylum Acidobacteriota; class Terriglobia; order Terriglobales; family Acidobacteriaceae; genus JAJXZT01. The sequence goes on from JAJXZT010000041.1 coordinate 37,426, forward strand.
CGCAGGAATAAGTCGCAAAGTAAAAAGTGGAAAGCAAAAAGGCAGAAGGCTCCGGCGCGAGGTCGGAGCCTTTTCTATTGAGTGGAAATCTTAGTGCACGTGGAACAAGTGGTCGAGGACAAAGAGCATGGCGACGCCGACGAAGACGAGCAGAGGCATCCGCACACCGGGCTCGCGATTGACTTCGGGGATGATGTCCGAGGCGGCGACGTAGATGGTGACTCCGGCGGAGAGCGGCAGGCCGATGGTCACCGCCGTGCGCGTCATGACCATGACAAGCACACCGGCGAAGGTGGCGGCGCCAAGCATGACGGACGCTCCCCAGGAATGGAAACGGCTGCGTCCGCTGGCAAGCATGACGGAAGTGATGGTGAAACCTTCGGGAATCTTGTGCATGAAGATAGCGATGAAGATGATCCAGCCAAGCCACTTCGAGACAAGAAATCCAGAGGCGATGGCGATGCCATCGAAGAAGGTGTGAATCAGCAATCCAACGAGCACGGAAATGCTGCGGTGGCCGTGCTCGAACTCGTGGCGGTGCGTTTCTTCTCCGAAGTGAAAGTGCGGCGTGACGGCGTGCTCAAAGAGGTGAATGAGCAGATAGCCGAGGAGGATGAGAAACGCTCCGTTCTTTCCGCGGAGTTCGATGCTCTCCGGCACCATTTCGACAATGGCCGTGGCGAGCATGAAGCCCGCACCGAGAGCCATGAAGTACTTGAGGAAACGCGGTTCCCACTGCCGCTGGACAAGCAGCGATCCGCCGATGACATTGGCGGCCGCGGCAGTGAGACCAAGAAGAAGACTGAGAACTATGACATTCATGAGACTTACAGAAGGATAGCAGACGGCGGCTAGAACGGTTTCACGGTTGGTGTACCACAGGGGCTAAAGCCCCATCGCTCTGCGCTTGGCAACGCCGGGCTGAAGCCCGACTCTACCATAGGGTATACCACCTTCCGTAAATCTGCTCTAACCGCTGTGGCGGATGTGCAGGATATCGCCATCCTGCACGATGTACTCCTTGCCTTCAAGGCGGAGTTTGCCGGCTGCGCGCGCGGCAGCTTCCGAGCCGAGTTCAAGCAATACATCCCAATGAATGGTCTCGGCGCGGATGAAATGCTTTTCGAGATCGGAGTGAATTGCTCCGGCGGCACTGGCTGCACGCGTGTTCTTCTCGATGGTCCAGGCGCGGCACTCGTCTTCGCCAACGGTGAAGAACGAGATGAGGCCGAGCAACTCGTAACTCTTGCGGATGAGGCGTGTGAGGCCGCTTTCCACCAACCCGTAGCTGCCGAGGAATTCGGCGGCGTCTTCGTCGCTCATGTCGGCGAGCTCGGCCTCAACCTTGCCGCAGATGGCAGTGGCTCCGGTGTTCAAGCGGCCAAGGAATTCATCGACCTTGAATTTCGCGACCGCAGCTTCGAGGTCGGAGCCGAGCGTGGTGCTCTCAGTGATGTTGAGGACGTAGAGGATGGGCTTCTCGCTGAGGAACATGAAGCCGCGAACGATCTTCTTCTCCTCTTTCGTCATCTCCATCTCGCGCAAGGGGCGCTCGGTTTCGAGGTGAGCCTTGGCGCGATGGAGCAGCTCGTTTTCCTTTTCCAACTCGGGCGTCTTGCGCTTGAGCAGATCCTTTTTCATGCGCTCGAGGCGAGTCTCCACCTGTTCAAGATCGCTGACCATGAGGTCGAACTCGACGTTCTTGATGTCGCGCAAAGGATCAATGGGGCCGACGTGCGGGATGGAGTCGTCTTCAAACGCGCGGACGACGTGGATGAGCGCATCGACGCCGCGCAGGCTGGCGAGGTAGGCGGATTCCTTCAGCGCCTCCTGCCCGATGGCGGCAACGTCGGCGAACTCGACCTGTGCGTGGACGAGTTTGCGCGGATTGCACTGCTTTGCCAGGCGGTCGAGGCGGTCGTCGGGAACGGTGGCGACGCCGATGTGAGCTTCGCGTGGATTTCCGTGGGAACGGCTGGAGATATCCGCCTTGGTGAGAATCTTGAACAGAGATGTTTTACCTACCTGCGGCAGGCCAATGATTCCAGTTTTCATGATGTTTTCGATCGCTCCTGGCAGGCGTTCTCGGGGCGGGTGAACGCCACGCCGTGAGGCCGGACTACAGGAGATGAATCTCTATGATAACCGCCGCGAGGTGAGATAGAGCACCGCAAGTCCAAAAACAAATACGGTTTCTTCCAAACCGGTGGCCCAGACATGAAGGCGGTCGAACTCGACGCGGCGTGCGTCGGTGAGCGAAATGGAATCGATGTCGCCCATCTGGATGCGCAGGGTGTTCATGCGGCGAGTGAGGCCGAACTCGGAATAGAAGGTGAGAGCGAGCATGAGCACAACGAGTACCTGGCTGGCTCCGCGAAGACGGCGCGAGCGGGTAATGCGCTCAGAGGGTGAGAGGCGAGCATCGGCGGCGGAAGGCGTGGTGTCGAGACCGCCTTCGGCAAGGGCGCGCGCCATGTTACGACGCAGCAGGCGCGGGTAGAGAAAACTGGCGGCAAGGAAGACGATGCCGGAGACGATTCCCATGATGTGCAGCAAGTGAATGGAACGGCTGACGACCATGCCGGCGAGGGTGTGCGTGGGCAACACCATGAACACGGTGGGCGCGAGAACGGCGCCAAAGAAGAGGATTCCGCCAAGCCAGACGGCGAGCGAAAGGAACATGAGGAAGCGCAGGAAATTCATGACTTATACCGGAACCGGGACACTTTCAATGATGTCGCGCAAGATCTGCTCGGACTGTTCGGATTTCTTGACGGTGGAGGAATAACGGGCGTTGACGACGACGCGGTGCGCGAAAGTGGGCACGGCGAGCTGCTTGAAGTCGTCGGGCGTGCTGAAAGTGCGGCCTTCCAGAAACGCCATGGCCTGCGCGGCACGATAGAGCATGAGCGATCCGCGGGGCGAAACGCCAAGCGAGAGATGATCGTTCTCACGCGTGCGATTGACGATCTGAAGGGCATAGTCGACGAGAGAATCATCGACCTGCACCTTGGAAACTTCATGCTGCAACAGAAGCACGTCCTCGGCCTTGAGGACAGCGCTCAGATCCTCGAGACGCGCGGCGCCGGCGGTTCCGCGGAGAATTTCACGTTCGCTGTCGTTGGCCGGGTAGCCCATCTGAATGCGGAGCAGGAAGCGGTCCATCTGCGATTCCGGCAAAGGATAGGTGCCGTGGTGCTCAATGGGATTCTGCGTGGCGATGACGAGAAACGGATTGGGCAAAGGGTGCGAGTGGCCATCGACGGTGACCTGGCGCTCGTTCATCGCCTCCAGCAGAGCCGATTGCGTCTTGGGCGTGGTGCGGTTGATTTCGTCGGCCAACAGGATGTTGGTGAAGATGGGGCCGCGCTTGAATTCGAATTGCTGCTCGACGGTGGAGTAGATGGAGATGCCAAGAACGTCGCTGGGCAGCATGTCGCTGGTGAACTGCACGCGCTGGAATTCGCAATCAATACAGCGCGCAAGCGCCTGGGCGAGCGTGGTCTTGCCGACGCCGGGAACGCCCTCGATGAGGAGGTGTCCGCGGGAGAGGATGCAGACCAGGGCAAGACGAATTACTTCATCCTTGCCGCGAATGATGGTGCGCAGGGCGCTCTCGAGTTGGGTTGCGCGTTCGACCGATGCAGGAACAAGTTGCGACATTATTGCGATTGTAGCCGCAGGCGCGACGGTTCCGAAAGCTGACATGCATGGGTCAGGCAGGGAATTTCATTACGGTGGTGCATGAATCGCGGAGGCCAGCGGCGTGGCGGTGGCAGAGGGGTGCGGACAAGAAGGAGTTAAGGGTTGTCAATATAGAGGTATCAAAATTGAAGAGAAAATTAAAATAATCAATTTTTTTATTGACATAATTAATTAATATGCTAAATTTATCGTGTTAATTGAGAAGAAACCGTGAATATCTCAAACGCAAATTGTCCGGAATGCAAGCAGCCGCTGAAGGTGGTTCGGATGGAGTGTCCTTCGTGCAAGGTGGCGGTGTCGGGCGACTTTGAAGTCTCGCCGCTGGGACAGCTATCGCCGGAGGACCAGGCGTTTGTCATCGCCTTTGTGCGGCATCACGGCTCGATCAAGAAGATGGAAAGCCTGTTCGGGATCAGCTATCCGACGGTGAAAAACCGTCTTAACGCGATCGGCGCCGCGCTCGATAGGACATTCGAGGCGCCATCGCCCAACGTGTTCGTTCTGGAGCAACTCGCGCGGGGAGAGATTTCCGTGGAAGAGGCGCTTGAGAAGTTGAACTGAGGGAGAAGGAGGAGCCTGTGTCGTTGGAGACAAGAAAAGTGCTGGAGATGGTGGCGGAAGGGAAGATCTCCGCCGAGGATGGAGAGAGACTGCTGGCTAAGTTGAGCGGTTCCGAGGCGGAGAACGTGCAGTCCGAGGAAGCCGTGCCGGGCGACGAAAACGCAGCGAAGAGTGCGAAAGCCAAGAAGTACCTGAGGATCACGGTGGAGAAGCCTGGGCATGATCCGATCAACGTGCGTCTGCCGCTGACGTTTCTGCGCGCGCAGTCGGGGTTTGTACTTCTGCCGAATGCGGTGAAGGAGCGGCTGTCGGAAAAGGGGATTGATCTGAGCGCGATGGGGAAGTTGAAAGGCGCAGAACTGGATCAGTACCTGGAGAATCTCAACGTGGATGTCGACCGGGGAGGGCGGGGGACGGTGAGAATTTTCTGCGAGTAAAACAAGAGGGGAAATGCGAAAGGCCCGGAGAGCGCTCCGGGCCTTTGCCATGCGAGTGACGCCGCGTTAGAAGCTGCCGGGAGGCATGCCGGTGAGGCGGGCGATGCGATCGGCAGTGGGCGGATGCGTCGAGAACAGATTGCCGAAGTTCATGCCGAGCAGCGGTTGAATAATAAAGAGGTGCGCAGTGGTCGGGCTGCCCTGCATGGGGATGCGATGCGACCACTCCTCGATTTTGCGCAGGGCGCTGGCGAGGGCATAAGGGTTACCGGTGAAGTGCGCGCCGGTGGCGTCGGCCTGATATTCGCGCGAACGCGAGACGGCCATCTGGATGAGCATGGCAGCCATGGGCGCGAGAATCATCATGGCCAGTGCGACCAATGGCCCGCCGTCACGATCACGGTCGCCGCCGCGGCCTCCGCCGAATAGCTCGGCGAACCAGGCCATGCGGGCGAGCATGGTGATGGCGCCGGCAATGGTGGCAGCGACGGAACTGATGAGGATGTCGCGATTGCGGACGTGGCCGAGTTCGTGCGCCAACACACCTTCAAGTTCTTCGTCGGTGAGCAGTCCGAGAATGCCGTGGGTGACGGCGACGGAAGAGTGCTGCGGATTGCGTCCGGTGGCAAAAGCGTTCGGCGATTCGGTGGGGATGACGTAGATCTTCGGCATCGGAAGACCGGTCTTGCCGCAGAGCCGCTCGACGATCTGATAGACGCGGGGCTCCTCTTCGCGCGTGACCGCCTTTGCGCCGGAACTCATGAGCGCGATCTTGTCAGAGAAGAAGTAAGTGCCGAAGTTCATGATCACGGCGAAAGCAAAGGCCATGATCATACCGCTGCGTCCGCCCAGTGCCTGACCGACAAGAACCAGGAAGACCGTCATCACGGTAAGCAAGAAGGCAGTTTTGAGGTTGTTTCCCATAAGTGAATAGATGCTACAGCAGGCTGGTTGGTAGCGCCAGTAAGCGGCCTGAAGGTGTCAGTTTGGAATTGGAAAGACAAAGGGCCGCCGGTTGGCAGCCCTGAGTTCCGATGGATCGGCGAAGCGGCTAACTGCGCTGACTACGCGCGAGGGCGCGAGCAAGCGTCTGGTCGAGCGCAGCCTTGGCCTTCTCGTACTCCTCGGGAGAGAGCTGGCCCTGTTGGCGTTCAACTTCAAGTTGGAAGAGTTCGTCCTTCATCGCCTGCAGCAGGGCGTTTCCGCTACCGGCGGAAGCGGCGCTGGCAGCAAGGGCAGCGGAAGCTTCTGGAGAAATGGCAACGGGAGACCCGGCTGAGGCGACTGCGGGAGCGTTCTGACGTCCGCGAGAAGTGAGGAGGTAAGCAACGCCGGCGAGGATGAAGGCGAGGATGCCCATGATCCACCAGCGGTACTTGGCGGGGATGGCATCGGGCGCCTGGATGGGAACGCCGAGTCCGCCGCCGGGACGGTTTTCGTTGGTTCCACCCATGGTGCTGGTGCCGCCCTGATCGCCGCCCTGTGCCTGCTGGTCGTCCTGAATGGCGCCAGTTCCAGAGACGCCGAAGGCGAGGCTAACGCCAGGCTTAGGGTTGGTGGCGACCTGAACAATTTCTCCCGGCTGATTGTTCATTGGCTGCCACGAGCTCGCCTGTTGCGGCGAGAAGGTCATGGTCTGCGGCAGAACAACGACGAAGTGCTGGAAGGGCTGAAGGATGTGGGGCGTGATCGTCGCCTGACCGGAGTAGGGCAGGTGATAGGCGATCTGGATGCGAGTTTCGCCTGGCTTGAGCGGGTAGCTGAATGCGTAATGATTGGGTTTTGAAGTGGGCTGGGGAGCGACCTGAATGGGCTGTCCACCAGGGCCCTGCGCGTCGGCGCCGTCGATCTGGGCGCCGTTGGGAAGCTGGACTTCAAAGGTGTTATCGGCGTTGTACGTGCGCGCCGGCTTGGAGTTGTTCTGCACGGCGTAGAGTTCAAGAATTTGCAGGCTGGAGGAATCGGCCTGCGCGCGCATAACGTAAACGGTCCCGGCGATACCGGCGACTTTCTTCGCGGCATCATACACATTCACATTTGCCGATGTTGTGCCGGGAGTGATCATCTGGAAATAGTTGACGCCGTCCCTGGTGGCGCGGACGAGGTGCGGTCCGGTGGCCGGAGGCTGTGGCAGGGAGTACCTGCCCTGGGCGTCGGTCGTCGTCTTGTTGAGATCAGCCATGCCCTGCATGGGGTCGACGACGGCGACTTCGACACCGGCGGCAGGCTTGCCGGTGGTGAGATTGGTGACCGTTCCGGTGAGGTTCTGCGCGGAGGCAAAGGCACTGATGCCAAGGAAAGCGGTCAGCAAAGCAAGAATACGCATGCGGCTTACGGTGGTGCGCAGACTGGCTGCGCGACGTTCCGAATGACAAACGGAGAAACTGCTGGCGATTGCGCTCAAGCGCGAGCTCCTTTGTTCTGGCTACCACGGAGTGGGTTGAGTCCGTTTTGCAACTTCTCCAACCGATCGATTTCAGCGAGTATGGCGGCGGCTTCCTGCTCCATGGAGTCGCGCATGCTGTTGAAGTCGCTATCACTGAGCTTGCCGGCCTTGTACTCGAAGTTCAGATCGCGCAGGTTCTCGTAGATCTGGTCCTTGCGTTCGTAAAGGAAGGAGAGCCGCGACTTCTCCTCGGAGGTTTCCACGCGAGAAGGGCTGAAGATGTAGACGAAAAGCGCAATGGCGAAGAGGATGCAGCCGAAGAAGATGAACGACGAGTTGCTGGCGTCAGGCTGGCCACTGCTCATTTGAAGGATAAGAAGCAAGTTCATAATTCAGTGTCCTTCCGGGCACGATCGCGGAACTCGCCGAGTTTCTCGGGAGGCGCTTCGGTTATGCCGGCAACGGGTCGCGGCGCGATGCGGCGCTTCCAGGTGCGCACGACGAAGACGACAATGGCGAGGCCGGCGCCAAAGACAACGAATGGCATGATCCAGGCGACGCGATTGAATCCGGTGGTGGTGGGTGCGGCGAGCACGGTGGGACCGTACTCTTTTACGAAGGCAGCGTAGATGACCTTGTCGCTGTCTCCATGGGCCACCATCTGTTTCAACTCATCGATTTCGCGGCTGCTGTAAGTGCAGCCAACGTGATTGCATTCAAGCAGGATCTCGTTGCAGCCGCAGACGCACATCATCTGATGGCCGAGATAGTCGACGCGGGCTTCCTGCGATTCTCCGGCTCCCATGAGAAGAGCCAGCGACGAGGCGGCGAGCAGAAGCAGGCCGACTCGCCGCACAATGGCATATCGCGTTTGCTTCATCAGTCAGCCCCCGCCGTGGAACCGGTTCGTCCGGCCGCGGCAAGCGCACGGGCGCGTTCCTTCTCCGTCAGAGCCTGCTTGGAGGCCTGCATATTGGGAAAGAGGGCGATGATGGTGCCGATGACCAGGATGTGCGCACCGGCCCAGATCCACCAGACAAGCGGGTTGAGATGCGCCTTGATGATGGGATTGCCGGTGTCGGGATTCACGCCGGTGTAGACGAGGTAGAGGTCTTCCTCAATCGTGGAGCGATTGGCGACGATGGTTGCGGGTTGCTCGCTTGCTTTATAGACACGGCGCTGGGGATACATGGTGTCGATCTTCTTGCCGTTCTTATAGATGTCGAGCATTGCCGTTTCGCTGCGGTAATTCGGATTGTCATCCTGCGTGTAGGAACGGCAGACAAGGGTGTAAGGGCCGATGTTCATCTTGTCGCCGAATCCCATCTCCTTCTCCTTGCTCTGGTAGAAGGCTGAGCCGGCGAAGCCGATGATGACGATGATGACGCCGATGTGGACGATGTAACCGCCGTAGCGACGAGTGTTGCGACGGGTGAGCTGCACCATCCCGGCAAATACGTTGGTGTTGTTGTGGCGCGCAATGACACGTCCGCCGCGCCAGAACTCACTGAAGACGGTGGCGGCGACAAGCACGGAGAGCGAGATGGCGACGAGCGCATAGAAGTTCGCGATATCCGCCCAGGGCTTCATGCCCCCAAAAGCGAGAACGACGGCGGTGAGCAGGGCAAGGATGGCGGGAACAAGGAAGTTGCGCTTCAGGCTCTCGGTGGAGGTGCGACGCCAGGCGAGCAACGGGCCAACGGCAGTCAGCAACAGAAGGCAGAGCGCGATGGGAATGTTGACCTTATTAAAGAAGGGCGGGCCAACCGTGATCTTGTGTCCCTGCACCCACTCGGAGAGAACGGGGAAGAGCGTTCCCCAGAGAACGGCAAAGGCCGAAACGAGGAGGAGCACATTGTTGAAGAGGAAACTGGATTCGCGCGAGATGAGCGACTCAAGCTGGTGCTCGCTGCGCAGGTGGTCCTTGTTCTTCACGTAGAAGAAGACGCAGGTGGCGAAGGTGATCGCCATGAACCAGACGAACCAGACGCCGATGCCGGATTGCGCAAAGGCATGCACGGAACTGACAACGCCGGAGCGGGTGAGGAAGGTTCCGAGGATAGAGAGGAGGAACGTGGAGAAAATCAGCCACATGTTCCAGGTCTTCATCATGCCGCGCTTTTCCTGCATCATGACCGAGTGCAGAAAGGCAGTGCCGGTGAGCCATGGCAGGAGCGATGCGTTCTCAACGGGGTCCCAACCCCACCAACCGCCCCAGCCGAGTACCTTGTAAGCCCAATAGGATCCGAGGAAAATGCCGCAGGTCAAAAACGCCCAGCCGACCATGGTCCAACGCCGCGTAATGTGAATCCATTTCTCGCCGGGATACTTCATGATGAGAGCTGCGAGCGCGAAGGCGAAGGGAACGGTCATGCCGACGTAGCCGAGGTAGAGCATCGGCGGATGGATGACCATCTCGGGATACTGAAGCAGCGGATTGAGACCGTTGCCGTCCGGAGGAATCGCACCGACCGTCATGGCGAACGGATGGGCGGCGAAGTTCACGAGCAGAAGGAAAAATATCTGCACGCCGGACATGATGACGGAAGCATGCGCAACGAGGCGCGTGTCGACCTTGTGGCGAAGACGCAGTATGAATCCGTAGGTCGCCAGCAGCCAGCACCAGAAGAGCAGCGAGCCTTCCTGTCCGGACCAGAGTGCCGCAAATTTATACGGAAGCGGCAAGGCCCGGTTGGAGTGCTCGAGGATGTAGGCGAGCGAAAAGTCGTTGCGAAAAGCCGAGATAACAAGCGCAGTGGCCGAGGCGGTTACGGCGATCCACACCGCAATGCCGGCGCGACGGGCCGTCTCTCCCAGGCGATCATCCTTGCGGACAATCGCAATGATGCCTACCAAGAACGCATAAGCGCTCAAGACAAGCGCAAGCAACAGAGTAAAGCTTCCAATTTGCGGCATTGGGAATCCCAGACTGTTGAATATTGTTTCAGAAACGTATCGTGCTAGCAACCACGGAACCGCGATGGCGCGGAGAAGACATGCCTAGAAAGCGTCACGGAGACGTGCCACGAAGGGGGCGTAACAGGCCGCTGACAAGGCGAGATGGAGCAGGTGTTTTGCGGCTTGGCATGCTACGCAAGAGCCTTACGCACCACCGCGATCAGTTTCTCCGGCGGCAAAGGTTTCATGCAGAACTCGGCGGAAAGACCTTCGTATTCGTCCTCAATTTGAGGCATGCCGCTGACGACGATGATGGGCAATGTGTATTTGCGCGCGCGCAATTCGCGGACAAGATCAGCACCGGAACGGCCCGGCAGAAGGTGGTCGGTAACAACCACGCCAATCGTGTTGCCTGCGGCGTTCATCAGGGCGAGAGCGCTATCGACATCGGCGGCGGTCGACACTTCGAGCCCCGCATTGCGCAGAATGGTTTCACGGACGCGCAATTGGACTGGACTGTCGTCGACCAGCAGAACCTGCTTCATAAGTGCGCTACGCGCTACGCTTGGTGCGGATTTCCGCTTCGGCGCGCAGCCAGTCTCCTTCGGGACTGCCGTTGGACCCGCCGCGCGCAAGGTATAGCTCGTAGGCGCGGACGCGAATCTTCTGCTCAAGGCTTTCGAAAACCAACGCGGGCCGAGGCGTCGAAACCGAGGAGACGTCAGCGGTGACTGCCGGGTTCTTCGCGGGAGATGTCTTTTTCGTGGTGGAAGTCGTTTCAGTACCTCTTCTTGCCTTTGACATGGGGACGAAAACTCCTTGATATGAACTGAGAGATCCAGGGAAGGCAGACTACCGCCTTCGCCCGGTCCCTGCTCTTGCATATACAAACTTAGATGCGCGGCAGCCGCGTTTGAGTCAGGAAAATTGCGGCACGGAATACACGCGGGAAATATGCTCTCCACGCCGGGGTTCATCCTTGTAAGAATTCAAAAAGAGTCGTGCGACGATACGTCCGAGCGTGCGAGAAGGGCCTGTGCCAAGGGCTGGCTAAGTTGGCGAAAGTGAAAGGGTTTGTTATATTTGAAGACGCCGCAGATGTGCGTGGCGCTATCGTCTAGGGGTTAGGACGTGAGATTCTCAATCTTAAAACCCGGGTTCGATTCCCGGTAGCGCTACCAAGCTTTTCCAAGCCTCTTGTTTTCAGCTACCTAGAAATCTCCGATTGTGCGTTGGACTACTTTGTGACTATTTCCTGAAATTCAGGATGGCCCGAAGGCCCGCCGTATTTGCACAAGAGGTCAGCTTCGGTGGCGAACAAGAGAGTGAAAATCTATGAGCGAGTGCAAATCCACGGGACTTGGACTGATCGCCCTGTTTCGCTCCCCAAGCTTCGTCCCGACGGAGCCTTATACCTCAAAGATGATCTACAGGGGAGATTTCGAATCTCGTGGTACGAGGGGAAGAAAAAGCAGTGGCACCCCGATACCTGTTCTCATCTGAGCGATGCGCTTAAGCTGAAATCCGAGAAGGAATGGTTTCTTCAAAATCAGGCCCGCCCCGGCGTGCAAGACCCGACGCTGCCGGAAATTCGCTTATCGATCTCGGCATCGAGCAACGCCTACGTTGACGCTCTCTCCGGTTGCAAGAAGACGAGGGAAGCTCATCGTTACGTAGTTCGGCAATTCGAGGGGTGGAACAACAGTCTGAAGAACGGCGCACGGAAACAGTTTGTGGAGGAGATCGACAAGGCGCATCTTCAAAGGTTCTACGACTTTCTCGTTGACGACGAACCCGAGAACGAACCGTTTACAGCCGCATGGAAAATCATGCGAATGAACAAATTCATCCGCACAGTTCTGAAGCTTGATCCCGGCAAAGGCCCGATCAAGAAGTCTGATTATCGTCGAGAACTCAAGAGTGGTGATCGCCGCCCTGAAATCTACACTCGTGAAGAACTGAAGCTGCTGTTCGATGCCATGACAGACGAGGAGCGCCTTCTCTTTGACGTTTTCTTGCAGGTCGGTCTTCGCAAGAAGGAAGTAATGTTCCTCGAAGAGGATGATTTGATCGTCGAGCAGCTTGCTCCGGGACTTGTAAAGCGGCAGATTAGGATCACAAACAAGCCACGAATGGGCTTTATGACGAAGACGGGGAAAACTCGCTACGTGCCGATCAGCCGGGACCTGATGAATCGGCTTCTTGACTTGAAGGCGTCGAAGCGTCCGTCCAAACTGCTGTTCGGCACAAGCAATGGACTCCCTGATTACCACTTCCTCGACACCCTGCGTGCGATTGCTCGTCGTGCCGGAATCGATCCGTCCCGCTGCTGGTTGCACAAATTCCGTGCGACCTGTGCGACCAATTGGCTGCGCTCACCAAGGCTCGGCGGTAAAGGCGAGGAAATCGGTGTGGTGCGTGAATGGATGGGCCACGACGACTACAAGAGCATAGAGTCCTATTATGCGATTGCTCGTGAAGAAGAGCAGATTGAACCGGACGAGCCAGAGCCTAAGCCGCTGGATTCCAATTCTGGACAGCCTCTCTCCGTGACGGTCTGCTTCGGCTGTCGCTCCGGCAATGCAGAAGTGCGATCCCGGCTCCGTGATGGTAGCCAAGTAGTCTTCTGCCCATCCTGTGGAGAGTTGGCGTACGAGAGCGGCGGGAACCGCACGGTCATAAACAAGATCGCTCAAGCGGTGTAGAGCAAGAGGGAGTTACCGATCCGTTGAGATTGGGGAACGGGGATGCCTTACGTCCGACTCCATCCCCGCCCTTCCTACGCTGCGTGATGTGGGAATCCGCAGCGATCCTGAATATCATCCGACCCGACGCCTGTCCTCCGGCACGGTATAGCCCCACTGCTTCACGAGTTCGTCCGCTTCAACCTCGGTCGGTTGATCGAGGTACGGAATCCACGTGATCATGCTCTCGTCTTCCTCGTGATGACAGAGGTAGATGTGAGCGAATTCGTGCCCTACGGTGAAATCCACTTTCTCCTGCGGTTCATCTTCGAGCGAAGGCGAGAGATAGATGACGATCTCCGGTACGGGGCAATATACGGCTCCATCCACCTTTGCGTCCGGGGCAAGGATGCTAAATGTCGGCATGCTCACGAAGACTTCGTCCGGCACCCGGTCGCAGAGCGTCTGTAATGCTCTCACTGTCTTGTCACGGGCGTGACGGTCAAACAACTCCGGTTGCACAAACAAGTCGAACAGCAGTTCAATGTTCATCCCCATCACCATCCGCTGCTCTGCGAGAAGAGTTCCTTTTTAGCAACGGACGATCTCCCATCCGTTGAGGAAACCTTCGGCTTCGGCCCGAGTTGGGCGACATTACGCTTGCGCTTCTTCATACTTCCTCCGTGTGCCCTGTTGGGCGTCGCTGGAAGGTTTTCCCGGTCACAGTCTCATTCTCTGTCTCTTCCAACGATCAGCCACTACCCGAAGCGGTAGTCCTAACCAGAGGTCGTGGGCTAGAAGAACCGTGACAGTGTCACGGTTCTTCCGTCCACAATGAGCGATTGCACCGTCTAATTTCATCGAGATTAGAGTTCAATTCCGTGGCGACAGAAAATTTCTCGGTTTCGTGACCAACGGCCTGAGTTGCTGCATCGAATGGGCAACAACCAAATATCAACGGCGAGAGTTTGAGGGCCTGAGGGTATGGATTGATTTAGCTTCCTCCGGGAGAAAGTGGCCCTTCGTCGTTGGTGGTCATAGGCGACCCGTTCACGATCTCCGCCCTGCTACTCGTGGATTCGACGCAATGATCCGAAAGGATCGTTGTGTCAACTCGCAAAGTGGTCGCCCCAACATTCAGGTATCCGGGCGGAAAAGGTTCACGCTCTCCAAAAATCATTCAGTACATTCCGAAACGAGGACGTAAGTTTTTCGACGTGTTTGCCGGAAGGTTGAACGTAACGTTCCGTGCTCTCGCTGACGGAATGGTCTTCGACGAATGGATCATTAACGACATCAACCGGGCTCCGTTCTTCCGTGCCCTGAGGGATCATGGTGACGGTTTCAAAGCATCCCCGAAGACGCAGGAAGAGTTTCATCGCCTCTCGGCCTTGGCGAAGCAAGGCGACCCCCATGCTCTGCTGATGGAGCCCTACCTGTGCTTCAACGGCAGCACCTTCGACCGCTGCGGGCTTAGCACAGGAGGAGGCCGCCGCTCTCCCGAGAGCTACGAGCGCAATGTCCGCCTCGCCTGTAACCTTCTCCGTAACAACAACGTGCGCATTACCCAACTCGACTGGCTCGACTGTCTCGAAGCTGAGCAGCCGGGACAGGATGACTTCGTCATGGTGGACGGCCCTTATATCGACTGCGAGGTTGGCGCTTACGAATCAGAGTCCATTTGCCCTACCGAACTGATCGACTATCTCCAACGAGCAAAGTTCACTTGGGTCTTTACCGAGCACAAACAGCCCATGTACTTACAGGCGTTTGGCGAACCCGTTTATCAACAGAAGGCGCAACGCTCTTCACAGCATTCGATCCAATCTGAGGATCAGTTCGAGTGCATCTGGACGAGCGAGGGTGCAAAGGGGGCGAAGCGTGACAGTGTCACGGTTTCTCCTCTCCCGGTGCCGGATGACCGCAAGGATACCTTCTATGTCAGTCTGGATGACGAGGCCCTGTTGCGAGAGATCAGGGAGTGCGCAGAGATGATTACTGAATCCCGCAATCAGATGAACAAGGAGATGCGGAAGCGGCTCCTGCCTGCTCTGATCGAACTGAAGAAGCGCACTTATCGTAAGGTGCCGGGGTATTACGAGACGCTGGCGGCGATGGGACTCAATCCGGCGACCGTCCGGCAGTGGTTCTACCGCTCGTATACGGCTGATGAGGTTATCTCAGATGGAGGAGAAGCAGCCGGTGCCGCCCTCCGCCGACGAAGATGATCTGCTGGACGAGGACGATCCACTGGATGACCACCCACTGGATGCCAATGCTCATCTCTTAGATCACGCAGACAAGATGGCGACTGCCATTCTGGCAAACAAGATCACTTTCGCCAAGCGTCTTGCAACCCAATTCGTCCGGGTTCGTGAGGAGAATCGGAACTGATATTTTCCGAGCCGGAGGCGCATCCAAGTGAGTTCAGGATCGCCTCCGTTCCTTCCATTCACGTTCAAGCATCCGGAGCCGTTTGTCGGCGTCGTGTCGGGCCTCATGATCGCCACAGTAGCATTCCCCATAAAACAGGTTGTGAGCCGAGGACAACTGGCGATCCAATTCGGCGTCCGTCATTTTAGCGATGTTCTTGGCAAGTTCAGTATTTCTCATAAACGCACCTTTCACCTAAGGCCCCCGCTTCGGCGGGGGTTTCTGATTTCTATTCAAAGGCCGAAGTATTTAGTTTTGTGCGTCTCGTCAACGCACGAGGATTTGGCGACTACCAAATCTCTCTTACAGGTGGGGTTCTTCGCTCAGAGGAATCGGGGGCTGATCATACGCAGCCCCCAAAGTTCACCGACCAACGTATGGGGGAACCACCCTTCCCAAATAAACAAGTGAGCAATCGTATGAAATCCAAGACACTCAATTCGGAACCTTCGTGCGACCTCGAAGTAGGTCGCTATGTCCGTTGAACGCAAGCCAAAGAAGCAGAAATCCACATGTTCAAGGTGCAACAAGTTCCCGGCTGCAATAGGCGGCTGGTGCGCACCCTGCGCTCGTGAATACGGGCTCGCAACATTAGACCTCGCCCGTCGTGAAGAAATGTCACAAGACGGCGTGTTTGACGAGAGCTATGACCCATCCTTGACTCAGGAACCCCGCAACACAGACGCTGGAAATGCCATTCGCTTCGCCAAAATGTGGTACGACGACGTGCTCTACGTTCCCGAAGCCAAAGCGTGGTTCGTCTGGAACGGCAGAGTTTGGGCGGAAGATAAGGGAGAAGTTGAGATGCTGCGCATGGCGAAGCGCACAATCGAGCGGTTGTTCCTAACTGCCGCCGCACAAAAAGACGAGAACGTGCGGAACGGGCAGCTTAAGTGGGCGATGAACAGCGAAAGTCAGGGTCGGCTCGTTGCCATGATCCAATCAGCAAAATCGCTGTGCCGGACATTCAAATACTCAGAGTTCGACGCCGACCCATTGCTCTTCAATGCTGCCAATTTCACCGTTGACCTTCGAACCGGGAAGACCCGTAAGCATCATCGTGATGATCTTCTGACGAAGATCAGTCCCGTCGAATACGACCCGAAGGCGAAGTGCCCTCGCTGGACACAGTTCCTCAACGAAATCCTGCCCGGACACGAAAGCTGCTGCGTTCCTTTCTTGCAGCGTGCCGTGGGCTACACGCTCACTGGTCGGATCAATGAAGAGTGCTTTTTTGTCTGTTGGGGGCCTCGTGGTCGGAACGGCAAGAGCAAGTTCATCGAGACCGTTCGCCACGTCCTCGGGGAGTACGGTAAGGTTGCGTCGTTTGATACCTTCGTCGCACGCAAGGGCGACGAGAAACTGAACGACATCGCTGGTTTTCGTGGCGCACGCATGATCGTGGCCAGCGAATCCGAGCACAGCAAGCGGCTTGCCGAAGCCAAAATCAAACGGATGACGGGCGATGAGGCGGTCATTGGCGAGTTCAAATATCAGGAACAGTTCAGCTACGTGCCGACCTACAAAATCTGGCTAGTGACAAATCCAAAACCAAAGATCGTCGGAAGCGGCGATTCCGTTTGGGATCGCATGCACCTGATCCCCTTCTTGCGATATTTTTCGGAAGCCGAACGTGACCTGAATCTCGGTGAGAAGCTGAAGGCAGAAGCTTCAGGCATCCTCAATTGGGCCATTCAAGGGTGTTTGGATTGGCAGCAGCAGGGGCTATGTGTTCCGCCTTGCGTGCGCCAAGCGACCAAGGAATACAAGGTAGAACAAGACGTGCTGCGGCACTTCATCGAAGATCGCTGTGTAACTGGGCCGGATAAATGGGCTGGAAAGAGCCCAATGTATCAGACATACAGGACTTGGGCTGACTCCATGGGCGAGTTCGCCATGCCGCTGGCCGAGTTTACAGAACGCTTTCAGCTTCAGTTTGAAGAGGGACGTTCGAGTCCTCGGGGCCGCCACTGGAAGGGTGTTGCCATCCGGTCTGACTCTGAGTTTGAAAACCTTTCGGCCGACGAGCAAGACGAGGTTGTGAAAGCGATCCAGTGACGCCCGGTGTCGTCACTTTAGGTAAGTTTCCATATAGGAACTAGTTGGGAGAGTTTACATAAAGTGACGGCACTCGGCGTCACTCGGGCAGCACATCATCTGCTTCGATGGGCGTGGACTCGGACTTCACGCTTCTTCAGCGCCGATTCCGGCAACTTCCCGAACTTTCAATTTCCATCTACAGGAGCCGAGATCAGCAACCATTATCGCCATCTCGCCTCCTCGAAATTTCATCTTTACTGGAAAACAAATGAACTGCCGTCCCGAACTCCGTGAACTGCTCGTCGAAAAACGCATTCGCCATTGGTGGAGCGCCTTGCAGCATCCGTTGCTCCACCCGAAGTGTCCCGCTGTCCGAGCCCGGCGCAATGTCCTGAAGCTCATGCAGAGGTATCCGCATATCGCTGAACGGCTAAACCTGACTGTCGCTAGGGTGTACAGCGTTCGATAAGGCTGTCTCGGCCTGCCTGTTTACGGTGTTAGGCAGTCGGCGGTCAAAACGCAGATTGAAACCGTTGGCCCGAGAAAAGGGACTCTCATTTGTGAGACCGCAGGCTCTTCGCTAGGAATGCCGCCCGATGATCCGATACAACCCGCAATTCACAGCCCCAAGAACCATCTGGTTATCGTGCCATCATCTGCCATGCTTTGAATTGTGTTGCTGTATTCCTCGGAGATGATGCGGCTGATTTTTTGCTTGTGCCACTTGACGCCATCGAGGCTCATCCCTAGCTTCTCGCCGATCTGCTGGCCTGTCAGCGCCCCGGAGTTTGCTATGCAGTAGGCGACTAGCCACGTATTGCCCTTGTCCCCTGAGCCCGATTGGAGCTTTTCGTGGCGTGACATTGCCACGTTGTAGTTCTCCGGGCCGCCAAGTTTCAGCTTCTTCGCCGTTTCCCAAAATCCTGCGTTGTGCATCTCGCTGCTATCGTGGCTCTGGCGATACCTCAGCAGCATGCCTTTCTCCTCCTGAGTCAAATCCTCACGACTCAGCAGCGAATTGATCATTTTCGCTTCCATTTCTGATCCCTGCGGGGCTAGCCAGTTCTCCCGAATTTTCCGTCGTGCATTTTCGTTGAGCTTGTTCATGCGCTGATTATCGCCAGCAGCGGGATTTCAGGCCAGCCCATCTCTGCGCCTATTGTCCGAGTAGTAACTGCCGTTCCGGGGAGTGGCTAATCGACGGAGTGAATCCACAATGAGACTCGTTTGATTGGAACTACCTTCCAGTAAATCCTGATATGGGCATAGGAGATGAGCATGGCAAAGATAAGTGAGAAGTTACGTACCGAGTTGCGAGGCGGGATGGCAGTCATCAGCCTGCCGAATGGCTGCACCATAACGACCTCTGCGGAGAAGGCGCAGCGGTTCGAGTGTGAGCTTCAGGAACTCGACCTGAAGGTCAACAGCAACACTCAGTACCTCTACGAGGATGTTGACGGCACGAAGATTCCCGTCACGTTCGAGGATTGGGACAACCTCAACCTAGTCCTGCGCAAGACTGACGGGAAGATCAAGCGAGTTCCGGTGATGGACATGGGAGATGGCTCTCTCGTCACCGACTGGCTCAAGCGCAAGCCCATGACCGACGCTGAACTTTGTACACATTTCACGCTGCATATCCGGCAACAGCTCCTCAATCTTGGCGAGTTTTCTCGTGAAGCCTGCGAATCCGTGCATGTCGTACCCGCTGGAGACGGGCTCTTCAAGGTGAATACCTACTGCACGCCAGTACTGGAAGCTGAGCACTTAGTAAACACGCTCATTGCCAACGGACTCATGACTGATCCCGTCACCGTCTTCCGCCATGAAGGTCTGACCGGGAATTACGGGGTGAACTAATCATGCTCATCGATCACGTGATGTCGTTCGGGCCGCAGGTCACAAAACTCTCACCAGAAGCCAGCGACGACGAACTTGAAGGACTGCAAAAGCAGCTTCGGACGCTCGGAGAATTCACACCGAGGTTCGATGTGTGGAACGTCTACTCGACTCTGAATCCGAACCTGATTCAGAATCCCCAACCCGGCACACCCGCTGAGAAGCGGAATGCAGAAGCCGTCGAAAAGCGACAAGAAACTCTGCTCGTCGCTTCAAAAGCGCCCATCTATGCCCCCTACAATCCGATGTGGTTAGAGCATAAGTACAGTGATGCGCAACGGCTCGGATACCTGTGTACGTTTTCGCCCGAATTCGGGAAATGGGTGGTAACGCTGGTGTTCGACAGCCTTTATCGGCCGGGTGGAATCGACTACATCCCCAACGCATTCGAATTGTTGCTCGGAGACGACGAGATGTTCGGCGGCTATACGCTCAAGAACACCAGAGAGGTCACCGTCAACCCCGAAGATCAACAAGCATTGCAGTTCGGAAGCGAGTTAGTGCGCACATGTTTGCAAATGCTCAATTGGGTAGACGACGATCCCGCAAGCGGCACACAGGTGGTCACGCTCGGCAACAACAAACCGAACAGGCTCAACTTCGGTGGCGTTAGCAAGCAGCCGAAGAGCAACCCCACCATCATCCGCTTTGAGCCGTTCATGAAGAAGCGGAAGGCGCAGGCATTTGCGCTTAGGGGAGGGGGGTCGGAAGCTGCGCAGCATTTGGTAAAGGCGTGCCGGCCCATCTACTCCATGCAGCATCCGCTCGGTGGCGCATTTACTCCCGATGGCAAGCCGAAGAAACTGACGCTCGGCGTCAACTATGGAATGCTCACACGCAAGCAGCATCTCCGTGGCAATCCCAACAATGGCAAGAAGGCGAAAGTTGCGGTCATCACCGTTGGTGACGTTCACGCTGGTTCTTTCTCGCCGTTCAACCCTGCATCTGTTTCAACATCGACCAATCTCGAAGGGGGTGTCGCATGAAAAACCGCATCGTGTACGACGACGAAGGGCGCATTATTGAAGGCTTGGATTACGTGGAGTATATCGCTGCCGTGCCCGATCATCAGACAGAAGTCGAAATCGTTAACCCGCCGCTGGAAATCGCCGAGAAGCTGGCTGATACCATGGCCAAAGAGCGCAAGGAGAAGTTCGGCAAGTACTCGCTTGCCTTTCGCATCACCCGCAGCAAATCCGGTTCCGGTTTCGAGGTCAAACCGTTCGATCTGTCCCCTGTAAGTGAGCCCACGACCTTCGCAGTCTGTATCGAAGTGTTAGGCCGGGAGCAAGCGGCCGATGAAGAAAGAGTTTGGGTGGAAACAAGCACCCGTACCGTGGAGTTTCGCAGCCAGAAAGATGGCTCTGATTTCGACAAGGCTGCGTCCGACCATCTCAATTCCCTGTGGTCACAATGGTGGAATGGCGAAATGATCGACCCGGTTATCGCCCAACAGTTTGATGCTGTCCGTAAGGACTCGCAGAAGACTCTCAAACAGGTTTACGGAAAATCCCAAGGTTTTACCAAGCGTGAATTCGAAACGCTTGCTGATGAGTGGTACGAGGCTTTGGCCAAGTCGAACTATTGGGATGAAGTACTGCCTCGCTCTGCGCCAGAGCGGCGTGGGTTGAGAGGTTGGTACTGCGCCGGGTGAGGGCTCAGCGAGTCGGGCAGTAGTAAACGTCGCTGACATGAGCTTTGGATTTGCTACGGTTCTCAAACACCAGCAGGGACAGGAAGCCAAGCATGGACGGCTGCCTGAATAGATGCCTATCATGAAGTGCTTATGCCGACAGCGAAGAATCCAGCGGTGCCAGAATTCTACGTTTATGCGTTCGAAGTCGGCAGCGTGCCCCTCTATGTCGGCATAGGCAGGGATGCACGAGCGTCAGACCGATTGAATCACGTTCGTCGTCTGCTGCGGCGAGAATCGCAAGGGAGACCAGTCCGATGGGTGCTAAGTAATCGGGTCTTGGCGCACTTCTTGCAACGGAACATGGACGTAGCGTGCAGGTTCCTACATCGGGGCAAAACACGTACGGAGGCGCTAAAGCTAGAGCGGCACGAGATTGGACGCTTGCTCAGCGAGGGATTCGTTCTCTGCAACCTGCAACACAACCCGAATAGACCATCAACACCGCAGGAGGTAGTGACTTCTGTTCTTTCGAGGGCATGCATCGAAAACGTTGATTGCCCACCGCTGGTCGCTAGGAATCATCCTGAAGCAATCAAGCACCGCAAGGCAGTACCGCAATTGAGCGACGATACCGTTCTCGTTGCGAATTCAGAACGCCGAGCGAAGCCTCGAAGTTTCTTTGCGCTATTACAAGAGGCTGCGACGACGCCGATCACCCTGACCAACTTGATCTCCCGTGTGAGCTTGACCTACAAGCCTCCGTCCAGCACGAAACCCGCCGCATACGTGATTGCGGTACGCACTCGCTATGCTGTGAAAGCTGGTTTCTTGAAAAGGCACGAAGCGAAGCTAACGACAAAAGCGTCCGTGACCGGAAAGAACTGATGTACGTCGCTGGCGTCGATGGCTGCAAAGCAGGATGGATCGCATTCAAGTTCGAATTGGCGTCCCGCAAGACATCGGTCGAACTGGTTGATCTGCCCTCATGGCTGCGGAACCGCCCACCTGATCTCATTCGTCTCGCCATTGACATTCCGATTGGATTGCTTGATGGCTCCAGAGCTTGCGACCGTGCTGCCCTCACTTCCTGTTTGGGCGGCAACTAGAGTCGGAACCCGGAGGCGTTACCAAGATTCCGTAATATAGTGGGACTTTGGTATCGCCGTACGCTGGCACCACCTCCCGTATCTTTTCCCCCACCTCATCGGTGACGATCACGAGAGTGCGGTACACAACTGAAGTGCACGTCTCGTCCTTGAAGACCTGTTCGATCTTCTTGTGGTAGGGGTATGCCTCCGGGGTGTCGTTGTCGATCAATGCCGCTGGATATGTTTTCCCTACTCTTAATGGTTGGCAGTCGTGTCTTTTCATTTCGCATACGATGATGTCTGCGTCTGCGGCTCTTTGTCCGGGGTGGTGCACTCTGGCAAAGCGCAGGCCGGGGGCGGCCCAGACCGCATCGACGATTGTGACTGTCTTGATATCTTGGGCGAACACTGAGCAACATGTTGACAGTGCTATTGCGATTAGCAGAATTGTTCTCGTCATCTTCCTTTTCCTCAGCCGCCCCGTTTAGTTTTAGGATTGTTTGCTCCTCATCTGAAAGCCCCGATTGCCACGGCCCGAGGCACGGCACTGTGGTTCGAATCCTTCACTTGGTGAACCGAGGAAGGTCTCGAACATCCCAAGAATAATGGGGATTTTAGACCACTGCCGGATCAGGGACATGCGGATTTTCATAAACCACCTTGGGACGAACCCTTCGAACCACCCTGAATCGTCTCTGTGATCAGGCTTCTTGGTGCTCGTTCTGAAGATCGATCCCGTTCTCAGCACGCCAGCGGTCGGCAATCTCCCGCTCGTCCTCGGATTCGTACCCGCACCGTGCTTCAAAGGCGCAGGAGTCGCATTGCCATGGGTTGAATGGATGGCGGCGTCCGAACCATGCTGAGAACTTCGCCAGTCGCCACAGGATGCGAAGCACCCATTTCGGGTGGCGGTTATCGCTATTCCACACCCCGCTCATGAACCACGAGGTAACGTTCTCTGCCTGTTTGATCCCTCTGTTCATCGTGTCAAACCGCAACCACTATGGTGGCTTCAGTGGGGCGTTGAGCAAAGAAGCTTGAGTTCTGATTCAGCCTTTCTCTTCGCTGTGGGTAAATCGGCGGCGAGTCCTTCCACAATTCGAGTGCCGTCACGCACGACGAAGTACTGGAATCCTGCGCCCGAGTCGGCGGTCTCAACATAGGCTGTGTAGTCGCCCTGCTTGATGCCAAGCCTCAGCAATCCGGAAGTGATTCCATTCTCCAAATCGAGAACCCGAGTCATCGCATGCGCCTTGATGGTGAATTCTGTAGCCACTGTTACAGTAAACCAGCGACAGTCCAGATTCCCACGAAGATAATCGTGAGCAAGGCAAATTCAATTGCACCACGCCAAGATGACGATTTATCAGTTGCCCCGCTCCGGCTGGAAGCCAAGCCTCGTCACCTTGGCCGCTCCCGCAAACTGATCGAACTTCCGCAGGTCTGCCGTGCTGATCCTTGGATGCAGCGCCTTCTGTGCTTCATGCAGGTCGCCTGTGGTAATTGGTCTGTCCATCTGGAGCGCCAGTCTTGCAGCCTGAACGACGAGTTCCTTGATGTCGCTGGCAGAGTAGTTCTCCAGTTCTGAGGCGACACCGACCTTGTCGATCTCCGGTACGACAGGTCGTCCCTTCAAGTGGAAATCCAGCATTTCCGCCCGTGCGGTCTGGTCAGGCAGTGCGATGTAGATTGTCTTGTCGAACCGTCCTGTTCGCAGGATTGCGGGGTCGATCTCGTCGGGGCGGTTCGTTGCAGCGACGATTAGAATCTTTTTCTTCGCACAGCCCTCAAGCCGGGAAAGGAACTCGTTAATCTCTTCAATCTTCCAATGGCTGCCGCCCCCGACTGACCCTCTGGATGGGACGACAGCATCGAACTCGTCGATGAAGAGGACACAGGGGGCTTTTGCAGCAGCCGAGTCAAACATCTCCCGGATTTTGAGGGCGCTTCCATGTGCGTAGGTGCTTCCGAGATCGGAAGGCGCAACCTCGATGAAACTGCAATCGATCTCTGCCGCCAGTTGACGTGCAACATAGGTCTTGCCGCAACCCGGAGGGCCGAATAGAAGAATTCCGTTGGGCAGGAAGATTCCGTACTTGGCATACTTTTCCGACTGTTTGAAGACTTCGACTACTTCGTCGTGCAATTGACGTTTGAGGCTGTCCATTCCAGCAATGCAAGCAAAGCCACCCCGTGGTGAAGAGGACATCGATCCCGCTGGCGAAGGCGAAATCGTCTGCTGATGTTGAGTCAGGAACGGAGCAAACATATATGAATACTTAGCTTTTACTGCCTCGGATGCCACCGACTTTGGAACGCACTGAAGCGCCGTATCGAGGAAATTAGAGTAGACGGACGCTACTGCCGTGGAAATGTTCTCGTGGCTTAAACGATCATATTTGTTCATGTGCGTTAAGAGCACTGGACTGCAAATCGATTCCTGATCTTGATTTCTGACGTATCGAACGCACTCCTCGACTGTCTGGTAAGTTTCAGGCTCCAAGCGAGAGTAAATGACTTGATACAACTGCCCGAACTCATTCGGCAGTGCCCCGCTGGCGACGGACACCGCCTTGAGCAGGGTTCTCAGGTCGTGCCCTATCACGTCGGTCAGGGCGTTCGATGTGTTAGCTCCTCCGAGTGCTGTGGATGCACGACAAACCTCTTCATATGGTCGTTGGCATCGGGACAGCATGTCGGCGAAGTCATGCGAGATGGAACCGTATACGCTATTCGCCTTCTCTCGTTCCCGAATCACGATTGTTTTCTGCTGCGCAAGCTTTGCCAGACGGCTCTGCTCCTCCCGAACCAACCTCACTGCTCTTGCATATGAGCAAATGCTGTACCACTCATCTTTCAAATACGGTGTATGCTCCCACACATCCTCTGGAATCGTGTGGTCGTGGTATCCGTGGTCGTCGGTGAAGCTCTCTCGATCTTTGAGCAGGGTGAGCACGGCGTCCGAAGGAAAGCGCCCCTGCAATATCGCAGAATTGAACTCTGCCTCGGCTTGACGAAGGCGCTCCTCCTGTTCTCGCTCCCGGCGCATTTCACCGGATAGAAGACGAAACAGCGCCTTGAGTCCTCTATACAGCAGGAAGAGGACAAATAGTGCTCCGACAAGCAGCCCTTCAGGCATACGGCTCCCCGTTCTTGGGCCTATCGCTTGCCCGTGCCTCGGCATCCCGGACACACGCCGGATGCTCGACATGCATTACAGGGGCTCTTGTAATTCGTGACCGGGCCGGAGCCTTTGTAGCCGAAATGTCCTGTTCCTCGGCACTGCTGACACTTGCCAGTGCCGTTGCATTTGTTGCATTCAGCCGCCATATGCTCGTTCCTTTCTATTTCCAGTCGAGCGTCAACACGCTGACGCCGTGCTCGTGCTCTGAGATCGAAACCGAAATCTGGCGATGCTCACCGCCGAGCGTCTTGAGCTTGTCGCTGAAACTGTCGAAGACCTCGTCGCCGAAGCACCCGCACCCCAAGAAGGTGAAGTGCTCCAGAGTCACGGGCTCCGGCTGGCGCAGGGCATGGAGGATCGCCTCGCATTGGGTGAGCGGGATGTTGGGATGGAAGTCCTGTCCGCAGCCGTTCAGGTGCGTGGTTGCGATCCGGCTGGAGCGCCACATCCTCGCTGCCGACGAGACCGCTTCGAAAGTGATGTTGTAGTAGAAGTCGTGGTATGGCAGTCCCCGGTGCTCAGGCGCAACCAGCGCCTTGTAGCATGCCGAAGTGCCATACGGCATCAGGATCACTCCCTTGAGCCCTGAGCCGAAACGGCGAGATGGCAAGGCAATCAACGTCACCGAGGAACTTGTGCTGACCTGCTCAGCCCATCGATAGAGTTCTCTGGTTGGAATCTT
>JAJXZT010000030.1 GCA_021779935.1 Acidobacteriota bacterium
CTTCTTCCCGTACCGCTCGAATCCCGTCGCCATCGCCAAGGTCCCCTGTCGCCAGTGAGTGTTCATCTGGCTGCACTTTACCTTGTTCGCTTGTGGAAAGTAGAGAACTTATTCAGAGTGTCCTTAGCACGCGCCTGAGCCAGTGGTAAGAGCCGTAGATGATGCATGAAAAGGTCGCCGCCAATCCAGGGATGAACAAAAACGGTGACAACCAATTGAGTATCTCGGAGGTGGAGGAGGAGGATCGGGAAAAATAAGTGCGCGGCACCGCCATGCTCAAGAGCAAGAATGTTTCAATGAGACAGTATCCGGCGACTACGGCAACGATGATGAGAGCTTTCTTCATGACCTGCCGCTTTCGATTAGAGCCACTGTGGGATTAGAAACCGGAGAAGGACAGAATGTTCCCAGGTGCGCCGATATATTCGCCATAGCCGGGAGACATGGTATCTCGCTCGGCAGCCTTTCACAAATAGTTGAGCCACCAATCCTTCCGGCCTCTGTTGCAGGTTACTCGATCTCTCCTCCCTCGAAGCACGGGCTACCGGCGTGGCCGTGCTCCTGGTGCTCCTTGATAGCGTGGCTCATCCGCTCGTAGGCTGCTCGCAGTTCCTGCTTCTGTTGTTCCGTTAACTGTTCGTCTTCCAGCGCGGTGAGGATGTCATCGAATTGCGCTTCCAGACGTTCCAGCTCCGCACAAATCATAGTGACCTCCTTTACACGCCGCACTTCGCCAGCAACTCAGCCTTCGACATTCCGAGAATGCCGTGGCGCTCGCCTACCTTCTTGAATGCTTCGATGGCGAAGTCAAGATGGTGCTTTTCATGCGCTGCCGAGAGCTGTGTACGGATGCGCGCCTGTCCCTTGGGCACCACGGGGAAGAAGAATCCGACGGCATAGACGCCTTCGTCGAAGAGTTCGCGCGCGAAGTCCTGCGCGAGCTTGGCGTCGTAGAGCATCACCGGCACGATGGGGCTTTCGCCTTCCTTGATGTCGAATCCGGCGTCCTTGAGCAGGCCGCGCCAATACTTTGCGTTCCACTCCAGCTTGTCTCGCCGCGCGGTGGAGGCGGTGATAATGTCCATCACCTTGAGCGCTCCAGCCACGATGACCGGCGCTACCGAGTTGGAAAAGAGATACGGACGCGCACGCTGACGGCACATTTGCACCAACTCGCGGCGTCCGCTGACGCATCCGCCCGAAGCGCCGCCGAGAGCCTTGCCGAGCGTGGTGGTGATGATGTCGATTCGCCCGAAGACGCCGCAATGTTCGTGTGTTCCGCGACCGGTACGACCGATAAATCCCGTGGCGTGCGAATCATCGACGAAGACCATGGCGTTGTATTTCTCCGCCAGTGCGACGATCTGGTCGAGCCGGGCGATGTCGCCATCCATCGAGAAGACGCCATCGGTGATGATCATGCGGCGGTGCTTGTCCTGGTGCTCCTGGAGCTTTTCTTCCAGGTGATGCATATCTGAATGTTTATAGGTGTCCTGCATCGCCTTGCAGAGCCGCATGCCGTCGACGATGGAAGCGTGCACGAGGCGGTCGGCAATCATCACATCCTGCTCGCCGAGGCAGGCTTCGAAGAATCCCGCGTTGGCGTCCATGCAGGAGGGGAACAGCAGCGTGTCTTCCGTGCCGAGAAAACTGGTCAGGCGGTTTTCAAGTTCGCGATGAATATCCTGGGTGCCGCAGATAAAGCGTACCGACGACATGCCGTAACCGCGGCTGTCGAGCCCGGCGTGCGCGGCTGCAATCACTTCCGGATGGCTGGAGAGGCCGAGGTAGTTATTGGCGCAGATGTTGATGCACTTCTTGACTTTGGAGCCGGCTGGAAATTCAACTTCGATCTCCGAACCCTGCGAGGAGTGAATATAGCGTTCTACCTTGAACAAACCGGCGGCGTTGATGGACTCAATCTCGGCGAGATAAGAATTGCGAATCGTATCGTTGTAGGCCATGGCAATCCTCTGTGACCAGGAATGGGTACGGGGCCCGGGGCCTAAACCGGATAAAGACGGAGCAATGATAGCCCGTAGCTATTACGGCGGACAGATGCTGGCTGCCGGCGCATTCTGAAACCGTCGAACCAGCTCGACGATGCTCTTTACGGTGTCGAATGCGTCGGGTGTGGCGCATGCGTCCGGAATTTGAATGTGGTATTTCCTTTCCAGAAAGCGCTTCAGGGAGACCATCGAAAATGAATCGACGATCCCGCCGGAGATCAGCGGAGTTGTCTCGGTGATCTGGCGGTCATCGCCTTCCTCAATGTATTCCCTGACAACGTAGTCGCGAACAACCTGTGTGATCTCGTCCATGATGCCCCGTCCTCTCGCGGTGTTTTAGTCGTCCATGATGGTGGAGAGGTCTCCCACCGGTTCGTGAAATTCCTTGCAGCGCAAAACCCTGCGAACGATCTTGCCGCTGCGCGTCTTGGGCAGTGAGTCAACAAATTCAATCTCCTGTGGCATGGCCAGCGGAGAGAGCTTCTTGCGTATGCGGTTCATGATCTCCAGTTCGAGTTCGTCCGAAGGCGTGTAGCCGGGCTTGAGCGTGACGAATGCCTTTACCACTTCCATGTTGACCGGATCGGGCTTGGCCACCGCCGCCGACTCATGCACGGCGGGATGCTCCAGCAGTGCCGACTCGATTTCGAATGGACCAACAAGGTGTCCGCCGGTGTTGATGACATCGTCGTCGCGTCCCATGAACCAATAGTAGCCATCGGCATCGATGGAGGCGCGATCTCCGCAGAGATACCATCCGTTCTTGAACTTGGCGTTGAACCCCGCTTCGTTGTTCCAGTAACCGCGAATCTGCGAGGGCCACCCCGGACGCAAGGCAATCAGTCCGGCGATTCCCGTCTGGTTGATTGGCTCGAAGGTTGTGAGGTCCAACACGGTTGCGGTGATTCCGGGAAATGGCTTTCCCATCGAGCCGGCTTTAATCGGCATTCCGGGCAGGTTGGTGATCACGATGCATCCGGTTTCCGTTTGCCAGAACGTATCGTGGAAGGGCCTTCCGTACGCTTCCTGTGACCAGATCACCGCTTCCGGATTGAGCGGCTCGCCGACGCTGGCCAAGTGGCGGAGGCTGGAAAGATCGTGACGGCGAACAATCTCCTTTCCCTCCTTCATCAACAGACGAATCGCCGTCGGCGCCGAATACCACACGGTGACGCGCTGTTTCTCGATGAAGTGATACCAGCTCTCCGCATTGAATCCCGAATCGAGTACGACTTGCGTCGCGCCGTTGGACCACGGTCCGATGATGCCGTATGACGTGCCCGTGACCCAGCCGGGATCTGCGTTGCACCAATAGATATCGTTGGGTTGCAGATCGAGCACCCACTTGGAAGTGAGGTACTGCGAAATGATGGAGTAATGAACATGCTGCGCGCCCTTCGGCTGGCCGGTGGTGCCGGAGGTGTAGTGCAGCACCGAGGGCGACTCGGCGAAGGTGGGGAAGACCACGAAGTCTTCCACCCGGCGCGCCTCGTCCATGTGGAAGGCAATCTCGCGCTCCTGTAGCGGCGAGTCGCCGGCATCCACCACGATGATGTGACGCAGATCGGGAAGCTGATCGCGAATCTTGCGTATTTTGTGGACGTGTTTCTTCTGCGTGAAAATCGCGGCGGTGCCTGCATCCTTCAGCCGCACCAGTAGCGACTCGTCGCCAAAGGCGGAAAAGAGCGGCTGCGCAACCGCGCCCGTCTTCAGGATGCCGAGAAAGCCGATGTAGAGTTCCGGGATGCGATCCATGAACAGGCAAACGCGTTCGCGCGGCTTGATTCCCAGATCGCAAACGAATTGCGCGATGGTGTTGGAGAGCAGGCGAAGATCGTCGAACGTGTATTGCCTGTGCTCGCCCTGGAAGTTTTCCCAGATGAGCGCGAGTTTCCGCTCGTTGCCCATCTGGCAGATGCGGTCGCTGCACATCCAGCCAATGTTGATGGGCTCGCCCGGTTTGTAGTGGAGTTCTTTCTCCGCGATGGACCACGTGAAGTTGGCGGTGACTTCTTCGTAGTTGAGGCACGAAGCGCGCGGCATTGAGCAGTCCGTTCTTGGCGCCGGTCGTCGACTAACCTTCAAGGACAACGATCGCGCCAGTATGCTTCACTGCAAATGCGATCGAGAGCCTGATTTCCCGTACACCCATTTGTTCGGACCTGGACCTGAGCCGGTTGTGCAAAATGACCCCGTATTGGCCGTTGTGCTCTTGCACTTCTGTTTCACGGAAGTACGCGAGATCGCTGACTTCGATTCCGATGGCTTTCAGCGTCGCTTCCTTTGCGGCAAAGCAGGCGGCATATCGCGCCGCCGGTTTTCTGCCTGCTTCGCAGTATGCAATTTCCGGGGCAGTAAAAATGCCGTCGGCGGGTCGCCAACTGCCGTGCGCGAGTTCTCGCTCAACGCGACAGTTTTCCAGCAAATCGATCCCCATGCCAATCATCGCCATGGAATCAACCCCTGGTACCTGGCCCTGGGCCTTTTACGGCAAACTGTTTGTGATCCCGGAATCCCCGATGAGACAGACCAATACGCGGTCGATGTTAGCTGCGCGGAATCCCGCGTTCAGTGACCGGGGTCAACACGCGACGTGACAGTTTCCGGAAAGGTCCGCCATCGGCTCATCTCCGGCTTGCCCAGAAATCCTCTCATCCTGGTCTTTACGGCTTGGCGCGGCTGAGGTTTTCTTCACTTGACTTGTTTGGCGGGAAGTGGGAATTTAGCCGTTCCATTTGGGCCATACTCTTGGGAGTTTCAATGCGTCGGACACAACCTGCCGTGCTGCTCTTTTTGACGTGTATCTGGATTTGTCAGTCCTCAATCGCCTGGTGTCAATCGAACAAAGTTCCCGTTTCGAAGATCATCGACAAACTGGTAAACAAGTCGTCGCTCACGCAACCCGGCGATCATCCGTTCTACTTGAAAGCGAAACTGGTTGATCGGAAAGATCCGAACTCTGCCAACAACGCCGTCATCGAGGAATACTGGCTCTCGCCGGACAAATGGCGGCGCACGATTCAGTCCAAAAACTTCTCGCAGACGCTCATCGTGAACGGCGACAAGGTTTTCGAGCAGAATTCCGGGGACTACTACCCGCCTTCCATGGAGCAAAACGTCGAGTCCATGTTCGCGCCCATGACCCCGGCGGCCGTGGAGCTCTTCAAGAAGTATTCGATGGAGATTGACGAGCCAAGCGGCCGTCCAGGGCAGTGCATGTCCGAGCATTATTTCAAGGACGGCTATGGCAAGACGCAACGGGTGGTTCTCTCCACCTACTGTGACACCGGCTTGATCATGTACGTCTGGGTACCGGGCTGGGACTCCGGTGTATACACCGATTACAAGTCCTTCCACGGCAAGATGATCGCCCGCCGCTCCAAGGACAATGAGGTGAACTTCGAGATTGATGAACTTCGCAATCTCGACAACCCCGATGCATCGATGTTTGCCGTGGCGCAATCGACCAACGCTACCAACCGCATCCAGACGGTGCATCTGGATGAGAGCGTGTACCACGGCTACGCCTTGCACACGCCGGAACCGAAATGGCCGCAGGTATCCGTTCGCCCGGACTCGGGAACCGCCGAAGTCAAGATCGTGGTGGATCGCACAGGGCATGTCCGCGAAGCGAAATGTTATGTTGCGTCGAATCCGCAGGTTACGGATGCCGCCGCCGCAGAGGCCCTCCACTGGCAATTTAAGCCATACCTTGTCGAGGGCCTTCCAGTACAGGTGCAGACGACCTGGACCATCCCATTCAAGACCACGATGAATGCTGCGGTCGCAGACCTGCCTGCGGCAAAAACACTCTTCGACGATGCTCGCCTCAACCAGGGACTGCGCCTCGAAGGAGCGAAGCCATTCCATCTCAAGGCATCGTTTGAAGGCTGGGGCAACCCGGAAGAGACAGGCAAGGGAACCTACGAGGAGACATGGCTTTCCCCCACGCAGTGGAAGCGTGAAATCACATTCAATGGCCACCACGTTATCGAGTCGTGGGACGGTGACAAAGACTACCGGAAGTTCGACGGAGAGTACTCGTCGCGACGTGCTGACGAAGCTGCGGAAGCGCTCAGCTTCCATTTTCCTGGCGATGGCGGCAAGTTTGTCCTCGAATCGGACTGGCATGTCGAGCACGCCAAGCTCTACAACATCGACGCCATCCGAGCTTCAAGCGGTTACATCAATCCACAAGGCGTCCCGGATACGCAGACGTGGATCTTCTATTTTGCAGCCGACAATCGTCTTCTTCGCGCCAAGTATTACTGGGGTGAGTTGAGCGTACTGAATGACATGGTGCCTTTTGGCAAGTTGGAGATCCCGCGTCAGATCACCGTCGTGCAGAACGGCGCCAAGATTCTGCAACTGCAGGTGAACTCACTTGAAGATGCCGGGCCGGAGCCAGCCAGCTTCTTTAAAATTCGTGGCGCTACAACTTGGTCCAGCAAAATGGAGGGCGACTCCTTTCGCATGACGCCAGCCCGCCTTGTGAAAAAGGTAAACGCTGTTGTCCCACACGGGGAGAACCTTCACGGCAAGGTGATTTGCAGTGTAATGATTGACGAACACGGTCATGTGCGTGGCGTCGAGTTCGACGATAACGCCAGCGACATTCTTGACAATGCAGTCCGGCAAGCCGTGATGCAGTGGGAGTTCATCCCCGCTGAGATGATGGGACATCCCAGCATGACGCAGCAGAAGTTTGCGTTTCAGTTTTAGACCGCTCAGCTTCGTCTCTGCAGTACGTGCAGGATTCCGCTCAGCAGCATGGCTGGTGTCGGAGGGCAGCCCGGGATGTAACCATCCACGGGGATGATCGCGTCGAGCGGGCCTGCCGTGGCGTGGCTTCCGGCGAAGATGCCTCCACTGCAACCGCACGCGCCCACGGCCACCACAAGTTTCGGAGAGGGTGTCGCCGCGTAGGTCTGCCGTACGGCCTCGGCCATGTTGCGCGTCACCGGGCCCGTGACCAGCAGCATGTCGGCGTGCTTCGGCGACGCAACAAAGTGAATGCCGAATCGCTCCAGGTCGTAATAAGGATTCGTTATTGCGACGATCTCCGCTTCGCAGCCATTGCAGGAACCCGCATCGACTTCGCGTATGTTCAGCGCGCGTCCCAGCAGAGAGCGAATCTCCCGCGCGGAATTTTCCATTTCGCGTTCACTGCTGACGATCTCCGCGCCGCTTGCGACATCCCAGCGCCGGACAAGACCACTCTTCGTCGCGCCACAACAGGCAAGCTTCTGTGCCGCGACGAACGCGCCCGCACCGGCCTCTATGCAGCGTCCACAGGCGACGCAGTCTGCGTAATTCAAGACGAGTTGCGTGCGACCGTCCGCTTCTTCCAGCGTTAGCGCCGTGGTGGGACACGCGTCGGCGGCGCGACGTGCAATCTCGGCCGTCAACAGCGACGGCTGCACGTCAGGCATGCGGCTGCCCTGCGCGTCCATGAGCAACTGCTCGACGGGAATGAGCACGCGCCGGCTGGAAAGGCTTTGCTTTACCGTGTCGAAAATCATCGGTCACATCCGGAGTAGGAAAGATTGAAGCTCTTATTGATGAGCGGAAAGTCGGCGATGATGTTGCCTGGCATGGCGAGTGGCAGCGCGGGCCAATTCTGGAACGATGGCGACTTGATGTGGCAGCGCGCGATGCGTCCGTTGCGCACGCGCACCCAGTAGAACAATTCGCCGCGCGGCGACTCCACCGCCGAAAAGCCTTCGGCGCTGGCATCCGCGGAAATCGATGTGCGGATGGCGCCCGTGGGCATCTCGCGGAGAGTGTCGGCGATCAGCCGTGCGGAGATTGCCGTTTCGTCGATGCGTATGCGCGCGCGCGCCAGCACGTCGCCCTGGGAATGATGCGCAATTTCCGTGGCGAACTCACGATAGCGTCCATAGGGATGGTCGCGGCGCACATCGATCTTTATGCCGCTGGCGCGTGTGACCGGTCCAACCACGGCGAGGTCGCGCGCAACATCGCGTGAGAGCACGCCCGTGGACTCGAAGCGGTTTTGCACCGAAGGAGTCTCCAGGATGATTTTTGCGAGCTCGGCGAAGTCGCGTGCCGCTTCGGCGACAATGCGTTGCAACTCGGCGGCATCCACAGCGGCCAGATCGATGGTGACTCCACCGGGGACGGCTACGCCTCTCCAGAAACGCGTGCGGAAAAATCGCGTGGATGCCAACAGCAGCGATTCCTTGATGCGCGCCGTGTAAGCGGCGGGAACCGTGAAGCCAACGTCTCCGCAGAGCGCGCCCACGTCGGCGATGTGCGCCATCATGCGCTCCAACTCAAGCCCGATCAGGCGCAGTGCGCGTCCACGCGCCGGTACGGCAACGCCGAACGAGTTTTCCATTGCCTGCGAATAGGCGACGGCGTGCGCGAAACAGTTGTCGCCCGAGACCGACTCGGCGATCAGGCATCCGTCCGCGATGGGCATGTTTTCGAACAGCTTTTCCGTTCCCTTGTGCGTGTAGAAGTGGCGCAGCTCCAGGTTCAACACGGTGTCACCCACAATGCTGAAGCGAAAATGTCCGGGCTCAATGATGCCCGCGTGTACAGGCCCAACCGGCACCTCGCAGACGCCTTCTCCTTCGACCTTCAGAAAACGATACGGCGTGCGCGTTCCCGCCGGAACCTTTTCGAAACCGGCAGTCATCGGGTGAACGCCTTCCGCCCAGTTCTCGTGGAAGAGCAACGGTCGCAGGTCGGGATGGCCTTCGATGGCAACGCCGTACTGGTCGTGCAGTTCGCGCTCGTACCACGCAGCGGCGGGAGTGATGGGCGTGGCCGAGGCGATTGGGCCTTCGCCCGCGATGCTGACGACGCGATATTGACGATTGTCGATATCCACGGCGTAGTGGACGCGACGGCTGCCGTCCTCATCCAGGCTGCCGAAGATCGACACCAGGCGAACGCCCGGGCGGTGCAAGAGCTTCAGCGGATCGGTGGTTTCGTGAGACTGAGCGAGAATCGCGTTCATTGCAGCACCGCCATCGCGCTATGCAGCAGGTTGGTGAAGACCGGGGGAATTCTCAAGCCGAGCACGAGCAGACACGCCACACAGACAGCGGTCGGCGCCAGGTCCGTAAGAAATGCCTTGGGCCGAACGCGCGTGGTGTGCGACTCACCGCCGAGCATGTGCTGGAAGTGGAAGAGCATCGCGCCGAAGGCCACGGAGAGCGCCACGAGGATCAGCGCCGCAATCAGGTAACTGCCTTGCGTGAACGCGGCGGTGAGAATAATGAACTCGCTGACGAAGAGTCCGAAAGGCGGCATGCCGACGATGGCCAGTCCGCCGGCGATCATCGCGCCGCTGGTCCAGGGCAGCGTGCGTGCCATGCCACGGATGCGGTCCATGCGCAGCGTTCCATAATTCTCGCGAACGTCACCGGTGGTAAAGAAGAGCATTGTCTTTGCCAGCGAGTGATTGAAGGCATGAAGCAACGCGCCAAAAAGTCCTAGCGGTCCGCCGATCCCAACGCCGAGTGCGACGATGCCCATGTGCTCGATGCTGCTATAGGCCAGCAGGCGTTTTAAGTCGCGTTGCACGATCATGAGGAACGCTGCGACAGTGATCGAGAGCCCACCGAAGATCAGCAGCAGATGATGACTGAACCCAGGTCCAAGTGCGCGCGCGGTGATGGCGTCAAAACGTAACACGGCGTACATGGCGCAGTTGAGCAGCACCGCCGAAAGTAGCGCGCTGATTGGCGACGGCGCTTCGGCATGTGCGTCCGGCAGCCAACTGTGCATCGGCACAAAACCGATCTTGGTGCCGTATCCAACGACGATGAAGACGAACGCGAGCTTCAGCAGTTGCGGCGCGGCGGCCAGTCGTGGCGCGGCGTTCATCAGCACGGTCCAGTTCAGCGCGGTGTCCTGTGGGATTCCACAGCGCACGGCCGCCAGGTAGAACGTGATGGTGCCGAAGAGCGCGAAAGCGATGCCCACGGTGCAGACGATGAGGTATTTCCACCCGGCTTCCACCGCGCCCTTTGTGTTGTAGAAACCGACAAGGAACGCCGACGCCAGCGTCGTGGCTTCCACGGAGATCCACAGCAGGCCGAGGTTCGCCGAGAGATAAACGGCGATCATGGTAAAGAGAAAGAGGAAGACCAACCCGTAGAACCAGCGCGGTGAAGAGAAACGTCCCTCGGGAATGTGCCGCAGATATCCCACGGAGTAGACCAGCACCAGCGCGAAGATAAGCCCAATGTTGATAAGGAAGAATGCCGTCAGGCTGTCGGCGCGCAGATATTCGCCGGCCTGTAATGCGCCGGTGGTGTAGACGCGCACCACGGCATTGCCAATGGCGATCATTTCCAGCGCGCCAACGCCGAGTGCAACGCGCACTGCGACGCGCGGGCTTTTACAGAGGAGCACGGTGAATGCTCCAAGCAGCGGAATCAGGAGTGGGAAGATCAATACCATCGTCTCAGCCCCTCAACCGCCGCAGCTTCGAGACGTCGAGATGATCGAACGTGTCGCGAATCCGGAAGACAAATAATCCCATCAGAAAAACACCCATCAGCAAGTCGAAGAAAATTCCTATCTCGATGACCAGCGGCATGCCGAACGTGCTGGTGAGCGCGGCGAGAAATACGCCATTCTCCAGCACCAGCAGGCCGATCACCTGCATCAGCGCCTTCTTGCGGCTCACCATCAGGAAGCATCCGGTAAGTACCAGTGCGATCGCGGCGGCCAGCATGTCTTCGTCGATGTTGAAGGCGCGGACATAGGGCTGAACCACGAGAAACGAGAGCAGGATCAGCGCGGCGGTGATGAACACCGATTGCGCGGATGTCGTCGAGGCCTTTACCTCGCGCGGCATGTTCAACCGGTCCACAATGCGCAGCAGCAGGTACGGAATTGCCAGCACTTTGATCACGAGCACGAGGAACGCGATGGCATAGGCCTCGGCCGAGCGGTGCACGTAGGCGGTCGCAAGAATCTGCGCGGTAACTACTGCGCCCTGCATGCTGAACAACACGATGCAGGTGCGGGTTCGCTTGGCCGAGGCCAGCAGCAACAGCGTGATGAAGATGAATACGGCAGACGACGCCAGTGTCTTCGCCGCTGCAATGTCAACCAATCCCATACATCACCTCATCACCGCAGTGAAGACCACTGCCAGGATCGAAAGCGCGCACGCCACGCCGAGGAAATCCGGCACCATGTACATGCGCAACTTGGCCACGCTGCTTTCCACCACCGCAAGCACCACGGCCAGCGCCGCTACTTTGAGCGCGTATACCGCAATTGCGATGGCCAGTCCGGCGGCGGTGAAAGCAGTCGCCATTCCCCATGGAGCGAAGAGCGCAATCAGCAGCGCGATCATCACGTTCAGTTTTATTGCGCTGGCCCACTCAATCAGCGCGAGACTTGGTCCCGAATGTTCCAGCACCATGGATTCGTGAATCATCGTGAGTTCGAGGTGCGTGGTGGGATTGTCGACCGGGATGCGCCCGGTCTCGGCGATTGCCACCAGCGCCAGCGCCGCCACGGCCAATGCATGTACGGCCGAGAGGCGGAAGAAATCCTGTTGCAGCGTCCACTGCACAATACCGGCGAGCGTCGCAATGCGCGCGACCACGGCCACCGCCGTCAGCGCCAGCAACAGTGGAGCTTCGGCCAGCGTGGAAACCAGGGCTTCGCGGCTTGCGCCCATGCCGCCGAATGCGCCGCCACCGTCCATCGCCCCGAGCATCAGGAAGAAGCGCCCGAAGGCGAGCAGGTAGGCAAGCAGGATGAAATCGCCCATCGTGCCGAGAAGCGCCGAGGCGTGCAACACCGGTATGAATGCCGCTGCTGCCACGGTCACGGCAAACAACAGGACCGGTGAGAGTCGAAAAACAAACGAAGCTGTCGGCGGGACAAGGTCTTCTTTTGCGAAAAGCTTCCGTAGTTCCGAGTAGGGCCGCCAGACGCTGGCGCCTTGCCGGTTCTGTATCCGCGCCTTGATTCGCGAGACGATGCCGCGCACCAGTGGTGCAAGGGCGACCAGCAACACGGCCTGTACGATGTCGAGCAGCAACTTCATAGGAACCTCATAAAGAGCAGCAGCGAAACCAGCGCCAGGAAGAGATAGAGCAGGTAGACCTGTATGTTTCCCGTCTGCAAGCGCCGCAGACGATGCGCCGCTGCCACCACTGCATCGACCGCGGGACGATAGAGCGCGCGTTCAAAGGATGTTGTGCGCACCGAGCGATAGGAAATTGTTTCCGGAAAGTATGGCTGCCCGGCAGGCGAAATATTTACCGCGCGATCAGGCCGGTAGACCTGCGAAAACACTTTGCGCAGCGGCTTGGAGAGCGCTGTTCCGCTGTATTGCATGCGCGCATCGAGTCCGGGTTGTCCGCAGGCCCACGTTGCGGTTACACGCACGGTTCGCCTGACGAGCGCGACCACGGCAACAATCGCGATGACCGCCAGCGCGAGCCACGGAAGCACCGTCGCGATGGATGTGGCTTGTGCGGGCATCGCGGTCCCCGGCATAAGTTCGCTGATCGTTGTCATCAGCGGCCACAGGACAATAGCGGGAAAGACTCCGATCAGCACGCATGCCGCTGCGGGCAGTGCCACGCCGAGTTGCATCAGCACCGGCACTTCGCGTGCGTGCTCTGCCTTTTCACTTCGCGGACGGCTCAGGAAAACTACTCCATAGAGTTTTGCGAAGCACGCCGCCGCCACTCCACCGATCAGCGCCAGCACTCCGGCGACGAGCGGCAGAACAATCGCAGGTGCAATCGGTGGCAGCGTCGATCCGCCGAGGAACGCACGGAACGCCAGCCATTCGCCGACGAAGCCGTTAAACAGCGGCAGCCCGATGATGGAGCAGCAGGCGACGAGCATTGCGATGCCGGTCACGGGCATGCGGTTGAGCAGTCCGCCGAGCTCTTCCATGTTGAGCGTGTGCGTGGCGTCGGAAACCGAGCCCGCGCCGAGAAAGAGCGTGCTCTTGAACAGCGCATGGTTGATCGCATGCAGCAGTGCGGCCAGCAGGGCCAGCGCGGCCAGCGACGGAGCGCCATAGGCGCGCAGCACCATCGCCGCGCCGATCGCCATAAAGATGATGCCGATATTCTCGACGCTGCTATAGGCAAGCAACCGTTTGATGTCGTTTTCCGCCAGCGCGTAAAGCACGCCCAGCACGCCGGAGACGGCTCCGGCAGCCAGCACGAGATATCCCCACCACGCCGGGCCAGTACCAAGGAAGTCGAACCCGAAGCGCACGAATGCGTAGACCGCCGTTTTCAGCATCACGGCCGACATCAATGCCGAAACCGGACTCGGCGCGATCGGATGGGCGCGCGGCAGCCAGAGATGCAATGGTACGATTCCAGCCTTGGTTCCAAAGCCGAGGAACGCGAGCAGGAAGATTGCCGTGCGCATACCTTGTGGCATCTGCGCCGCAACCGTGCGCATGGCCGCGAAGGTAAGTCCTGGAGCGTGCGGCAGGAAAAGCAGGAACGCTCCAATGACCGCTGCCGCCCCCACGTGCATCATCAGCAGATAAATAA
The DNA here is from genome assembly GCA_021779935.1 of Acidobacteriota bacterium. GTDB lineage: Bacteria > Acidobacteriota > Terriglobia > Terriglobales > Acidobacteriaceae > JAJXZT01. Next base: position 13,538 of record JAJXZT010000030.1, read on the forward strand.
AGATATTGTGCCGCCGCTGTCCTGCGTCGCCTTCCATCATGATGAGCCCGGCGGAGAGCAGCGTCATCAGCTCCCAGCCAAAGAGAAAGGCGAAGCCGGTCGAGGCCGTTACCACCAGCACCATCGAGGCGATGAATGCTGGCAGCAATATCCAGAGCCCATCGCGACGCAGCCCCTCGTAGTGACGCTCGATATACGACGCCGAGTACAGCACGACAGGGACGCTAACCGCACAGATCAGCAGCAGAAAGAACGCACTAAGGCGATCCACCGTCAGCGCGAAGGGAAGCGGCGTAAGGCGTGAGAGATCGAGGGAGAGCCGGTCGCCGCGCCAGAAGCTGACGCCCGTTGTAGCAGCGCCCGTCAGCAGCGCCACCACCAGGACGATGGGCGACAGAGCACGCGCCTTTTTCATCTTGACGCAGAGCAGGCTTACGATTGGCGCCACGAGAAGCAGCAGAAGGAACGTATTGAATCCGTAAATCATCAGAACTTCTTCAGAGTAGGGTTAACCCTTGCCACTGAACGCCGTGGCCGCCAGCAATTGGTATGTGGTTGATTCATTCGAGGGCGTTCCGCTGCTTAAGGAGAGGACTTCTCCACACCCGGCGACAGTTGTTCAAGCAGGTCACGGATGTCGATCAGGTGGTTGTTAAAGATTCGACGCGCGTTGTCGAGCAGGTGAATAATCTCCGGGTCGCGTATTGAGTAGTAGACGTTTTGACCCTCTTTGCGTCCCACCACGATGTTGCTTTTTCGCAACACTGCGAGCTGCTGGGAGAGGGTGGTCTGTTCCACCTGAAGCCGCAGGCTAAGCTCGTTGACACCGACTTCGCCCTGGCGCAGTGCGTCTAACACCCTGATTCTTAAGGGATGGGAGAGGGCCTTGAAGAATTCTGCCGTAAATTGTGATAGTTCAGGCATAAGTACATACAAATATTCGCATATAACAAGGTAATCGTCAATGCCCCGGAACGGGCATACGAGTGGCTCTCGCAGAAAAGAAAAGGCGCAACCCGTCGTGGGTCGCGCCTCTTGTGCTGAAGTTTCGTTACAGGTATATGTCGCGCCGTTCTACTGTTTCTCGCACATCCCCGGCTCAATCGTCTTTGACGTTGTCATGCACGCCGAATCGAAGTACTTCTGTCCATCGAATTGCTGCATGAACATCACGGTTCGCAGGCCGGTTTTCGGGTCGGGCGTGGCGATCACGGGCTTGACCGGTGGCACCTTTGGAGTCGGCTGCCCCTTGAACGCTTCCTCGATCACGCGTCCCTTGAGTTTCCCGGTCGATGGCATCGTGATGCCCAGTATTTTTGCCAACGTCGGCACGATATCGGAATTCGCAACCGGAGCTTCATCCACATACCCCTGTTTGAAGTCGGGTCCGATGGCGGCCATGTTGTTGAACGTAACCTCGCGTCCAAAGCCGCCGTGGTTGCCCTGGCCTTCCTGCAGCCCGGTGTCGGAGACCTGTATGGCGTCCATCAGGTTGCCCGGTTTCAGGTAAAAGGTCTTGAACGCCACCACGATCGACGGTCGCGGTATTACGGCCGAGCCGACCAGGTCGATGTCGCTCAGCGGCAGTGTGCCCGGAATGTTGCCGTACTGATCGTCCACGAAGACCGCTCCGACGTAGTCGAAGCCGAGCACCAGCTTGACGATTTCCTTGACCTTCTCCGGATTCTTACTGGGCACATAGATAAGGTCGGAACCGCCGTTGGCCGCGACGATGGCTTGTGCGTCCGAACCGTCGGTCTTGTAAACGTAGTTGCCGATGAAGCCGTTGCCGAACTTTGGATGCTCCCACTGGTCGGTCGGATGATAGTACTCGTCCATCGTTAACTTCACTTGCTTGAACGGTGTGTGCGAGCCCGCGGGCATCGGCGAATCCGGGTCCCACAGGTTTGTCTGCAATGCCCACGCTAGGTCAATTGCCAGGAAGCCGCTCGGCAGGTATTGCTGTTTGGTATCGAGCTTGCCTGCGGCGTTGTAATAGAAGTGTTGCGCGGACTGCGCCATGGTCCGCTTGCCGGTGCGGTCCAGTTCGCGGCGGCTGATGGTGGCAAAGCCGTGGTCCGAGGTGACGAAGACGTCCGTATTGGCCTTGATCTTCGGATGTGCGTCGAGCCACTTCAGGATCATCTGGAGATTGTGGTCGGCGTTCGCCACGCCCATCTTTGACGTTGGCCCGTTGATGCCCGGCACAAGCTGATTCAGGCTGTCGCCCTCGTCATGCTGCGAACCATCGGGATCGCGCGACCAGAAGAGCATCACGAACGGCTTGTCGGCTTCGGCGAACATCGGCAGCACGCCCTTCGTCGCCACATCCACAAACCAGTCCTGCTGAACCTTGTTGGAGCGCAGCGTTCCCGGAGCGCTCATATTCCCGACATAGCCGTTGCTGTAGGGCGAATTGTCGGCAAATCCGTTGTTGCGCGCCGGAGCGTCGAGCGGAAGGCCGAGCTTCATCAACCGCGTCACCAGCGCATTCGGCAGAGGGATCGACAGCGGCATGATGTTCATCGGGTCGTAGGGGTTGTAGGCGGTCGCGTCGTCCACGATGATCGTCTTGGGAACGCCGAAGCGCTGCGCCACCGGATTCAACTCCGCGACGTCCTGGATCGCGGTCGGCCCAACCTTGCCGATGGCTGCCGTGTTGTATCCGTTGTCACGTGCCGCTGCCAGAAGCGTCGTCTCGTTCAGGTAGTTTCCGTGATTGTGCGCGTCGAGATCGGAAAGCACTTCATCGTTCTCAAGGAACGGAACGCTTGTCCACGGTCCATGATCGAAGTTGCCCGTATCAAAGACCCGGTATCCTACCCAGATGCCGTTGCTGAAGTCGCCCGTATCGCCAAGCCGGTGGCCCGTTGCGATGGCTGAAGCGTTGGCCGTGGTGAACGTCGGAAAGAGCGAGAAGCTGTTCGCAAAGTTCACGCCCTGCGTGCGCACCGCGTAGAGCGCGGGCGTATCCTTCGCGTTCACGGAACCGTGACGAAGGCCATCGGCGACGAAGATGATCACGTTGCGACGCGCGGGCTTGGCGCTTTCGGACTGGTGCGACGCGGCTTTCTGGGCATTCGCAAACGAAATGAGCAACAGAACGGCTATGGCTGCGAGCAATGCACGCTTCATCATCCGGACCTTTCGACTGTGACGTTGAAGTCTCTTGAAATTGCCGTGAACAAACAAAAATCATACATGCTCACCGCGACGAAGAGATGAATTTCCGATAAACGCAGCCAGCCGCATATGGCACGGAAGTTGATGACAATTCAGGAGAGCATGGTGAATTCTCCTGCTGCGCTACTTGCGCGCAATCGGCAATTTGAGTTTGAATAAAAGTGCACCCTCCGCGAACTTCCCTTCGCCGTGTGTTTTATAGAAAGAGCCTGTATTCATGATGCTCGGACCTCTGTCCCTGACTACTCTGCAAACCGGCGAGACAACCGCCATTGGAGTTTTGATTGGCCTGCTGGGCGGACTCTTCGGCAAGGGCGGCAGCGCCGTGGCCACTCCCTTGTTGCGCATCATCGGTCTTCCCGGATTCGTCGCCGTGGCTTCTCCGCTGCCCGCCACCGCGCCATCGACTTTCGTGGCGTCGGCTGCCTATTGGAAAGATGGCTTCATTGATTGGCGCGTGGTTCGCTGGGGCGTGGCTATTGGAATCCCGGCAACAATCGTGGGAGCGTTGCTCTCGAAGGAAACCGGTTCAGGACCGTTGCTGATGCTCACGGGATTGCTTGTACTGGGCTTCGGCCTGACGTTCCTCTTCATGCCGGACAAGGAATCGAATTCGGAATTCCTCGAAGGCGGAGAGCCAAGCTTTTTCACGCTGCGCATCACGTTCATCTCAATCGTCGTCGGCATCATCTCCGGACTGCTCGCAAACTCCGGAGGCTTTCTCCTCGCCCCGCTCTACGCCAAGGTCCTGCGCCTCCGCATCAAGTCGGCCTTTGCCTGTTCGCTCATCGTCTCCGCCGTTCTGGCCATTCCCGGCACGCTGGTGCATTGGTACCTGGGACACATCTCTTGGTGGGTCACTCTGCTGGTAGCGGTCGGCAGCGTCCCGCTCTCCTACCTCGGCGCGCGCATCGCCATCCGGACAAAATCCTCGCGACTGGAACAGGTGTACGGCCTGGTGCTCACCCTGCTCGGCGGATTCTTCGTCTTCCACCACTAAACCGCGACAAGGTTTGCCCTCAAGACCGGCCCTCGCGCCGTGGATCAGGTCTGTCCGAAGCGGAGAGCATAAGGAACGAATTGCTCTCTTGCAGGACGATGGAACGTCCCAATTGGCGAAGGAGTGCCGAATTGTCTAATGAATGTTCGGCTGCTTGGGATTCGCCGGCTGCGGTACCATCAGCGGCCGTTCCGGGGCCTTCCACGGGTCTGTGTCGATCACTGCCGCCTGCACTTCGAAGATTCCGCCCAGTTCGCTGAGGTTCTGTTTTGTCGGGTCGAATTCGACGATGCGATCCTTGCCTTGTCCGTAGGGGTCTACCAGAGTCAGTTGCGTGATCTGTACGTCGCGCTGGCCGGTTGGGTAGACAAAGGCGTTCCAGCGCGCGCCGATGACAAGGTATGCGTGGTCGCGCCAGTAAAGTAGGAACGGTCGCTGTTGCACCAGTGGCAGAAGGAGTTGATCCGTCTGGTTGGGAGTGCTCTTCTGGAAGAATGCTTCCAGGTGGACGTGGCGTCCATCCGGCAGCACATAGTCACCGTCGATATGCTTCTTCAGGCTGTGGAAACTTCCAGCCGAGGGCAGGCAGAGCGCGCCGCCATAAATCTTGTCCGTCCAGAAATGCTGGTCCAGAGGAATACCCTGCTTACGCAGTGTCGCTTCCACGTCTGCCGCCCAGGCAAAGTTCTCGCACTTCTGCGAGGCCAGCACGTCGGGGACGTCCTTCACCTCGACATGTTGATTAGGAATCTCTTGCAGCGAGAAGGGCGTCTTCTTCAGCTTGATCTTGTTTTTCTGCGCGGCGCACAGGGGCGTCATTGCGAGACTCAGTAAGGCCACGGCGAGCAGCATTCGGCGCATGGGCAGAGTGTAGCGCAATCCCGGCCCGTTGCGAGGTTACTGAAGGGATGCGGCACCCGGCTTGCTTTGCCCGCCTACTTCGAGAGCGACGCCATGGTAGCGCGGAAAAGTTCCTCAAAACTGCGTCCCTTGGCCGGCCCTTCCGCCGCCAGGGCCTTCTCGGCCACCGCGCGCTGGAAGCCCAGGTTTACCAGCGCCGAGAGCACGTCCTCTTCAATCGCGCTCGTCAGCACCACCGGCTGTTCCGGCGTCGCGCCAAACATCTTCAGCTTGTCCTTCAGCTCCAGCACGGTACGTTCGGCTATCTTTTTTCCAATTCCCGGCAGCTTCGTCAGCCGCGCCACGTCGCCCCGCTGGATGAACCCGACAATCTCCCGCGCGTCGATCCCGCTCAACATCTTGATCGCCAGCGTCGGCCCAATGCCGCTGACGGAGATCAGCTTCTCGAAAAGCAGCTTCTCTTCCGGACGCAAAAAACCAAAGAGCGAGATCTGGTCTTCTCGGACGTGCGTATAGATGTAGAGCGCCGCTTCGTTGCCCGCCTCCGGCAGTTCGCTGAAGGTGGGCACGGCGATGGTGACGTCGTATCCGACACCGCCGCACTCCACGATGACCTGGTTCGGCGCTTTTGCGAGAATCCGTCCGCGTATGTGAGCAATCATTGCGAATGAATTGTAGCCGTGGCGAGGCTCCGGTGTATGCGGATAAAGCGAAGGAATCAAGAAAAGAATCCGCTCTCCGAGCGACAGGCACCTCTGGCGTACTGTCCCGCGGCATCCATATGTATTACAATCCGCCGCGATGAACCGGCTCAGGCTTCTACTCCCTCTTCTGCTCGTCTCCAGCGCCCTCATGGCGCAGTCGTACCGGTTGATGTCAATTCGCGGTACCGGCTCGCAACAGTTCTCCTCGGATGAGATTGCCGCCGCCTGCGGACTCAACGTCGGCCAGATGGTCACCTTCACCGACCTTCAGGGCGGAGCCAACACCCTGGCTGCCACCGGAGTCTTCTCCAGCGTCACGTTCAAATACGGTCCCGAGGGCAGCGGCTACGCGGTCGAGTACCAGGTGGAAGATGCCAAGGATTTTCTGCCGGTCATCTATGAGAACTTCGTCTGGGCCAGCGATGCCGATCTCAACAAGTATGTCTCCGCGCACTTCCCGCTCTTCCATGGCAAGGTTGCCGAGACCGGCGAGATGATGCAGCGCATCACCGAAGTCCTCACGCGATGGCTCGGCGAGAATCATCTTCAGGGAACAGTGGGATGGCAACTGCAGGGCGAAGGCATGGGAGGCCCAATCAACGGCGTTTCCTTCTTCGTCAAGGACGTCAAGATGCCCGTGACCTCCGTCTCGCTGCTGGATACGCCCAACCTTTCCAGTGATGAACGCCATCAAGTCGAAAAGGAGATGACCAGTGGCGACTACGAAGCCTCCGTCGTAAGGGATGCCGTTCAGTCGCGCCTCATGCCGTTCTATGAGCGCAAGGGCTATCTCCGCGCAAACGTCGTCTCCACGCAGGTTAAGCCCACGGTCGTCGATCCGGGAACCACCAACGTCGCCCTCGTCTTCACCATCAACGAAGGCAAGCAGTATAAGTTCGGCTCCCTCACCTGGAGCGGCAACAGCGTCTTTTCTTCGGCGGATCTCGACAAGCAGGTGAAGCTTCATCCCGGCAAAGTCGCCGATGGCGAACTTCTACGGCAGGACATCGCCTCCGCAAGAAAGCTCTACACTGATCGCGGTTTCCTCCAGGCGCGTTTCACGCCTGTGCCGTCCTTCAACGACGCTACCGGTGAAGTGAGTTACCAGATCAACGTCGCGGAAGGCCCACTCTTTCTGATGGGACGGGTCGACATCGTCGGGCTCGATCCCGGCAGCTCGAACCGTCTCCTTAAGGCGTGGAAACTGAAGATGGGCGAACCCTACACGCAGGACTACGTCGGCACGTTCCTCAAGGAGAACATGGGCATCATCCACGGCCGCCCCGCGAGAGTGAAGCAGACCGCCGGCCCGGACCATGTCGTCAACGTAACGCTTCAGTTTTAGGCAGGAAGATTATTGCTGCCGCCGCCGGTAGTAGATGTTGAACTCGAATCCTGCCGCCGGAGGGAAGAGTTCCGCCACCTTCCGCAGCCGCTCGGCCAGCGCGTTCGGCGCCAGCAGCGGATAGTCGCGCTCGCGCAGTTCGTAGTAGTCCACATCGAGATAGAGCGATAGCAGGTAGATGGCGATGGCGTCGGCGAAGACCGTCTCGAAATACTCGTGCTTCGCCTTGTCGGCTTCCGGTGAATTCGAGGTGGCGATCTTGCGCAGCTCGTGTGCGTCCAGCGAGGTTTCGCCCTTTGCCTTGTCTTCCGCCTGCTTCCACGTCAGGTCCGCGAACTCCTGCGAGAAGCCCGCGTGGTCCACGAACAAGTGCGCCACGTTGATGAAGAACTCGAAGCCCACCGAGAAGCGGTCGTCCATCAGCCGCGTGGAGATGAAGATGGCCTGCGAATCGCCGGATTCGTAATTGCGATGGCACACCGCCTGGTCGCTCAGCGCCACGTCGTAGCGGTCCGCGATCAGCACTTCTTCGTTTTGCACCACGGTCAGCGGGACAAAGTAGAACGCCTTGCGCGTCAGCGCCGCGGCAATCGCCGTGGGCACCGAGGCAACCATGTGTTCGAGATCGGAGGCGGGAAGGTTGATTTCGCCGGTGGTGCTGTAGCAGATGCCATTGGTGGCCTGCTGCACCGGAGCGATGCGTATGATCTCCGCCGGGGTGTGTGTGCTGGTCAGGGCGTTCTGGGTCATGGAAACCCCTATTGTAGCGCAGCGCGTACCGGGAGCACGAAAGAGGGGGACCGCCAAAGATCGCGGCTGGCGGATTCCGTTCAGGCCCGCCACCATCCAAAACTGCAATTCCGCAATCCGTCACCGCGAAAATTGTTGTAGGCTTTATCCATGGCTTCCGCCGCTACCCCTTCCGCCAAGCCTCGTCCTGGGTGGTTCGTCCGATGCATCATGCTCGGCTTCCGCACGCTGCTGCTTACGCTGCTGTTTACCGCTGCCGGCATGGCCGTGGGACTCTTCTGCGGCATCATCGGCACCGCAACTCTTGCCGCCATTCGCGGACAACATGCCAATATGGCGAACGCCTACTGGCACGTCGCCATCCCCACCGCCGTCGTCGCGGGAACCTGCACCTTCCTCTGGAACGTCGTGCAATCCATCAAGACACTCATCAAGAAGTAAAAAGGAAAAAGGAGAAAGTAAAAACGGACCCGGGTCACGAAAGCCTGCTGCGCGGTAGAGCCGGACTTTCCTTCGTCGTAGACGACCAGTTCGGTTATTCGCTCGCTGGAACGGGTTCGGGCGGGCGTCGCTTGAAGAACCAGTAAAGGCTCTGCCCCAGCACCCCAAGGGTCCACAAAAGGACTGCAATCTCTAAGGGCTTGCCGGGATTTGCATGCCAGAATGCGCGATTGCTTACCTCGAATATAAGGAAAGCATTCATCGACGTCACGATGATTCCAAGAACAACAAAGAAGATTCTGATTGCTGCTCCCGCTATCCGCGCTTTGTCCCGCGAGAGGAAGTGAATGCTGCCCATCGTTAGCACGGTAGCCCAGACCATCAGAGCAAGTACGTACCACAACTCGTAACGCCGACTGTCATAGGACTGCTCTGCAATCACGCAAAGAATAGCCCCAAGAGCGGCACCCAGAATTCCCAGCACCCGGCTTTTCCATCCAATCGCTTTCGATGGTTGGCCCGCTAGCGTAGCTCTCCATCGGTCCAGCCAGGTACCGATCATGCGCCACAGGGCGACAACCAGGAGGAAGTATTCCCATGGTCCGAAGAGATCACTAAGTTTCTTTGTGTAGGTGACAAACGCCAACCATGCCCCCGGAGAGGTTGAATATAGAAATTGAGTGAAAGCATCGCTGACAACCGATGCAGGTGCATTGATCGCGGTTCCGACGAAGAAGTCTCGCGCAAAAGTAAAATCGACTGGATGTTCCTGGGGTGCCCCTGCGCGCATGACCCGCGACCATTGCATATCCCCGGTTTTGTTAAGTACGGCGGCGGCAACCAGGAAAAACAAGGGCAACACAATGCCGAGACGCACTCGCTTCACCCAGGCAAGATGTCCAGACCGAACCAGTCTGCCAATCCCCACCCAGAATCCCAGCGTCAGGACGATCTCTGTCAGGACCGACGCGGTTTCTCGTAGCACGAAGAGATACATTCCCTGTGACGTCGAGTAGATGGGAGCGGGCAGCAGCAGCCAACTCATTAGCGACGCCGGGAAATTGAAGACGAATCGGAAACTGTCTGCAGGGGCATGGTGCAATAGCAGCGGCACGGACCCAGGGAGATAAATGGCCAGTTCGATCTGATCGTAGTCGGCCCACGCTCGAAACGCGACAACCAGCACCAGCATGACGAGTACAAAGCGGCTGTACCGGTCGCGAGGAAAAAGATTCATGCGGTGCATTGGATACCACTTGTCCGGCAGAGTCTACTTTCTTCGGTAACTTTCGTTGCAACTGGTTCCGCAATGCAACTCGGCGATGCGTTTGCCCATGGCTATAATCCGTCACGTCCAAAGCAAAGGGCTGCTTCTCGGCAGCCCTCTTCTTACTTTCCCCTTTTCCCTTTTTACTTTCAACTTTGTTCTACTCTCCCGCCACCGTCATTCCTTCAATGCGGATTGTCGGGCAGGCTACTGCGCCGCGCCATTCGAGATCGTTGCCAATCTCCGCGACGTTCAGCCACATGTCCTTGAGGTTTCCGGCCACCGTGATCTCTTCCACCGGGAACGTCAGCTCCCCGTTGTGTATCCACAGTCCGCTTGCGCCGCGTGAAAAATCTCCGGTCACCAGGTTGACGCCAAAGCCGAGGAACTCCGTCACGTACAGGCCCTCTTTGATGTCGGCAATCATCTCCGTTGGCGTCCGCGTGCCCGGTTGCAGGAAGAAATTTCCATTACCGATGCCGGGCGTTCCGGCCAGTCCGCGCGATGCGTTGCCCGTGGTCGCCAGGCCCAGCTTCTTCGCCGTATAGGTGTTCAGCATGTACGACTTCAGCACGCCATCCTCGATCACCACCGTCCGCCGCGTCGGCACGCCTTCGCTATCGAAGGGCGATGTGCCGAATCCGCCGGGAATGGTGCCGTCGTCGATCACCGTGATGTTTCCTCCGGCAATCTTTTCGCCGAGCTTGCCGGTGAGATACGAAGCGTGGCGATAGATGGCGTCGCCGTTCACCGCGTCGAAGATGTGATCGAGCAGCGACCGCGAAGTCTGCTGGTCAAAGATGATGGGCACGCGCTGTGTCTTCACCTTGCGCGCTCCGAGGCGGCGCAGCGTGCGTTCAGCGGCAATCCGTCCCACCTCTTCCGGAGACTCCAGCTTCTTCAGCGTGCGCGACATCGAATACCAGTAGTCGTGCTGCATCTTGCCCTGCTCGTCGATCGCGATCGGCACCGCCGACACCGAGCAGTACGAGCGCTGGTATTCGCCCACGAAGCCGTGCGAGTTGGCCAGCACCTTGCGTCCCGTCGCGGCATCAAACGATCCGCCCTCTGAATTCTGTATGCGCGGGTCGGCCGACATGGCCGCCTTCTCCGCCCGCCGCGCGTAGTCGATGCGGTCGGCCGTGGAGAGCGAGTACACGTCGTCGTAATAGAGATCGAGGTCGCCGGGAATCTGCCCCAGTTGCGAAGCCTCCGGGATTCCCGCGAACGGATCTTCGCTCGTCACCTTGGCCAGCTCTATCGCCGAGCGCACCATCTGGTCGATGCCCTCGGTCGAGAGGTCGCTGGTCGACGTGTTCGCCGTATGTTGTCCCAGGAAGACCCGCACGCCGAGCGCCTTGCTGCCCGACTCCTTCAGCGTCTCCACCTCGCCCAGTCGCACCGCCGTCGAGAACTCCGAGCCTTCGCCCACCACGCACTCCGCCGCCGTGGCGCCCATGCGCATCGCGCGGCGCACCACGTCAGCCGCCAATTCCTTTAAATCGATCTGTGTCAATGTAGTCGTCGCCATTACTCTGCCGTCCCCGTTCCGCCCACTGTCATGCGGTCCACTTTCAGCGTCGGGATGCCGACGCCGACGGGAACGCTCTGTCCGTCTTTTCCGCAGGTACCCACGCCCTCATCCAGTTGCAAATCGTTGCCCACCATGCTGACCCGCGTCAGCACGTCAGGACCGTTGCCGATCAGCGTCGCGTTCTTCAAGGGCGCGGTTATTTTGCCGTCTTCGATCAGGTACGCCTCGCTGGCGGCGAAGACGAACTTCCCGTTCGTGATGTCCACCTGTCCGCCGCCGAAGTTCACCGCGTAGAGTCCTCGCTTCACCGAGCGCAGAATATCTTCCGGCAAATCCTCTCCGGCGAGCATGTAGGTATTTGTCATGCGTGGCATGGGAATGTGCTCATAGCTCTCGCGGCGTCCGTTGCCCGTGTTCGGCAGGCCCATCAACCGTGCCGAAAGCTTGTCCGCGAGATATCCCTTGAGGATGCCCTTCTCGATCAGCACCGTGTTGCTCGTCGGATTGCCTTCATCATCCACGTTCAGCGATCCGCGCCGTCCCGGAACCGTGCCGTTGTCCACCACGGTGCATTTATCGCTGGCCACGCGCTTGCCCAGCAGTCCCGCGAACGCAGAGGTCTTCTTGCGATTGAAATCCGCTTCCAGTCCATGCCCAATCGCCTCATGCAGCAGGATTCCCGGCCATCCCGGCCCCAGCACCACTTCCATGTCTCCCGCCGGACACTCCCTCGCATCCAGTTGGATGATTGACTGCCGCGCCGCTTCCCGCGCAAAGTGCTCCGGTGTCTTCTCCAGCAGGAACGCGTCCAGTGCGTGACGTCCGCCACCGCCCGAAGTTCCCTTGGCCGAGGTCTCGCCCGACTTGGCGATCACGAAAACGCTCATGCGTGTCAGTGGTTGGGAGTCTTCCGCATAGGTGCCATCCGACCCGATCACCAGCACGCGCTTGAGTTCGTCCGCGTAACTCGCGCGCACTTCCTTGACCCGTGGATCGAATGCACGCGCCGCCCTGTCGGCCCGCATCACCAGGTCGAGCTTCTGCCTGATTTCCGCATCCACCGATGCCACCACCACGGGATAAAGATCGTGGCGCAAATTGGTCTTCAGATTGACCACCGGAGTCTTGGCCGGCCCGCTGGCGATCATCGCGGCGGTTTTCGCCGCATGTAGAATCCGCTCCGGCGCCAGGTCGTCGGTGTAGGCATAGCCGGTGCGTTCTCCCGCCACCACGCGCACGCCGCATCCCGCCGAAATTCCCTGCGAAGCCGACTTCACCATCGACTCGTCCACGCTCAGAGCCGTGGAGGTAACGTATTCAAAATAAAGGTCCGCGTAGTCGCCCCCAGCGGAAAGTGCCGCCGCCAGGTAACGTTCCACGTCCTTGTCATTCAAGCCGTATTTCTCGAAAAAGAACCGCTTATCCATAGTCATATTCAAAGTAGTCATACCCAAAGCCACACTCGATTGGATGCCCGCCACTCCGCCAACGACCCACCGATCCCCGACAGGTTCCCTTATTGCGTCCGCGACCGAACCCCAATCTAACGATTATTTCACACGTGGGACTCTGGTCACCGCCGCCTGCATTTCACGTCTTGCCTTCCGCTGCCCCCCGGAGCAACATCGCGGCAATGCCAAGATGCGGCACCATCGAGGTCGCCATTCGCCCGTTGCGAATGCTGGATGTGGAAGCCGCCGCCGGTGTCTGCGCCCGTGGCATGCGCGACAACCCAAACCACATCCGCGCCTACGGCTCCAATCCCGTTTACCGCCTCCATTGCCTGGAACTCAACTTCCTCTCCTCCATCGCCGGGGCCGTTCGCGAAGGCTCGTACCTCGGCGCGTTCCATGGCCAACAGCTTGTCGGTGTCTGCGGTATGAATCCTCCCGGCACCTGCCGCCAGACGATGCGTGATCGCCTGCGCTTCTGGCGGCGCCTCTTTCTTAAATACCCCGTCCCCGTGGCCCTGCGCGTCATCCGCTGGTTCGATATCTGGCGGAGCTACGATCCTCCGCAGCCGCACTGGCATCTCGGCCCTGTCGCCGTTGACGCCATCTTGCAGGGAGGTGGAATTGGCTCCGCTCTGCTCACCGAATTCTGTCGCCGCATGGACGAGCAGCACGCCCTTTCCTACCTCGAAACCGACAAGCCCGAAAACGTCCGCTTCTACGAGCACTACGGTTTCCGCACCGTCGCCGAAGCCAAAGTCATCGGCACCCGCAACTGGTTCATGCTGCGCGACGCGCGGTAGCGTTTTCGTTCGTCACATTGCCTTGTGAGTCCCGCGCTAGGGCCGTCCGCGCCTCCAATGCCACAATGGCCTGCCCTAGCGTCAGCAAAGAGCGAAGACCTTTGCCCATGGCCGTTTCCGCCGAACAACTCGCGCGTGAGATCGAGAGCTACCTCGCCGATCATCCCAATGCCATCGTCGTCGAAGGCGGCGAGACCATCTTCGATTTCTCCTCCGCGCGCTACTCGCTCACCCCCGAGCGCGAAAAGTGCGTCCTGCAAATCTGGTCCGAGGAGCGCAATGTTGTGCGCCGCGTCATTGGTGCGGAACTGAAGAACGGCTCTTTGCGCCTCTCCGTCGTACGCTTTGGACAAGCGCAGCCCGCGCGCATGGAACTCTGCGCCGAGGCCGAGCGCCGCGCACCCTCCACCCTGCGCGTCATGCGCGCCAACTATCAGCGCACGCTCCATCGCATCCTTGAGCGAACCTTCCCCGGCTGGACCGTCGGCAAGCTCTCCACCAGCGCCGATCTCGAACACTCCTTCGGCGCTGCCTATACGCGCGGCGTCCTGCATCGCGGCCGCTCGTATCTTGCCGTCATCGGCGTTGGCGCAGGCGAAGCGCAACCCACCGTTGATGCCATCGTCAGCATCGCCGTTCTCTGGCTGGAGCAATGTCGCGAGCGTCTCTCCGACCGTGGTCACGTCGAAGGTGCGGCCGTCTTCGTTCCCGCCGGACGCTCATTTGTCCCGCAGCTTCGTCTCGCGCACCTTCATCCCGACGCTGCGCAGTGGCATCTCTTCGCCACCGACGACGCCAGCGAGACTGCCACGCGTCTGGCGCTCGCCGATCTCGCCAATCTTGAAACGCGACTCGTGCAGTGTCCCAGCCGCGAGAAGACCCTTGGGCGTTTCTCCTCATCCATCGAGCGCATTGTTGCCCTTGCGCCGCTGGCGGAAGTCGTTGTCGTATCCGCGTCGGAGCTCTCGTTCCGCCTCCATGGTCTCGAGTTCGCCCGCGCGGATGTCACACCGGAGCCCGGCTCGTTTCGTCTTTCGGAGCGCATCACGTTTGGCGCGGCGCCCGCCGAGTTCACCCTTTCGGATTCAACCGAATCATTTTTTAAGGAACTCGTCGCGCGTCTCGTCCAGGCGCGAGAGCACCGTGACCGCCTCGATCCTCTCTATCGCATGCACGGCGAGCGCTGGCTGGAGTCCATCGTCAAGCGCGATGTCTCCGTGCTCGATGATCGTCTCGACTCCACCTGTGTTTATGCGCAAGTGCCGGCATTTGCCGCTCGCGATCGCGCCATGATCGACCTGCTCGGCGTCACCCGCGAGGGCCGCCTTGCCGTCATCGAACTGAAGGCGGATGAGGATGTACATTTGCCAATGCAGGGACTCGACTACTGGGCACGAGTGCGCTGGCACCATCGTCGTGGAGAGTTCCAGAAGCACGGCTACTTTCCCGGCCGCGAGCTTTCCCCCTTGGATCCGCTGCTCATCATGGCCGCGCCCGCGCTCCACGTCCATCCCACCACCGACGCCCTTTTGCGCTATCTCTCGCCGGAAATTGAGTGGAAGCTCGTCGGCCTCGACGAACGCTGGCGCGATCAGCTCCGCGTCGTCTTCCGCAAGAAAAGTAGAAAGTAGAGGAATGTAAAAAGTAAAAAGGAAGGTGTCGCAGGAAGGATCGCTGACGGCTTAGTTTTTACTTTCTCCTTTTTCCGTTTCGCTGCCTCTCATGATCCAGTATTCCTTCGATGTCTCGCTCAGGTCGCCCTGCGGCTTTTCGCCCTTAAAGACGCGTGACACTCCGCGCACGATGCGCCGCATTGGCAGCTCGCCTTTGTCGTCCGCGAGAAACAACTCTCCCAGCTTTGACGTCCTGTAATACCAGCGCTTGAGAATCGCCAGGTGTTCTATCCACTCCACAGCCGAGCGCACGTCCGGATCTTGCGCCGTGGCCAGCGACTCCGTGATGCGCGCTTCCATCGACGTCGGCGTCTTCACTTCACCCACCGTCTGTTTCGTGCTGATGTGCAATTGCACCGGCGGAGAGATCACGCCGCTTTCGATGCGAAACAGCGTCACCGACTCCGGTTCGTGCGATGGCTGCACCATCACCGCTGTCAGCCGGTCGAGCCGCCTTACCAACTCCGGCAGTTGCCCGCGCACGGCGTTCAGCTTTTCCAACTTCACATGCATCGCTGCCGCCGTTTCGAAAGCGAGATCCTCGCTCGCCTTGTCGCGTGCCGCTGCAATCTCCGTCACCAGCGAACGCCCGCCGCTCGACAGGTAGTGTTCCACTCGTTCCACTTCGTTCGCGTACGCCTCATCCGTACATCCCTTGAAGCACGGCGCCATGCACATCTTCATCTCCGAGTACACGCATCCGGGGAACGCCGGGTCGGGATGCAGGTCGTCCGTGCATCGGCGAATCAGAAAGAAGTCGAGCGAATCGTTGGCAAACTGTTCGGCCGTCGCGCGCGTCGCAAACGGCCCGTAGTAGCGTGCCCGCGCGGAACCTTCCCCCGCTGCTTTGCGCATCGATGCAATGCGCGTTGTCACCGTGACGCGCGGATATTCGTTGTCGAGGATCAGTTTGACCAGCGGCGCCGGTCGCAGTCGCAGACGCTTTTCATACGTGGAAGGAAACGTTTCGCGCAGCACGCGATAGAGCACGTATCCCGCTTCGAAGTCCGATCCCACCGGCGAGTATTCCAGCCAGCGCACGCGGTCCCGCAGATTCAGCCGCTTGGTTGCGCCTTCTGCGGCGCTCAGCAGGCGAATCATTCTGCGTCGCAGATTGCTTGTCTTGCTGACGTAGGGCTCGGCGTTCGCGTCTTCTCCGCGCAGCACGAACACCGCCGCCGATGCCGGCAGCGCGGCGAAAAACTCCGCATCGTGTTCCGCTAGAAATTCCGCCCTTTGTGCCAGCACTTTCGTTTCGCTCCCGTTTTTCATCGCGCGGTGTCTAAGTAAGTAGCAGCGCGGTTTGCGACAGTGTACCGCGAAGGGTGAGTCGATTGATCCCCGCGCGGGTTATTGACGATAGCGAATGTAGCAGCGCATCGTGATAACAGGCCGCTGGATGGTGTTCGGCAGGTGTTTAACCGGTCGAAACCAGCGCCAGTCAGGCGTTTTGTGACGCAATGAACATTCGCTCGGTACGTGCGTCACTGGCAGATGTTTGCAACTACGGCATCGTAAATGGCAGGAGGATGGAGCAGTGGAGACAACCTTGGAGATGGAGATAGCGCCGGCCCGTCAGGAATCCCAACGCAGGACAGTTGTGCGCGGCGCTGGACTTCGCGAACTCCTGCACTTCCTGGTCAATTTTTCGCAGATTCATGGCGTGCTTTCTGACGACGATTGTCTGGCGCTGGCGGTTGGCGCATACGCCGGTCACGCGCACGCCGAGTTCCTGGTGGCGACCGCCTATGACGCCGCCGAGGAGCCCATGCAGGCCAAGCGCTGGTATGCCCGCGCCGCCCGCCACGGATTTCTGCCGTCGATGCTGCGTTTGCAGTACTTGTAGCTGCGACTGGTACGGTAGTTGCCACGGATGCTCACGGATCGTTGGCCCTCCCCCGGTATTCCGATCCGCCAGCATCCGTGGCCTGGTTCTCTCTCACAACAAGAAGGGCACGGTAGCCCCGGAGATGTTTTTCCGTGGTTCCCGTGCCCTTGCTGATTGTGCCGGTCTTGAACTTACCAGCGTGGACCGCGATCGCGTCCGCCGCCGCCACCGCGGTTGCCGCCACGTCCACCACCGCCGCCGCCGAAGCCGCCGCGTCCGCCGCCGCCACCGAACCCGCCGCGACCACCACCACCACCGCCGCCGCGCTCGGTCTTGGGACGAGCTTCGTTCACCGTAATCTGGCGTCCGTCGAGCGTCGAACCGTTCAACTGCTCCATGGCTGTCGCCGCTTCGCTGTCGTTCGACATCTCGACAAAAGCGAACCCGCGCGGCTGGCCGCTGTCGCGGTCACGCACGATGTTCACTGCTTCCACGGCGCCAAACTGCGCAAATGTCGTACGGAGCGTGTCATCGTCCGTCTGAAATGAGAGATTGCCTACATAGATATTCTTCACGCTTACCTCGCGAGGTCAAAGGGTGGATAAGAATCACGGCGAGGCAGGCGGTCCAAACGAGCGGAAGCGCCACACAAGTCGCGAACGATAGCAGGGCTAGGATGCTACCACGGGCCGGTCTGGAAAGCTAGCAGGGGGTAAAAATGGCAAGGTTGACGGAAAAGGAACTGCCGGCGGCAGGGGCCACAGGCCACTCCCCGGGATTCCCGGCTCCCGCCGTAAGTGGCACTTATTGGTGATAGTTGGCGCTCTTGTACTTCATCCGGAAGTCGTCGCCTTCCATCTTCACGATCCGGCACATCTCGTGCAGTCTCGACCTCATTCGTTCGCCGATGCGGTCGCCCAGCGTCTCTTCTCGTGCGGCACGGCTGGCGGGAGAATAATTGTTGCTGCGCTCGGCGTCGGCTCCTCCCGGCGGCAGGTCTTTGTAATTCGTCGTAATAATCGTCGTCCGCTTGTCGTTGTAGCGTGTATTGAGGATGTGCGAAACCGTGTCCCAAACCCACTCCGTCGGCTTCACCGCACCCAGTTCGTCCAGCACCAGGACTTCTGCATCAAAGATCGGCTGCAGCACCTGCATCTCGGTCGTCTGTACGGACGAGTTGTAGGAGTTCTGGATCTCCTTCAGCAGTTCGCGATAGTCATAGAACAGGCACTGCGAGCCTTTGTGCAGCATCAGTTCCTTCATGATGCCGACCGCCAGGTGTGTCTTGCCCACGCCAATTGGCCCAATCAGCAGCAGCCCTGCGCTTTCCACCGGATAGTCTTCCACAAAGCGATAAGCGGCGAGCCGTGCCGAAGCCAGCGCGCGGAACGTTCCTTCGGACTCGAAGTTCGAGAGCTCGCAGTGGTCATATCTCTTCGGGATGCGCGCCTGCGCCAGCAGCCGTGCTCCCTGCGCCCGCTTGAAGCAGTCGCATCGTACGGCCTTCTCCAGCCTGCGTCCCTCGCGCTCTTCCGGGACCATCTTCCACCCGCTGCCGCCACACACGGGACACTCGGTTTCAGGCTGCGCGGTTGTCTGTTCCATCGCTTTCTCTCGCATACCACATGAGTGTGCGCCACTCCGCGTTCCCGCGCAATGTCCGCCGCGCAGGCCTGCTGTGCACATCTTGTGGATTAGCGGAATCTCTGTGGAAAAGCCCTGTTTTCCTGCTCGGTTGGAGGCTCCGTACCTGCTCGCCAGAATCCATGCACTCGTTTTCCGGGCGACCGGCGCCTCCGGTGCGAACGCCGTAAAGTGCCGTCCCGCCGTAGTTTCTCTTCCCGTTGTTGCACAAACCCGCATTTGGCGCAGCTTTCCGCGCTCTTGTGCTTGACACTCCCCTCCGGCTGGCGCGTAATGTCCGCAAGATATGCCCAAGCAGTCTCCGAAGGAGCATGCGCATGAACAAAGCCGATTTGATCGATAAGATTGCGGCGTCCGCCGGCATCAGCAAGGTGCAGGCTGCCACTGCCATTGACACGATGGTCGCCGGCATCACTGCGTCCATCAAGAAGGGCGAGCGCGTCACGCTCGTCGGCTTCGGCACGTTCGCACTCTCGCAGCGCAAGGCGCGCAACGGCCGCAATCCTCAGACCGGCGCGGTCATCAAGATTGCCGCCCGCAAAGTCGCAAAGTTCACTCCCGGTGTGGAGCTGAAGAAGGCGGTCAACAAAAAGTAGCGCTGGCTTGCGAGCATCCTCGTCCGAGAACATCGGCAGCGCGCATGGTAGCGGCTGCCTTTTTCTTTATTCGGGAGCGCAGGCCCCCGCGCTGTGTCCCCGCGCAATCTCCGCCGTCACTGTATCCAACTGCCGTCGCGTGGCTTCGCTCAACGTATCGCTCTTGTCGCCCAGTTGCTTTCGCGCCTGCGCCAGGACCTCTCGCGCCAGTCCCGTGTTTCCGCCCAGCCAGGCCAGCCGCGCAAAGTTGATCGCAATCGACGGGGAGAATGTCTGCCAGTCCATGCCGTAAGACTGGTAGCGAAACTTGTAGAACTCCGGAAACTCTCGGCTGCAATCGCAGAACTTCTCTCCCGTCCAGCGATAGAGTTGCGGCACGTCAACCATGCTCGGCTCGAAGTGTTCCACCAGCACCGGCACTTTCTGCTTGCCCATCGGCTCCACGTCAACCCCCGCGCTCTTGAGGTGAAGCAGCACGCGTACCGACTTCTGTTGCGATCCCAGCACAAACAGTTCCGTCTGCCGCAGGCCGGTGGTTACGCTGACGAAGACCAGCGGATGTCCGTTGAATTTGAATTGCGGATAGGGTTGGATCGCCGTTCCTTCGCCGCGAAATGGGCCCGAATCCCAGACCACTTGAAACCGCTGTGCGCGCGGAGTCCGAATCACCAGCACGTGCGACTTCGCCACCGTTACCCCTTGCCACTCCGTCCATGAGACGGCCCACAGCTCCGGCTCAATCCGCTGCGTCCTTACGTCCACGGCATCGGCCG
Source organism: Acidobacteriota bacterium (assembly GCA_021779935.1). Taxonomy (GTDB): domain Bacteria; phylum Acidobacteriota; class Terriglobia; order Terriglobales; family Acidobacteriaceae; genus JAJXZT01. The sequence continues at coordinate 33,391 of JAJXZT010000030.1, forward strand.
GAACCCACTGCCGGAGGTCGTCCAATTTTTGTGGATTTACGGTTTGCGCCGCAGCCATCGCACTCAGCGCCAGCAGAACGATCAGGACTTTCCGTACCCGTGTTGCCATGGAGACACCCGCTCTCGGCTTGGCCACGAGTATAGCGCCACGCTTGCGACGGATGGGACGGCCAAAGGTGCCGCGCACCCCCGCCTTGCCGTATTCCGCGCCATTCCGGTAAAATAAGGTGTTTGTTTCAGAGGTTTGCAACCACTATGAAAGCAGCAACTCACCCGACGTACGAAGAAGTTCGCGTTATGTGCGCCTGCGGTCACAGCTTTTTGACTCGCAGCACTCACAAAGGCGACATCCACGTTGAAATCTGCTCCGCCTGCCACCCGTTCTTCACGGGTAAGCAGAAAGTTCTCGACACTGCCGGACGCATTGAGCGTTTCCGTCGCAAGTACGCCAAGAACGAGCCCAAGCAGAAGTAGACGTGCGACAACCAGTAACCCGGGTGGTCGGGTGCTCCGCGGCGTAGTCGCCTCGGGGAAATGACGCCCAAAGATTAAAGCCTCCGCTCCGGCGGGGGCTTTTCCATGCTCAGCAATCAGGCAATGATTCGCGCGCATACCAGCGCAGCTAACACCATCAGAACCACAGGCAAGTATTTCCGCACCATGTCCATCTCCTTCTCGTCGAAACCAGGGTCAACGGCTGTTCGAGCCGACACAGCGTTCGAGTCGGGGATCACAAAAACCTGAATCGTTATCCTTGGGGGAACGCCCGAGTTCCATCGTCCCGGGGGCTGGTGTATGGAGAGATTGTTCCGTCAGCCGGACGGCCTGTCAACCGCAATTCCAGCGGGTTCTGTGGATATCCAGATATTTTTTCAGCGTGCTTTGGCAACACGCATAGAGGACTTTTTCAACAGCTCCTCTAACTCACTGAGTGTCAGCCTCTTGCCCGTCTCCGTCCTCTGCACCGTCGATCATCTTGGGTTGCGGCGGGAAGTAGAGCCATTTCAGCAATACGCCGGCTGCCGCACCGTAGAGCACTATGTTCACCAGCCCCGCGGTGATTTGGTCCGGGGCGAGAAGTGGTTGCTGCATCAGTGGACTACCTGTTGCGTTTATAAGGACGTTGCGGATCGGGACGCTCAACGTATAGACCAGGTTAGTGAACGTCTGGCTCAACAGCAGAGCAATGAGTATCGCCCCGATGTGCTTTTCTACCAACACTTCTTTCAGTCGTTGCATGCTTCTTCCTTATTGAGCTTGCTTGTTGCGCCCGCCATAAAGCCACCGGTAGAGAATCATGGCTGCAATGGCGTAGGGGACTGCGCGAATCAAGGGAGAAAACACCACAAGCGCCACGAAGCCCCAGGAGTAGAAGTCGATGCGCAACGTCGCCATCCACTCGCTTGGCAGGTAGAAGGAATTCACGATGAAAATGTCCTTCACCGCCATTCCCAGCACCCATACGACTGTCAATGTGCCAATCGCGAAGGCGTTCAACACCAGCAGCCCGATCGTGATCGCCCCGATGTACCGCTCGACCAGCACGCGTTTGAGTTGGTCCCACATATTAGCCCGCCATTCTCGCACACTCCCCGCGAATTCCCAGTGATTTCCAGCTAAAATAGCCACAGTGTCTAAGTTTTTCGACAATCCGCTTGAGCGCACGGCGCCGCCCGAGGCGCGTGTCCCGGCCTCATTCCAGATCGGTCGCGTGACCATCGCTCCCGCCACCGTCCTTGCGCCCATGGCCGGCGTCACCGACACCGTCTTTCGCCGTTTCATTCGCGAGATGGGTGGCTGCGGCCTGCTCATGACCGAGTTCACCTCGGCCGATGGAGTCCTCCGCGCCAAGGACCGGAAGGCCAAGCGCTACCTGCATTTCTACGCGGACGAGCACCCGATCTCCGCCCAGCTCTTCGGCTCCAATCCCGAGACGCTCTGCGAAGCGGCGAAGATGATCGAGGGCCTCGGCTTCGACCTCGTCGATCTCAACCTCGGCTGTCCGGCCAAGAAGGTCGTCAAGTGCAATGGCGGCTCAGGCCTCCTCCGCGATCTCCCGCTCATCGAGCGCATCTTCCGCTCCGTGCGCGCCGCCGTAACCATCCCCTTCACCGTCAAGTTCCGCGCCGGATGGAGCGAGAAGGAGCTGGTCTATCGCGACCTCGCCCGCGTTGCCGAGGATTGCGGTCTCGACGCCATCGCCATGCACGCTCGCACCCGCGAGCAGGGTTATACCGGACAGGCGCAGTGGGACTGGATCGCCCACCTCAAGCAGATTGTCAAGATTCCCGTCATCGGCAATGGCGACATCCGCACGCCGGAAGATGCTGCCGCCATGGTCGCCCACACCGGTTGCGACGCCGTCATGATCGGGCGCTCCGCCGCTTCCAACCCGTGGATCTTCCGCCAGATTGAGCAGTACACCCTCGCCGGCCGTTACGACGTTGCCAGCGAAAGCGACCGCTACGCCATGATCCGCAAATATTTCGGCATGTTGATCGAGGAAGGCTTCCCCGACTCGCCGGGAAAGATGAAGCAGTTCGCCTCGTGGTTCACCCACGGAGTCCACAACGGCAGCCATCTGCGCAAGGCCATCTACGACGCGCGCGACGAGCACCAGATTCTCTCCGCCGTCGAGGAGTTCTTCGAGAAGTTGCTGAACGACAGCGCGGCGTGATCCACGCGCAAGAATCCCGCCGCCCCTAATACCTAACGCCTAGTACCCAATACCCAGTACCTACATCCCTCTTTCCAGCGCCTCATACTCCCGGTCCGCATCCCGCGACAGCAGCACCCAGATCGTATAGATTCCCAGCGCCGTTCCGAACGGGATATCGAGCAGTGAGAGGAATGCCAACACCAATGTAAGAATGCGCGCCCAGGGAGCTCGTTGCAGCAACCCGATGCCCGTAATCACAGCTGCCACGCCCTTTGCCAGGAGAAACACCGATACCATTGCAAGGATGTTTCCGACGAAGCCATGAACTTCCGATGGCATCTGCGGCGCCATAAATCCCGGAAAAACGCTGTGTGAGAAGAAATAGAGGAATCCGCCGCCCAGGAATTTCAGTCCTGCGTACACAATCCACAGGATCGCCAGAATGTGAATGTGGCGTCGCACCCGGTTCTCCGGGACTACGGCTGGCGGAATTGGATATGCAGTTGGGGAAGAGGGAAAGGCTTTACCGCACGACGCGCAGAATCGTTGTTCCGGCTGTACTTGCGCTCCGCATGAATCGCAGAACATCGTCGCCTCCTGAACGGGACGTGCACGGAACGCGATCAAACTGGTGCCCGCCCGCTGTAGTGGTACGGCTGCGGCTGGTATTTTGTTCCATGGCGGTGAGGATGGCGAGTTTATTTTGCAGTGTTCTGGATGGATGACCTTGAATGGGGCCGGTGAAATTGCTGGAAGGGAATATGCGACTTACAGTTTATCAATCGTCAATCACTTCACTTCCAGTTTCATCCCCACATGGCTTGCCACAAATCCCAGCCGTTCGTAGAGACGCTTCGCCTCGGCGCGGACATTGTGTGTCGTCAGTTGCACTCGTTTGCAACCGCGTTCCTTCGCCATGGCGATCGCGTGTCGCAGCATCTGCGTTCCATATCCCTTTCCCCGGAGATGCGATGCCACCCGCACTCCTTCAATCTGCATTCGCCACGCGCCGCGTCCGCCGAGTCCTGGCAGCGTCACCAGTTGCATCGAGCCGATGATCTTTCCCTTCAGTTCCGCCACCACGATCATCACGCTCCCCGACGCCTCAATTGCACGGAATGCTTCCACGTACACCGGGTCCGGCGGATCGCTCACAATCTCCCGCTTCTTTCCTTCGATGTCGTCGGCCAGCATCGCCACCAGCGTCGGCAGGTCCGCCTCGGTCGCTCGCCGGAACTTCAACTCAGCCATCGCCTCACAGTCGTTTTTTATACTTTTACCTTTTCACTTTTACCTTTCCTCACTCCACCGCCTTCGTCGTGTACTTCCCGTCCTCCGTCTTTGTCACGTACGCCAGCGGGGTCTTCGGATCGTGCGTAAAGGCTACCAGCCAGTGTTCCGGAATCGCCTCGCCGTAGAATCTGTGCCGATTGTCGATGCAGTCGATTGGGAACAGGTCGTATCCCATCACCCACGTCGGATGCACATGCGCCGTCGTCGGGATCAGGTCTCCGATGTAGCACCCGGTCTTTCCGTTTGATCGGAATATCACTGCCTGGTGATTTGCCGTGTGTCCCGGATAGATCCTCACGCTGATGCCCGGCACGATCTCCGCGTCTCCGTCCAGCAGTGTCGCCTGCCCATTTTTCACCAGCGGATCGTAGTTGTCCGTCAGGTAGCTCACCCTGTCGCGCTCGTGCTGCACATGCGCGTGCGCTAGTTCGCCCTTCTGGAAGTAGTACTTCGCGCGTGGAAAGGTCGGAACTACCGTCCCGTCCGGGCGCTTCGTCGTGTTCCATCCGCAGTGGTCGAAGTGCAGGTGGGTATTGATCACGATGTCGATCTCGTCCGGCGCGACCTTCGCTTCTTCCAGTGCCTTCATCAGAAGCATGTCATTGCCGTAGATGTTCACGCTCTTCTCGGGCAGCTTATTGCCAATGCCGGTTTCAATCAGCACCGTATGTTCACCCGTGCGGATCACCAGCGAGTTCAATCCAAGGCGCAGCCGGTTCAACTCGTCGGGCTTGAATTTCTTTTCCCAGAGCACCTTCGGCACCACGCCAAACATGGCTCCGCCATCGAGGTAATATCCGCCATCGGAAACAGCTATGAGTTCGAAATTACCGAGTGTTGTTTTTTGCATGTCGTGCTCCCGCGAACCGCCTCCAACGTTTCTCTCGCCCTGTAAATTTGTGCTGGCAAACTCACTAGGATATCGCAGATTCCGGCGTTTCTGGGGGGCCGGATTGTCCCATCTCCGGAGTCAGGCTTGCTGTCGAGCCCGCTATTTTGCGCCTCCGTCTGCCCCGGAGGCATCTATCTCCCGTGCGGTGTTCTTGCTCGCCGCGCCATTTTCCGGAGTGACATGAACCTTCTCGTCAAGCTAATGCGTACCTTTCACCTCGTTGTCGGCATCACTCCTCCCAGCAAGGAGAACGAACGACTCGTCACTCTCATCTGGGCCGTCTGTATTCTCGGCATGTTCGCCATGATCTTCTTTCTTGGCCGCGAACTCGTTATCGGCATGCTCACCTCCAACGCCGCCCACTAGGCTTTTCAATGGATCGACATATATCGATATATATAATTCAGGAAAAGGCGCGTCAATAAGCGCGCCCCTTCTTTGCTTGAAACTCGAAACTTGAAACTGCTTTCCTACTGCTTCATCCCCAGCGCATCCAGCACCCGGTCAAAGTCCTCCAGCGTCTTGTACTGGATTACGATCTTTCCCTTGCCCTTCTTGTCGTCGATGCTGACCTTCACGCCCAGTACGCGTTCCAGTTCTTTCTCTGCCTCTCGCACGTTCGGGTCAACCTTCCGCTCCGGCGCTTCCGGCTTTTCCGCTGGATGCATCAGGTTATAGACTGCGCCTTCCACCTGTCGCACTGACATCGATAGCTGCACCGCCCGTTGCGCCAGCTTCGTCATCGCCTCCGGAGAATCCAGTCCCATCAGCGCCTTGGCATGACCGAAGCTTAGCTTATCCTCCGCCACCATCGCCTGCACTTCGGCAGGCAGCTTCAGCAGCCTGAGGAAGTTTGCCACCGACGACCGTTCCTTCCCGGTCCGCTGCGCCATCTGCTCCTGGGTCAACCCAAACTCTTTCCCCAGCCGCTCATAAGCGCGAGCCTGCTCCATGGCGTTCAGGTCCTCGCGTTGCAGGTTCTCGATGATCGTGATCTCCATCGCCTGCTCGTTTGAAACCTGCTTCACGATTGCCGGGACGGTCTTCTTTCCCACCCGTTGCGACGCCTGCCAGCGGCGCTCGCCGGCAATTAACTGGAAGCGTCCACCGGTCGAAGGCCTCACCACGATCGGCTGCACCACACCTTGTACTTTGATTGACTCCGCCAGTTCATTCAGCGCCACTTCGTCAAAGTGCATGCGTGTCTGGTACGGGTTACGGTCAATCAGTTCGACGGCTATCTCGCGCACGGTCTCACCCGCCGTGTGTGTCGGAGCCGCACCTCTCGCCGCTGGCAGCAGCGTATCCAGCCCGCGCCCCAGCACCTTCCGTTTGTCGTTTGTTGCCTGCATGGTTTCCCTTTTCTATCAATAACTTGGCACACCCCGCATTTTGTCGGGTGTCCGCCGGTTCAATCTATTCCACTGAGGGTTGGGCTGGAATCGCCGGGATTTCCGGCAGGGCCGTGCCGTTCATCCGCCTTGTCTGGCGATCCATTACTTCCTTGGCCAGCTTGATATAACTTTCCGCGCCGCGCGACCGTGGATCGTACAGCAGCGCCGGCTTCCCGTGGCTCGGAGCCTCCGCCAGCCGCACATTCCGCGGAATCGCCGTCTCGAACATCAGGTCGCCGAAATAATTCTTTAACTCTGACGTTACTCCCTGCGCCAGGTTCGTCCGTTCGTCATACATCGTCATCACCACGCCCTCGACCGCCAATCCCTGGTTGAGTTCCTGCCGTATACGCTCAATCGTGTCCAGCAATTCGCTGACACCCTCCAGCGCGAAGTATTCTGCCTGCATCGGCACCAGCACCGAATCCGCCGCCACCAACGCGTTCAGCGTCAGCAGATCCAACGCCGGCGGGCAATCCAGCACAATGAACTCATAATTCCCGCGTACACTTTCCAGTGCATGACGTAGCCGGTACTCCCTGAAGTCGGCGTTTACCAGTTCGATGTTCGCCCCGATCAGGTTCTTGCTGGAAGGCACAATCCATAGGTGGTCCAACTCCGTCTTCTGCACGATCGCCTCGATCGGTATCTCTCCCATGATGAGGTGATACGTGCTGGGCCGTTCTGGATCCTTCGTGAAGCCGATACCGCTTGAGCTGTTTGACTGCGGATCGCAGTCCACCAGCAGCGTATTGACCTCTGCGGCCGCGAACGACGCAGCCAAATTGATCGCGGTGGTTGTTTTTCCTACCCCGCCTTTCTGATTTGCAATGGCGATGACCCGGGCCATGATTCCCTTCCTGCACACGGGCGGTAGACGGCTCCGCCCCGTCGCCGTTTGGCGAACTCAGAGACTATCGAAGCCTCTCCCGACTCGCAACTGTGACTTTGTCGGACTTCTGTGGATTCAGTGGATAATCCGGCGAAAACTCTGTTTTTGAGAGGTAAAGTGTTCCACGTGGAACACTCCATAACCATTGATCCCGCATGAGTTACGCGAACTCGAATGTTCCACGTGGAACATTCCACAACTTTTCCGCAAACATTCGGGAATCCAATCAGTAAACCCGTTCCAGCACCTCAATAATTGTTCCACGTGGAACGTTCAACTTCTTCTCTCGACCTTCCGAACCATTTGCTACTATAGTGCCGCTCTGAAAGTTCCTATGACCGTGACCACCGAACTCCCCGTCCCTACCCCATCGCGCCTCCTCTCACTCGACATCTTTCGCGGCGCCACCATCGCCGCCATGATCCTCGTCAACGATCCCGGCGATTGGGGACACGTCTACAGCCCGCTCCTGCACGCCGAGTGGCATGGTTGGACTCCCACTGATCTCATCTTCCCCTTCTTTCTCTTTATCGTCGGCGTCTCCCTGGCCTTCTCCTTTGCCAGTCGTATCGCCCGCGGCGACTCGCCCCGCGCCCTCTACCTCCACTCCCTCCAGCGCGCCGCCATCATTTTCGGCCTTGGTCTCTTTCTCAACGGGTTCCCTTACTTCCCACTCTCCCGCATTCGTATCTTCGGAGTCCTCCAGCGAATCGGCCTCGTCTACCTCCTGGCCGCATTCATTTACCTCATCTTCCGCCGCCACCTGCGCCCCGTAATCATCGCCATCGCTGTTCTCCTGCTCGGCTACTGGGCGCTCATGACGCTTGTCCCCGTACCCGGCTTTGGTTCCGGCAACCTCGCTCCTCCTGATGCTTCTGGCATGGTCGGGAACCTTGCAGCCTACGTCGACCGTCTCGCACTCTCCGGTCACATGTGGCGCAAGTTCTGGGATCCCGAAGGTCTTCTCAGCACTCTCCCAGCCGTGGCCACCACCCTCCTCGGCATCCTCGCCGGACACTGGCTCCGCTCCCATCAGCCTCAAGATATAAAATTCCACGGCCTTGCCGCCGCTGGCGTGGCCGCTATCGTCATCGGAGGAATCTGGGGTCGGTGGTTTCCAATCAACAAGAGTCTCTGGACCAGCTCCTACACGGTCTTCACCGCCGGCTTCGCCTGTGTTGTGCTCGCGATTTGTTATTGGTTGGTGGATATCAAAGGGTGGCGACGCTGGGCAGCGCCATTCATCTGGCTGGGGACGAACCCCTTGGCGATCTTCTTTGCCTCAACCTTCGTTGCCAAGTGTCTTATCATTTTCCATGTGCCCGGCACTGGCCCCAAGCCGCTCTCTTGGCAGGGATACTTCTATCAGCATTTCTTCGCGCCCCTCGGCCAGCCAATCCATACCTCGCTTGCCTGGGCGCTCTGCTTCGTGACCGTTTTCACCGCGCTAGCATTTGTTCTCTACAAGAAACATATATTTATCAAAGTGTAAATTGCAAATTGCAATCAGTAACGGTCAGTTACTCGCCAGAATGCCCTACAAGGACCACTCTGGCCTGCGATTCTGGGATTGGAACCGCTACCTCCCATTGGAATCCTGGCAATAATCGCTGTGCTTGCTCCACTTGGCCGCTTCCGATCAGGATCGCCAACTTCCCGTCCTTTTCGACTAAGCCTCCCGCCACAGGCAGCGCCACCTCGAATTTCTCTACCGCGCGCAGTGTTACCAGGCCGGCCTTTCCCGTGAAATCTTCTGCGCGTTTATCGAAGACCTCCACGCCGCTCACCCGCAGCGCCCGCACCGCCTCGCGCAGAAACGTTGCCTTCTTGCTGTGCGACTCGATCAGTGTCATTCGAATTCCCGGGGCCCAGAGCTTCAGCGGCATTCCTGGAAATCCCGCGCCCGACCCTACGTCGATCGCCGTCCCCGTCGCATCTCTCTCCAGCAGTCGTGACGCCGCAAACAGCGACTCTCCGAAATGACGACGCACCATGTCTTCCGGAGCGCGCACGGCCGTCAGGTTCATCCGTGCATTCCACTTCGTTAATATATCTATATATATCGATATATAATTGAGCGTCTCTTCGCCCACCGTTTCCGCGCCCACGTATGGCCGCAGCAGCTCCGCGATTCGTTCCGTATGCATCGCCTTCAGCATACCGCACCGCCTGTCCACCTATATGCCATACCATTTTTGTAACGAGTGCCACCCCGCCTGCATTCTTATAATATGAAGATTACTCGCACGGTGAGGAGGCAGTTTTGAGCGTTCCTGTCATTCACGTAGAAGATTTGAAAGCCCGGTGTGATGCCGGCAAGCGGCCTTTTATTCTCGATGTCCGCGAGCCCCACGAATACCAGCAATGCAATCTTGGCGGCGTGCTTATTCCACTGAATACGCTTCCTGCCCGTCTCCACGAGCTCGACCCCAATTGTGAAATCGTTGTTCACTGCCGCAGTGGCGCGCGCAGTGCCAAGGCCGTGGAATTCCTCCAGGCGAATGGCTTCAAAAACGTCAAGAACCTTGCTGGTGGAATCCTTGCATGGTCGGCAAAAGTCGATCCCTCCATGCCGCAGTACTAGGCAGCCCGTACATAGCAACTTTCGGCATAGAGCCGCCGCCAATCGTGCAGCCCGCCCAAAATGGGCTGCATGAATTCACACTTCCAACACGAATTTACAGCGAAGACCCGCTTTCCAGCCGTCTAATATCAACAGGTTGGAAAGTGGTGTGTCGTGAAAGTTTCTGACGTATTGCGGGCGTGGCGCCGTATCTTGGAAGGCCGCGTCCCCAGTCTCTCCATCGAGATCACGCGCGAGTGTCCACTTCGTTGTCCCGGATGCTATGCCTATCTCGATGGGCACCTTGGAGATCCTTCCACAACTCTCCGCGATCTTGCGGACTATCGTGGCGCTGAACTTGTCGAAGGCATCCTCCGCGTCGTCGACCAATATCAAACGCTTCATCTCTCGCTCGTCGGCGGAGATCCGCTCGTGCGCTATCGCGAGCTCGAAGCCCTGCTCCCCAGGCTTCTCCAGCGCGACCTTCATGTGCAGATTGTCACCAGCGCTTTCCGTCCCCTGCCAGAAAGCTGGGCCACGTATCGACGCCTCACCATTGCCGTAAGCATCGACGGCCTTCCGCCCGAGCACAACATTCGCCGCGCTCCCGCCACCTACGATCGAATCCTCGCCAACATCCGCGGACATCACGTCACTGTCCACTGCACCATCACCTCGCCCATGATGCGCCAGCCGCGATATCTCGAACGCTTCCTGCATTTCTGGTCGGCAAACGAAAACACCGAGAAAATATGGATGAGTATTTTCACTCCTCAACAAGGCGAGAACTCTCCCGAATGCCTCACCCGCGAAGAGCGTGAGCGAGCCATCCGCGAATTGCTCGATCTGCGCCCCCGCTATCCCAAGCTCGACATGCCGGAAAGCCAGCTCAAGGAATTCCTCCATCCTCCAGCATCGCCTGCCCGTTGCATCTTTGCCCAGACCACCGCCACTATTTCAGCTGATCTCCGCACTCCCATTACGCCCTGTCAATTTGGCGGCACTCCCGACTGCTCGCAGTGCGGATGCGTCGCCTCCATGGGCCTCGCCGCCGTCGGACATCACAAGGTTCTCGGCCCTCTCACCGCCGGACACCTCTTCTTCCTCTCCAACGCCATCGGCAAGCGTCTTCCCCGTCGCCAGCCCACCGCCCCTCCCCGTCGCGTCCCCGATCTTGTCCAGATTGGCAACGACTGATCGCGTCTCGCATTCTCTATGTAAAATGGATTGCAATGTCTGATGTTAAAAAGGTCCGCCTCACTGAGACGGTCAAAGCCGCGGGTTGAGCCAGCAAGCTTAGTCCGGCGGTGCTGGACTCAGTGCTTGGGAAATTAGCCCGGCAACAAGACGCGAATGTCCTGGTTGGCTTCGACAAAGCCGACGACGCCGGAGTCTACCTTATCGCGCCTTCGCTCGCTCTCGTCCAGACCGTCGACTTCTTCACACCCATCGTCGACGACCCATTCACCTTCGGACAAATCGCCGCCACCAACGCTCTCAGCGATGTCTATGCCATGGGCGGTCGCCCCATCTCGTCGCTCGCCATGGTTTGCTTCCCCGAAAAGGGTGACCCCGAGATCCTCGAACAGGTCCTCGCCGGAGGCCTCAGCAAAATGATTGAGGCCGGATGCACCGTCATTGGCGGCCACAGCATCCGCGATCCCGAACTCAAATTCGGTTACGCCGTCACCGGAACCATCGATCCCGCGCGCATCTTTACCAACTCCACCGCGCGTCCCGGCGACGCATTGGTCTTCACCAAGGCCATCGGCACCGGCGTCATCTCCACCGCCATCAAGCAGGCCAAGGCCGAGCCCGCGTGGATCGACGCCGCCACCGTATCCATGACCACGCTCAACAAGACCGCCTGCGAAGTCGCGCTCAAGTACGACCCCCACTCCATGACCGACGTCACCGGTTTCGGCGTCATCGGTCACTCCCGCGAAATGGCCCTCGGTTCGTCGGTCAGCCTGCGCCTCTTCGCCGAGAGAATCGTGCTTCTTCCCGGAGCCGTCGAATGTGTCTGCGCCAAGTTCATCCCCGGCGGACTCAAGGCCAACCGCGAATTCGCCGAATGCATGGTGCACTACGAAGGCGATGTCTCCGCCGAGCGCCGCACACTTCTCTTTGACCCGCAAACATCTGGCGGCCTGTTGATCTCTGTCTCTGCCAAGGACGCCGACGCCCTCGTCGCCGACCTCCGCGCCAACGGCATCCTCCACGCCGCCCGAATCGGCGAAGTTCACGCCTCCGACAAACCCGCCATCCACGTTGTATAGGTAGGGCGCGGCTTTAGCCGCGCCAAAAGGCCGGCGCCGCAGCATCTGCGGGTGCTCCACCCTGACCAGCGGGAAGTGTGGGAAATTGGCGACTCGGCGTGTGCGATTCCAGCTACGCCTCTGCTCTCCGCCGCGCCCGCCGCACCGCTTCGTGTCCGCCGATCCATGCAACGCCGAGCAACAGCAGTACGAACACAAACCAGAAGATTTGCATGGTGACCATGGCTTGGAAAATTACATGAACCAGCGGCGTCGATCCGAAGCTCATCAGCAGCAGATACAACTTGTAGTGCTGAATCTCCCCGGAAGATCGCAACGCCGACTCGTAGAGCGCAGCAAATGGTTCATACGCCACGACACACAACACGCACGACCCGACAAACGCCGCCACGGAGGCCCACAGCGTGACGACCGTTCGCCCGCCTATCCGTCTCATCGCCAGCCGCAAAACCATCAATAACAACACCACGAGTGATGCCGCCGCCAGCATCACGGCAATTTCTACCATCTGCGCGTTCCACGTCATCATGCCGTCAAGCTGGTAGAGCGACGAATCACTACGGTGTGCCAACGTGTCCTTCAATGCCTGTAATCGCGCCGCGAACAGCGCTGCATATTCACCTGAGAGTTCCGGTGTCGAGAGCCGATCATACGAAACCATCTCCACATAGCTGCCCATCATCCGTTCCAACTCGGTCTCGCCGGTTGTGTTTACTCGCTCGCCAAATGCGGCCACTTGCAGGTCACGCGCACGTTGCTCTGTGGGGCTGCCACTGGTATCCCGCACCGAATAGGTTGCGAAATTCACGACGTTTCCCAGGTCCAGCATTCCCTGGCGCGCGAGCGCGAACATCAACTCTTGCGGACCTGCCAGGTATCCCGCCTTTGCCGCCCACGTCATCAGTTTTGCGTACTCGTCACCGTAAGTCGTGAATTTCTTCGCTGTGATACCGCGCCACATGGTGCTCTTCCACGGCTCCATGGGATCCGCCGCGAGGGTTTTTCGAGTTCCGTACCAGTACAGCCTCGGTGTATTCGCTGCTTCAATCGGAGTCCAGTGCTTCACGGAGAAAGCCGCTTCTTGCACCAACACCGCCCCGTTGTCTCCGTCATCCTGCTCCGCACGTTTCAGAAGCTGCTCACTCGCCGGTGACTTTGCGTCGCGCAGCGCCAGTTGCGTGTACACCCAGGCACAGCTCCCGTCGATCTCCACTGCCGCATCGGCCGCCGCCAACGCGTCCGTGGGGTTCTTTTCCATCAGCGCGACAAACGTCAGCAGCCTCGCATTCTTTGTCGCCAGAGCCTTTTTCCTCCACTGCTCCACCTTCCGTTGCGAAGGCAGGATCGAGTTCATATTGCCTGAACGTACGAACAACCACGCGGTTCCCAGCACCTGCCGCCCGCTCGGCATCATCCAGAACGCCACCGACGTCACCGCCACAATCGCCACTGCGATCAAAGCTCTGCGCATCGACTTTTCCTTTCCCGCGAGCGCTCCAACCAACATGCGTTCGCCGCTTCGCAATCGAACCGCGACTCCGTCCAGTAGCCACTCCCACGCCAGTACCGCCGTGCAGCCCAGTGCCCAGCGCCAGGCATCCCAGCCCGACGCCGTGTACTCCGCCTCTGCCCGCATTGCTCGCGCCCACTCCTCCACCGAAGCCGGTGCCCATCGCACCGCCGCGTCCAGCAGGGAACACGCCCATCGACGCCCTCGGCCGCTCATCTCATGCACCGCCTTCGTGCGCACTCGGCTTCAGGACGAAACCGCGATTTTGCCCCGCAGTTACCATCTCTCTCGCCGCCCGCGCACCCTCCGCCGAGAGCCGGTACATGTGTCGCGCCGGCCGCCCTGGCTCCGACTGCTCCCAGCGCGTCATCAGCCAGCCCCGGTCAGTCAGTCGCATCAGCACCGGGTACAGGGTTCCGGATTTCAATCCTGTCTCGCGGCTGAGGTCATACCCGTAGCGCCACTGCCCCGGCGCCTCCAGCAGTGCCTCCAGCACAAAAACCGTCTGCTTCGAAATTCGTATCATCTCCGTCATCGGGCGCAACTCTATATATATAGACTTACAATGTCAAGTTCCAACCCTCTTGGGGTCGGCCCCAGCATTTCAATTCGGCAATCCTCAAATCCGGCAATTCGAAAATTCTCTTTCGGTCCCTTCCCCAAATGACCACCCATCTGTGTTTTCCAGCACATAGCTCCGTGATATAGGTCGTTACATGGTAACCACGTTCGTGCTATCTTTCTTTCATCGCGACCTCCCCCAGGAAGCACACATGGAAAATGGGCTCCAGGTAAGCTGCGTGGTACGCGGACACTCTTCCGCGCCTCACCAGCAGATCGAAGCAGTTGGTGGCGAGACGCGCGACGGCGTCCACTGGTACATCTCCCACGAACTCGCCATCGAAGGCGCCGAAGCTCGCCGTTGGAATTTTTATCTCCTCGACGCCGCTGGCCGCCGCATCGATCTCGTCGTTGCCACCGCTCCTTCCGGCGAAAAATATCTCAAGGCCTCCACCGACCACGACGAGCCTGACGCTCTTCTCCACCTCCGCACCGTCGAGCCCGAACTTCACGCCGTGTAAGCGCCGCCATCAAACCGTCGCATCCCGGCGCGGTCTGCACTAGAATGGCGCTTCCATGTCCCGCATCATTTTTATCGCGCTCATCGTTCTCAGTTGCCTGTTGATCAGCACCGTCCTCCTTCAGACCGGACACGTGTGGCTGATCGCCGTCATCGTCATCTTGTCTACTTTTTCGGTGATCATGGTTCTCCGCGCGATTCCCCCATCCCCCGCGCTGCACGACTCTAAGTCGAAGGCCAGCCGCTATCTCGGATGGTTCTATCTCCTCGGTGCCGTCGCCGTTCTTTTTTTCATCGACTGGCGACATCCCTTCCAGCAGAAGACCGTCCTGGCTCTTGCCGCTTCCGCATTTCTCGTCTGGGCGCGTTTCCGCCTTACCCGCCGCCCCTCCAGCGACTCCGGCGAGGAATAATCTTTCGCACAAAAAAAAGGGGCGACCCGAAGGCCGCCCACTGACTTTCAACCAAACTTCTTATGCAGGGCTCGGACGTTCTCCCGGCTTCAATCCCGGCTGACGTCCCGGCTCCGGCTTCAGCACCTGCTGCACGTTGCCGCTACCGTCGTCATGCGAAGGCGGTAACACCCGCGCCGGTAGTGTCTTGCCTTGCAGCAGCAGACTAATCTCGTTTGCGTCCAGCACTTCGCGTTCCAGCAGCGCTTCCGCAATCGCCACCAGCGTCTCGCGACGATCGCTCAGCACGGCCTTTGACCGCTGGTAGCCTTCGTCGACGAACCGCCGTACTTCCTGGTCGATCTTGATCGCCGTATCTTCGCTGAAGTCCCTGTGCTGTGCGATTTCGCGACCAAGGAAGATCTGCTCTTCCTTTTTGCCGAAGGTCAACGGCCCCAAACGGCTCATGCCCCACTCGCAGACCATCTTCCGCGCCAGATCGGTTGCGCGTTCAATGTCGTTGCCGGCGCCGGTTGATAGCTGGTCGAGGAACATTTCCTCCGCCAGCCGTCCGCCCATCAACACCGAAATCTGTGTCTCCAGGTATCCCAGCGTGTAGTTGTGCTTATCCGCTTCCGGCAACTGCATCGTCACGCCCAGCGCCATGCCGCGCGGAATGATCGTCACCTTGTGCAGCGGATCGGCGTTTGGCATCAGTGCCGCCACCAGTGCGTGACCGGCTTCGTGATACGCGGTGACTTTCTTTTCCTCATCGGTGAGGATCATCGACCGCCGTTCCGCGCCCATCAGCACTTTATCTTTTGCCAGTTCAAAGTCGTACATCAGCACGGCCTTGCGATTCTGGCGAGCCGCGTTCAGCGCCGACTCGTTCACCATGTTCGCCAGGTCGGCACCGCTGAAGCCCGGTGTTCCGCGCGCCAGCACCGACAGGTTCACGTCGTCGCTCAGCGGAATCTTCCGCGTGTGTACCCGCAGAATTTCTTCACGCCCGCGCACATCCGGCAGTGAAACCACCACGCGACGGTCGAAGCGTCCCGGCCTCAACAGTGCCGGGTCCAGCACGTCCGGACGGTTCGTTGCCGCAATCAGGATCACGCCTTCGTTCGATTCGAAGCCGTCCATCTCCACCAGCAACTGGTTCAGTGTCTGTTCGCGCTCGTCGTGACCGCCGCCCAGGCCCGCGCCTCTGTGACGGCCCACCGCGTCAATTTCGTCGATGAAGATGATGCACGGAGCGTTCTTCTTGCCCTGTTCGAACAGGTCGCGAACGCGGCTAGCGCCCACGCCCACGAACATCTCCACAAAGTCCGAGCCCGAGATGCTGAAGAATGGAACGTTGGCTTCGCCGGCCACCGCGCGCGCCAGCAGCGTCTTGCCCGTTCCCGGAGGTCCCACCAGCAGCACGCCCTTCGGAATTCTTCCGCCGAGCTTCTGGAACTTCTGCGCCTCGCGCAGGAACTCGATAATCTCCCGCAGTTCTTCCTTGGCTTCGTCCACTCCGGCAACGTCCTTGAACGTCACCTTCTTCTGCTGCATCGAGAGCAGCCGCGCCCGGCTCTTGCCGAACGACATCGCCTTGTTTCCGCCCGTCTGCATCTGGCGGATCATGATGAACCACAGCGCCACCAGCAGCAGGATCGGGGCCAAATTAATCAGCCACGTCGACCATGCGCCGCCGCTCGTGTCCTTCACGTTGATGTTCACGCCCTTGTCGCGCAGGGCCTTGATCATGTCCGGATAATTCGAGGGAACCGTCGTGTAGAAGCCGCCCTTGTTGTCCTTGTACTTGCCGTGGACTTCGGTATTGGCAATCGTCACTTCGGCCACATTGCCGGCGTCCACGTCAGACATGAACTGCGAGAAAATGACCGGCTTTTCCTTTTCCCCTGTGTTGGCATTCTTCACCACCTGCCACAGCAACACGCCAGACAGCGCGATGACCAGCCAGAACACAATTTGTTTAACGGTCGAATTCACAAACTCTCCTCAACTGTGGGCAACAATCCACTACCAGTGGCGCCCTCGCAGCATTAGATGCCCGGGTTACCCCACCGATGTACCGATTTTCACCCAACTTAGATTGTACCCGTTTTCAGTAGGAAAGCACGTGGCACGCCAACCCCCGTCGCCCATAAGTAACCTGCTTCCCATCTCTCTTCGGGATGGCCCACATTGGCTACAAAACCGGTCCCACATAGTCTTAGACACCAAACTCCAGCCAATGGATTCGGTCATACGCCATCCAAATCGTACGAATCACCGCCAATGTCCCAATAAAAAACCGGCCCATTCAGGCCGGTTCAACTCTTCAACTCCTGTGAAAGACCGCTCCGGTCACACCGTCGCAACGGCGGCTACTTCGAGCTCCGGTTCGGCCACCAGGTCCCTGATCTCGGCCGCGGTCTCGTCCATGGCAACCCCTTCCAGCAATGCCCGGATCACGTCCTCAGCCCCGTAGCTTTCGGCGCCCTCGGGCAAGAACCGCGCCACTCCCGCCAAATCGTCCCCGGCAGTCACCAGTCCTTCTTCCCGATAGTCATTTGCCCGCATCTGTTCCATGCCAATATTGGCCAGCAGGCAATTGCACAGGCATTTCTTTCCTTCTGTATCTTCCGCGCGTCCGCCCTTTGCCACATAGGTCGCCACCGGTTCCGCCGGACACCGGTAATCAATCTTGCCCTCGGCCGTACGGTAGATCTCCCGCAGGTGGCCCACGTCGCACACCCGTTTTCGCTCTTCGTACACCTTCAGCTCTGAGTTTGACCCCGCCAACTGTGCGGCTTTGAACGGGAATCCCGTCGGGGAACTATGCGGATCGGTAAACACCTTCGCCACGCCCGCCCGCGAATCCGCCAGCAGACGTTGCTTGTAATCCTCGCGCAGTCCCGACTCTCTGCAGAATGCAAACGCCGTTCCCACCTGTATGCCGGCCGCTCCCAGCGCCAGGGCTTCTTTCAACTTCTCCGCCGTGCCGAATCCCCCTGCCAGCCAGAACGGCAACCCCATCGCGCACATTTTCGTCAGGTCCACTTCATCCCGAACCCCGTAAACCGGTTCGCCCGACTCGCTCAGCGGCGGCTTTCCGCGTGGTGGAGCGTTATGCCCTCCCGCCGTCGGTCCTTCAATCACGAATCCGTCCACCCGCCCGTTTGCCTTCTTCACCATCGTCGTTGCCAGCGTGTTCGACGCAATAATCGCCAAAAATTTCGGCCGCTTCAGGCTGCCCAGCTCGAACTCTATGTAGGCGCGCGGATCGAACTTTGATACCGTCACCTCTCCCGCTTCCGCGCCATTCACATACAGCGGATACTCCGCCGCCTCGTGATTCGCCAGCAGGTCCATCGCCCCCGGAATATTCAGCGGAATTCCCGCGCCCATCAGCACATAATCCACGCCCGCCAGCATCGCTCCATAGAGCGACGGCAGATGCGGCAACTGAATTTTTTCCAGGTAATTGATTCCAACCGGATGAGAGTGTCCCTGCTTGGCCAGCCAGACTTCCACAAAATTGCCCGCGATGCAGAGTTCGTCGATCTCGCGGCGTCCATCTTTGTGATGCATGCGCAGGTTGGCATAAGCCGCGCCCGCGGCCTTGCCGCCCGCAATGTAGTAGCGCTTCAGGATGCGTTCGGCCATGGCGCGAAACGGAAACGCGTCCAACCCCGCGCGCATGTGTCCGCCTTCGTCCCCGTCCTGCAGACGCCGAGCCAGGATCACATCCAGTGCCGTTCCCGACACCACGCCCAGTTGCCCCAATTGCGAGACAGCGCGCGCCAGTCGCCAGTTCGAGACGCCCGCGCCCATCCCACCCTGAATCACCTTCGGATCACAATGCATGACCCTTTAATTCTTTCAGGGAAGCCCCGCGCCCATTGTCACAGTTATGTATTAGTAGTGCGGCAGTATTTACACGTACGAATACCCCATTCAGGCCGCCTTTGCCCGTGTGGGGTGATTGCTTTTGCTCTTGTTTCTGGCTCAGCCGCTCAGTAGCTTAGCAGCTTCTTTCCAGCCTTACTCCCCGCCCAGAACCCCGCCCGCAATCACATGGGGCAAGTTCCGGTTCAGGTCAGGATCGCCAAGCCCGTAGCCCATCACCGGCGTTTCTTCAATCAGGAACCCGAAGTAATCCGGTTGCAGGGAAACTCTGCGCGACGAGTGTTTATCGAGCAGCGCCGCGATCTTCACCGAGGCCGCCCCGCGCGTCAGGAAGTTCCGCATCAGGAACTCCGTCGTAATGCCCGATTGCAGGATCCCCTCAATCAGCAGTACGTCCGCTCCATGCACATCGACCTCGGGACTGTAGAAGATCTCCGTCGTCTCGATGTTCCGTTCCAACTTTTCGCGGAAGTAGGGTTTTACAAACTGGCAGACCACCGGCACCTCTAGCGAGCGCACCAGATCCGCCATAAAGATGAAAGCGTTTTCCAGCACGCACACCGCGTAAATCGTCTTGCCCGTGTAATCGTCGGAAATCTGACGGGCAATATCGCGCACTCGCCGCTGAATCTGCTCGGCGCTCACAATCACCTTCGGACTTTTGGGAACTGCGTTCTGGGTTTCCATCACCTTGGCCTATCCTACCGCGTATATGCAACCTTCGGAGTGATTTCTTGATTCCCAATCTTACTCCACGGTAACAACGCGGGGCCCTTCGTTGCCCGTCCTTGCCTTGCCGCGCACCCTTCCCGCGCGGCCCGTGCGGGCCTCCTCTGCTCGCTTGCGGCCGGGACGTCTGCCTTCGCATTGGATTTTCTTGTCTGCCGGGTGCCCCGCGTTCGCGGCCCTCTTTTGGCCAATAACGTGGGATGCAAAAGGTAGGTACTACTGGTCTTTGCGGTAGAGAAGATCGCGCATCGCCTTCCGCCTGGCCTCGTTCACTTCGCTCGCAGCCTTGCGTTCGTCGGCGTCCAGTCGATGCGTGGCGCTGGAGTCCGTTGCGTCGGGACTGCTGCACTCTGGACAGCGGTTGGCAAAGCCCGGTTTATCGGGCTTCAACTCAAACTCTTCGCCGCAGACGGCACAAACTTTGATCGGAAAAAGCATTCGCATCCATGATAAAACAGCCGATCCATTTTGGTGAACAGCACCCTCCGGTCACTGTGCCCATCGCGCATTCAGGGGATTCCTGACAGTCCGGCGATTTCTCTGCAGTCATGGCCAACCAGCGGGCTTGTCTATCCAGCCTTCATGGTTCGGGATGCGACAAGCAATTCTGCCGCTCGCGGTTCGTTGCCACACAGTTGGAAGTAACTCAGCTACACTGGCACACCCGCCAAGCTTTGTCAGGCAGCCAGTATTGAGTGAGAGAACGCTACGCTTCTTATACGCGGACAATGCGGTCCCGAACTCTACGATTCCGTTGGTGTCCAGCGGCGATGAGTCATCCCATGGATGAAGCGAGAACGAATTGCATCCCGGGCAGAAATCGATTTGGACATGGGCTACGACGTTATAACGATGGTTGACCGTAGTCGTGTAATCCACCATGCTCTCTTGGATCACTCCGTCTTTCGTCCAGAAATACGACCTTATCTCCGTGTATGGCACCAAATGAAGCACGGCAAGAACCCGGTTCGATATGAAAACTTCGTATCCACACTCCGAACCGCTACACCCATCCAGTTGTTTGAGTCGGCTTCCAAAATGCCCTCGAAGTGTAGCAACCGTTGGCGGGGCCCCTTTCTGCTCGGAAAGCTCGTAGGCGGTTCGCACCAGAAACTCAGCGCGCGAGTCCAGGAGATGGGCGTAGAGATACAAGGAGCCAACTGGTACCCCAAGAATCAGAAAGGCTATGGTTACTCGTTGAATCGCTCGCATCTTTAGCATTAGACACCGGCGAGTCAATTTCAGAACCCACTGACCGGACTAAAGGCATTATCACGCGTGGGATTACGCCGCCCTCTCACTCCTCGAAGATCGACTCTATCGAAAGCTCAAAAAGCTTGGCCAACTTGAACGCCAGAGGGAGGCTGGGATCAAACCTCCCTGTCTCGATCGCGTTGACCGACTGCCGCGAGACCCCGAGTTTTTCCGCGAGGTCGGCCTGGCTCCAGCCTCTTTCCGCGCGCAGCACTCGCAGGGAGTTCTTCACCGGTAGCTCCATTGGATCAGCCGAAACGCAATCCCCGTGGCAACGAAAAAGAGATCCGCGTTCAGCACCGTCAGCGGAAACGGCCTCAAATACACGTTCATAAAGACTCCCGCCACCGCATTCCCCGCCATCGTCACCGCAAATCCCCAGAGCAGCGCGCGAACCACCAGCGTGCGAACAAACTCGTCCGGCTCGGCCTTCAGATACCGCCCCGCCACCC
The DNA here is from genome assembly GCA_021779935.1 of Acidobacteriota bacterium. Lineage (GTDB taxonomy): Bacteria > Acidobacteriota > Terriglobia > Terriglobales > Acidobacteriaceae > JAJXZT01. The sequence continues at coordinate 54,681 of JAJXZT010000030.1, forward strand.
ACACCGCCAGCAGCACCGGGAGCACGGCGAACGCCGATAGCGTCCCCACCACCAGCGCCGAAGCATGCCCGCCCTGAGTGGTCAGCCGCGAAAGCCACGGAAACACATCGACCAGTGGATTAGCTAAGCTTGGAGTGGAAAGGTTCGTCACCACCGTGAGCAGCATTACGCCTCCCATCAGCTGCATCGTGCGACGTTGGAGTGGAGTCAGGTTCTTGTTGCAAAACGACATGCAGTCCTCCCGAAATGACAAGTAGACTTTACATGTACTTTTGAAGCGTGTCAAGTGTACTTGTCATGTTGCGAGGTTTTGTGCCCTGCTCTTGTCGCGTGCTGTTCGCGACAGGGTGGGGGTGTTCGTTGCGCCGTCGAGATGCCCTTCGTGGTTAGCTGCTGTTGTTGTTCCCCGACGAACAACGACCTGCGACCTTCTGCTTTTCAATCCGGCAATTCGAAAATCTCTTCTACTTCTTTCCAAACACCTGCTTCAGCAGCGTCGTCGTTTGTGCTGCTGGATTCGTCCGTATTTGCTTCTCCTCCTGCCCCAGCATGTAGAAGAGGCCATCGAGAGCCTTGCCCACCACGTAACTATCCAGATTGAAGTTTCGGTTGGAGAGCAACGGACCTGCCATCGAATTCTGTGCCACTCGATTGAACTGTGTAATCACGCCCACATTTTCCATCGATTTGTGGATGATCGGCGTGAAGGCCTGCGTCAACTCCGCTGAACACGTCTTCTTGAAGTAATCGGTGGCTGCCGTGTCGTCGCCCGATAGAATCTTCCGCGCATCGTCGAAGCTCATCTTCTTGATCGCGTCGATAAAGATCGGCTTCGCCGCCGGAGCCGCCTGCTCTGCCGCGCGATTCATCGCCAACTCCAGCGCGTCCAACTGGCCGCCCATGCCCATCATCCGCATTCCCCTGCCAACCGTCTGCAATTGCCCCGGCAGCAGGATCTTGATGGCTTGGTTCTTGAAGTAGCCGTCGAGTCGTCCGGTAGACGCCACCGCCGTTCCCGTACTCTTCGTCAGCGCCTCTTTCAGCCCGCTCGCAATCTTATCGTTGCTCAACGACATGCCTGACAGGTTTGTCGATTGCGTCTTCGATTCAATCTTCTTCCAAATCTGATCGACCTGCGCCTCCGCCGGCCAGCAAGCTGCCAGCAGTCCGCATGTCAATGTGATCGTCATAACGCTTCGTTTCATGGCCAGCCTCCTCACTCGACAATTTCTTCAATCGTCATTCGTGCTTCGTCATTCGTACTTTGTTCTTCCGCCCCCGGCAGCCCTCTTACCCAGACGATCTTGTCTCCCAGCGTCACCACCGGCCAGCGGCCCCTCTCTTCTCGCGGGACACGATATTCCTGGAACAACTCCTTCAGCTTCTCTTCTTTTTTCCGCCCGCGCGCGTGGTAGCGATCTCCGGGACGCCAGTTCCGCACCGTCAGCACCTGTCCGATCAAGGCTCCACCCAGCGTCGCCGTCTTGTCGTCCGTTTCCACCACCCGCGCCCGCAACGTCACGCCCAGCTCCGGAATCTTCACCTCGCCCGGCACCGGCAACGCATACTCGAAATCCACTGCGCCAGTAGCTTCCTTCTTTACGATCTCCAACCATGGCACGCCGCCGCGCTCGCGTCCAATCCGAGCCTCGAACCCCGACGCAAGCTGGCACGCACCCACCGCACCACCTTCCACGAACTCCCTCAACTGCTCGATGTGATGGAAGTCCAGCGTGACGCCCGCCCGTTGCGCCAGCTCGCGCAACACCCTACGCCTTAGCGCCACCGCCAGCTTATTGACTTCCTCCACACCAACTCGAAACTTGAAACTCGAAACTTGAAACTGCTTTCCAACTTCTTCCACTGGTGTCCCATATCTGCCATCCTTTGGCAGATATGGGTCTTTTGCAGTTTTCTCTCGAAACTCGAAACTTGAAACTCGAAACTGTCGTTCTACCTCTTCCGCCCACCACGCTTCTTCCTCTCGGGCAATCTCCGCTGTCTCCGCCAGCACCTGCCGGATGTTCGGATTGAAATCCCGCTCCAGCAGCGGCAGCAGTTCATGTCGCACGCGATTCCTCATGTACTCCCGGTCCTGATTGGTCGCGTCCTCACGCCAATCCTGCCCGATACTGGATAGATATGTTTCAATCTCCTTGCGCGACGTTCCCAGCAACGGACGCACGATATGCGCCTCCGCCACGCTTTCCTTCGACACGTGACGGTAAATCCCCGCCAGTCCACGCGTGCCCGCCCCGCGCAACAGACGCAGCAGGACGGTTTCCGCCTGGTCGTCGCGTGTATGCGCCGTGGCGATCTTGTCCAGTGTGTGATTGGAAATCAGTTCCCGAAAGTATTCGTAACGCAGCGCCCGTCCCGCCGCTTCAATCCCCAGCCCGTTTTCTTTTGCGTGCGCCGGAACATCGACATTCGTCGTATGGAAGTCCAGCCCCAGCTTCGCAGCCAACCGTTCGACAAACCGCTGATCCTCGTCCGCCGCTTCGCCGCGGATGCCGTGATGCACATGCACCACGTTCACCACCACGCCAAGTTCGTCGCGCAGTGCATGGATCGCATGCAGCAGAGCCACCGAATCCGCTCCACCCGAAACGGCAATCCCCACCCGCTCGCCCGCGCGCAGCAGTTTGTGTTCGCGAATGTATTTCAGCAGCTTCTTCAGCACGGAACTATCGTACTAGACGGCGCAGTATCGTCACGGTAACGGTTCGTTTGGGAGGCATGGCCGCGGTGATACACCCCAGGTACTACTTAGCCAACACAAACAGTTACTCCCCCGCCACTCGTTACCATTCAGTTAAATCAGTTGATTCGTGCCGTTCTCATTGACTCAAACAGGTCAGGATCGCTCTGCCGCAGCCTTTGCAGCATGTCGCGCCATAGCGGTTCGAGGAACGGAATTTTTTCTATCTCCCGCTTCGCTGTCAGCGCATGTTCCATCCTGATCGCCAGTGGAGTTTTCCCTGTAGCCTGCGCGGCCGCACAAACAGAGAGGTTGCGAGCAACCATTCCCTCCAGCAATATCATTGTCACCGTTGCCAGTTGAATATTCGGCGCGATCGTCACCGCGCCATGATTCGGCAGAATTGCCGCGCGATATTTTCCCAGCTTGCGCGCCAGTGGAAGCACCCGGTTCTCCGTCGCCGCAATCCCCTCGTAATCTTCCTCGACAATCCCCACTTCTCCCGCCAGCAAACAGCTCTCCTGGTCGTAGATGTCCGGTACTTCACGGAAACAACTCCATGTCACAGTCGCCGGTGGATGCGTGTGCGCGACGGCCTTTGCATGCGGGTTTTCGCGATGAATGATGCCGTGGAGAGCGATTGTTTCATTCACATATGGCGATACGTCTGGATGATGTTCGATGACGGTTCCGTCGTAGAGCACCGTCAAAATATCGGACGGCGTCAACGTCGCGAACGACGGGCCGAAGCGGTTGACCAGCATGCGGTCATTACCAATGGCAATACTGAGGTGCCCGGCATTGGCGACGCTCAGTCCGGCGCGAAAGAGGATTCGCGCGGCGCAACACAGCTCGTACTTCAAGGACTCCGACACTCGCTACCTCCGTGAATCATCGACGCGCGTTGTTATACGCTAAATCTTCCGCGCGCGCCAACCGTAATCGGAGGTGCGGGTTGCGCCGAGCCTATCCGGCGCTCTCAGCCAGAAGCAGGATGAGTGCCAGCAGCGCCAGCATGATCACCACCCAGTTCGTCGGATCGAGTGTTATAGGCCTCATCAAAGGAAGGTGCTTATGCAACATAGAATCCTCCTTCCCCCTCGCTCACGCATGCAATCGCCTGATGTACACCGTACTCACGCCGATTGCAGCATCAACAGGAGCAGCACAACCATTCCAAGCGCGACCACCAGCCACACGGTCGCATCCAGAACTTTTTCGCTGCGCTTCATGGAGCCTCCTCGGAACTTGCGAACATCGTGCAACCCATGGACGGCCCAACCCAGAGGGCGGAAGTTCTCTAACAAAATGCTACTCGGTGCCGTGTCCGCTGTCAGTGATAACCCGAAGCGCAGGCCTAAAAACGGACGGCGCAGCCGAAGCCGCCGCCCATGCTACTTCGCCAGATGATCCCACTCGTGCTCGCCGCGCATTATCACCGCCGGCATATCCTGCGGCAGCAGGAACCGTTGCTTCACCAGTTCGAGCGCGGATTCCGTGTACAGGCCCAGGTATTGCTCGCGATCACGGTAGCGTTCGGCAATTGATAAACGCGGATCGCCGTTCTTCTCGCGTTCCGCGCGCGTGCGGGCAAAGGGAATGAACGAGCCAAGAAAACTCAGGCGGAATGTTGGCGCGCCGATGGACGGACTGCGAAGATTCCATCCGGTATATGTCGCCAACGGGACGGCCATCTCCGGGATGCGCACACCGCCGCGGTCGTTGCCGTCGGCATCTACCTGCGGAACGAAATTCACGAACGGCTTGCCGACGACTGGCGGTTCTTTGGTGATGATTCCCTTTGTCCACCACTCGGGACCGTAGTCTACGTGGTAGGCGTGGTTGAACTCGTGCGGAAGATTCACGCCGGGAATCTTCGGAAACGCGAGCTTGTCGAGCGGCACCAATCCGCCATCGGCGAGACGGGGATAGGTGCTCGGCGGAGGCGCGATTTCGTCGACGACCCACTCGCGCATGTCGGTGATGAGTGCGCGCCACAGCCACTGCACCGGGTTCGGATTCGGCAGGTTCTGTCCGCGCAGGTCCGGCAAATTCATCTGCTGCGGCGGGAAGGGCACGCTGAAGTGTTCGAGTCCGGCGAGGAAGTAGATGCGTACGTTGTCTGGAATCTTCGCGTCACGCGTGCCGTCAGGCGAAGTATGTATCAGCGAGGCGGCGCGTCCCCAATATTCATACGATGTGTTCGAATAGAAGATCTTCGGCGCCGTTTTGCCGGCGAATGCCTGGTCGAGCAGTCCGGCGGTCTGACCGGTCAGCGGATCGGTCTCCGGCAGATCGGTGAATGGGAACAAATCGGTCGGGAAGAAGAGCGTGTTGAAGGGCTGCGCATCGCGAGAGGCCTGGGCAAAGCGATGGTTGAAACTGCCGCGTCCGGCCCCGGCGACGTGAGGCATCACGCCATCGAGCACCTGTCGGCCATCTTCATCGGCGTTGAATCCCTGCCAGACGAAGTGGCGCAGGAATCGCGCTGACTGCGAGATGCCGAGCGAGATTGCATACTTCACCGGTGCGATAGACGCGCTGTCGTACTTCTCCCACGAAACGAAGTCGCGCACGGCGGCCAAACCGAGCCCGGAGACCACCGGGTTCTGCGCCACGTACACCAGTTCGTAGATGCGGCCCGGCTCGAAGCCTTTCGCCAGATAGAGCGTACGGTTGTCGGGCACCAGCTTGCCATCGACTTCGCGCGAGAAGCTCCACTCCGAGCGCGGAATCACCTGGCGCTGGCCGAGCGGCGAGTCGCGCACGGTGAGCACGTTCAGCGGGCTCGCCGGATCGGAGACCGGATAACTGGTGCCGCCGATGGTGCCGACAATCACGTGTCCCAGCGGAATATCCGTCTGACGCTCGGCCGGAGTGTAATCGGTGCGAACCAGTCCTGTGATGGGACCGTTGGGACCACGCGCAATGGGGGCGTAGAGTCGCACAACATCGGGCTTCTCCGGCACATCCCACTGCCAGCCGAGCCATGCGAGCGTGTATCCGTTGTTCAGTAGAAATCCGTCGCCGAAATCCTTGGTGCTGCTGAGCGCGGCGTTGTCGCCCTCAACGATGCGGAGGATGCTTCCGCGTCCGCCGCGATTCGGAATCTCCAGCAGCAGCGTGTTATTGCCCTTCGCCATGTTGACCGGACGAAGCAGGAAAAGATCGGCGGAGAACTCGACTTCACCTTGGGCGTTGCGCGGCGCCAGGTCGAGATCGACGATCTGACGGTTGTGCAGGTTCTTCGGATCGACGGCGAAGAAGACCTTCGCTTCGATCTTCTCGTAGGGACCGGCAAGCCCGAAGGAATGTCCGTTGGCGACAACGACGCGCGACTTGATCTCAATGCGCGTGACTCGCGCGAAAGACGCGGAGAGCGACGCAAGGACAGCGAGCAGGAGACAAACGGTGCGTTTCATAAACGGACGCATTATGCACGAAAGAGGTCGCGAATAGAAGAGACCCGTCCGCTCTCACACGGCCATCACAAATTGCTTGTGAGGGAGCCGAAGCAATGCTACAACTCTGCGATCACAAGTTGGCGAACGCGGCCCAAAGCGCACTGGTATTTCAGTCAGCTAACTGGAGTCGATATGTGGGACAACTTTATCGGTCAGCAGATTCGCCGTTGCAATCGCAATCTGCTCTTTGTGAACCTTGTGCTCCTTGCAGCGATGGTCGTTTATGCGGGCTTCAATCGTCGCTATCTCGCCAATTTCCTCATGGGCACCACCAACATCTCCAGCGATCAACTGGCCGCTCTGCACGACCCCGGCCAGCGCTTCCGGTACTTCGTGCACGTCCACGGAGACAAGTCCGTTCCGACCGGGATTCAGTCGGTGGAGCAGACGCTGGACGAGTCCTCCCAGCAGGTGGAGTCGGAGGAAACGACGGCCGACTACGTCGCCGTTGAAGTCGGCCAAAAGCTTCTCCTTGTCAAGGCGCCGCTGCATTCGACGGGAGCGGATTTTTCCGGCGCGCTGGAGCCGATTCCTTCCGACGTGTACGACCAGACGATCGCTCCCGTGCTCAAGCAGGACCCGACGCTGCAAAGCGCGTTCATTCCCGCGATGCTCGACGCCTCCGATTACCGGACCGAAGGTTACTGGACGCTGGGCATCGGTATTCCACTGCTTCTCCTGGTCGGGTGGAACCTGAAGAAGTGGAACGAGCGCAGGGCGGATTACTCGGCGACTGCGATCTACAAGCGCATCGCCGCATTCGGAATGCCGGAGACGGTAGCGCAGGAAATCGATACGAGCCTGAAGATGATCCCCCTTGAGAAGATCGGACAAGCGCATGTCAGCGGGCCGTGGCTGTTCATGCCGTGGATGTTTTCCATGGTCGTCTTCCATGTGCCGGACATCGTGTGGACCTATCCGAAGATCACGAAGCAGAGGGTGTACTTCATCCCCGTCGGAAAGTCGTACGCAACGGTCATCCGCGATCGCTTCCGCTACTCGTACGAGGTCAACGGCAAGAAGAAGAATGCCGGGGTGCTGCTGAACTATATCTCGCAGCAGGTACCCTGGGCGCCCGCGGGCTTCACGCAGGAGCTGGAATCGCTCTGGCTCAAGCATCCCGAGGACGTGATCGCCGCGGTCGAGGAGCGCAAGGCGAACTACGGAAAGCAGGGCGGAACGGCAACAACATAACTCTATCTGCCTGGGATGTGTCCGTGCGGTGCCCTACTGCGGGTACCCCTCCCCCCATTTACAAATTATCTGTTTTCTAATATTTACGGGTTCTTATTCTGTAAATATCAGAAAATAAAGGGCCATTTTTTTAGATATCAGAAACAAAAGCACTTAGCTATTAGCTCTTGGCTTTTGGCCAAAACGACAAAGCCCGCGCGGGGCGGGCTTGAATGTTTTGTCGCTATATCTAGTCTGACATATCAGAGGGGGAAAAGGGGACATCGAATTTGAAACTCTATTTGCTTTGGAATGAAATAGCTGCGGGAAATGTG
>JAJXZT010000023.1 GCA_021779935.1 Acidobacteriota bacterium
CAAAGCAACATCCAGCAGCCTCCTGCAAGGTCCATAATTCATAGAAAAAAGTAATTTATAAGGTTTGATGTCCAGATGCGTGCATTGGGGTTCCGATTGCATCCGTGGTAGAAAACCGTGGTAGATGATTTCTTCTGCCAGGAGTTACCACAGTGCCATCGAAGATTTTGACCGCTAGGCAATGTAAGGCGGCGAAATGCGCGGGGTAGCTGTCTCGAAGCTCCATGACGGAGGCGGCTTATGCCTCTGGACCTACCTAAATGGGTCGAAAGTATGGCGAGCGGGATATTGGCAAGAAGGCAAAGAAAAAAAGTCTCAGCCTCGGCGTGTACGACACAGTGTCTCTGGCAGAGGTACGGGACAGACATGCCATCATTGCAAAACAGCTGGCGGATGGTTTGGATCCTTCCCTGGAACGGCAGGGAGCCAAGCGAAGCGCGAAGCTGGCGGCTGAAAACTCCTTTGAGGCGATGGCCAACGAGTTGCTGTCGAAACAGGCGAACATCCTTTCGGATCGTCACGTAGCCAACATTCAACGGCGCTTCGAATTGGACATCTTTCCCGCCCTCGGCAACCGTCCGATCGGTCAGATTGAGGCGCCGGAAGTGCTGCAAGTTGTCCGGAGGGTTGAAGATTATGAGCGGCTTAACCCGCCAAGAAACGCACCCTGATTCGTGCAGGATGGTCAAGCGTTCTGATGGGCCTCCTGCGAGCCGTCCGAGCGGTTCCCCCTGCCTACATGTCATTAGACGAGAGCTATTCCTCCAAGCGTTTGTCCGCAGGCCCCCAGGAAAGATCAACTGTATGGGCTCTCTCATGCAATGGGAGGGCTGTCCGCGCAGCGTGGACGTTTGCGCGCTCGTAGCGCGCGCCGCGTTTACACCCGTTTGCCCCGGACGAGACAACTCCGTGCATGCGTGCCGACAGGTTACCCCCTGGCCAACACGCCGCGGGGGAGAAGGGCCTCTTTCGCTACGCTTCAGAGCCCCTTCTCCCCCGCAAATCCAACAACTTCGCAGCTAGCTACTCGCCTGCTGTTACTCCGCCGCAGTGGCCTTGTTTTGCTCTGCCCTTGACGGCGCTGCATCGATGCCACGTTGTGCGGCAACAGAGGGGATGTACTTGCGGGCGTCGGCAAAGCAAACATCCGGAGCAAAGAACAAAGCCGATTCTTCGTAGGCTTCAAGAAGACTGCGCACCCGAATGCCAAATACGGCGCGAAGGAGAATATTCGCATCGAGCACCAGGCGCTTCTGTTCCGTCATCGTTTCTGCTTCGCCCGCCACTTCTTAAAGTCTGCCAGGATTTCGTCTTCCGATATTCCCTCGGCATCCAGTATCTCCTGCCAGCCTACAGAAGCTTCCTTCAGCGCCTCTCGTTCGGCATCGCTGCGTCTGCGGCGCGCAGGAATGAAGTAGTCGACGGTATCGCCGCGGCGTGTGATGGTCCCCGGCACCTCCGATTCGAGGAGGTAGGTGGCAAGTTTGTCGCGGAACTCTTGTGTACCATAATCCAGCCAGATTGGGAAAGGCCGATAGGAAGAGTGCAGACCACTTTTTCGTCGTCGCACTTTGCGCAAGTCCCTCCTGCCAAGACTGAACGACCTTCAGATCTCATCAAGGAAGGCATCCAACAATCGCCGGAAGACGACTGCGGTCGGCTTCCAATCACTTTGCATCGCTTTGGCGCCGGCGTCTGCATAACCAAAATTCGGGCGGGGCCGCGAACGAATGAACGGCGGGAGTCCATAGCGCATTGCGATGAAGTTGGCCCAAAGTCGAGCGGTACGGCCATTCCCGTTTGCAAACGGATGGATGCGTACCCACTCGGCGTGAACCCATGCACACAGATCGACGACGGCGGCAAGCTGGTCGGCATCTGGCTCCCGACCAGCGGGCAACATCAAGTCCAGTTCCCGGAGGAGCGCGTGGAGCTTTCTCTCAAATCCCGCCAGCGCTCCAGCAACCTCGGCCGCGTCCACGCCGTAACCAACGCCGACGCGCACCTGGATCTTCTCGAGCCCCGGCTCACCGCGGAACGCGCCAACAAAGCGCGCGTCGGGGACGGTGAGGTTCTTCATGAGCAGAGATTGCCAGCGCTTCGCCGAGGCGAGAGTGGGGAATTCTCGCCGCTGTGCGGAGTGAACAATCTCATCGAGGACCTTGCTGAGGTTCCGTCGCAGCTCGGGGCTGTCCTCGTCCCAGTTAGGCACCTAAGATGTCCCGGATTTTGCTCTGAGCCGGCCCGATGGGTTCGACCCTGCCATTGACGAGCCGTCCTTCAATTGGCTCGCCTTCAAGCGGATCGTCCCCACTAGCTTCGGTTTCGATGAATGCCTTGCGGGCACGGCGGAACTGAGGATCGCGCTCCCGGTAAGCTCGCAACCGCTCAAGGTTGGCTTCCAGGCTGCTTTCCTTTGGCCTGCGCCGGAGCAGGAAGTTCCTGACTGCTTCGTTGAGCAGTTGATTGACGGGGCGCCGTTCCACCTTGCTGAGGTTCTCAAGGGCGGCGCGCTCTTCGGCGTCAATTCTCAACGTGAACGCTACTCGGGCCATAACCTAACGCTACTCCCAAGGAGAGAGTGATGTCAATATACCGATTTGACATCACTCGTCTCATCTTCCGGCTTTTCTCGTCGTAGGTGGGAGCTGGGAAAAAGCGACAATAAGTTCCGTTGTATCTTGGATTTGACGTTTGCTGACAACCAGGCGAAGATACTGTGGATCGGGGAGGGAGGACCTGCCACGCCGAGGTAGTAGTGATGGCAGGAACCGGCGCATTGCGTTTAGGGCCGGCTGCCCGGAGGCTGATTTCACCCGATAGGTGGGCCAACGGCTATCCGGGGCCGGTAGCGTACAGCAGAGAGCTTGACGTGCTGCTCGACTGGGCAGCTGCATGAGACGCTCTTCCAGGTCGAAGGCGCACTCAAGGTGCCAAGTGGCAATACGGCGAAGACGGCTACTTCACCAGCAATCGCTTCGAGAACCTCGGCGGCCTCGGCGTCTTCTATGCCTTTTCAGCAGTACCATCGCGCGGCATCGAATACCAGGTCGTGATCTACGAGAATCCGCACGCGCTCCCGGCGACCAAGCTGCCGCAGTCGCTAATGGAGCAATTCAAAGAGACATTCAACTGCATCGTGAAAGGCACAGACCCGCGCAGGCCAGCGCCCGTAATGCGGACGAAGCAATTGATATAAGCCTGTGTTTGCAGGACGGCGATTTTCTACTAACCCGAGCCAACACCCCAGAACTCGTTGGTGACACCTGTATCGTTTCCTCAGCACCTCCCAAAACCATTTTCAGTGATCTCATCTACCGCCTTGATCTGGCCAAATGGAAACTGATCCCTGAATATTTGAATTTGTATCTACAGGCCGATGCAGGAAGAATCCAGATTAAGAGAGACGCACGAGGTTCGAGCCAGTCGATGGTGAAGCTATCGCATGATCACATTAAGAACTGGTTCATCCCATTGCCCGGCCTGGAAGAGCAGCGCGACATTATTCGCAACGTGGAATCCAGACTTGAAAAGCTGGACTGCCAGATTGCAGATGCGAACTCGATGATCACTCTTCTCAACGAACGCCGAAGCGCTTCCCCCGGTGTTGTAGGCAGTTATCGTGTAAGCCGTGTTTCCGCTTGCCACTTTGGGCGTTCCGCTGATCTCGCCGGTACCATTTTTCTACGGTCTGGCTGCGCCGATACGTTAAGATAATCTCTCGATACTGCCAAAAATTGTTGTATATTTCTCGACCTAGCTGAGGCGATGCATGGGTGTGTGTGGATTTGTCTGCCGCAAGAAAACTATTTCAATCACCAGTGTTCCGATTCGATGCAATCACGAATTCTCTGGCCTAAAACACCGGAATCCACTTGAGAAGCCACTCCGGCTGATCGCGGCGTGCCTTGGCGGAATTGTGCTGGCTGGCATGGCCTCCAGCCCGGTCAAAGCG
>JAJXZT010000058.1 GCA_021779935.1 Acidobacteriota bacterium
CGTCGAGCGCGACACTCTCTACCGCCCCGTCACCCGCACCGAGACCAGCTTCACCGTCGCGGTGTAAGGCCCGCACACGAAGGACGAGCACGAAATGATTGGTATTGGTCCGGCCGCGCTGTTTGGATTGTGCTTCGGATTCATGTTCGGCACAGGATGCTCGCTGGCCATCATGTATTCCATCTATCAGGGCGGCTATCGCAAGGGCGTGGAAGAGTCGCTGGCGCCGGAGAAGTCAAAGCGATTCACGCTCGCCCTTGCAAGGATCGAGGCCCGCCGCCGGGCCAGCGCTCAGGCCTCTCGAAACTAGCGTCTGCTGCCGCAGCGCCTCGCCATTCTTCATGACAAACCGCACATGCTCCACCACGCTCTTGTCCTTGCGGGTCATCCGGCCCGCAATCACATCCGCGGAGTAGCCCCGCTTCAGCTCGCCATCTGTGCTGCTCGCCAGGGTAGATGCGCCACGTGCAGCGTTTCCGCCTGCACACCGCTTCTCCGCGTCGCGGCGTCTCCAACTACACCAGTTCGTTCGTTACCACACAATCTTCGACGCAAACTGCAACTGCCGCGCAGGCCCAGCTGCAGTCACCCGGCCAAAGCTCGAATCCGTCATCGTGAAGTCAGGGTTCAGGAATTGCGCGTGATTCAAGGCATTGAACGCTTCCACGCGCAGCTCCAGGTGCGCCGCTTCGTGCAGCGGAATGAGCTTGCCGATTCCGAAGTCCCAGTTGTTCACTCCGGGACCAGTCAGGATGTTGGCTCCCGAATCGCCGAACATGCTGGGCGCGGGCTGCGCAAAGCATGACGGGTCGATCCAGTAATTGCCATTCGTCCGCACGTCTTTGTTGCGCAGCGAAGAACGGCCATCGCACGTGCGGTTGGCCCGATAGCTCGTCAGAGGGTCCATGGACGTGGTATTCGCGGCCAGCACCGTAAATGGATTCCCTTTGGAAAAGGTCGCAATCATATCAATCGTCCATCCGCTCGCCAGCGCCCGCACCACCGGCTTCTCCGGTGAGAGGAATTTCTCCAGGCTGTCCATCTGCCACACGCCGCTTGCCACCAGTCGCTTCGGCACATTGAAGCCCGCCATCCCCTTGTCGCAGACCAGGCACGTGCCGCGCTGATTGATGCCCACCGGCGCGCCTCCCTGTTCTGTGTTGGTCAGTACCTTCGACCATGTGTAGTTCGCCACAAAGCTCAAGCCGCCAGAAAACTGTCGCTGCAGCTTGGCAACCAGAGCGTTGTAGCTTGAAAAACCCTCGTTGGCGGCAGCATAGACATACGTGAACTGCTTGAACGGTTTCACTGAGGGATTGCACTGGTACGTTCCAGCCGAAGAACAGTCGTCGGCATTCCACCGGATGGGCAGCTTGCGCGATTGCGATCCGATATAGTCCACCTCGGCGATCGTGTTGCCGCGGATGGATTGCTGAATCGCGAAGCTCCACTGGTTGATATAAGGCGTGCGGAGCCCAGGATCCAGAGTGAAGATGCTGCCGCTGATCGTATCCGCGAACTGCTGCGTGATGGGAGTCTGCGAGATAGGCGGAAACACATTCTGCCCCATCACATAGGTGGGCATAGGCGTCGAAGGATCGTTCACGATGGATTGCACAATCGCCACGCCTGGAGCCGTGATGGCAAAGAGCAGATAGAGCGCGTTCTCGGCGGGATAGTAGGTTCCAGTGCCCGCGCGCACCACGGTGTTCGATGAAAACTTCGGTTGCCAGGAGACGCCCACACGCGGTGCAAAGTTATTGAGATCGACGCTGTAAATCGATGGAGAAATATCCCCCAGCGCGGCAAAGCGCACCGCGCCCGTCTTCAGATCCACGGCGTGCGGATACAGGCTGTCGTGTCCGGTCGCATTGGGCGGAGTGCTCAAATTCCACGCCAGCCCTGCGTTCACTGTGAGGCCGTTCCGCACGCGCCATGTGTCCTGTACATACGGAGTCACGGCGGTCCAGCGAAAATGAGTGCGCGGCATCGAGGTCACGCTGCCGTTCAGCGGCATGCCAAGCAGGAAATCCGCAAACGAATTGCCCGTGCCCGCAACCGGCGCGGGCTTGCCGCTCGCATCGGGACCAAGCTGTGCCGTGTAGACGGAGTTGAACCACACGCCGCCTCGCGAGTAGAAATTCGAGCTCTCCTGCACCGTGCGAACGTAATTCACGTCACCGCCCAGGCTCAGTTCGTGCTTGCCAACCAGATAGCTCAGGCTGTCGTGGAACTGGTACTGGTTATCGGTGTTGCCAATCAGCCCCTGATTGCGCCCGAACGAAGGCGCCGTGGAACTGCCGGAGAGATTGAACCCCGCAAGAAAGATTCCCGGCAGGCCGTTGGGATCAGCCGTGCCCGTAAATCCGAGCGGCCCTTGCACATCCGTTTGCGATTCGCCCGCCGAGTAGACCGATGGGCGCAGCCACCCAATCCGCATCTCGTTCACCACGCGCGGCGTCAGCGTGCGTGTCCATTGCAGCATGAACAGGTGCGTGTCCAGCGGAAAGCCGTACCCAGAGAGAGGGAAGAGTCCCGCATCCACGGTCGGCGAGTTCTCGTACACAAATTGTCCGAAAAGACTGTTGGACGGGCCGAGATTCGCATCGATTCGCGTGCCCCACTGGTCGTAATTGTCCGTGGTTTTCGGATTGCCCGCCAGATTGCTGGGCCCCAGGCCGCTCGCCGGCCTGTAGTAGGCGAGCAGAGCCTTCGCCATCGAATTGATCCGGCCCGAGGGAATGATGTTCCCCGGAAAAGGCTGGCGCTTGCCCGTCGTCGCATCATAGCTGGCCGGGTCATAAATCGTGACAGGCGTGGAAAGGCCAAGCAACTCCGAGAAATCCCCGTCAAACATCTTCTGCGTTGGCACGGTAGCGCGGGCAATCTCCGAGAGCATTTGCCGCCGCCCTTCGTAGTGGCCAAACGCAAACAGGCGATTGTGCAGAATCGGCGCGCCAATCGCGCCGCCAAATTGATTGCGCTGGAACGGCGCCGGAGCCGTGCCCGGCGGATCGAAATAGTTGCCCGCATCGAAGGCCGCGTTTCGCAGAAACTCGAAGACCTCGCCATGAACCTGGTTCGACCCCGCGCGCGTCACCACGCTCACGACGCCTGCACTGTTCGGCCCTTCCGAGGGAAGAAAGAAGCCCTCATGAATCTTGAACTGATCGATCGCAGCCACGGAGAGATTCAACGAAGCCTGGCCCAGGCGGCTTCCCGCCGTAGACATGCCATTCATGTAGAAGCCCGTCAAATCCTGCTCATTCCCATCAATGACAATCGTGCGGTCGGGGTGCCCTGTCTGCAGCGTCAGGAAATCTGAAACCGTCGTGCCGGAGGTCTGGGCGGCTCCCGACAACAGACCAAGTTGCAGGAAGTCGCGGCCGTTGAGCGGCAGCTTGCTCACGCTCTCTGACTCGATCAGGGTGCCGAGTTCATTCGATGTTGGCTCGGAAAGGGAGGCCGCGCCGGAGGCGTCCACGTTCACCGTGGTAGCAACGGTTCCCGGCTGGAGCGTGGCATTCTGGCTCACGCGCTGCGATGCGGTAATCCGAAAGTCGGAGAGAAAATACGAAGTAAATCCCTCGTGCGAAACCTCCAGCGAATACACCCCCGGCTGCAGGGAAGGAAAAATGTAAAGCCCCTGATCGTTGGTCCGCGTCGTGACCCGCAGATTCGTCAGCGTGCTGACGAGCGTGATCTCGCAACCCCCAATCACCGCGCCGGTCGGATCCTGCACAACCCCTTCCAGCACAGACGCGTTGGATTGTCCCGAAAGAAGTTCAACGCACTGGCCCCATCCCAAAGCGATCAAAAAAATTACGACTGCAAACTTACGCATCCCGCTTGCCTTTTCTCTTTACAGCGATTCATGGCTTGCTGCACCCCGAAGCCGATGCCGTCGAGTCAACGCGGCCGGCAGGCAGCGGCAAC